>JAHJAA010000004.1 GCA_018814305.1 Pseudomonadota bacterium
GGCCTGCGACTTTGCCACACGGAGACTCACAACCCCCGGTTACCCGGACGCTGCCTCCGGTCGCTAGCAAGGTGTACGGACAACTCCTTGCGCCAGACTTTAACTGACTGGAATTACAGCCGTTTTACACGGCATACGGTCAGGCTTGACATTTTGACATTCTTGGTGATAAGTTGTTAATCATGGCAAGGAAACCACGGATACATTACCCTGGCGCTTTTTATCCGTCATGCTACGTGGCAATGGCGGTCAGAATATATTTTGATCCTCCCCCGAAATTGTGGACACTCGGTTAAGTCGTTATATTGGAAACGACAGGAGGGAAAAAATGAGTGTTCAAGAAAGAAGGAAATACGATCAAGATTTCAAGAGAAATGCTGTTTTGTTATGCTCAGAGCCTGTCCGGAAGGTCGCAGAAGTTGCTGATAATCTTGGAATAAACAAAGATCTGCTCTATCGTTGGCGACGAGAATACCATAAGGGCCAAGGGAAATATGCTTTCCCTGGTCATGGTCGGGAGGCACTGACAGAAGATCAGAAACGGATCCGGGAATTAGAAAATCGGTTGAAAGACACCGAAATGGAACGAGATATATTAAAAAAAGCCATGGCCATCTTCAGCAGGGCATCGAAATGAGATATCAGTTTATTAAGGAGAATCGCTCCTCATTTCCGGAGAAGAAGGTGTGCCAGGTATTCAAGATATCCCCGAGCGGTTATTACCGATGGCGCCAGAATCCATTATCCAATCGCAGGATCAAGAACGAACGATTAAAGGAACGTATTCGAGAACTCTATAATGAGCATGACGGAATGGCCGGGAGTCCAATGATTACTGAGGATCTCCGAAATGAACCCGTTGCCCCGAATCTCCTGAACAGAGAGTTCACCGTATCAGCACCAAATATCGCTTGGGTAAGTGACATCACTTATATAAGAGTAGGTAATCGTTGGCATTATCTCACTGTATTCATAGATTTATTTTCACGAATTATCGTTGGCTGGGATCTTAGCTGCTCCCTTGAACGGCATTCAATGCTTCGGGCCTTTCAGAAAGCTCTCTTGCGGAGAAATCCAGGGGAGGGATTACTTGTTCATAGCGACCGGGGAGTTCAATACGCCAGCAAGGATTTCAGAGAGTTATTACAGAAGAAGAACTTTATCCAAAGCATGAGTCGGAAAGGGAACTGTTGGGACAATGCCGTGGCAGAGTCATTTTTTCACACTTTGAAAACGCAACTCGTCTTTCATAGACGGTTCCGCGACAAAAATGAAGCAGAGCAAGCTCTCTTCAATTATATCGAGGCATATTATAATCGAAGAAGGCGTCATTCCACGAATGGCTATCAATCGCCTGCCATGTTTGAATACGAATGGATTGTTAAGAGCAAAGTGGCTTAACTTGGTGTCCACTAATTCGGGGAAGGACGATTTCAATTCATCAAGTCATTGAAAGTACAACTCATCAGGGCTTTGCTTGGCAAGCCGCCTAATTCGGCTGGAAGGACTGGATCAATTACTATTCTGAAAACTGGCACCCCTTCGATCTGCTCCGCCGCCAGACCTCATAATCCGCCACAGGCCTCCTTCTTCCTTGACGTCCGGTTCACTTTTAACGCAGAATATTGGGTAGTGCTTGGTGCTCTTTATCTTTAACACAACACGAGCCTGGCGGAAAAAAATGGACCCCTTCCTTGATACCCACACCGTTCTCCTTATTGAAGATGAACCGACCCAACGGCGTCTTGTTTCAAATCAATTATCCCAGCGCGGCTTTGAGGTGCTGGAGGCGGCAAATGGCCGAGAGGGCCTTTTTTGCTGGCGGGAAAACCCAAAAATCCGCCTGGTGATCACCGACCTTCAGATGCCGGAAATGGATGGATTCGAGGTCATCAGGACCATCCGCCAAGAAGAAAGCCGCTACACCTATATCATCGTCCTCACCGGCCTCGACAACCGTAAGGCCCTAGTTGAGGCCATGGAACTCGGGGCGGATGACTTTCTTCATAAACCGGTCCACGGTGACGAGTTAAAACTCAGACTCATCGGGGCAAGCCGCCTGATTCGGCTTGAAGGTCTGGATCAATTAGTATTCGGCCTGGCCGAAATGGCCGGCTCCAGAAGCGGAGAGACCGGTCTCCATCTGCGCCGCGTCCAGGAGTACTGTCGACTTCTGGCCACCAATTTGATGCAATCAAGACCGGAACTCCAGTTGACTCCGGCACTCGTCAATGATATGGCCACGGTCAGCTCACTCCACGACATCGGCAAGGTGGGGATACCCGATGCCATTTTGCACAAACCTGACCGACTGACCGATGAAGAGTACGAACAGATGAAGAGGCATACCACCATTGGCGGAAAACTACTTTGGGATCTCTATCAGGAGAACGGTTCGAACTTTTTGAAGATGGCCTATCAGATCGCCGTCGGACACCATGAAAAATGGGACGGGACTGGCTATCCAAGAGGGATGAAGGGGGAAGAAATTCCTCTGGCCGCAAGAATCATGGCCCTGGCGGATGTTTATGATGCCCTGACCTCGACCCGTTGTTATAAAGACGCCTTTTCGGCAGAGCGGGCCAAGGCTATCCTCATTGAGGGAAACGGAACACAATTCGATCCGAAACTCCTTGAATCCTTCCTGGCCTCTGAAAACGATTGGCTCAAGGTTAAGGCGCAAATTGAGCGAGAAACGACGAATGTTTTGGATTAACCAGTTTCAAAACCCCTCTGCCCCCCACGAAAAGTGGTTGGCCCATGGCAAGGGCATAGAATAAATCCTTACAGTACAAATCTATCACCTGAAATTCCAGGAGACAGCCAGAGAGATAAGGCTCAAACCTAAGACCCCGTAGGAATCATCTCCGAGGTCTCCGTTACAAATAAAAGAACCGGTCGAAAAGACCGGTTCTTCTGCATTATTCCATTCACGATGGGAAGTTACTTAGTCCCTCAACCACCACCGATCTGACTGGGGGCAACCTCGCCACCAGCATTGCCGCCCGTAGCGGGTGAGCCTGCGATGTACTGCCGAGAGATCTTGATCTTAACATTATCGGCAATCTCCAAGGTAACCACTGAATCGGTAATCCCGGTGATCTTCCCGTGGATACCGCCATTGGTCATCACGGTATCACCCTTTTTCAAGTTTGAGACAAACTTCTGGTGTTCCTTGACCTTTTTCTGCTGGGGTCGAATCAGCAGGAAATAAAAAATCACAAAGATCAGGATCAGCGGCAGAAACGAGGCAATCCCCCCCGGGCCTGCGGAAGGTGCAACATCTGCGGCATAGGCTAAACTGGTCATAACATCCTCCATGGCAAAAATTATGAAAAACTCATTGGTTTAATCGGTATCGGTACGCTGAAGATAAAAATTCCGCCGGAACTCCGCCAACCGGTCTTCCTCGATGGCCCGCCGCATCCCCCCCAGAAGATTCACATAGTAATGGAGATTGTGAATAGTATTGAGATGGGAGGCCAGAATCTCTCTGGCTACAAACAGATGCCTGAGATAGGCCCGGGAATAATTCCGGCAGACATAACAATCGCAGAGCTCATCCACTGGACGTGGGTCATCCCTGTACCGAGCATTTTTTATAACAAGCCTACCCGACGATGTAAAGAGCATTCCGTTCCGGGCGTTACGGGTCGGCATCACGCAGTCGAACATATCAACCCCGCGCCAGACTGCCTCGATCAGATCTTCCGGGGTTCCTACTCCCATCAGATAGCGAGGATAATCCTCAGGCATCAGCGCTGCAGTATAACTGGTAACAGCCAACATCTGCTCCTGGTCCTCCCCGACGCTCAGCCCCCCAAGGGCATACCCGTCAAAACCGATATCCACCAGTTCTTCCACCGCCTCGGCCCGCAGGTCTTCATGCATTCCCCCCTGGACAATCCCGAAAAGAAGTTGGGCACGATTCTCATGGGCCTCCCGGGAGCGTTTAGCCCAACGACCGGTGAGCGCGGTGGCGGCAATCACTTCATCCCGACTGGCCGGATAGGGAATACAGGTATCTAGGCACATCATGATATCCGAGCCTAAGGCCTCCTGGACCATAACCGCGTCTTCCGGACTTAAAAAAAGTTTACTCCCGTCCAGGTGCGACTTGAATGCCGCCCCCTCTTCGGTGATCTTGGCCAGATCTTTAAGACTGAAGATCTGAAAGCCACCGCTGTCGGTGAGAATCGGCCGGTCCCAGTTCATGAACCGGTGCAGACCACCCAATTCCCGGATCAAGCGATGGCCGGGCCGGATATAGAGATGATAGGTGTTCCCCAGGATGATCTCGGCCCCCAGATCCTTCAGATTTTCCGGGGTCACCCCTTTGACCGTGGCCTGGGTCCCCACCGGCATGAACACCGGGGTCTGAATGATCCCATGGGCAGTCCGGACCTCACCGCGGCGGGCTGCCGACTGGCTGGACCGACTGTGCAGGGTAAAGGGAGACTCAGCCATGGGAGTCCCCCCACAACTCAAACAGTTGAGCTGTCCCTTTTCCCGCCAGATCCAGCAAGGCGTTAAACTGCTCCCGATCAAAGGGCTTGCCCTCTGCGGTTGACTGCACTTCAATCAACCGACCGTCGCCGGTCATCACAAAATTGGCATCAACCTCGGCCGAAGAATCTTCACTATAGTCAAGATCCAACAGGAAACACCCATCAACCAAACCGGCACTGATTGCCGCCACCGGGGTGAGTTCGGGCATCTCCGCCAGGGTCCCGGACGCAACCAACTTACGCAAGGCATGGCGGAGAGCCAGAGCGGCCCCGGTAATCGAGGCGGTCCGGGTCCCACCATCGGCATTCAACACGTCGCAATCCACCCGCAACGTTCGCTCACCGATTTTACCCAGATCAACCATCATCCGAAGAGATCGACCAATCAACCGCTGAATCTCCATAGTTCTCCCGGAACGGCCATTGGTTTCCCGCCGGTTCCGGGTATTGGTGGCCCCAGGCAACATCCCATATTCAGCAGTAATCCAGCCCTGCCCTGCCCCGATCAAGAAAGGAGGAACCTTCTCCTCCACACTGACCGAGCAAAGGACATGGGTATTGCCCATGCGGATGAGGACCGAACCGGCCACCTGGGGTTGATAGTCAAACTCCAATGATACTGGACGAAGCGCATGATCCGCCCGATTGTAACTCCGCATGAAATATCCTTTTTTGTGTTTTTCGAAAAAGATCAAATATCCAGAAAGGTGGTATCACTATTCAACAGTTCACAACCTTCAGGGGTTACCACCACCATGTTCTCAAGCCGGATGCCACCCCAGCCGGGTAGATATATTCCCGGTTCAACGGTGACCACCATCCCGGGTTTCAGTTGTTTTCGGTTGCGGAAACTCAGTGAGGGGGCCTCATGAACCGCGAGTCCGACTCCATGCCCCAGACCGTGACCGAAAGCCTCGCCATACCCGGCCTCGGTAATGATCCGGCGGGCCGCCATATCCACCTCCAGGCCTGTCCTTCCGGGACGGATGGCCTTGATCCCAGCCAACTGCGCCTTCCGGACCAGACGAAAAAGCTTTCGGGTCTTCTGAGCGATACGCCCCAGCACCACCGTCCTGGTCATATCGGAACAGTATCCGTCAAGAACCAATCCCATGTCGATGACGATGGGCTCACCCTCGACCAGTGGACGATCACCGGGAACCGCATGGGGCAGCGCCCCATTGGGACCAGCTGCCACAATAGTTTCGAAGGAAGGGCCGGAAGCCCCCCGCTCCCGCATGAGCGTTTCGATCCGGATGGCCACCTGACGCTCGGTCATCCCCGGTCGAAGTGACTTGAAGACCTCAATAAAGACCTCTTCATTCAACCGGACCGCCCGGCGAATCAAGGCAAGCTCTCCAGGATCTTTGCAGGTTCGTTGCTTTTCGATCAACCCGGTGATCGGAATCAGCTCAATGGCCAACATATCGGCCAGCTCCTGGAGTTTTCTGGCCGTCTGGAACAACAAATAATGGCCTTCAAAGGCCAATCGCTTGATCCCCAACCGGGGCAACTCTGTTTTCAGCAGATCCAGTAGACCCTTTTTGTAGATGCATATCTCAAAGCCTTTGGTATCGGCCAGAGCCTGTTGTTGGTAGCGAAAGTCCGTCAACAGAAATGGGGGATCACCGGACAGGATCAGCAAGGACCCGGAACTCTCCGAGATATTCATATCCGTAGCCGTAAAACCACTCAGATAACGGCGATTCTCCGGCTGGGTCACTAAAAAGGCATCAACCTTCCGCCTCTTCAGGGCCGCCTGGAAGCAATGTATCGGGGACTCCATGCCTTACTCCAAGGGGAGGGAAAAATGGATGGTAAAGGACTGACCCTGACTGTCGCAACGGCGCTTCAGATCCTGGACCGAGTCCATGAAAGAGTCGGCACTCAGTGCAACAGCGTCGGTATTCAACGAACCGATGGTCGCTCCCCATCGTCCAGCCCACTCAGTTAAAAGTGGGTCTACCGATGCACCACCAGGTTCAAAGGAAAAACAACCTTTCATCACCCTGCCATCAGGATCTGTTCGATCAACTGTTTATGCTGATCCACGGCCTGACCATATTGCCCATTCAACTGCTCGGTTATCTTGGCCCATTCCTCCTGAAATTTCGGATGCTGGGATGGTTTCAGTTTCATCCGCATCCCGGTCTGTTGAGCCAAGGTCCCCTCAACTTGCTCCATCTGCTGGGCAAAAGCAGCCTCCAGTTGCTCTCGGATCTGCTCCTTATGCTGGATATAACGATCCAATATTTTTTTTAACTCCGCCAGTGCGGGCAAGAGTTCACCATGGCCGGCACCGGCAGCAACCAGCCCATTCATGGCAAGCTCAGCCCCGACCAGCTGTTCCTTCTCCCGGGGCAGCACGATATGCCTGAGCAAAACCCCGATCAATCCCTGGACAAAGGCAGAGCGATCCGCCCCGGGACGTCCTGCGATTAGGCCGGCAAGGTCAATTGCCTCACCACGAAGAAACCCGGCCGCCGCCCGCATTCCCTCCTTACTGGCCTCCTCCGCACCTCCGTCGTCACTGGGTTCCCCGGCCATCTGGGCGGCCCGGGCCATCACCATATCCATGGTACTTTTTATCACGGCCATATCCAACTCCTTACACTATCAATTTTTTTAGTGACTTATACCTGGAATACAATCAGAAAAAACAAGAATTCCAAAAAACATACTGCTCCTAATACTTTGCAGACTGCTGTCAAGGCACTTATTTCCGGTTTTATCCGGATTAGTAAACCATCCCCCTGGGTGAAAAAAGGTCTATCAGCCGGGTTCTGGGAACCGTTCAGTAATTCTCAGCGGGGAAAGGCCGCTGGAATCCCGCCGTCCACCGGCAAGGTGGCGCCGGTGGTCGGGGTCAACTCCGAGGCGAAGAAAACAACCCCATTGCCCACATGATCGGCATGCACCGCAGCTTTCAGTAAATTGCGCTGACGATAATATTCCTTCAATCCCTCCGGATCAAGATTCCGGGAACGCATCCGATCGGGACCCACCACATCCCAGAGCCCCGAGGAAATTCCCTCGTCGTCAAAGATGGCATCGGCATTAATCATGTTCACCCGGACCCCCATTTCGGCCAGTTCCAGGGCGGCGATCTTACCCAATTGATGGGCGCCGGCCTTGGATGCGCTATAGGCCCCGAATGCAGCTCCGGGATCAAAAACATTTTTAGAACTGTTAATCACAATGGAACCACCGATGGACTGCCGCCGAAATATCGGGATTACCGCCTTGATCACATTAAAAACCCCCTTTAGATTGACGTCGATGACCTGTTGAAATTTGGCTTCATCAAGTTCGGCCAGAGTCGCGACATGGGCAACTCCGGCGTTGGGCACCAGAATATCAAGCCCGCCGGCCGTGGCAACCAGATGGGCAAACGACTTCCTAACCGAAACCGGATCAGCGACATCCATCACCAGGGGCGAGATCATTTCCGGGGAAAACTGCTGCTGCAGTTTACGACAAACCTTATCCAGCCGGACCTCATCGATATCGCTCATAAAGACCCGGGCTCCGGCTTTGAGCAGCTGGCGACCAATCCCCAGGGCAATGGCCCCACCGCCACCGGTGACCAGGGCAACCCTGCCTTGGAGTGGCCGGGGTCGCCCCTTCCCCAGCTTGGCCTGTTCCAGGCTCCAATATTCCATGTCGAAGATATAACTTTCATCAAGCTCTTGATACGAGCCGATTGCGGCAGACCGAACCTTGGCCCGCACAGTATGCTCGGCAATATCCGCAGCAATGCCTGCCGCCCTTGGGGTCTCACCCACTGCCACAATCCCCAGACCACGAACAAGAATCACCCGGGGCATGGAATCGAGCCGAATTCTTTCAACCTGCTTGGCATGGAGTTGTTCGCTGAAATAACGAATATAGCGCTCCTGATAGAGCGTAATCGCGGTTCGAATACGGGTGCCAGCCGTTTCCTCATCCTCCGCTCCGGTAAAATCAAGAAAGGCCGGATAGTTCTTGGTCCTGATCACATGGTCCGGAGTCAAAACACCGCTGACCAGGAGTGATTCAGCATCCGGTCGGGCCAAGGCCGCCTTGATTTCCGGAGTGGAACGCACCTCCAGGCTGAAGTGTTGCCGTCCCCGGTCGGTATCAACCCGGGCCAAGGCCCCCCGCAATAGGGGGAGAATCATTGCAGGATCAGGCTCTACCGGTTCCCCCTCGCTGGATAGGGAGGACGAATACAGGGCCATCTTCCCAGCAATGAACTGCTCCGCCCGACTCACATAATCAATCATCCGGTCATAGCTGGTCCGGGCGTCCTCTCCAAAGGTGAAGATTCCATGATTCATCAGAATAATCGCCTCCGCCTCAGGCTGTGCCTCATGAAGATCGGCAATGGCCTTGGCCAGAGGAAACCCGGGCATGATAAAAGGGAGAACGGCAATTTTATCACCCAGGGCTTGAATCAAGAGTTGCTCCGCCTCAAGCTGATTGGTCAGGGTGACCACTGCGTCAGCATGGGTATGATCAATAAAGCGATGGGGCAAAAAGGCATGAACCAGGGTCTCGATGGAAGGCGTCGGAGCAGAGGCCTCCAGCAGATGGGTGCGAAACTGATTCACCATCTCCTCATCACTCATAGCCCCGAGGACTCGAAGTTTCCTGAGATACTCAAGTTCCAAGGCCGGCAGCCCCGGGGGTTCAATATCACCCAGATCCCATCCACTGCCCTTGACACAGATGACCGGCAACTCCCGATCGAGAATATCCGTCATGATAGTTTTCACCGAGGTATTGCCACCACCGTGGAGAACCAGGTCGGACTCAATGCCGATCAACTTAGAGGTATAAACCCTCAAGGCCAAATCTTTTGGAATATCTGGGTAAAGCGCCACATAGCGCTCCGCCTCCTGCTCATCATAACGATTCTTCATCTTTCTCCATTCCCCTTTAAAAACCTCACGGACCGATATGTTAAACCCCTTGCTACCCTACCAGAATCCAGACATAGCTGCCATAGGCGGCAAGCATCATAAATCCGGACAAACGACTGACCTGCCCCCGAAATATAAGAAGCGGCAGCAGAAAGAGCATCAACCCGATCATCATCGGCAGATCACGGTAGAGGAGGTCACTACTCAAGGCGAAAGGACGCAGGGCGGCGGTGCCCCCCATGACCATCATCAGATTAAAGAGATTACTGCCGATAATATTGCCGATCAATATTTCATTATGACCGCGACGGATTGCCGATAGCGATGAAGCCAACTCCGGCAGGGAGGTCCCCACCGCGGCAATGGTCAAACCGATGACCAACTCAGAAATCCCGACATGACGTGCAACATCCACCGCGCCGTCGATGAACAGATTTGAACCGTACGCCAACATGATCAAACCCGCAATCTGCAGCCCTATGATCATAAAATTCGACTCCCTCCCCACCACCTTGGGGAGATCGCTCAGTTCAGCAACTTCAAATCTCCCCCCCCCGAAACAGGACTGCACGGTATTCCAGATGAGATACGCAACCAGGGCAATCCCGATCCATCGATAAAAATAGCCGCCGACAACAACCAAGGCAATCAGGCAACTGACCCCCAATACCATGAACAACTCTTTCCTGATCCCGGCAAAATGGACCGGTACCGGTCGAATCAGGGCGGCAATCCCCAAGATCAGACCAATATTGGCAATATTACTGCCAATGACATTGCCGATCATGATATCAGCGTGATCGGCGAAGGTGGCGACCAGGCTAACGAACAGCTCAGGCAACGAGGTCCCGAAGGCCACAACGGTCAATCCGACAACCATCGGCCGCATCCCGTGGCGCAGGGCAAAACGGGATGCCCCTGAAACCAGAGCCTCACCCCCTCCGATCAATAGAATTAATCCGGCAATGAGGGCTACGAACGACAGGCCGAGAGACGCAAAATTCGGTTCATATTCCATGTGAGTTCTTTACATAACAAATCAGGACAGGACGCACCGAAGGAACCTGGTGACGGCCGCAATGGGTGAATTACGGAAAATTGCCAGAATGCACTTTCAGGGCTTCTTCCGCAAGCTTTTTCAAGGACCGTCGGATCCGGGTCAAAGGAATAAGGGGCGGGATCACCGGCAACTGGTGTTCAAGAGGATCCGGCGGCACCACCCTCAGTTTCCGTTCAAGCTCTTCATTACCCCGACCTTGGGGCGGGGGTTGAAAGTGAGATGCTGTTTGGCTTGGTTCGAGGTTCCTGAGGAAACCCATGATACTGCCGATATCATTTTTCCGATAAAACAATTTGATTTCCTCGTTGATGAATTCGCGGGTCTCCAGGAGCTCCCCATACTTCTCCCGATAATCATCAACATGGTCGACCAAAAGAGCATAACTCCCGAAAAACAAATTCGTAAACCGACCGGCCCGGGTCAGCCCTCGGCCCTTGATCCCCTCGAAGACCCGGGACTTGATAGTTGGCGAGCTGACCAGATACTCGTCATAAAAAATCTCCTCACGCAGTCCGGTCAAGGTTAAAAATTCGTTGATCAGCCGCCGATCCCGAAGGATAATATAGATCCGCACCAGATCGAAACAGATCAATTGCTCGGAGGTCATGACATGACGTTGGATTTTTAAGGCCAGATCCTGTTTATCCTCTTCGATCAGTTTTCGAAAACCGAAATACCGCTCAGCGATTTCTCTTTTAATTTCATATGTCAGGACCCTGGAAATATCCACATCCATGGCCACACCCGTATTTAGACGTATGGATAGCCGATGGTCATTGATCGCCATCGTTCTTTTTCCTTGACACTCTACCCTTTTTGATTGAACAAATGCAATCTGTGTCGTAACTATCCAGCTGCACTCCATCTGCGCTCGATTCGGCCTTCCAGCATACCGATGTATAGCTGAAAGACCTCATTGAGCGCACCTGAAGCACATCTGAACAGTTACATTCCGGTGGTTTTTGGTCATTTCCGGCATTAAGCTGGATAATTACTCTGTGTCAACCATTCCTCCGGGAATCTTATATCGATAATTTACCATCCCCGGTCCCCTTCAGGGACCATACGCTCATATCGAGGACAATGACCGCTTCATCATTCCAGGAAAACGCCGTCCAACAGGTCAAGGATGCCGCCAATATCGTTGAGATTGTCGGTGAACACGTCCAATTGAAAAAAGCAGGTGCCACGTACAAAGGCCTCTGTCCCTTCCATGGGGAAAAAACCCCCTCCTTCAATGTCAATCCGAACCGTAATTCGTATCACTGCTTTGGATGCAGCGAGGGTGGGGACGTCATCGATTTCTATATGAAGTATCATAACGTGACCTTCCCCGAAGCCCTCAAGGCCCTGGCCCAACGGTACGGAATCGTCCTTCCTGAAAAGGCCCTTTCCCATGAAGAACGAGCCCGGGCCAATCGAAGAACCGACCTCTATACTGTTCTTCAGGATGCCACCCTGGTTTTCCATACCCTATTGCTGGACGATCCCCGGGCGGCCGGGGCTCGAAAATACCTGGAGGACCGCGAGATCCCCGACAACGTCATCAGGGATTTTCAACTGGGGTATGCTCCCGACAGTTGGGACCTCCTTGTCCGCCGCTATACTAAACCGGAACAGCTCGATTTGGCCACAGAGGCTGGCCTTCTGGTAAAAAAAGACCAGGGAGGCTGGTTTGACCGATTCCGCAATCGCCTGCTCTGTCCGATCATGACCACGACCGGACAGGTGGCTGGATTCAGCGGCCGGATTCTCGGAGACGGCCAACCCAAATATCTAAATTCTTCTGAAAACCAGGTCTATGACAAAAGCAGCCTGCTCTTTGGTCTCTTTCAAAACCGCAAATCCATCAGAGAGCATGATTGCTGTATTCTAGTCGAAGGCAATTTTGACCTGTTGGCCATGGCTGCCAAGGGCTTAAACTATGCCGCCGCCCCCCTGGGTACAGCCCTCACCCGGAAACAGATCCGGACCATCAAGGGCTATGCCGGAAAAATCATTCTCCTCTTTGACGGCGATCAGGCCGGCATGAAAGCCGCCGGACGGTCCGTGCCTCTCTTTCTGGCCGAACAGGTAGACGCCAGGATCTGCCTACTGCCCGAGGGAGAAGATCCGGACAGTTTTGTTCGTCGCCATGGACCTGAGCGCCTCACCAAGATACTTGAAAACTCCATGGCACTCCCCGAGTACCTGTTCCAGCGCTGGGCAAAACTATACGGCCTGGGACTCACCGGCAAAGGCAAAATAGTTACGGAACTTCAGACTCTGGCCAAAGACCTTGATGACAGCCATGCCCAGAAGACCGTTTTCCTGGCCCATTTCAGCCAGAAACTTGGAATCCCATTGGATCGCCTGACCACCACAACCAAAGCGAGTCACCCTTCGCCTCCAACCGGCGACAACCGGGGCGTTTCTCAACTCAAAACCACGACTTTCACCCTGCCACTCAAGCAAAAACAGTTGCTTGAATTTTTAATTATTTTCCCAGAATACTTGCAAAAATTCAGAGAAGCTGGCATTGAACAAGTAATCACCAGTCAGGCGGGCAAAAAAATTCTGAGCAATTTGATTGCTTTAAAATCCGAGGGGGCTTTGGAACCGGAACGCCTGCTGGACCTTGTAGAAGGGGCGGAAAGATCCTTCATTTCCAGACTTCTGGTGGCGTCACCTGATTACTCTGATGAGGAAAGGGAAAAACAGGCCGTCGAAAAACTGGACTGGCTCGAAAAAAATCGCTTCAAGATCCTGCAACAGGACCTCACCCAACGCATTGATGAGGCCCAGAAGACCGGGAACATCCCTCTTTGCCTGGAACTGATTGCCCGAAAAAAGGCTCTGAAGGAAACGATTCAGCACGGCGACCAGGAACCTGAAGCGTAACATTTTTGTCGGAGTACCTCAGTGGCAGGCGACAAATCAACCAAAAGAGATAATAGAAAGTCTTCCAGGCATAGGCGCCTTGAGCCTGAGCCGTTGAACATCGACGATCAAAACGATGACACGAGCTGGGACGACGATGACGAATTTTCGCTGGAAAACCCTGATAAACTATCCAGTTCCATGGGGGATGATAGTGAATTCGGTGATGACCTCGCGGACAGTATAAACCGTGGTCAGATAGACGGTCTCGATTATATCACCCCTGAGAACCTTGACCCGGTCAAGGTGTATCTCCGAGAAATGGGCTCCGTCTCCCTGCTCTCTTCCAAGCAGGAGATCGAACTCGCCAAACAAATCGAAAAGGGCGAACGCCTTGTTCAAAGTGTGGTAATCGCAACACCTATCGCCCTGGCTTTTCTCAAAAAAATCGTTACCGAACTCAAAGACCAGAACCTTGCCATCTCAGATGTTCTTCGCGGCATCAATGACGCCGATCCAAAAGTCGCAGATGAAATACGGGAACGGTTCATCTGGCAGATTTCCGAGGCCGAGCGCCTGGAACGGGAAATGGTCGCCTTCCGGAAAGACCTCTTTCAACCGGACATCGACCAGGAATCCTTCATGAAGGCAATCATCCGGATTGAGCGGAATGAAAATGCGGTGATCCGACTATTTCAGGATGACCGCATTCACCAAAAATATATTGAAGATATTGTAAAGAAGGTACGAAAACTCGCAAAGATCATGGAAGAAGCCCACAACCGGGCGGAAAAAGAGAAGGAAGGCTCGGCAAACACTGTGTCTCATCCAACCGCTGACGAGTTGCGCCTTCATATGATAGAAAGCAAACACGGCATTGACTATGATGCCCTGGAAAAAATCATTGAAAAAGTCAACCTTGGCCACGACTCCATCCGCCAGGCAAAAAACTGCTTGGTCCAGGCCAATCTTCGACTCGTCGTCAGCATTGCCAAGAAATACGCCAATCGAGGGCTTCAGTTACTTGACCTCATCCAGGAAGGCAATATCGGGTTGATGAAGGCTGTGGAAAAATTCGAGTACCGCCGAGGCTATAAGTTCAGTACCTACGCAACCTGGTGGATTCGTCAAGGTATTACCCGGGCCATCGCCGACCAGGGTAAGACCATCCGTATCCCGGTGCACATGATCGATACCATTAATCGCCTGCTCAAATCTTCAAAGAAACTCTATCGCGACAATGGCCAGGAACCGGATCCAGCCGAACTGGCCAAAGAACTTGATATTGATGTGGAAAAGGTAAAAGCCATTCTAAAAATCGCCAAGGAGCCGATTTCTCTGGACGCCCCGATCGGAAGCGGCGAGGATAGCTTTCTGGCCGACTTTATCGAAGACGAAGACTCTGTGTCGCCACAGGAAGCCACAATGCAGAATAGTCTGCGCAAGAGCCTTGATACAGTTCTTGCCACTTTGACCCCACGCGAAGAGAGTATTTTACGGATGCGTTTCGGCATTGATACTGAAGTCGACCTGACCCTTGAAGAAGTTGGGCGGAACTTCTCGGTTACCAGAGAAAGGATCCGGCAAATCGAAGCCAAGGCCATCAAAAAGCTCAAACACCCAAACCGGAAGATGCTGCTGGCTAGTTTTGATGAGGATCGCTAACGTCCGTCCAAAGTTTATGGCGATGGTCTTGCTGACTCCTGCGCAGCCATTCTCTTTTCCCATGCAATACAGGCTCCGACAGTTGAAGAGTCTAATGCAAACCCCTCATATAATTACCAACCATCTTTCGCGGCGCTCATCCCGCCAAGCTCCCCCGGCAAGAGACTGGTACCAAGTGCTTCCTCTATAAATTGTGACAAATTTCCACCCGTATCCAAAACGCTTAGCTTCCCGCATCCGAAGACTGAAAACCAAGAAATTTATTGACACGGGGAAACCGTGCTATATAGTTTTGCCTGTTTTTATCATCGGAATACATCCGGACCATTGGAACCATCATGACAGACCCTGCAGACTGGCTGACCCTCGCTCTGACCCCAGGGCTTGGTCCGGTCGGATGTAAAATTTTACTCGAACACTTCGTTACCCCCGAGGCAATATTCACTGCTTCCCGGCAAGCGTTGGGGGCGGTGAAAGGCCTCTCTAAATCAGTGATTGGGGCGATCGGTCATGATGCGCCAAGAAAGGCAGCCACCCTTGAATTAGCCAAAATAAAGCAAGAAGGGATCACCCTGCTGGGCCTGGATGATCCGGCATACCCCCCCTTGTTACGTACAATACATGACCCACCAATGGCTCTGTATGTAAAAGGGGATCCCGAGATTTTATCACAGCCGACGGTTGGACTGGTTGGCTCCAGGGCTGCCAGTTCCTACGGATTGGAGATGGCGACTCTTCTTGGCCGCCAACTGGCCAGGGCTGGATATACCACAGTCAGCGGCTTAGCTCTCGGTATAGATACCGCTGTCCACAAGGGCAGCCTGCAAGATGGAGGAACCTCCATTGCGGTGCTTGGATGCGGTGTAGATGTGGTCTATCCCCGCCAAAACGAAGCGCTTTTCCTCGCCATTGCCCGAACCGGCGCCGTTGTTTCTGAGTATCCCTTGGGGACCAAACCCGAAGGTTTTCGTTTTCCGGCGCGAAATCGAATTATCAGTGGACTCTCCTTGGGTGTCGTCGTTGTTGAGGCGACAAGACGTTCGGGCTCCCTTATCACGGCGAATCTGGCTTTAGAGCAGGGAAGAGAGGTTTTTGCAATACCAGGCAGGATGGATTCAATTAAAAGTGAAGGTGCCCATCGGTTACTCCAGGAAGGCGCTAAACTGATCATGAATTCGGCTGATATTCTTCGAGAATTACCGCCCTCCGATGGTCTTTGCCGGATAAAAAAACCGGCAACAGACGCTTCTGTTATCCGCCAGGAAGAAGTGGTCAGCCCAGGGGAGCAACAAATTTTAGCATGTCTCGAGGTTTATCCCCAAGGAATCGACGAAATAATCGCCAACAGCGGTTTCCGGGTCCAACAGGTCAACGAATTTTTACTCTTGTTGGAGCTTAAAGGGTTATGCGAATCCCTCCCCGGCCATCTCTATCGCAAGACCTGCAGCGTCGATCAACAATAATGAACGATCGGACTGCATATACGTGCCCCGGATAACTCGATGGACTGACTACACATTGAAACCAAAGCCTTGTCCACAATGATTATTATGATATAAATTCAGCACCTTTGACTTCCTTGCGGATTGAAGGAACTCCGGTGCCCTGAGCCCTTTTACTTTGAGTTGAGGTTATGACAAAATCCCTTATTATCGTTGAGTCTCCGGCCAAGGCCAGAACTCTTCAGCGTTATCTTGGCAAGTCCTTTACCGTTAAGGCCTCGGTCGGTCATATTCGTGACCTGCCGGTTAATACCTTAGGTGTTGATCTGGAAAACGATTTTGCCCCCCAGTATGTGACTATCCGAGGGAAGAGCAAAATTATCAATGACCTGAAAGCTTCAGCAAGAAAAGCTGACGAAATCTACCTGGCTCCTGACCCCGACCGAGAGGGCGAAGCAATTGCCTTTCATATTGCCCAATGCCTGGAGAATATCAAAAAACCCATCCATCGAGCCCTGTTTCATGAACTGACAAAAAAGGCTATTTTGGAAGCCATTAAACAATCTTCGGAGTTAAATACCAAACTCTTCGAGGCCCAACAGGCCAGACGAATCCTGGATCGCCTGGTCGGCTATCAAATATCTCCTCTGCTTTGGGAAAAGGTTCGCCGTGGTCTAAGTGCCGGTCGTGTCCAATCGGTGGCCGTCCGGATGATCTGTGAACGAGATAGGGCGATTAAGGCATTTATTGAAGAAGAGTATTGGAGCATAACCACCATCCTTGAAGGAGCTGTCCCTCCCGAATTCACAGCTCAACTCGATACAATCTCCGGTAAAAAACTGTCCGCAAGACAACGGGTCGGTGATCAAAATCAGGCGGAATCAATCTGCCGTGAGCTTCAAACTACCGAATTCACGATCGCCGGGGTCGAGAAAAAAAGAAAAAAAAGGCATCCTGCTCCTCCCTTTATTACCAGTACCATGCAAATGGAGGCCAATCGCAAGCTCCGTTTTACCGCCAAAAAAACCATGACCCTTGCTCAACGCCTTTATGAGGGTATTGAACTTGGCAGTGAAGGTCCTACCGGGCTTATTACTTACATGCGTACTGACTCAACCAGAATCAGTAATGACGCCATTGCCTCCGCCCGCGAGTATATTTCCGGAGCATTCGGCAAAGACTTTCTGCCACCCCAACCCCTTATTTATAAAACCAAAAAATCGGCCCAGGATGCCCATGAGGCGGTCCGTCCAACCGATATCAACAATACCCCTGAGCAGATGGCCGCCTTTCTAGACAAAGACATGCTGGCCCTCTATTCATTGATCTGGAAACGATTTGTAGCTTGTCAGATGTCTTCGGCCGAATACGACCAGACCACCATTAAGGTCAACGCCGGCATCTACGGTTTAAAAACCACCGGCTCAGTGATGCGGTTTCTCGGCTTTATGAAACTGTACGTGGAAAGCGAGGATGATCAACCAAAAGAAGAAGGTCCGGCCAATGGCGGCGATGCTAATGAGGCGATCCTACCCGATCTGAAAACCGGGGACCTGGTCCGCCTTAATAAAATTACCCCGGCCCAACATTTCACTCAGCCTCCGCCTTATTACACGGAAGCAACCCTGGTTAAGGCCCTTGAAGAAAACGGCGTTGGCCGACCAAGCACCTATGCCTCAATTATTTCAACAATCCAGGATAAGGAATACGTTACCCTGAACAAACGCCGGTTTGAGCCAACCGATCTCGGCCTTCTGGTCAACGACCTTCTCGTTGAACATTTCCCAAAGATTCTTGAGGTTGAATTTACCGCTGAGATGGAAAAACAGTTGGATCAAGTCGAGGAAGGGACCCGGGAATGGCGTCAGATCCTCAGGGAATTTTATGGACCTTTCCTGGAAACATTGACCAAGGCCCGTCTGGAGATGAAATCGGTAAAAAAAACCACCATCCCAACCGACATCCCCTGTTCCATTTGCGAGGGGAAAATGGTCATCCGCTGGGGCCGAAACGGAGAATTTCTGGCGTGTGAAAAGTTCCCGGAGTGCAAGAACACCCGCGATTTCACCAAGGATGCCGAGGGAAAGGTAATTCCGGTCGACCGCCTGGAACCGGAGGCGACCAACGAGACCTGTGAAAAATGCGGGCTGCCAATGGTCTACAAGCAGGGGCGCTACGGAAAATTTCTTGCCTGTTCCGGTTACCCGGCTTGTCGTCACATCAAGGCGCAGACCACCGGGGTCTCCTGCCCTGAACCGGGATGCACCGGTGAACTCGTTCAAAAAATCTCCAAACGAGGCAAGGTCTTTTACAGTTGCAGTCGTTATCCCAAATGCACATACGCAATTTGGGATAAGCCGATCAACGAACCATGCCCGCTATGCAACTCCCCATTTCTCGTGGAAAGCAATACAAAAAAAGACGGTCACCGACTTAAATGCCCTGTGACAACGTGCACCTATTTCCGAGACATTGACGAATAATGAGGCCATGCGATCAGAAAACAATCCTGCCATTAAATAAAAAATTCAAGTCCAGGGAGATTTGGGCCGATATAACTATTGGGAGACTTTATTAGACGAATCGGAGGCAGATTATGATTTCGACAAGTTATTCGGCCTTAAGCGCCTTAAGGGCCTTCAGCAAAAAACTCGATGTAACAGCCAACAATACGGCAAATGCCGACTCTGATGGTTTCAAAAAATCAAAAGTCACCTTGGAGGAGACTGTCCCGGCGGGCGTTACCTCCAGGGTTGAGACTATAACCGATCCCGGCCCCATGGTCTTTGAACAAACCAGCCAGGGCGAAATGCCGGTGGAGAAATCAAATGTAGAGCTGACCGAAGAACTACCAAACCTGCTCTTAACCCGCCGTTTTTTTCAAGCCAACCTTAAAACGATCGAAACCGAAGGCGAAATGCTCGGGAGTCTTCTCGACATAAAGGGCTAACCAATTATCCGGGAAGCTCAGAGCCCTCAAAACAATTCCAGGTAACGGCTCCTCCCACCATGGTCAACATGGCACGACCGGTCATCTCCATCCCAATGAAAGGTGAATTCCGACTTTTAGACAAAATCTTTTCAGCTGTAAAGACGTACTGCACATCGGGATCGATGATTGTCAAGTCGGCCGGACTTCCAGGCTCAAGCCCTCCACCCGGAACTTTAAGAATCCGGGCCGGATTCGTTGACATCAAACGCACGAAACCGGAAGGATCAATAATTCCTTCCCTAACAAGTGACAAAGTTAACGGTACAGACGTTTCCAGGCCGATAATACCATTGGCGGCCAAATCAAATTCACGGTCTTTCTCAAGTCTGCTGTGGGGGGCATGGTCAGTGGCAATGACATCCAAGGTCCCATCAGCTAGTCCCTTAATAATAGCCTGCCTGTCTTCTTCCGCCCGCAGGGGGGGATTCATTTTCGCATTCGAATTATATTGCCCCACCGCATCTTCAGTTAATGTAAAATAATGGGGGGCTGTTTCAGCGGTAACCGGCCACCCCTGAGCCTTTGCCCGCCTGATAAGCTCAACCGACTCGCTGGTGCTGACATGGGCGATATGAACAGGCCGGCCGGTATAGGCCGCAAGGGCCAGATCCCGATAAACCATAATACTTTCGGCAACAGCAGGAATGCCGCGCAGGCCTAGACGAGTCGAAATGACACCATCGTTCATGCACCCACCACGGCTTAAGCTCGGCTCTTCTGCATGGGAAATAACCAGAAGGTCATAATTCCCTGCATATTCCAACGCCCTTTTAAAGAGTTGGCTATCCGCCACCGGCAGACCATCATCCGAGACCGCGACAACTCCGGCCTGACGCATCTCACCAAATTCAGCAAGCTCCTTCCCTTCAGCTCCCTTACTGATACACCCCACCGGATAGACACGAGTCCCGGCATCTTTGGCCAGAGCATTAATCAGCGTAGTCACCGCCCGTGAGTCATTAACCGGTTGGGTATTCGGCATACAGGCCACCGCAGTAAAACCTCCGGCTGCGGCAGCTCGAGTCCCAGAAACAATGGTCTCTTTGTACTCGGCACCAGGCTCCCGGAGATGCACATGCATATCAATCAATCCAGGAACCAACCATTTCCCTTTAAGGTCAAGACGAAGGCAATCATCGGGAACTGATAAGGCTTCTGATGGTTCAAAAACAGCCTTCACCTTGCCATCTACAACCAGAAGATGAAAACGACCTTCACGGTTATTCCGAGGATCAATAAGATGAGCATTCTCAAAAAGAATAGTCAGGGGCTTCATTGCCAGTGCAATATCGTGTTGCAAAATACCCATGAGGTATCAATCTCCTCCTGCCAGAAGATAGAGTAGAGCCATTCGCACCGCTACTCCATTGGTCACCTGATCAAGGATGACTGAGTGAGAACCGTCGGCCAAGGCCGGATCCATTTCGACCCCTCGATTGATGGGGCCCGGGTGCATAATGATCACATCCGGCTTGGCCAGCTTCAAAATATCTTCGGTGATACCGAAAAAAGCGGCATATTCCCTTAACGATGGGATAAGCGGATCGAGTTGCCTCTCCTGCTGAATCCTGAGCGCCATTATGACATCAGCACCCTTGACAGCCTCTCGAGGAGACAGGCAAACTTGAGCGCCCAATTGTTCAAGATACCGAGGCATCATGGTTGCAGGCCCACTGACCCGGACCGTCGCCCCCATTTTTGTAAACCCGATGATATCCGAATGGGCGACACGACTATGGGCAATATCGCCGATAATCGCCACCGTCAAGCCGGCAATAGTCCCCTTTTTCTCCTTGACCGTCATAAGATCAAGCAACCCCTGACTGGGGTGTTCATGGGTCCCGTCTCCAGCATTAATTATTGACGCATCAAGATGTTTGGCAAGAAGTTGGGCTGCCCCAGAAGAGGAATGCCTGATAATGATAATATCAGGTTTCATCGCTTCAAGATTTAAAGCTGTATCAACTAACGTTTCACCCTTGGTGGCACTGCTAGTAGATTTTGATATACTGAATGTATCGGCAGAAAGTCTTTTGGCAGCGATTTCGAATGATAATTTAGTCCTGGTGCTCGGTTCAAAGAAGAGATTAATAACCGTTCTTCCCCGAAGGGTGGGCACTTTTTTGATTGATCTGTTTGATATTTCCCGAAATGATTCCGCAGTCTGAATAACAAGGGAAATATCGTCTTCAGTCAGATTTTCAAGCCCAAGAATGTGCTTATGACGAAAAGTATGTTCTATGCCCATAGTCCCATGAGTTCTTCCATGTTTCATCTCGTTGATCAATCAAATATATTCTCTTCCACCGACATACGTAAAAAGATCCCTGCCGATGAAAGAATCATTCATCAAAACAATACTCTCCTCGTACAAATACGACCTTTACGACATTAATGAACAATTTTTCCAATCCGTTTCCATCGAGGGAAGAAGACATCATGATCCCAAGACCAGTAAATCACAAAGGCTTTACCCTTTACCGCTTTTATATCGACAAATTTCCAGAATCTTGAGTCATGACTATTGTCTCGATTATCCCCCATGACAAAAAGAGAATGCTCCGGAACAATGATTGGACCGAAATTATCTCTGGGTTGAATGTCTGAGGAAAAAATACGTTCGTCAAGATAAACCCCGGGATCTTCAGCAATCGGCTCGCCATTGACCAAGAGTTTTTTTTCAATCATTTCAACTCGGTCACCAGGAAGGCCAATAACTCTTTTGATAAAATCCTGTGAGGGATTCAACGGAAATTTAAAAACGACAATATCGTTTCTCTCTGGCAGTTTCACCGGGACCAACACACTCCCAGTAAAAGGATTCTTAATCCCATATATAAATTTACTGACCAGGATATGATCACCGACCATCAAGGTTGGAATCATTGACCCTGAAGGAATTTTAAATGCTTGAACAACAAAAGTCCGGATAAACAGAGCCAAAAGCAACGCAATGAGTATTGCTTCGGCATACTCTCTGAAAATAGATTTTTTCGGCAACTCAACTTCGGCAACTTCAGTCAATTGAATTCTCCTCACTATATAAAAATCGCCTGAGTCCGAAATGGGATTTAATCACTTTGAATTCCGGCAAGGCGAAAGACTTTACCCGAGATGAAAGAACAACAGGCTTGTCGACTCACCAACCAAATACTACAGGCCTATGTCAAAGCAAGAAAAGCTTAACGAAAAAACTAGGATACGAATCCAATTTAAATGGATTTGAGGAAAACAACCGTGCTATTTAATAAGAATAACTAGGGCATCTAAGCTGATTTGTAGAATAGGAGTCTTCGATTCCTGCAGCAAATGCATGGTAATTCCTAAAATTATCCTAAAAGAACACTAAAATTAAGCTTCTCTCTATCTACCTTAACCAAGGCAAAAACTCAAGTTTGTTTACTTTCAAAGTATTTTTAGTTTTAGAATATTATATGTCGATAGCAAAATAAAATGACGGCAAAGGGATTCTATGCTAATCACGCTTGCCCCTCTCTAAAATATATGCCTTCTGTAAAGGTGATAATGAATACGCGATACGAAGTGAGGGTTGTTTTATTTGAAGCAAAACAAAACGGCCATAAACGAAATTCATTAACATTAATAATCGCTAACTAACTCCAACAAATTATATATAACAGCAGAGTACAACATGTTGTGTTCTGCTGTTATATAGCCACAAAACAAAGCATCTTTTCATCCATTACCATAAGATGAGTGATTAAGAATCAGCGCACCCAGCTCAATAATTTTGGTTTTTTTTTAAGAATTACGGAAACTAACGATCAATTTATTCTTGACATAATTTTTATTTATGTCTCTAATGGTCTACATAAACAAAAAGCTACTCCAAGAACAGCCTTTAAACATACTGATTTGATTGAGTTTTTTGGGGAAACTCAGCGTGGCACGAAGACCCGACTAAATCGGCTAAAACATTGATAAAACGAGAAAAACGGACATGATCAACACACCCCTACAATCTTTTATTCTTGTTATAGAACGGTTACATTCCATCAACCTTCCCATGAACCGATAACGGCAGGAACAGTCATTATGGGTGGTTTTAAATTATCCGACCTTAACTTTAAATTATCTTTCCCCGGAAAGCAGAAGCTAGCCGTTGGCCTGGATATTGGGTCGCATGCCATCAAAGTGTGCCAACTTGAATCAGCTGGAGATGGATACAAATTAGTTTCATTAGGAAGTGCAACGCTTCCAGCCGATGCAGTCGAAGATGGCGTTCTGAATGACGCCGAAGCTGTCGGCAAAGTCCTCGGAACACTGATCAAAAATCTTGGGTTATCCAAGAAAAGGGTAGCTATTTCCATTTCCGGGTATTCCGTTATTGTTAAAAAAATAAATCTGGCAGTCATGGAAGAAGAGGAACTCGCCTCGCATATCCAGGCTGAAGCCGAACAATATATCCCTTTTGATATCGATGAAGTTTATCTTGACTACCAAGACCTTCATACCAATACGGATGATGATGATCGGACGGACATCATGCTTGTCGCAGCAAAAAAAGATGTTGTCGACGGTTATCTTACCATGCTCACGGCAGCAGGTTTAAAAACAGTTGTTGTAGATGTTGACGCCTTTGCCCTTGAGAATGCCTATGGGTATAATTTTGGTGGTGAGGATGAAAATGTGGCACTGGTTGATATCGGTGCATCTAAAATGAATATCAACATCGTTGCGAAAGGAACATCGGTTCTCGCCAGAGACGTTGTCCTCGGCAGCAGGCTTCTAACCGAACAAATCCAAGGTCACTTTGATATTTCCTTTGAAGAAGCTGAAGACCTTAAGACAGGAAAGCAAGCCCCCGCCGACAAAAAAGAGGACCTTGAAGAAATTTTTGTTAACACCTGCACCCAATGGGTTACAGAGGTTAAAAGGGCTCTTGATTTTTATTATTCAAACTACCCGGACGAAACAATTAACCGAGTGGTATTGAGCGGAGGAGGAGCAAAGGTCAAAGGGCTTGCTAAACTTTTCACAGAAGAGACAGGTATCAAGAGCGAAATATTCAATCCTTTCGCGAGGGCGACTACCGACCCCAGTAAAATTGATTCTGATTATCTGAAAAATATTGCCCCTGAAATGGCTCTCTCAACTGGACTAGCAACACGTTCATCGGATATTTAACCATTGGACTCCGAATGAACCCAAGTTGTATTACCGCGATAAAGCGAAAAAACATTTCCGCCCAGTCATTTCTTAAAGAATCGGGAAGGTTATGATCCAAATAAATTTATTACCTGTTAAACAGATTAAACTCAGGATGCAAGTCCGCAATGAGGCGGCAATATTCATCCTGACCCTTTTTATCGTCATCGTCGGATTGACCGGAATGTGTATGGCCAAAAACGGGACGATCAAGAGCATGAAAGCAGACAATCAGGAATTAAGTACAAAGAAGGCATCCTATCAACCAATTCTGAACGAGATTGAAAAATTAAAGAAGGACAAGGCAGAACAAGAGACCAAACTTGAAGTTATTAAAAAATTAAAAACCGGCTCCCAGACCGCTGTTATGGTACTTGACGAGATTGCCCGGTTAACCTTAAGTAACCGCCTCTGGCTAGCTTCTCTAACCCAAAACGCCAGCACCTTAAGTGTTGCTGGAACTGCCTTAGACAATGCAACCATTGCCCAATACATGGAACGAATCAACGCGTCCCCTTTCTTTCTGAATGTGGAACTATCAGGGACATCGCAACTCGTTGTAGCTGGAGCAAAATTGAAATCATTCACCTTGACAATAGCAATCGCCCCGCCGGGTACCTCCGGTGGTAAGTAACTAAGGATGCCAAGGAATGCACCCACAGGTTGAAAAAATTAAAAAGGCTTACGAGAATTTTCTCGACGAGAAACTTGCCCATATTAATCGGCAATATAAGTTGGGACTTCTTCTTGCTACCCTGATTGTACCGACAGTTTTGGTCTTTTTTTTCTTACTGCGCCCCATGGGAGAAGAAATTGACAAACTTGCGAAGGACAATCAATACTTAAAGGGTGAAATTCAGAAAGTTGAGGCCTTAGCTGGAAAACTTGACGAGCATAAAGCTGAAAAGGCTGAAGTAGAACTTCGCTTAAAGGCAGCCTCACTCCTCCTCCCAAGACAAAAAGAGATTCCTCGACTTCTTACAAGCATATCAGAACAAGGCACGAGCTCAGGTCTTGATTTTGTTTCTTTTTATCCGAGAGGGGAACAACCGTCACAGTTTTATTCGATTATTCCTGTTTCCATTACCGTTCTTGGGTCATACCATAAGATAGGTACTTTTTTGGATCGGATCAGCAAATTAAATCGAATCGTTACAGTTAATAGTCTTTCCTTAGGGGGGGCGCAATTGGTTGACAATGAAATGCGACTTTCTGCTTCACTTGAACTAACCACATATCGTTTTCAAGATAGTGCAAACTAGAAATTTAAAGCGCAACCGGGTCAGTTATGAATTTTTTTAAAAACAAAGCGATAAATATCTCAGGGGTATTACTCTCCTGTTGCTTCGCACTGACTTTATTTACAACTCCTCTCTTCGGACAAAATCATGCCCAGGATGAGCTTACGTTTGAGCAATCCGAGCAAACTGTTATGAGTGAGGAGATGTCCGCAGAAAATATTAAAATCACCCGCACCCTTGCTGAACTTTTGAAATCTATGAACATCAAAGCATTTAGCTATGAAGTTGAGGGAAGACCTGATCCTTTTATGCCTTTTATTTCCGACAGAACTTCTCCGGTTGCATCAGAAACATCTGATACTGAAAAACTCACCGGGATGAGGCAGTATGAACCAGGGCAGTTGTCCCTGGTTGCTATCATGCTGTCAGATGATAATCCTATGGCAATGGTACAAGACTCAGCAGGCAAAGGGTATGTTATAAGACGCGGTACGAAAATCGGCAGGTCCGGTATTGTATCGGACATTATCGGAAATCAGGTTATCATTAAACAGTTGACTTATTCCATGTCCAAGGAAAGGAAATACAAAACTGTCGAGATGATTTTAAGAAAAGAGGGAGAAAAGTAGTGATATCCTCCATGATGAGTTTACGATCATTTTTCGGGTGGACTTTTTTATTAATCACACTGTCCGCTTCCTATGCTTTCGGAGCTGTGCCTGTAAAAGAAACAGCAATGGCGCCGAAATCAACGTCCTTCACAATTAACAAAATCCAATGGGATCAACTCGGCTCTGATTACATACTCAAAATTGAAGGTGATTCGTCACCAACATATACAATGTATGAACTTTTTGAACCCATGAGGGTTATAATTGATATAGCTGATGCGGCAATTGATAGTATGGTTAACCTTCCTTTTGAGATCCAGGGCGGTCCGGTATCCTTTGTCAATGGTAAAATGTTGGACGACCAAGAACCATTTATTGCGCGAATAGAGATTTATATAACTAATGAATCAACGTATTCAGTTGAAAGATCAAATAACGATATAATCGTCACTTTTGCCAATGAAAGTTCGGAAAGCAGCGGTCAGGAAGCAGTTATTAATACTCCCAAAATCCCTCCGGTGGATCCTGAGATTAAGACTGAAACCATGGCGGGTAATGATAAAATTCAATCTTTGCCGTCTGGCGATTTTGTTGATGAAACTACCATCACAGTAAGTGATCTGATTACAACTACAACCCTGGATACAATAGCTGGTATTGAGGCAACGGTTGAAAGTATTGAAATAAATACCAAATCTGAAGAAAACATATCCGCTCGGAACCTCTTTAATATTGAAATAAATCACCAACCAAATGAAACATTATTAATGGTCAAAGCAGATGGGCCTATCCAAAATTTCAACGAAATCCTGCTTGGTGAAGACAAATCAACCAACAAACCGAATAGATTATTCCTTGACCTGGATAACATCACACTTGTTGGCCCCGAAATACTCAAAGAAAGTGGTACTGCTCTAGCGAGAGTTCGTTTAACCAAAAAGCTCAATGGCTCTCGAATAATTCTTGATTCCGGACTTGATACTTTATTTGAATACTCAATTCAGGAACAAACTGACGGATTGCTGATAACTATTAAAGAACCTTCTGCGACTACTTCTATCCTCGCTGGTATCATCGAAAAAACAGAGCAAACTGAAGTATTTCAAAATAGCCAGGATGTTGCGGCCTTAGATACTCCAAAAGATCAAGATTCACTATCTGCCCAAGGTTCAACTAGTTCCCTTCCTTCAAATGGAATTGAATCGGATAGCCCCGAACCCGAACAACCTCAAATTGACTCGAAATCACCTGCGACCAAATCGGCAGATGATAAAACTCAGAAAAAAGACAATGCCACGTCCAACAGGTTAAGAGACTTTTCCTTTGCAGGATATAATAAAAAAAGGATAACCGTAGATTTCTTTAAAATTGATTTACATAATGTGTTCCGATTATTTGGTGAGGTTAGCAACTTAAATATCGTCGTTGATGAATCAGTAGGCGGCACGCTGACATTAGCTCTAAATGATGTGCCCTGGGATTTTGCCTTAGACATTATTTTAAATTTAAAAGATCTCCAAAAAGAGGAACGGTTTAACACCATTGTCATATCACCAAAAAGCAAAAAATTCACCTGGCCTGAACGTTCTTTGGACACCTTAGAATTTAAAGCGGACTTAGACGTACTGGAAGTTCAAGCCCAGGATGCAATTAAAATAAGTAAACGTCAGGAAATTCCGGAAACAGTCATAGAAGCGAAAAAACTCATTCATCAAGCCCAATCACATGAACGTGCAGGTAATTATCAAGCAGCGTTACCTCTATACGAAGAAGCATTTAAGAAGTGGTCGGACAATATTTTATTAGCACGTCGAATTGCAACTCTCTGTCTTGTTCATATTAACAGTAATGCTAAGGCTATACATTACTCAAAAACGGCTTTGCAACTTAACCCCGGTGATACTGAGGCTGCTTTACTCACCGCAATTGGTTTGGCGCGGATGCAAAAGAAAGTTCAAGCAAAAGAATATTTTGATCTTGCTGTGAGCGGTTCAAAACCTTCCAGCGATGCTTTGGCAAGCTATTCAGCTTTCTGTGAGGAAAATGGGGATTTCGATTGTTCCATGACCCTTCTTAAAAAGCATGAAGACCTTCACGGTGATACCCTTGAAACAATGATCAGTCGTGCTAGAATTTTTGATAAACAGGGTGATCATACAATGGCAATTAATGAATATCAGGCGATCCTGCTCTCCGGATTTTCTCTTCCTGGAGACCTTAAACGATTCATCCAAGGAAGACTGGCCGTAGCAGTAATGAATTAAAATGGGTTATTCTCACAAGGAAAAAAGAGAGAATTCTATTATGAGACACGCACAGAAACGAATATCATGGGCTATTGCTGTTTTCTTAATGACAGCCCTCTTGTCCTGCACACCGAGCACTCCTCCACTCCAGGAGCGCGAAGTTAGCTCATCATCTGAATCAACCTCGCAGTTAAAGGCTGGTTCGATTGATGGAACAAAACCAAACAGTACAGCAAGTTCCTTGTCCGCACAGAATGGTGAGGCCCAAGCGAGTCTTCCTGTTAGATTCCAGACCCCATCATATTCACTCAATCCAGATGATGAAAGTCTCACTCCAATGGGAGATAATGAAGAATTCGTAGTAAAAGTAGGAGCTGATATCTCTTCAACAACGGGTCCAGTCCTCCTCCGTGACATAATGAAGAGACTAGCTTCTTTAAAAAACATGAATATTAGTTGGGCAAGTGATGTTGATCAATACTCATTTGTTGATGTAGACATTCGAGCCGACGATGATTTTTTCAATGCCATCGATAATCTACTCAGACAACGTGATTACTTTCATGAAGTACAGGGAAATACCATTGTAATCAAATACAAAGAGACCAGAAAGTTTCATTTAGCAATGCCGTTCACTTCATCCAAATACTCAACTGCTCTTGGAGGTGATGTATTAGGATCCACTAAAGATACCAATATTAAAGGGAGTATGGAATTAACGAGTGAAGGTAATACTTTCGATATTTGGTTAAACATCAAAAACAATCTTGATCAAGTATTGCAAATTTGGGAAAACACTCAAGCTAATACCCCCCCTCCAACCCCAAAATCAACTGATGAAACAGGGGCCGCCGGATCAGCTGGAGTCCAAGATGCGGTAAAAGTATCACAACCTCAATCGGCCAAAGGATATTACACGATTGATAAGCCGATTGGTCTAATAACAGTTACTGCGCCCCGTTTGGTTTTGGAAAAGGTGGATAATTATCTGACCAATTTGAAAAAGGAATTGTATAAACAGATTTCGATCGAAGCAAAGATATTAGAAGTTACAGTTACTAACGAAAGGAAAACGGGTATCGATTGGAGTGATTTGCTCAGTGGTGGTTTATTTGATTTCACCATGCAGTTCGGTGACAGTAGTTTTAATCAACCACTTGGTCCGTCAGGAAGTCGAATGTTTACTATTGGTGCAAAAAACTTTAACCTTCTTTTAACTGCTATCGAAAAACAAGGAAATACTAAAATTCTAGCCAATCCTAAACTCAGTGTTATGAATGGCCAACCGGCAATGATTAATGTCGGTGAAAGTGTAACCTATATTGAATCGGTAACTTCAACCGTAAGTGAAGGTATTGTCACCTATACCGTAAATACTTCAAGTGTGATGTCGGGTTTAGGAATGTCTGTGATCGCAACAATTCTAGATAATAATGAGGTTATTTTGAATCTTACCCCTGTAACCTCCAAACTTGATAAGCCCATTGAATACAAAAATTTCGGCGGAAATAATCAGGTTGGTTTGCCAGTTGTGAATCTTCGTGAGATGAGCACACTGGTCAGAGTTAAAAATGGGGAAATGTTAATCATTGGAGGATTAATTGATACAACTGATGATAACAATGATACCGAAGTCCCTCTTTTAGGTCGCATACCTATCATTAAAAACTTTTTCAGTAGTGATAGCAAAATTAAAGCAAACAAAGAGTTGATTATTTTGCTCAGGCCTCAGATAATTTCTTAAAGCATCCAATGAAATTATGGTTGTCATTCAATCAAGTATAAAGAAAGGAGAATACGTCATGCCCGCCATTAAATCCATAGCCATCGGGGTTTTGGCATTCATGCTCTCCGGTTGCGGTCAGTTGGTTTCCGAGAAACTTACAGTATCGAATACTGCACCGGCGCCAAAGTGTACAACCGGACTAAAAATGGTGATCATGCCACTTGCTGATTACTCCTATATGGAGGATGCAATAACAGCACAAAGACGAAATCGTGCGATAATGGAAACTTTGAATGATGAACTCATATCAAAAGGTGTCCTATTACCTATCCAAGAAGACGTTATGCACTATCTGGTTGGGAAGAACATTATAAAATCCAATCCCGCAAACAATGGTGGTTCTAAAACCGATGCATATTTGGACCAGGAAATGTCTACAGGTGGTTGGTCGACCAGCATGCAAAATGCAATTGGGCAGTTAATTGCTGAAAATTCCGCCCACGAAAATTCCTCAGCCGATTCGACAATAGCCCTCGACAATGAAACTCTAGGGAAAATTGCCGGCGATTTCAATGCTGATTTGGTTATGAGAGGTCGTATTATCAAATACCAAATTGATAATGAAAATTCTTGGTCTCCTTTAAAGAAGGGTATGTTACCAGTGCTATTCGGTGGAACCAGTCGTCTGTTATTCGGTGTAGCTAAGACTGAGAATTACGACATGTTAAACACTGTCACTGTTGGGGCTCTTGCCGGTGCAATTGCCGGTAATGACGCAACAACACCATATACGTATGCCGACAAAATTGATCCCTCAGGGGCGAATAGCGTTGCTTGGGGCATAGCAGGAGCAGGCCTTGGGTATCTGGCCAATCAGGGTGGAAAAACCAATCGTGCAACAGTGCAGTTAAGATTATGGGTTCAGAATCCTCAAACAGGTGCGGTCGTCTGGACAAACCGTGCTGTTGTCAAGGTCACCCCACAGACAATTTTTGCTGACTCGGAACCTGAGCATCTATTTACAACCGCTATCAATCAGGCTGTCAGTTCGCTGGTTAATGATTTTGTAGCACAAACCGCCAAGACATTATGATTTAAAAGATAGATCCACCTTGGTGATCCGGAATACAAAACGAGCTGACATTCATAACCCCAAGTGAAAGCGATGCTAATGAATATGATAGAATCAAAGTTCAGTTTCATAACCCTGGCGAAGTTATTTGTTCTTTTCGCCTGCACCCTAGTGCTTATTTCCTGCAATGGAGGTGGAACTCCGCCCCCTCCAGGATCGACGGATGGGAGTACATCGCTTTCCTTATCGGTTTCACAAACTTCTGTAAAGACCGACAATTCCGATTCTGCAACTGTTACAGCCACTATCCTCAAGAATAATACTCCCATGGCCGGGGTAACCGTTCGATTTGCGGCCACTGCAGGCCAGATTAATACCACAAGTTTAATTACAGATGCCAATGGTACCGCCAGTGTCACTTTTACTTCCGGTACAGTCAGTAAGGCCAATCGAGAAGCTACGATTACCGCAAGTGCCAGTGGATATAATACAGCTTCAATTCCAGTAAAAATTAGTGGTACCTATATCTCAGCCGAAACATCAAAATCCCAACTCGAAGTTGGCAATTCAGGGACATTAACTATTACGGTTAAAGATGGCGGTGATATAGGAGTATACAACGCGGATGTCACAATAGCTCAAATCTCCGGAAACGGTTCGATGAATCTATCGGCAGCTACTGGAAAAACAGACGCTACTGGTGCTTTAAGTATTACCTACACAGCTGTATCTGACGGAAGTGTTGTATTACAAGTTAGTGCCCTCGGGGCTCAGACCCAGAGTACAATTGCCATAGGGTCGACCGATAATGATGTACCAGAACCAGAAAAACCCGGTGAAGCTTCAACCATAATACTCTCCAGCACAAGTCCTACTCCAGCTATCGTTGGAATAGCAGGTGGTGGTGTTCAAGAATCCATTTCTATTAATTTTTTGGTCGTTGATATTAACAATGAGCCCGCAACTGAATTCTATCTGGTCGATTTCAGTATCCTTAACGGTGGTTTAAATGGTGGAGAAGCCCTCAATAATATCCAAGATACTACTGATTCCAATGCTATCGCCACAACGGTTTTCAATGCAGGAACCAAGGCTGGAACAGTCCAGATTCGGGCATCATTAACCAATGATCCAACTATTTTTGCCGATATTTCTGTTACGATTACCGGAGGTTTGCCCAGCGGCAATGCTTTAGGGTTATCTGCAACCCCATTAAATATTCAAGGCCGAAAAACCTGGGGACTCACCCAAGATATTAGAGTCAGTGTTGCTGATTATTATAGCAACCCAGTTGCACCAAATGCTCAGGTTCAGATGCAATCAGATTTTGCGGAGACTACCGGCACAGCACTTTTCGTTCCTGATTCTGGGGGACATTCATCATCAGCGAATGTTCAACTCACCACAGGACCTCCCAACCCAATTGACGGTTTTGTTGAGGTGGTTGGGCAAACCATCGGGGGAAGTTATTCCAAGGTATTATCTTTGGCCGTTGATCCTAACAATTCCAATATAATTTATGCGGGATCAGATGGGGGGGGTATTTTTAAATCCTCTGATGGTGGGACAAATTGGAACAATATCGGCTCGCCATTAAAAGAAATCGGCGCTGCTAAGTTTAAAAATCTAACGGGAACTCTTGTTCGTGATATTATAATCGACTCAAATAACTCCAGTGTAGTTTATGCCGCTACTGATAAGGGAGTTTTTGTGACAACCAATAGCGGGGAAGCCTGGCATACCCTCACTGGTCTTCGCAGAATCGAGGGTGATTACCTTGGTTTAACCACTGGGTCCTATTACACTTTATTCATGACCTATCCCGAATATTATGACGGCTACGGAGAAATATTTGAATTTAGTTACGCACATAGTGGTTCAAGGTCACGAACAAAAATCTATGTAAATGGCAGCGAGGTTGATAATTATCTCATCTCTGGAAATATGATTCAATTTGTTTCAGCCAACTCCCCGTTGGCATCAGGGTATGTTATCTCAGCTGATTATGATACATCTTCCTCGTTACCAAACAAACCGGTTTACGCTCTGGCTATTGATCCAACCCCAACCGATTTCGATGTTGCGCTTGGACATGCTAAGACAATTTATGCCGGGATTTATGGAGATGGGGTATGGAAAACTTCAAATGGCGGTAAATCATGGAAAAAGATTTCAACCATGGCTCCAGGACAAGGTGTAACGTTCGGCAGAAATGTCCTTACTATGGAAATTAATTCTCTTTCTCCTTCCGAATTATTTGCCGGGACTGATGGAGAGGGACTCTTCCACAGTATAGATAGTGGCTTGACTTGGACTAAAATGACCGGAACTATCTCCAATTCCATTAATGAAACCGAGGTCAGGGATATTACCATAGCCCCACTTAGCGGTAAGGTTAATGATATATGGATTGCCGGGAAAAATGGAATTCATTATTCCAATGACGGGGGGGCCTCTTGGCGAACCCCTTCGATAAATGTTCAAAATTCAGACCCTAATAACACTGATGTTCGTGCCATTGTTCGAGACCCTGTAGATGCTACTCTTTATGCTGCCACCTTCGGTAATGTATTAGATCGTTCATCACCCCATGGCGGCATTTTTTCATCAACCGATGGCGGCGAGACATGGAGCAAAACCTCTGATATTTCATCGGTTACCGGGGCCCACACCATCGAAGCCTTAGCCATCGCTGGTCAAAGTGGCAATGATCTTCTGATAGCTGGCACTGAAGGTAGATCAGTGTACATTAGTAATGATAGTGGTCAAAATTGGAATAAAAAGAACGGAACAAACTCAGCAAGTATAACGAATACCCTTTTTACCACGATCCGGCTTCTTCACTCTGGCCCTATGTCTGGGATTGGCTTTGAACAACTGCTCTGCGGATATTATCAAGGAGCAGGAGTATGTGGTGAAATATGGGCTGGCGAATCAGCACAGTTTTACGTCGATATATCCGATGATTTAGGTCACACTTTAACCAGCGGAACATCTTATGCGGCCACCGCAAGTCCCGGAATACTTACCGGAACAATTTCCGAGACCTTACCTGACGCCACATACGGAAATACAGATTATTACCATACGTGGTATAACGAACCCACCCTTACTGAAGATACGGTTGGGGAGTTCACTATCAATGTTAATGGAAGTAATGGAACCAGTAGTCTGAAAGTCGGCTTACTGCTCAGAGCTAAATTACAAGGTCGCTCTGGAGAAGACGCAGTGCCTTCTCTAGCCCTTTCCATTTCAGCTACAGGTAACAGCACTTCTACATCACTGAATGGATATGGTGGTTCAGGTGGCCCTTATGAATATGGTTCTTCTAGTTCTAGGGGATCTATTGATAGCAATGGAAATTACTCTTATTCGAATAATGGCTTAATTGCTGGTGATACAGATACTGACACCATTAGCATTTATGACTTAAATATGTGTTATGGCGACGTTAATACTTGCGGAGGAGTTCTTCATTCTTGCAGTTCTTACCTCGAAACGTGTCGTTCTATACAAATACCTGTTGAAATATCCAAAGAAGCTCTGTAATTGATTCAGTCATACCCCCCCCCTCGATAAATATCGTGGGGGGGGGTATTCAATACCGATAATTCTACTGTTGTTTTTCACTTGCCTCTTTCTGCTTCCGGCTGTTCTCATACAGAGCCATAAAGTTCACCGGTTCCATCAAAAAGGGAATGTAACCTCCATCCACCGCCACCTGACTCATGATCTGGCGACTGAACGGGAAAAGTAAGGTCGGACAATCCACGGCCAAAAGCCTTGGCAGATGTTCCTGGGGGATATTCTTCAACAGGAAGATGGCGGCATGCTCAATCTCGATCAGGAACATGGTTTTATCATCACTACTGCCATCCTTGACCGTTGCGGTGATGGCCAGGGAAATCTCCCAATGATCGTTTTCAATGGGTCGATTTCTGAGCTCAAGATTAAGATCGACCTTTGGATTGTTATTCTGGGTCAGAAAGACCGCCGGAGCATTGGGGCTTTCGAATGAGAGGTCTTTCAGGTACATCTTCTGCATCCGAAACTGGGGAACGTTTTCTTCAGTGGTTTGGGGTTCTTTCTCTTCAGTCATTATTCTATCCTTATTTTTTAGTGGTAAATAAAACTCCTCACTTCATACCAAGCAGAAAGGATTATTGATCCTCAAAGGGTAAGAAACTATTCTATATCCCTGTTTTCTGCAACTCCTTCTGTAAAAAATGGCCCGTATGTGACGCGGGAACCAGGGCGACCTCCTCCGGGGTTCCACAGGCCACAATTTCACCACCTTCATCTCCGCCTTCAGGCCCGAGATCGATCACGTAATCCGCCGTTTTAATCACATCAAGGTTGTGTTCAATAATAACAATGGTATTGCCGCTATCCGCAAGCCGCTGAAGAACTGCCAATAAATTCTTAATATCATCCGGATGAAGGCCGGTGGTCGGCTCATCAAGAATATAGAGGGTTTTACCGGTACTTCGCTTGGTTAACTCGCGAGCCAACTTTATCCGCTGCGCCTCACCACCGGAAAGAGTCAAAGAAGACTGGCCCAGGGCAACGTAACCAAGCCCCACATCAAACAGGGTCTGCGAACGAGCCTTTAACACTGGGACCCGATTAAAAAACGCCAGAGCCTCTTCCACATTCATGGCCAGAATCTCGGCAATATTTTTCCCACGATAGCGAATTTCGAGGGTTTCTCGATTATAACGCCGACCTTCGCACGTATCGCAGGTAACATAGATATCCGGGAGGAAATGCATCACAATTTTAATGACCCCCTCACCTTCGCACGCCTCACACCGTCCCCCCTTGATATTAAAGCTGAAACGTCCAGGCCGATATCCTCTCGCCCTGGATTCGGGAAGCCGGGCCAACAGTTCACGAACCGGGGTTAATACTCCGGTGTACGTTGCAGGGTTCGAACGAGGAGTCCTGCCAATGGGGCTTTGATCGATATCAATAATCTTATCAATGGTCTGAAAATTACCCAACTTGACCCCGAATTTTTCAGGAGCTGTACCACCCTGGAGAAACTTCATTGCATAGCGATATAAAGTTTCAATAACCAAGGAACTTTTACCTGAACCAGACACCCCGGTAACACAGGTGATCAGACCGGTGGGGATCCGAACCGTTATTTTCTTCAGATTATTGACCTGGGCGTCTTGAATAAGAAGCCATTGACGTTTTTTGGGAAGTGGTCTCCTCTTTTCTGGAATTTCGATGCTGAGTCGACCTGATAAATACCCCCCGGTTAAAGACCCAGAAGAGGCCAATAAACCTTTGACGTCTCCACTATAAACCACCTCCCCGCCATGAACTCCTGCGCCAGGCCCCATATCGAGGATATGATCTGCCGCCATAATCGTGTCGGCATCATGTTCAACCACGATCACGGTATTCCCCAACTCCCGGAGATTGATCAGGGTCTCAATCAGGCGTTGGTTATCGCGTTGGTGGAGGCCAATACTTGGTTCATCAAGGATATAAAGAACCCCGGCCAGCCGTGACCCAATCTGGGAAGCCAACCGTATCCTCTGCGCCTCACCCCCGGAGAGGGTTGAAGCGGTTCGTTTGAGCGAAAGATAGCCAAGGCCCACGTTTTCTAAAAAAGAAAGCCGATCGTTGATTTCTCGGGTCACCCGATCAGCGATCAATTCTTCCTGAGGACGTAAAGAGATATCGAGCAAAGCCTGTCTGAGTTTGACAATTGACAGGTTGGTTAATTGATCAATCGACCACGCTCCGACCTTCACCGCCAAGGCTTCTGGGCGGAGCCTGGCCCCCTGGCAGGCAGGACAGACCTGTTCATTCATATAGTTGGCCAGTTCATCTCTGATAAAGCTGGATGAAGTCTCAATAAAACGACGGGCGAGGCTGGGTACAACCCCTTCAAAGACCCCGGTTGTCGTGGTATGGCGCTGATTTCGTCGGTATTCGAACTCGATCTCTTCATTCCCGGAACCATTCAAAAGAATCCGCTGAACAGTGGCTGATAATTTTTTAAACGGTTGATCAAGATCAAAGTGATAATGGCGGGCCAGAGCCTCAAGTTGTTGGCCGTAAATCGAGGCCTCACCGGAATTAAACCGCTTAAATCGGCCCGAACCACCCGAGAGCCGCCATGGATCTCCCCAGGGGACCAGAGCCCCCTGGCGAATGCTGAGGGTTGAATCCGGGACCACCAGATCAGGATCAAAAAACTGTTTTACCCCCAGTCCCTTACACTCAAAACAGGCCCCATGGGGGTTATTGAAAGAGAAAAGCCTGGGTGACAACTCCGGCATACTTCTACCACAGGAAATACAGGCAGCTCTCTCACTAAATAAGGTATCTATATCCCGATCCGGAAAATTTACCAACAGGACTCCGTTGGACAAGGCGACTGCCGTACCGATTGAATCGGTTAGTCGGCGCTCGGAGCCCTCTTTCATAACCCATCGATCAACCACAACCTCGATATGATGTCGAAGATTGCGATCTAAAACGATATCCTCTTCAAGATTATAAAATTGACCATTTACCCTGACCCTGACGTACCCGTCTTTTTTCAATCGACCGAACAATTCACGATGTTCGCCTTTGCGGCCATCAACCACGGGAGCCAGAATCATGAGTTTGGTGCCCACTGGCTCCTGTAAAAGGCTATCCACCATGTCCTGGATGGACTGGGGCGAAATCTCTTGCCCACAATCAGGACAGTAGGGATGGCCAACCCGGGCGAACAACAGCCTAAGATAATCATAAATTTCCGTAATGGTCCCGACGGTTGAACGGGGATTACGACTGGTGGTTCTTTGTTCAATGGATACTGCAGGCGACAACCCTTCCAGTGAATCGACATCGGGCTTTTCCATCTGGCCGAGAAACTGCCGGGCATAGGTGGAAAGGGATTCAACATAGCGTCGCTGCCCCTCTGCATACAGGGTATCAAAGGCCAAGGTGGACTTACCTGACCCGGACAGTCCACAGAAAACGATCAAACGATTCCGCGGCAGATCAATATCGATATTTTTGAGGTTATGCATCCGGGCACCCCGGATCTTAATCAGGTTTGGTTCCAAAGCATCCAACTCCCCTTAAATTCCCTGAAAGAGCAACCGAGCCCCGAAAAAACCATCAAGGCCCTGATCTGGGCGGCTCCGAAAGAATCCGGTTTCATCAACAAGCTGGGCACTGTTTTCAGATAAATATTTCCGACAGTCATCAACCCTGAAATCCGATCTTCCCCGAAGGAAAAGAGCCACAACATCCTCGTTTTCTTCCGGCTCCATGCTACAGGTCACATAGACCAGAATCCCGCCACAGGCCAACAACCCAGCTCCAGCGGTCAAAAGGGCCAACTGTTTGGCCTGATACTCTTGCAGGCTTTCTTCGGTTCGATTCCACCGGATATCCGGATGTCGCCGCACCACCCCGAGACCGGAGCACGGTGCATCAATCAAGACTCCGTTATATCCCTTTGAAATCTCAGGAGACAACGTTTCCAGTTTACAGCAGGATCTTTCAACCCTCTCCAATAACCCCAATCGCTCAAGATTCTGTCCCAAGCGTTGAAACCGAAGGGCATCAGGCTCCACCGCAACCAAGTGGCCACCTTCGGGAAGCAGTGAGGCCAACGCCGAGGTTTTTCCCCCGAGACCAGCACACCCGTCAAGATACCTGGCTCCTGATTGCAAGGGACCCATTAATAGAGTTGCCAATTGGGCCGCCTCATCCTGCACCTGAAAATGTCCTTCCCAAAAACCAGGCACTGCTTCAACCGCTCCCCGAGCCCCTGCCAGTTTGACAGAGTCGGGAGCAAACGAACCTGGCCTGGCCGAAATACCGGCCCCCTGCAATTGGCCGAGAAAATCTGTCACGGATATCCCGTGAACCCGCAGGGTAAGATCAGGTTCCTGATTATTGCTTCGACAGATCTCTCCGGTTATCTCTTGACCATAACGCTTCAGCCATCGCTCATAAAGCCATTGAGGATGACTGAAGAGACAATGCCCTGGTATTGTCCCGGTATCATCCGGTTGACCTGCTTGTGGTAAACTTTCGCGGACCCGTCCAATCTTGCGTAACAATCCATTGACAAATCCTTTGATCCACTGGGGTTGACGGGCCTGCTGCAACAATTTGACGGTTTCATTAACCGCAGCGGAAGGAGGGATTCGATCAAGGAAAAGGAGTTGATAGAGCCCAAGCCGCAAAGCCTGTCTGACCAACGGCTTCATTTTGGGTATTGGATGGGAGGAATAGTGTCCCAAAACCCAATCAAGATACCCTTGCCAGCGGACCACACCTTGAACCAGGGCAAGAAACAACCCAGCATCCCGCTCATCGGCAAAGGGGGTTTCCATGGCCTGGTCGCGAAAATAATCAATGGGCGCCATTGTTGCCTCCCAGCCCACGAGAAGGGTTAATGCCCTTTGACGAGAGCTCATACCAGTCCGACGATCAGCGTCACCCATGGCAAATCCACACATTGGAAACTAACGGGAAAAAAACAACAAAGGGGCGGAACAAAAAGGAATTCAATTCCGCAATGAAAAGACATTCGAGAAAGGTAAACACTCTAATCCTGGATGGCAACCACCGTAGCAAAACGCCCGGTGTCCTGATCTCGACGAAATGAAAAATAATTCGAATCACAACGGGTACAGATTTCGATCCGGTGAATATTGACAGGACTCAGTCCACACTCTGCCAGTTGAAAACGACTGATTGCCGGAAAATCAAAATAATCATTATTACCTTTAAATCTATGCATCCATGAAGGCAGGGTCGTCCGGTATCCCCGGAACTCGGCACAGCAAGCCCCTAAAGACGGACTGATCACCCCGATTATATCAGCAGGTTGACATGAGAACTCTCTCGTCATGACATCAATGGTCTTACCAAGAATCCCATTGACTGACCCCTTCCATCCGACATGGGCAACAGCCGCAACCTTCATAAAAGGATCAAAGAGGGTCACGGCCTGGCAATCGGCTTGTTGAATCATCAGGGCCTGGGTGGTATTGGAGACGATGGCGTCATACCCGGGAACCTCCCGATCTTCAGGCAGAAGTCTCGTGGCAGACAGAACCTGATCACCGTGGACCTGACCCAGTGAAAGTAAGGAGGGGATACCGAGGACCTTCTTGATTCTTTGGCGATTCTCGCCAACATGATCACCCCGGTCTCCAACGTTTACGCTTACATTAAGGGAGTCATACGGAGTTCGACTCACCCCTCCATGACGTTGAAAAAACACGGATCGAATCCCGCCACCCTTGAAGATCCCGGAATAATCCTGATAAAATATGCCATCCCTGCAGGCCTGGTTTTGCATATCAACAGCGCCGACCAGAACCCATCAGAAGGACAGGGTAATTCCGCCTCGAACAGTCTCATCAAGGGACTGATTCCCATGGATTTCAACCGTGGCCCGGATATTGGAGTACCCAATAAAAACAGTAGCCCGCGGGGCGACCGCATACGCAATACGAACTCCAAAATCCTGCATCCTGATCCCATCCATAAAGGTAAAGACCTTGGGACAATAATACAAGGTCGACTCAATACTGAGACCGTGCAGCCCTGGCACGATATACAGGAAACCACCACCCAAGGAACCGGCCGCAATATCATCTACATCAGCGGAAACATAGTAGCCCTTGATCCCGGCAATGATTGAGAGTCCGGGGACATTCCCGACCTTACCGGTCACATCAAGACCAGCTCCAAACAGTTTGGTGTTTTCACGATCATTATAGATACCCTCAATAATCGTCAGGGATGATCCTCGCTCGTCTCGACTGAGAATTTGCTCAAGAACAACCTCAACGCTATAGTCATTAAAGCCTACACCCAGCGTTCCGGCATGGGCACCGGTGACCACAAGCAATGTGAAAAGGATAGGAAGAAAGATAATTTTTTTCATTAGTGCCTCTTGGTATAGACGATGCTGAAGGAGGGGCCACGAAGAGTGTCAACCCTGCGCTGAAATCCCTTCGACAAAAACCCGGATCAAGTATGGAACCGCTCCCGGAAGGGAAAAACTAAGGGAAATATGACATAAAGACCAGCGGACTGCAATGGCAGTTTTTACAGGCCGATTTAGCCTCCCCATAAAAGAGGGGGGAAGTCCCATCCCGGGACTTCCCCCCAAAGGAGAAAGAAGAAAATCAAATAAAAATCTTAGAACCAAGCCTCCATGGAGAGATAGACCTGATCCATGGTGTCAACCGGCACGTAAAATTGAGCGTTCAGCGGGTCATTCTGCAAGTCATCAATCTTCAAAGGCTCGCCCAGCCAGAAACCACTGCCGGTATAGTCATACTGATAGTGCTGATACCCCAACCGGATAAAGGCCTTGGCAAAACGAGAGATGGCGTCGCCCGCTGGAATGTCATAGATGGCATAGACTTCTGCAACATTTCCACGGGTGGCAAGCTTTGAGGCATACAGATCATCATGACCCGGGGTGAAGGAGATCCAGTACTGAGATCCCCAGTTATACTCAGCACCCAATTTCAGACCCAGATCATCGATATCATACCGCACACCGGCATACACCGAGTAGCCATCCTGGGCTTTTGGTTCCGCCCACCATGAACCAAGGAGACTGGTACCCATCTCGTCAACGCCACGCGGATCGGTATGACTCCACCCGGCGGTAACAAAATAATTAAGATTGTCCAACTTGCTCATGTAGACCGACGAGGTATGGAAGATATTACCCAGATTTTCCCGGTCAAGCTGAAGGTTCATGTTTTCCTTCAGAGGATTGTATTGGGTGTTGTCCTGCTCCCATTTTGAAAATTCCAACGGGTTTACGAAGGTGATATTATCCGGGACGTTGAACATGTTGAAGGCGCCGAAGGATTGAAAATTAAAGAATCGATCACCCTTGCTGTAGACATCCCAGCTAATTCCGCCGAAATCCACATCATCCAGTCCGTCACCATCGGTATTGGGGCCGGATTCGAAACCACGACCGAAACAGAGCCGAACCCGCCCAGGGGCATCTTGCATCCCGAACAGATTATTGTAGGCATAGCCCAGGGAGAGGCCATCAAAAGGATAATCCATATAACTGACCGGGGTGGCCATCTTCTGACCGGTACCCATCCGCAGATGGGCCGGGGGACCATCGGTGACCGGGCGGCGTCCAATGGAGAACCATACCGGCATGCCGCCGATATTGTTCCAGTTCATAAAGGCACGATCAACCCGCAAGACTGAATCCTGGGGCTGCCGGGCAGCACTGCCGTCAAAGGCCAGTGAGCTGAGCATGAAAGGCCCACCGCCGTTACCGGCATTGTAGTTATAATCAACGGTATTGTTCTGCATACCCCAAACCTTATACATCCCGAGCCGCGCCTTAAACTCGACATTTTCCATGGCTTTAACGCGCATATTGAAGCGAAAACGGTTGGTGTAGGTGGTATCGTTACTGTAGGTATCCGCCTGTTTAGGGGAGTAGCCAATGGAAGCAAAGACTGCGGCCCGAGTTGCAGGGCTCATTTGTTTCATAAACCCAGAAAGATATTCGGCATTAGCGAATGCCCCAGTCAACATATACAGGGGGGCGCCCTGCCCGGCCATCTGAGCGAGCATGCCCTGAACTTCAGCATTCCCAAAAATTGACCACAGGACGTCCGCATCGGTCTGGGAAAGATAGCCCCCAGTGACCATGGCTCCATCCCAGGCCGCCTTACTACCAAGCATAGGCCCCATTGCGGCCATCATATCCCCAACGGTACTGGTATTGGCGTCTAAACCAAATCCCGGCAGCAGGGGAACAAAATTGCCCCCGGCGGCCAGAACATCATTGATTCCCCGAGCCACATCCAAGGCATTATAGTAACTGGGGGCATCCGCCGTTACCATATCGGCCCGAAAGCGAAAATCTCCGGAAAATTCAAATCGGGAGGACAGATCCCAGCTTTCAGCACGCTCATTCACCGTGGTAAGGGCATTTTCAAGCTCACTGATCCTTTGTTCCAGTTCCTCGGTGGTTGGAGCGGCAAGTGCCACTGCAGGCATTGCCAGCGCCCCTGCGATTACCAGCGAAGAAAGTCTTTTCACTACCATGAGATGTCTCCTTTGTTCCTTTGAATACTCTGCGGACTGGATTCCCCAGCCCTCCTCCTCAACACAAAGCGCCTCACTCTACCCACTATCTTTCGATATTTTAAATGTTCAATCTTTCCCCAAAAATTCAACACGCCAGATATGAACAAGCTATCAACACCTATTTTCTCCGCCAATTAACCCTTTTTACATGAAAACTTATTCACCACACAGAGCATGATACTGGCCAGGGCAGGTTCTGCGATGCTATAAAAAATCTTCCTGCTCTCACGGCGGCTGGCCAGCAAACCCCGGTCTTTTAACAGCCTAAGATGCTCAGACGCCATATGACTGGGGATATCACACAACTCGGCAAGCTCCCCCACCGAGCACTCCTGCTGCAAAAGGACATAGATCATTCGGAGCCGACACGGATGGGCAATGGTCCTCAAACACTCGGAAGCCATCTCAAGCGATGCCTGATCAAGAAGGTTAAGTTTATCAAAGTTCATATTAATCTATATATCTAAATATCCCGACATGTCAATATTTATCTCCCCCTCAATGTGATAGTCGCTTATAAACTCCACTCCATTTAACTACCGCTTATATCGAAGATGTTTCTTTGAGACTAGCACACTCTTTAATGGTGTTGAAAAGACTCAATGAATATTCAATGAAAACGGTTACATAAGACAGAAAAGCCTCTATAATGACAAGGGAGTCCCTACCAAAAGAAACCCTGACCAAAACGGAGGCTTTTCATGCACCATAAGAATATCA
>JAHJAA010000040.1 GCA_018814305.1 Pseudomonadota bacterium
CTGTCAGTGATGTTTCCGCCTGACAGCGAGATTACCACAAAACAGAGGCAGCGCATACAAAAGGATGACAACGATGTGAAGCATAATGCGCTCCACGGGGAGACCTGTGGAGTGACCAGGCAGGAGTCAGCCGAGGCCATAAGAGGCGTGGACGCTCTCAGGGTAGCGGAGAGCTGGAAACGTCCCCAAGAAGTTTGAGGGGATGCAACCCCGCCAAAGGGCCGAACTCATCGCAGGAAAGGTAGTTCAATGAGTTTTAACAACATAATGAATCCGTCTGGAGGAGTGAGTGTGGAGCACGTCAACGAATGTTCCGATCCAAATGATCACCTGTTAGAGCAAATACTGTCCTACGAGAACGTGAAGCAAGCGTGGAAACGGGTTAAGGCCAATGATGGCGCACCCGGCATCGACGGAGTTACCGTCGAAGAATTTCCCGATCTCTTCCGACCCCGCTGGGCAGCTATTCGCGAGTCGCTACTCAATGGCAGTTATCAACCAACCCCCGTGCGCCGTACGGAGGTCCTAAAACCAACCGGAGGTAAGCGTCAGCTTGGAATTCCCATCGTGTTGGACCGGCTCATCCAGCAGGTAAGCGACCAACGGGAGACTCCGGTGCATCGCCCAGATACTCGGCCCGATCTTTGATCCGACCTTTTCGGAAAGCAGCTTCGGGTATCGGGTGGAGCATTCGGCCAAGGGCGCAGCGGAATTGGTCCGCAGTCATATACGGAAGGGTCGCCGCTTTGCAGTGGACTGTGATCTGTCGAAATTCTTCGATACAGTGGTTCAGGATGTCCTTCTGTGTCGGATGGCAAAACTTATCCGTGACAAGCGGGTGCTGGCCCTGATCGGCAAGTTTCTGCGGGCCGGAGTGGTGGTGGAGGGACGTCTACAGGCAACCCACTTGGGGGTGCCGCAAGGTGGTCCTCTTTCACCGTTGCTGAGCAACATCCTCCTCGACGATCTTGACAAAGAGCTGGAACGGCGTGGTCACCTTTTTGCCCGTTACGCCGATGACTTTATCATCCTGGTAAAGAGTCTTCGTGCGGGTCAACGAGTCATGGCCGGCGTCCAGCGATTTCTGGAGCGCAAGCTCAAGCTCAAGCTCAAGCTCAAGGTCAACAAGGAGAAGAGCAAGGTTGCCAAGGTGGAGGAGTGCAGCTTTCTGGGGTTTATCTTCAAGGGTGGCAAAATCCGCTGGTCGGACAAGGCCTTTCGTGAATTCAAGCGGAGGGTCAGGGAACTTACCGGCCGGAGTTGGGGTGTTTCGATGGAGTATCGAATGAAAAAGCTCGCGGAATATCTGCGGGGCTGGATGAACTATTTCGGGATTTCGGAATACTATCGCCCGATTCCGGAAATAGATCAATGGATAAGGAGAAGGGTGCGGATGTGCTATTGGAAACAATGGCGGAAATGCCGGACCAAGGTCAGCAACCTCCTGAAACTCGGTACCTCTCTGGACACGGCTATCGCCGCCGGATTAAGTCGAAAAGGCCCCTGGCGATTGTCAAGAACGATGGCAACCCAAACCGGGATGACCAATAAGTGGCTCGGGGAACAAGGTTTGATATCAGTCAAAGATCTATGGGTGAAAATTCACTATCCGGCTACGGCCCGATAAGCGGTGGGAACCGCCTAGTGCGGACCCGCATGCTAGGTGGTGTGGGGAGGGCGGGAGAGAAACCCGCCCTTACCCGATTGTGTGATCTTTTGTTATAATATCAACTGGTTGAGTCAAATAAGATTATCGATGTCAATCCCGAGTTCTTGAGCAATATTTTTCAGTGTATCAACGGTCGGATTGCGTTTGTTGTTCTCTATTTGTGATAGGTAAGCCGGGCTAATACCGACTTTTTTTGCCAACTCATTCATTTTGATATGTTTATATTCTCTCCATGCCCGAATTGGATTAGTGCCGTCTAAAATGGCAAAGGTTATTTCGCCTGGAATTGCGATTTCCGCACCCTCACTTAGGGCTTTCATATTTGTTTCAATATCTTTTGTATCTTCAGCGTCCTCCAGAGCCTCTTGAAATTTTTTGTACTCGCTGAAGGGGATTACAGCCCATTCTGGTTTTCCATTTTTTTCGATAATTTGAACGTTCATTTGTATACCTCCCCTCTGGGTTTGACGTTTATGACGTGAATCAATAATTCGTTGTCATTCACCGTATAAACAATACGCCAATCACCAACTCGAAGCCTAAATCCAGGATGGTTGGTTAATTTTTTAACATTGCGCATTTCAAGGGGATTAGTGGCCAATTGTTTGATTTTGTTGGCGATAATCACCGCTTGATTTCGTGGCATGCGTCTTAATGCTTTATCGGCATTTTTGCTAAAAGTTATCTTGTACATAGCTAGATAATAGCAATCAGCAACGAGAAAAACAAGCGTTGAATTAGCTAAGAGTTATTTTTTTACACACAACGACCGGTATAACCAGCGGGCCACGGACTTAACCCCGTAGGGCCGCATGCGTTATTCCCGTCTGCGTTAATACACTGGTTAGCGAATTTTAATTTAATTATTGGTTTATTTATGAAAGTCATTCGCGGCATTCCACTGGGAGAAACCCAAGTTGGGGTTGCAGGTTCACCGCATCAAGTATTGCAACAACGAAGGAGTGATTTAGAAGGATCTTTCGCTTCTCTCCGTTGGGAGCAGAAAGGACTGTTGCCGAAAAGTATGGAAGAGACATGTCGTATTCGGTGCAAGACATGTAAAAAACTTCATTCCCTTCATCAGAGGTGCTGCGTTGGACAATGTTTTCAAAAAGATAAGGATAGTTTGAAATAGATGGGTCGAAAATTACTTGGTCGATCTTTAGTTTTGTAGTCATGAATTTTTCTCGATCAAGTAGGTCAGGGGCCTCACGACCCCATTCCCCTTTAAGAACCGTGCGTGACAGTTTCCCGTCACACGGCTCAAGCATCTCAAAAGGCAACCCTTAGTGGGCGGCCCGACTGTTTACCTCTTATGCCTTCATGGCC
>JAHJAA010000041.1 GCA_018814305.1 Pseudomonadota bacterium
GCGCCGCTTTAAAATAAATTATAACCGTGAAAACAAAGTGTTATTGATTTTTGTGCCTCATTCTTAATGTCCAAAGTTTGCGAAGCCACTAACAACAAACCTTGATTTTATTGGGGTTATAAACACTTCGGGAATTGCTGTAGTAATTACTTTATTGATCGTCGAGGAAAGTATTGTAGAGAGCTAACTTGACATTAATAATATTGTACTTTTCTGTAAATTGTCGGTATTGCGGCTGAGAATATCGATAAATTCCCAATGTTTTTCCTCTAATTTTAATTCTCCTGAATTATTGCTGAAATGTCAGACGAACCATTTGGAATTGTTCGTCTGTTTTGTGGTTGGATGAGTGTTTCTTTCGTATGTTGAGTCTGCCAAAATCCTCTGAATGTGGTCCGGGGGATTATGCCGTCGTAGGGTTTGGAGCCTTGCCGAATATTAACCGGAACGATTATCTTGATGAAATAATAATCGGCTGTTGATTATGATTTTGAGCTAATTATGGTAGGATGGTTTATTTTTCTTGGAGGTTGAATAGGTTTTGGATTGTTCTATTAATGTAGATTGCATGTGATCTGAACGCATGGGGTTAAGAATTAGTTTTTTGGCAGTGGAACAATATGGATATTGAAATCGATTTGAAAGGTAGAAGTTTTAATTAAAAGTAATTTGCTTTGATCTTTTTGAAATTTACTTGCTATTGTTATATGGGTGCGATATTGTCTGTGAAGGGTAAGATAAGGATATTTATTAATTAGGAGGTTCGAAATGACTAAGTCACTTGTGGAAATGGCAGCTGCCATTGTTCAAGCGCAAAGTGCATCAAAGAGTATGAGCACCGATGAGCTAACCTTTTCCTTGCAAAGTACATATAAAGCTTTGCAGGATTTGCAAAACGATGAATTGAGAAGTTCTGCAGATGGTACTGGAGGTGAAGGAAATTCACCTGCTCCAGCTATTTTACCGGAAAAATCAATTCAGAAGAATAAGATTATTTGTCTGGAATGCGGTCAGGAGTTTCGGATGCTTTCCCCGAAACATCTCCGTTCGCATGGTCTGACCGGTAGGGAGTATCGAACAAAATATGGATTTTCTCTCAGACAACCGCTCTGTGCAAAATCGCTATCAGACCGAAGAAAGAAGGCAGGGAAGGCCCGTGGTCTCCCGGATAATTTGAAAAAAGCCATCGCCAAGCGGAAAAAGTCTCCTGACGAAGCTGCTCCCAAGAAGGTGGCTGTGCGGAAAAAGAAAAAAAGTTGATCCATCCGGAAATAATACACATGTGGTGATGGCCGTACGCTCATCGCATGGTGGAAAACAGGGGTGTCGTTCATTCGTGACGATCCCCTGTTTTTTTTGTGTTTGATCGGGTATATACACGTTGATCTGGTTTTGATGGTCTTATTGTTTCGGTTGTTGCCCCAAAGCTGTTAACCAATTCAACTGCTTTTTCAATCAATCCAACTAAATTTAGTCAAACAAACATGATCGGTATCTTTGATTCAGGGGTCGGAGGAATGACGGTTGCTCGGGCTATTGAGCAACTATTGCCCGAATATCCGTTGATTTATTACGGGGATCTGGCTCGGTCTCCATATGGCCCGAAAAGTCCGGAAAAGATCCGCGAATATGCCCGGGACAACACCCGATTTCTTCTTGATCGTGGCGCTAAGTTGATTGTTATTGCCTGTAATTCGGCGGCCAGTGTTGCTGCCGATGTTATTGATGCAGAATTTGATGTTCCTGTTTTTGAGGTGATTGAGCCTGCGGTTGCTGAAGCGGTCGCCGCGACCAACTCTGGTCGGATCGGGGTGATCGGTACCAGGGCCACTGTCAAAAGTAAGGTTTATGAAAAAAAAATTACCGCGGCTTTGCCGGGAAGTTATGTATTTCAGGTTCCCTGCCCCCTCTTAGTTCCTCTGGTGGAAGAGGGCTGGTTGAACCGACCAGAAACCAAGATGATCCTCCGTCATTATCTACACCCCATGCGGTCTCGGCAGATTGATACCCTGGTGCTGGGCTGTACCCATTATCCCCTGTTGCGCACCCTGATTCAACCCCGGATAGGAAATCGAGTCCGGGTTATAGATTCTTCCGAGGCATTGGCCCAACGGCTGTTGGAGTATCTCGAGGCCAATCCAATTTTGGCGGAGACGTTAAGGACCGGTTGCGAGAATCGTTATTTTGCTTCTGATGTGACCGATGCAGCCCTTGAAATTGCCGCAAAAATTTTTGGCAGAGCAATTTTAATCGAGCGGATCTGACTGTTCATCTGTTGCATTATCCCGATCACCGCTTTATGGGTTGATTGAATACTGCTCGCTGTCTATTATGTTGTTTTAAATCTCACGGTTTGTTTATAGATGTAGGCCTCACTTTTGGCCGGATTTAGTCTTTTTCCCGCAGAATGTCCTGAAACCTTAAAATATGTGAAAGATGATTATGAAAAATATGCTCCGCACAGTGGGTCATTATCCCGGGGTTTTGTTTCTTGTTTTGATGGTATGGGTGGTATTTAATTTGATGAGTCCGCCATCTGGAGTAGCTCAAGATGAAAGTGTTCCCCAGATAATTGCCGCAAAACTCCAGAAAACCTATGAAAGGACAACAACCTTCCAGGCTGATTTCCAGCAGGTGACGTCCATGAAATTAAGCAGATTGGAACGAAAAGGCGCCGGATATATGGTGATCAGTAAGCCAGGATTGATGCGCTGGGATTATCGTGAACCTGATCAGCAGGTTTTGATCTGCGACGGAAAACAGGTTTCCATGTACTTTGCTAAATCATCTCAGATGATCGTGATGGACGCCAGGGAGTATTTGAAATCTGATGTTACCTATGCCTTCTTTTCCGGCCAAGGTGATCTCTTGCGGGATTTTGTGGCAACCACAGCAGGTGATGATTTTTGTTGCGGCCCTCCACCGGATCTTCGATTGATTCCCAAAAACCCTCATCCCCAGGTTGATCATCTGGATTTCTGGATCAATGGTGAAGGTCTCGTGGAACGACTGCAGATCACCGATCATTTTGATAGTTTGACGGAGTTGGCATTTACCAATATCAAGCTGGATCAAGTGGTTGATGCGACCCGTTTTGAATTTCTACCTCCATCCGGAACGGAAATTGTTGAACAATAGAACGAAGCGCTTGACGTCTGTAAGAATTGGATGATCTTTGTTCTGTCAAAACACCCTGGCAATTCTTTTTCAAGGGTCAATTGAGTCACGATTCTATTGCCATCCATATGCTAAAGCCCTCGGGGCTTATGTGATCAGTGATCCCCATGATCAATTCTTCACCCTCGCTTTCTCCTTTTCAAATCCGGCTCATCTCAATGCCTTGGGCCATTTTCACCCGTCCGTCGATTCAACTTGCCGCATTAAAAGCCTCTCTAGCCGAGAAAGACCCGACCTTGACGGTCAACTGTCATCATCATTATCTTGAAGTTGCCTCCCGGTTAGGCGGTGAAGAATATCAATGGATGGCACGAAGTGGGTGGGCTGGTGAAGCCCTCTATGCCCCCTTGTTGTATCCCGAAATGGCAGATTCCTCGGCCCGGCTTTTTGGAAAAGAGCAAGCCCGTTTCCGGAAAGTGAGGCGTGGGGTCGATTTCGGCTGGGCCAGCGGAGAGATCTCTCGCTGCTTAGGGGATTTTATCAAAAGTATTCCCTGGCAGGATATTGATCTTGTCGGGTTAACGGTCTGTTTTAATCAATTCATTCCAGCCTTGGTGGTGGCTCGGGAAATTAAGGCAATCCGGCCAGAGCTTCCCCTTGTCTTTGGGGGATCATCTTGCGCGGGTTTGTCTGCCCAATCCATTTTGGATGAATTTCAGTGGGTTGACTTTGTGATTTCCGGAGAAGGTGAGGCCCCTCTCGGTGAATTGGTCGATTTTCTCCGTGGAGAGGTGGGCCAGCTTGGGCCGAACGTTCTGACCAGAGAGGATACTTCTTTTAAAAAGAGCCCGCAAACACAGCTGCTCCTTGGGAAAAGGCAGGCTGAATTGGTTGTCGGATGCCCGTCCGCTCGAAATCAACTGGCATCTCTGCCGTGTCCTGATTACAGAGATTATTTTAATGAAATCGGGAGATATTTCCCTGGGGCGCCTTTTGTGCCGACCTTACCCGTGGAGTTTTCCAGAGGGTGTTGGTGGGGCAAGTGTACCTTCTGTAACCTGAACCTCCAATGGGATGGTTACCGAGCAAAAACCGCGGTCCAGGTGTATGATGAAGTGAAATCTCTGGCGGCAACCCACGGGTGCCTGGATTTTACCTTTACCGATAATGTCCTGCCTGTTCGTGAGGCCCGTGAGTTTTTTGCGATGATTGCCGCATCAAACTGTGATTATAGTTTTTTTGCAGAACTCCGGGCTAGTCAACGGTATGATTTTCCGGCTTTTCGGGTTGGTGGTTTACGCACGGCCCAAGTTGGGATAGAGGCCTTAAGCCCAGGATTGTTGCGCAGAATGAACAAGGGCGTTACCGTCATGGATAATGTGGCTGCAATGAAGGAGGCGGTCGCTGCCGGGATAGTCCTGGAGGGGAATTTGATTCTGGGCTTTCCGGGGAGTACTGCCGATGAGGTCAGAGAAACCCTGGAGGTTCTAGCCTTTCTGCTTCCGTTTTTGCCCCTTGATGCCGCTTTCTTTTTTCTGGGGCGCAACAGTCCGGTTGACCAGTTCCCAGACCAATACGGTATTCGGAGTACTGGGCCCCATCCTCGGATGAGAGCCCTTTTGCCAGCCGGGCCGGTCAAGCGCCTGGACTTTCTGGTTAAAGGATATCGGGGTGACCTGCAGCATCAACAGAGAATTTGGCGGCCAGTGAAAATGGCTATTGCCAAATGGCACGATTTTCATCGGCGCAGGATTCAATCCGGTCTCTCTGGACCACCGCTGTCCTACCGGGATGGGGGGGGATTTCTTCTGGTCCGCCAGGAACAAACGAACAGTCCTGTCCTTCATCATCGCTTGCGGGGCCTATCGAGGCGGATCTATCTCGCCTGTGAAAAAAATATCGAACTGGATACCCTGGCTGAAATTTTTCCGGAAGTAAGTCGTCAACGGTTGGTTGCGTTCCTTGGGGATCTGGAGTTTAAAAAAATAGTGTTCAGGGAAAATGAAAATTATTTGTCTCTTGCTGTTCCCCAAAGGGGATTGGAGTGGTGATGGGTGCTTCTGGAGAAAGAATCAGTCATGGCGGTGATAGTATCGCCGTAGCCCGGCAGTTGGGATGTCGGGTGGAAGATCTTGCCGATATGAGCAGTAATCTCTCCCCCCTGGGGGTTGCCGACGGGGTTATCGAGGCAGTGCGGGCAAGGGTCGATGAAATCGGCTTCCTCCCGGAATCGGGGAGCGAGGCTCTGCGGGAATGTTTTGCCGGAACGTATGGATTAAAACTCGATCAGGTTCTGGCCGGTAACGGGACCACCGAGTTTATTTTTGGTGCCCCCGCTTCCCTGCGGCCCAGTCGGGCGATTATCGTCAGTCCCACGTATGGTGACTATCGGGTTGCCTGTTCATGGGCGGGGATCGAGACCGAGACCTTCGCTTTGCCGGCTGAGAATGATTTTAACCTTGATCTTGATCTCTTGGCGGACCGCTTGCGCGGGGGGGAGATGGTGTTTATCTGTAATCCGAACAACCCCACCGGTGGTTGGGTCGACTCTGAACATCTCCATCGGTTCGTTGCGGCCCATCCGGCGAGCCGCTTTTTGGTTGACGAAGCCTATCTGCCCTTTACCGGCAAAAAGTCATTGATGGAACTCCCGCTGCTCAAGAATCTGCTGATCCTCTGCTCTTATTCGAAGATGTACTGTATTCCCGGGATCAGACTGGGGTTTCTGGTCGGAACCGGCGAATCTCTTGAGCAGTTGGGGAAGAGATTACGCCCGTGGGGGGTAAATCGGATTGCCCAGATTGCAGGAGAATATCTCTGCCATAATTCAGCCTCTTACGTGGAAACGGTCTGTCTTTTTGTGCAACGGGAGCGGCCGAAATTTGTAACGGCATTGACGACAATTCCTGGGGTAGAGGTTATTCCGGGGTGCACGAATTTCATTCTGGGACGTCTTCATGGAACCATGAGGGCTGGTCAGTTGCGGAACGAAATGCTGCAGCGACGGATCGTCATCCGGAACTGTGCCGATTTCGAGGGATTGGATGAGCGTTATTTCAGAATCTCATTGATGGATGAGGCCACCAATGGCCGATGCCTGGAGGCGTTGGGAGAGATATTGGGGTGAGATTGCAGTTTAAGTTTGTTGAATTGGTTGAATTGGTTTGGTTAGTTCGGTTGAGTGTTGTTTTGAGTAGTTAACCAATACAACTAATTGAACGAATTGAACTAGTCCAACCGTAGTCAATCTGGAGTATTGAATGAGAATTGCCATAATGTCGGATAGCCATGATCAGATTGCTAATCTGCGGGCGGCGGTTCTGGTTTGTAAAGAATTCGGGGTGGGGATGCTGATTCATTGCGGAGATTTGATTTCTCCGTTTATGTTGAATGAGTTGGCTGGCTTTGGTGGACCTGTTCACCTGGTCTATGGTAATAATGTCGGAGATCAACATTTGATTTCCCAGTCGTGTGGAATCCGTTACCCGACCATTACCCACCACGGCGGACTTGGAGCGGTGGAAGCAGATGGGGTCCGAATTGCCATAACCCATTATCCCGAGATGGCAAAAGGGATTGCGGCCCAAAGGAAATTTGATGTGGTCTGTTGTGGCCATAACCACCGGTATCAGGTGGAGCATCATGGTGAGACTCTGCTAATCAATCCTGGAGAGTTATTGGGCAAGGATGACCAGCCCGGTTTTTGCCTTTTTGACACGGTGAGCCGGGGAGTCGAACGGATTGAAGTAGGACGGAGGATGGAATTTGCTGACGAGATCTGACCAGAGGCCGAGATCATAAAATCTGCTCGTCGCCAGCTGGAGGATTTATTTGCCGGCGTATAATAAAACAGGAATCGAGATCATGGACGAAAAACAAGAGAAGAGTTTTGCTGAGATGTTTGATCAAGGCTTTCAAACGCCGGAACGATTTGATCCTGGTCAGCAGATCGAGGCGAGAGTGGTTCGAATCGGTGGCGATAGTGTTTTTCTGGATATTGGCGGCAAGAGCGAAGGCTATATCCGGAGGGAAGAGTTTCTTAGTAAGGATGGGACCGTCTCCGTCAAGGAGGGGGATCTGATCAATGCCTATTTCCTCTCAGCAGAGCGCAGTGAGATGCTCTTTACCACGAGCCTCGGGACCGGCCCTGCCGCCCGGGCCCATTTGCAGGAAGCCTACGCTAGCCGGATTCCGGTTGAAGGTTTGGTGGTCAAGGAAGTAAAGGGCGGTTTCGAGATTAAGCTTGCCGGGAGCCTTCGGGCCTTCTGTCCCTTTTCCCAGATTGACCTGAGGCGGGTCGAGGGTGCTGATGACTGGGAGGGCAAAAGTCTTCCATTCTTAATTACCAAGTACGATGAGGCCGGTCGAAATATTGTCTTGAGCCGCCGGTTGCTCTTGGAGAATGAACGAAAAGAGCAGCGGGAAAAATTACGGGAACAACTGGTTGTTGGTCAGTTGATCAAAGGGAAAATTTCCTCGATCCGTGATTTTGGGGCTTTTGTCGATATCGGTGGGATTGAGGGATTGATCCCCGTTTCGGAAATTGGCTGGGGCCGGGTGGAAGATATCCATGCTATTTTGGAACCCGGTCAAGAGGTGGAGGTTGCCGTCCTCAAGTTGGACTGGGAAAATGACCGATTTTCTTTCAGCCTGAAGCAGACCATGACCGATCCCTGGGAGGAAAATGCGCAAAAATTGCACGAAGGTGATTTTGTTTCAGGACTCGTGGTCAGACTGACCACCTTTGGGGCTTTTGTCAATCTGGGTGAGGGGGTTGACGGATTGATTCACATCTCTAATCTTGGCGGGGGACGCCGGATCAATCATCCCCGCGAGGTGGTCACCGAAGGCGAAACGGTCGAAGTTCGAATCGACTCCATTGATCTCAGCCAGCGCCGGGTCGGACTTTCCCTGGCCGCCTCGGTCAAGGCAGCTGAAGAGGAAGTACGAGAACAGGAGGAGGTCCGAAGTTATATCAAAAAAGAAACGATCACCGAGACCCAAACCATGGGGACCCTAGGTGATCTTCTAAAACAAAAACTGAAGGGGAAAGGTTGAGGAAGGGCGGTTAAATTGGTTAGATCGGTTTGATTTGTTTAATTGGTTGGATTTGTTAACTGCATTTATAGCTCCGATCAAATTAATTCAATCACTAAACGTTTCCAGCGAGTCAAACCAACTCAACCAGTCTAACCAATTAAACCGTAACTAATATGAACCAGAATTCCTTCCCCATACTTCAAACCCTGCCCATGGAAAGTACCCCTTGCTGTGGATCGACCGGTTCACCGCCTGCGGACCCGAATGAGCGGCCTGGATACGCTCTCTGCCCCTATGTCGTGGGTTTCATGGAAACGGTGGTTGGGCCGGTACCTCGGGTTGCAACCAGCCTCACCTGGCGTGATGATAGCGGGACGGTGCGGGCTCGGTTGGGGCTCTCACGCGAGAACTACAGGATTTCCCCAGGTCTGTACTGTGTCGGTTATCCCAACGCCCTCTCGCCGATTCTGGTAACCGCCAACTATAAACTGACGTTTGATGCCCTCCGGTGTGAATTGGTTGGAATGAACTGCTGGATTTTGGCCCTTGATACCAGGGGGGTGAATGTCTGGTGCGCATCGGCCCACAAGACCTTTGGCACAGAGGAACTGGTTAGGCAGATCAAGCGGTGGCGGCTTTCCGATCTGGTTGAGCATCAGGAGGTGATTGTCCCGCAACTTGGAGCAAGTGGCGTTTCCGCCCGGGATGTTAAGCAATGGACCGGGTTCAGGGTAACCTGGGGACCTATTCGAGCAGCTGATCTGAGAACTTTTTTGCGAAACGACAAGAAGGCCTCAGCGGGGATGCGCCAGGTTACCTTCGATTGGTCGGACCGTCTAATTCTTTCACCGGTTGAACTGGTGCTGTTCTGGAAACCGACTGTGATCTTGTTGGTGGCTCTGCTGTTACTTTCAGGGATTGGTCCCGATATCTTTTCGGCGTCCACGGCTTGGCATCGCTGGCGTTTGATTGCCTCGGCCTACCTGGGGGGGCTGTTGACCGGCACGGTTGTGGTCCCAGTCCTTCTGCCCTGGCTTCCGTTCCGCTCGTTTTATCTGAAGGGACTGCTGGCCGCTTTGCCGGTTGGTCTGGGGCTGGTCTGGCCGTACTTTCGGAGTGGAGAGTCCTGGATTACCCCGGCTGGTCCACTTCTCCTCTGTTTTGCCGTTGCATCGTATGCTGCGATGAACTATACCGGAGCAACTCCTTATGCTTCACCATCGGGTGTGGAAAAAGAAATGCGTCATGCCATTCCGGTTCAGCTTTTCTTATTTGTCGGGGCATTATTTTGCTGGTTGATTGAGCCGTTTATGATCACGGTCGGAGGCTTGTAATGGAAGCGTTTCGGTATATCCCCGGAGTTGTCACCTTGCAGCTCAAAGAGGTGCTGTGTGTTGGTTGCGGGGCCTGCGAGAGTGTTTGCCCCCATCAGGTCTTTCAGGTGGAAAATGGGAAGGCTCAGGTTCTGGATCGTGACGGCTGCATGGAGTGCGGGGCCTGTGTCAACAATTGCCCCACCAAGGCGCTTACGGTGAATCCAGGGGTGGGTTGCGCCTCATATATCATTCAGAAGTGGTGGATGAAGCTTCGTGGGGTTGAAGGGGAGATCACCTGCTGCTAATTCCATTGTCCGCTCAGTTATTCCGCCCGATACGTTCCCTTATTCCATCTCATTCAGGCTCCCGATGCCGATAATTTCCTTGGTTATCACTTTTGGTTGGCCAAAGTAATTGATATCGGAGATCCCGGTAATGGTCACCTTTAGCGTTTCTGATGCAAAAATATTCGACACCCCGTTACCCGACATCGTAATGGATACCTCCTTGGCTTTCAGTTCCTGGGCAATAAGTTCGCCGGAGCCAGGGATATCTGCGTCGAAGGATTGGGCAATTCCTTGGAGGGTGACATCACCGTTACCAGTAAACATCAGAGAGAATTTTCCGGTGTTGATGTTGGAGATCTTGATCGAATCAGAGCCCGCTGCAATCAGGGCGTAAAAACTGTTAACCTGAATGTTGAGCACTATTCCAATGTCGGAACAGAGCGGTCGTTCCGGATAGATGGTCATTTTACTGCCCTGGGATATGGTGGAGATCAAGGGAATCAGATTTTCGTCGGCGGTGATTGAAAGTTTCTGGGCCCGGGCACCGCTGGTGACATTGACGGTAAAATCGCCGGAAACCTCAAGGATTGCGAAAGGGGGAAGGGGTCTCTCCACCGTGGCAACAATCTCGTTACCCCGCTCACAATCATCATAGAGATTAGGGGTATAGGCGTGAGCGCCGGAAAGAGTGGCTATGAAAAAAAACAAGGTTGGGAGAAGTAGACGAAAGAACTTCATGATTAGATGCACTCAATTTACTGATTAGCTTGTCGTTATCGCCTCTAAGGGGCTACGCAAGCCTGCGCTGCCGGGCAATTTCAAAAAGAATGATTCCGGCGGCGACGGCTGCGTTGAGCGAATTGATTCTTCCGGGCATGGGTATCATGACCAGATGATCACAACTTTTGCGTACTAATGGGCGGATTCCTTTCCCCTCCGCTCCTATAACAATACACACGGGACCGGAAAAGTCATCATCATAAATGGTTTTTTTTGCCTCTCCGTCGGCCCCGTAAATCCAAAATCCCGCAGATTTGAGTTTTTTCAGGCTATCGGTAAGGTTGGTTACCCTGGCGATTTTGATGTGGGCGAGGGCTCCAGCCGACACTTTGGCTGCGGCCCCGTTTAAAGGGGCCGTTCGATCCCGGGGCAGGATAACCCCGGCGGCCCCGGCTGCGGCTGCCGAACGGATTATGGCGCCGAGATTGTGGGGATCCTGGATGCTGTCCAGGGCAACGAAAAATGGCGCTGACTCTTCCTTGGCGGCCAGACGGAGTAGCTCATCCAGGTCCATAACCTGGGGCTCGGCCAGGATGGCGCAGACCCCTTGGTGGTTCGGGGCGTCCTGGCCGGTCAGAGGGAGGTGGCCGACCAACTGAACCGAAACCTGCTTTTCTCTGGCCAGCTCTGCAATTCGCTGAAGTTTTGCCGAAGTTCCAGGTCGCAGGATACTGATCGAGCGGATCTGTTCCGGTTGATTGATCAGGAATTCGAGAACCGGATGGATCCCCCAGATCGGTTGCAAAGGGTGGTCAGACATCGTTGGCATTCGCTTCGATGAGGACAGGAAGCGGGGCGCCGGAACGGAGTCGGCCGGACCTGCTTCGCTCCGCCAGGATGACTGCTTTGACCATCTCAATCGCCTCGTCAAGCACATCGTTGACAATAATATGATCATACCGGTGCATATCAGCCATTTCGGTGATGGCGTTGTGAAGGCGGAGCCGAATGGTTTCAGGTGAATCAGTGGCGCGGCCGGTCAGGCGGTTACGCAATGCATCCAGAGAGGGCGGAGCAATAAAAATCGATATTGAAGGAATTTCCATGCTTTCCCGAACCTGTCTGGCGCCCTGGACATCAATATCGAGCAGGACATCAACCCCTGCGTTTAATTGATCGGTTACGGATTTTCTGCTGGTGCCGTAGAAGTTGTCATGAACCTCGGCCCATTCGAGAAAGGCCTGAGCTTGGAGCATCTCCTGGAAGTAAGAGCGGGTCACAAAATGGTAATCCGTGCCGTCGATTTCACCGGTTCGAGCCTGACGGGTGGTATGGGAGACCGAGAAACCAAGGGCGGGAAGCGCGGCCATGATTTTCTTGAGAATGGTGGTCTTCCCTGCCCCCGATGGGGCCGAAATGATAAAAAGTGCGCCGTGTTTCATACCGGATCCTCGTCAAGCTTAGGATTGGTCAAGGAGGCTGCAGAAAAACGCTGGGTGAGGGTTTCCGGCTGGACCGAAGAGAGAATCACATGTCCACTGTCCATGACGATAATGGAGCGGGTCCGACGGCCTTCGGTTACGTCCACCAATTTTTTCTGGTCCCGGGCCTCATCTTTAAGCTTTTTCATCGGCGAGGATTTGGGATTCACCACTGCGATAACCCGCCCGGCCACCACGGAATTACCAAAGCCGATATTAATCAGTCGTTGATCTGTCATAATGTGATACCTGTATGAAGTTATTCGATGTTCTGTACCTGCTCCCGCATTTTTTCTATTTCGTTTTTTGCCTCAACGGTTAAATGGGCCACTTCGGCGTTGGAAATCTTCGAGGCAAGGGTGTTGACCTCACGGAGGAATTCCTGAAGGAGGAAATCGAGTTTTCGGCCGTTTGGTTCAACTTGATCGAGAAAGAGATCAAATTGTCGGAGATGGCTGCGGAGGCGGACCAGTTCTTCGGTGACGTCCAATCGATCCACCAGCATGGCCACTTCCTGGGCCAGGCGGATTTCATCCAGCTTGACGTCTCCCAGCAGGATCTCCAAGCGCTCCTTGAGGGCGGTCTTTTTGGCCTCAGCCAGTTCAGGAATCATAGTCTCGATGGAGTCGGCTGAATGGGTAATGATCTGGAGCCGATTCCGCAGGTCATGACGGAGGTGACTGCCTTCCGTGAGCCGCATGCTATGGGCGTTGGCCAGGGCTGATTCCAGAGCCGGATGGATCATCTCATTCCAGATGGCGTCAAGGTCTTCCTCCTGCTCTTCCGGGACGATGATGTCGGGATATCGGGTCAGAAGATCAATGGTCGGCGGTGACTCGGGTAGAAGCTCCGTTTGAATTTGTTTCAAACAGTTGAGATATTGGCGGGCCATTTCCAGGTCCGCCTTCAGGCGGATGGTTCCGGAGCGACCACCGGCAGGAGTAAGGGTCACCTCAATATGGCCCCTTGAATAGGCTTTCCCTACGAGTTTCCGGATCCGTTCTTCCAGACCGGCGTATTTTCGGGGGAGTTTGATTTTGATATCACAAAAGCGGTGATTGACTGATTTGATCTCGGCAACCCAGGTCCGTTCGCCAACCTGATGCTCACCCCGGCCGAAAGAGGTCATGCTTAAAACGCCGTTCATCGCATTGCTCCAAGAATTTCTTCCGGGGTTGCGGTTGCTGTCCCCAGTTTTCCGACCACTATGCCTGCTGCGTAGTTGGCCAGAGTTGCTGCTTCCTTAAAGGTCAAGCCTGCTGCAACGCCCAGGGCAAGAGTGGCCACCACTGTATCGCCGGCCCCGGTTACATCAAAGACCTCGCGGGCTACCGTGGGGATACTGAATGGTGGTTGGTTTTGGCTGAACAGGGTCATTCCCGACTCGCCCCTGGTGATCAACAGGGCCTTACACTTCAGGTCCTCTTGAATCCGGCGGGCGGCCTCCATGAGACTTTCCTCGTCGACAATGGCCATGCCGGCCATGAGTGCTGCTTCATGGTGGTTTGGAGTAAGAATCGTCGTACCCCGAAAACGATCGATTTGCTTGGGTTTTGGGTCGACGATGACCGGCATGGAAGGCCGTTGGGCCAGTAACTCCATGAGTCGGGTCATTAAGGTTTGACTCACCAAACCTTTGTCGTAATCGGAGATGATAACCGCCTGGAAAGTTTCGATGTTTTCTTCGAGATAGCGGAGCAGGGAAGCTAGAGTTTCCTTGGGGATGGCATCGGTTTTTTCTCGGTCAAAACGGACAACCTGTTGATGCTGGGCGATGATTCTTGTCTTCTTGGTGGTAGGTCGATCCGGTGCCTGGATGACGCCCTGGGTGGATGAACCGAGCCCTTCGATGAGGCTCCGGAGATGCTCTCCCATGATATCTTGGCCGACAATGCCGCAGAGGGAGGCCTGTCCGCCCAGGCTGTAGATGTTGTTGAGAACGTTGGCACCACCACCAAGCAGCAGGCTTTCTCTGGTAACATTCACCACCGGCACCGGGGCTTCGGGGGAGATCCGGGTGACGGTCCCCCAGATGAAGTGATCGACGATGATATCACCAATCACAAGGATTTTTGTCTGTTTGAATTTGGGCAGGACCTGCCTGAGACGATCGCTATTCAATGTTTGCACCGAAGGGTTCTGTTTGCTTGGGATTTATGGTATTCAGAATTTTATCGATAATAGCGGCCATCATGAGCGGCGGATGGTCCGGGCCGGGCGCCACCGGGATGACCGTAACCGGATTGTTTTTTGTCCATGGAGTCCACCGATGGATAAATCGTTCATTGGGAGCTCCGGCAAAAACGGTGATTGTTTCAATCCCGGCTGCTGCGGCGAGATGTTGGCCGCAGGAGTCATAGCCGATATACGTATCCACCTGCCCAGCCATGGCTGCAAGTCCGCCGATGGAAGATTCGAATCCAACCAGTCCATGATTGATCACCTGTCTGGGGGGCATGGAGTGGTGATCTGAAAGGAGGTCGGTGGGAGTTCCCTTTATCCCGATGGTTTTGAGCAATTTTTCGACCCTGATCTTTTCCTCCGATCCTGTTCCCATGTCAAGAAGAATAATTGTTTTGTCCCAATTCAACAACCGGGTAAGCAGCTCTTCTTCAAAAGGATCCCCCAGTCTCTTGCGCGGATTACCGCCGACCCCGAAGTTGATCAGTAAAAGATTTCGGCACCCTTGATCCCTGAAGGTTCGGCAGAGAAGCGCGCTTGATGTTCTCAAGGAGTGGGGAGGGCAGACTTGGGGCGAGTGATCAGCCGATTCGTTGAGGAGAAGGTTGAGCCACCGGTTCACAGCCAGGGAAAGGGAGTATGGTTCTAGGGCCTGGCCAAAGGACCTGGAGTTGAAGTGAAAGGTGTATGGGGTCGGTAGTAGGGGTAATAAGCCTAATTGGGTGAGTCGTGAATCCGGATCGAAGAGTAAGGTCGTCCCGGCCGGGGTATTTCCGATTTGTTGCTGAATGAGTTCCGCCAGTTGGGGCCAAAAGAGAATCCGTTCATCCAGATTCCCCTGGCGGTTGACCTCGAAAAGAGAGGCGGAAATGTGGGGGCAATCATGAAACATTATGCCAAGATGGGCCGGGCCCACCAAGATCACTTGGGCATTGGGGAAGGAAGCGGATAAACGGTGGGCCATGATTGAAGTGATGGCAATATCGGCACCCGAGGTGACCCGGGAAGGAATGAAAATTTTAGTAACCGTTTTTTTCCACAACTTAGGGATGGGAGGTTGGTTGGTCACCTTTTCCCAACGGAGGATCAGGTCTGACTCGTTATAGAGTTGCCAGTGGTCAAGGAGCTGTGAAAAAACCGTTTCCCGAGGGCGGCGGCCGACCTGATGGATGAGTCGGGCCAAGACCATATTGCCGGTCCGGGTGGAGGCTGGTTGAAAGTCATCACTGAGCGGTTCGATGATCCGATGGTACAGGGCGGCAACCGCCGGAAGGGATATACTGGAATTCTCGGCCAGGGCGAGTCGGCAGAGCAGGTCGACATAAATCAGGTTTTCCGGACTTTCCCGTTGGGTGGCATCCATGAAGGAAATAGCCGCAGCCTGGGTGATTTGATCCACAGGATGACGGGAACGGGACAGTTCCTCGTCCGCCAAGAGTTGTCGGGCCGCATTGGGAGTTAGTGTGAGCAAGGGGGTTCCATTTGAAAGATAGTGAGGGGTGAGGTGTGAGGAGTAAGGGGTGAGGAGTGTTTTTGTTCAGTTACCCCTTACTCCTCACACCTCACCAAGAGTTATCTTATTTTATCTCGATGGCGCCGTTTTTGAAATTGACGGTGGCGTTTAAGTATCGGTTGCGGCGTCCGGCCCGGTCGAGGATTGTGTGGGCCATTTCTGCCCTGGTTCCCGAGGCGCAGAAGAGAATAAGTTCTTGGCCAGCGGGGATTTCCGCCAGCAGGCGTCCAATCCGGTCAACCGGGAAATTGAGGGCTTCGGGGATGCTGCCGGCGGCAAATTCCTCGGGATTGCGGACATCCAGATAGAGTTTATCCACCGGCTTTCCATGGGTGCCACGGGCAAATTCCTCAACGGAAATGGTCCCACTTTTCGGCTGAGGATGATAGACGAGGTTCCGTCGGGTTGGTCCGGTTTCCACCGGATAGCCCGCCGCCTGCCAGGTCTCGAAGCTGACCGGTAGGATGGTTACGGCTCGATAGCCCCGGTCGATGAGGGTTGCTGCGACCTTCTTCCGTTCCGGGCCATAAAGGATGATCGGGGCGTTTTTTTCCTCCGGGAAAGAGGTTTTGCCTGATCTGAAGTTTGCTGGGGTTAGATTGACGCTGCCCGGAAGATGACTGCGGGTTGCTTGGATTTCCGAACGCAGATCGATCAGTACATGGGGCGTGCCGTTTTTGATGGCGGATTTTAACCATTCGATTGAAGTGATAGCCCAGTCGTGCTCCACCCAATCCGGAAACCCTCCGGCATAGACGGAAATCTTGGTATATCCGAGGCTCTTGGCCGTAAGGGCTGCGGTCGGACCAAGACCGCCTCCTGTTCCGGAAAAGATAATGGGGGTGGTTTTGTCCATGGGCAGGATCGTGCTCATGGCTTCAAAATCAATAAGCGGCAGCAGCATGGCCCCGGGGATATGGCCCATGCTGTATTGCTCGAGGGGCCGGACGTCGTACACCCGCAGAGCAGGATTTTTTATCCTCTGGAGGAATTCCCCATGGGACAAAAACTCTTCTTCGGGAATGAGCTTGTGATAGTCGAACAAGGTGATTGCTGTTGCCACTTTATCGCCTTGAGCTTCGATATAGTCAATAATGAGTCCCTGGTTGAGGGAGGTGGCCAGATCCTCAAACGAATCCACTGAAGAGAGGTTCGTAAGATTGGTGTATTTGATTACTTCTTTATGGGTGATAAAATCCATCTGGATGGTTTGCGACGGTGGGGCAATGAGATCAAGAAAACCAAACATGACTCCAGCCTTCAAGTCATGACAGTTTGTGCATAGACCCGTCGAGGGGAGCGGTTCGTCGGGTAAGGCAAAGGACGGTCGCGATAGGGACGTCAGGTTGCCACAGAGTACAATTATCAGCAAAAAAACGGCGCGCAAGGGAAAACGATGGTGGTGGGAGATAATACTTGAGGTTTGGTTTAATAGAACTTTAGAGGGGGTCGGGTGGGAGCATAGGCCCAAAAAAACTTTTTTCATCAATACGCCTCAAACAGGGGATCATACGGTATCAGGAGTACGCTCTTGGTCTCACGAATGAAAGGGAAGAAGCGTCCGGCCTGGGGTTAAAATGAAAACAGGTCGGACCCCGTGAGGAATCCGACCTGTGAAACATACCATAATCTTTTAAAAAATGGATGAAGAGATTAGGGGCCGTCATAAAACAACATGGCCATTTATAGTCATGTCACTCCGGCCCCTTATGCCATTCAGCTTGTTTGGCCATGTTATTTGTTGACAGAGGCTTAGGGGTTGTTACGAAAGGTTCATTGTTTAATAGCTACAATCGAGCCAGCCCCCCATACCGATAAGGAATAATGTTAATGTACGGACTTTATTTACCCTTGCTTCCTGCTCGTTTCCGGCTGGGAATTAGTTATTCTTCCGCAGTGCAGATACCCTCTTCACATTCGACAGTGGCTACCAGGAAGAGTGAAGTGAGTCCGGATTTTTTAAGGGTTTGATGGGCCATTTCAGCCCTGGCCCCGGTGGAGCAGTGAACCAGAATTTCCTTGTCCTTGGGCAGTTCCGTCAGGCGGTCATCGAGTTCATCCAGGGGGATGTTGATCGCGCCGGAAAACATGCCATCGGCGGTTTCGTCAAGATTACGGACATCGAGGATTATACGGCCCGTACCTTTGCCTGCAGCCACCTTATTGAAATCGTCGAGGCCGACTTCTCCTTCTTCAAGTTTGCGAACCCAATTGATCTCCGAAGCAGCGGGGCCAGTGACCAGGGTGTTGCCGGCGGCCTGCCAGCCGATCAACCCTCCCTCAACCAGTGAAATGGATTTGTATCCCCAGTCTTTAAGGGTTTTCATGGCCATTTTGATGTCAGCAGGTTCCCCATAGAGGACGAAGGGGGCAGCCTTGCTTGGGGGGAAATTGTCTTCGGCCTCAGCAAGTTCAGCCGCGGGGATGTTTACCGCCCCTTTGATGTGCCCGGAGGCTGCGGCCGGGGCGGGACGGAGGTCGAGAATAATGGCGTTGCCGTTTGCCACGAAATCATTACTGGCGACGAGTTTCTGCCCGGCCTTTTTCCAGCCCGGAGCTCCTTTCAGCATGACCTTGATTGAAGAATAGCCCAATTTACCCGCCAGACCGGCGGATGAGGTGCTCATCCCTCAGGTGGGGCCCCCGCAGTAAAAAATGAGCAGTTTGTCTTTATGGTCGTCGGGCAGCAGTGATTTTCCCTCACTTTTCATCTTCTCCACCGGGATGGAGACCGCGCCGGGAATATGTCCTGCGGCATACGGTCCTGCCGGTCTGGAATCTATCAGTAAATAATTCCCTTGTTTGGGGCCAAGGGCGATCAGAGGAATCAGCTCCTCAGGTTGTAGCTCACTCACCCCGGGGGGCAGCTCAGCCAGTTTTGGTTCCACCGTGATCGCAATCTTGTTTTTTCCGTCCATCCGGTAGGTGATAATGGCCGCTTCGCCTTTTTGGGCATGTTCCATGCCGACGGTGGCATCGGTGAATTTGACATTGGCCGGGCCGGTTTTTTCTTCAATGGTGATGGTCCTGGCCTTGTTGGAGACCCCGAGGATTTTTCCTTTAGCCTTGGCGGTTTGGGTGGCGGTCGCGACCTTCTGGCTGCTGTCGGCCAGGTCGGTGGCGTAGGCAGAAACTCCAGAGGAACCTGTGGTGATGAGTGTTGCCAGCATTATCGCCGGCACACTAAAGAGTAGTTTTCTTGAACGCATGTCATTCTCCCTTTATTTGTTTATTCGGACTTCGGTGAATCCGAAGTGCTATTTTGGTTATGTTCTCAAAAAATAGTTAAAAAGGTGTAACGAAAAAACGGGCGGACTCTGCTTTGTCCTCCATTAGAAAGGGTGAGGGTGGTGGAGATTGACCTTTCCAACTTTCAATGGTACTTTCTCAAGCGTTTTCTTTTAAGCGTCCAAAAGGGACTCTTTAAAGAAATTATTACAACTGTAATTTATACTATCGTAAATTTTCTAAATTGTTAACTACGAGATGATTGATCACGAAAGAAAAATATTCCCCGAGGGGATGACTCCCCTCGGGGACGCTCCATTTACCTTTGCCTGTCATTCCGGAGTAGGTTGTTTTACCCGGTGCTGCCGCAATCTAACCCTCTTTCTCTACCCCTATGACGTTCTTCGCCTGAAGCAGCGGTTGGGTATCACCTCCGAGGAGTTTCTCAACCAATATGCCGGGGTGGGGCCGGGATCTAATCCCTGTTTCCCCTCAGTGATGCTGGTGATGAGTGATAATGAGGAAAAGACCTGCCCTTTTCTCGGTGATGGTGGCTGCACGGTCTACCAGGACCGTCCCACGGCCTGCCGGACATATCCCCTGGAAAGGGCGGTGGACCGGGAGACAGCCGGTGGACGGATCCGTGATTACTACTTCATGACCGATCATGACTATTGCTTGGGGCATCTGGAGAAAAAAGAGCGGACCGTTAAGGAATGGATCAGGGATCAGCAGCTGCAGTACTACAATCAGATGGACGATCTCTGGGCGGAACTGGATACCTTATTTGCCGACAGTCGAATCTGGCAGGGAGAAGGGGCGGCCGGCCCCCGGCAGCTTCTGGCCTTTATGGCCTGTTATAATGTGGATCGCTTTCGCCAGTACGTGAACGATCATGATCTGTTGCGTCAGTATCGGCTGGACAAGAGTCGCCGGAAACTGATCGAAAAAGATGATGAGACCCTGCTCATGTTCGGCTTTGACTGGCTCAAACTGGTCCTGGCCGGCAAGCCGACTTTACAGGCGAAGAGGTAGTGAAAGTGAGGGGTGAGGAGTGAGGGGTGAGGAGTAACTGACAACACGCGCTAAGGTAATTCCATCCTTTTTTTACTCCTTACGCCTCACCCCTTACTCCTCACCTAAGTCTTTCCTTTTTCAACAACGGCTCGGGCTTCTCGTACTCCAAATCCGGTTCTCCGGTATGTTCCAACATCCAGGTTCGCACCCTCTTTCTGAGGGTGATTGCCGCTCCCCACTGTTCATCTGGTTCAAGAGTTCCAACAGGTTTTATGGTATTTCCGATTGCAATTCTAATTTTGCCCCGTCTTGGAAACCAGGAGTCGGCCCTGAGGATTGATCTGGTTCCCCTGAGTGCGATCGGGACAATGGGCATCTGTCCCTTGATTGCCGTTTCGAAGGCCCCCATTCGAAAGGGCAGGAGGCCCGGCATGCGCATGAAGGTCCCCTCGGCAAAAAACAGGATGGCCTTGCCCCGTTTGGCCAGTTGAAGAATTGAAGCCGCATCGGAGACTCCCTGTTGATGTTCGAAGCGTTCAACAAAGACTGTGCCCAGCTGTTTGAGCGGGAGACTGGTCAAGGGGTTTCTCCCTAACTCACCTTTGGCAATGAAGATAAAAGGCAGCGGCAGGAAGGCGCCCAGGACAATGGCGTCCAGGTAACTTGCATGATTAACGACCAGGATGCAGGGTGTTTCAGGGGCGGGGAGCTGGTCAAGGCCCTGGATGGTTGTTTTGATTCCGGCAAGGCGCAGAACTGATCGAGCAGCGGCCCGCACTATACTGCGGCGCAGTCGCGGGCCGGGAATGGTGACTGCCAGAAGCCAGAGCAGCGGCACCGTTAGACCTAACAGTAGCCAACCATAAGAGGCGTAGGTTATGGCCTTCAAGCGACCGGCCAGGCGGCGCAGTTGCGGACGGGTCGATGAGGCGAGGAAGCTTGCCAGTTGCAGCCAGAGCGGGCGGCGTGGTTTCCCGATCTCACCTCGCTCATAGAGTTCCCGGGTGGCGTTACGCCGGATCTTGCCGCTGGAGGTTTTGAGCACACTATTGGGTGGGGCCAGGACCACTTCGTCCGGGGCCGACCCGGTGATATCGGCCACAACCCCGTTTATAATGATTCGTAACCGGGACAGATCCGCCTCTTTTCGTTTTCTGGTTTCGGCCAGGACCACCAGTTTCTCGGTCCCGTTTTCCGGATCGATACTTCCGAAAACCGCCACATTTCCTTGTCTGATTCCCTCAAGAGCGCTGATCGCCTCTTCAATTTCCACCGGATAGATGTTTCGACCGGCCTTGATGATGATATCCTTGCTCCGCCCGGTGATGAACAGTTCTCCGTTGGCGATGTATCCCTTATCCCCGGAACGCAGCCAGGTATCCTGGAACAGTTCGGCGGTCTGCTCAGGATTCCTGAAATAGCCGCTGGTGGCCGAAGGACCGGCAAACTGGAGAAACCCTTCGAACCGATCGGGCAGTTCACGCCCTCCTCCATCAACAACCCTGATCTGATGACCCGGCAGAGGGATCCCACAACTGGGCAGCTGGAGAGCATGGGGATGATCTGGCGGGACCGGAATAGCCTGTCCGGAATGCATCAGGGTCTGGCGATCAATACTCTCGATGAGGGGGGGCCGGCGGTGAGGGGGGAACGCGAGGCCCACCGAGGATTCCGCCAGCCCATAGACCGGCATCATTGCCTGGGCTTGAAATCCGGTCGGGGCAAACCGTTCGGTAAAACGGCCGATGGTGCCCGGATTGACCGCCTCCGCCCCGTTAAAAGCGCAACGCCAGGAGGAGAGGTCGAGGGTCGAAAGGTCCGGTTGTTCAATCCTTCTGGTGCAAAGTTCATAGGCGAAGTTGGGGGCCGCGGCGAGGGTGCCGTGATATCGGCTGATGGCCGTAAGCCAGCGGAGGGGGTTTGCCAGAAAAGTGAGTGGCGACATGACCGTCAAGGGGCAACCGAAGTAGAGACTGCCCAACCAGGCGCCGATCAGACCCATATCATGATAGAGCGGCAGCCAGCTGACAAAGACATCATCGGAGGAGATCTCGATTGTTCGTCCCATGGCCCGGATATTGGCCAGGAGATTCTTGTGGCTGAGGATCACCCCTTTGGGGAGTCCGGTGCTCCCGGAAGTATACTGGAGAAAAGCCGTGTCTTTTCCAGATACTGCCGGGAGCAGGGGGGGGCGATTCCTCCCGGCTTCAAGGACCTCCGCGTAAGTGACCACCTGACCCAGGGTGGCGACCTGTTGATGCATTATTTTAGCAAACGGTTTTGCCTCGGGCATGGTGATTAATATTTTTGCCCTGCTGTTGGCGGCGATGGCGGCATGACGGATGAGATGCTCTTCAATCTGTTTAATCCGTCCAGGAGGGTAAGCCGGCACCGGGACTCCACCGGCCAGCAGGACTCCGAAAAAGCTCACGAAATAATGCCTGCCGGTGGGCAACATGAGCATCACCGATTCGCCCTTGGCCAAGGTCAGGCTCTGGAGTCCGGCGGCAATGATCGCCGCCTCCTGCCAGAGTTCGCCATAGGTAATGGTCTCACCGTCATCATCATCGCTGTAGAGCCTGATATGGAGGCGATTCGGAGACTGGGTGGCGTGAAGCTTAAGGACCTGGATCAGGGTTGAAGCATTGCCAGGTATGGTCGGGGTGGCATTGGCTTCGGCTAAGGGTGACGAGGGTATCTGTACTCTATTGGTGGACGCCTTTTCAGCAGGGATCTGGAGGGCCCTGAGGAGATCCCGGGGGGTCTCAGCGGAGGCAAAGATTTCATCCCGGAGGGTAATCCGAAAGGCTTTCTCTAATCGGGCCAGGAGCTCCACCCGAGTGAGACTGTCGAGTCCTAAATCGCGGTCAAAAGAACTGTCCAGGTTAATTTCAACCAAATGAGTGGCACCAGGATGGACTTCCCGGTGCAAACGCTCGATGAGCAGGAGGAGTTCGGGTTCGGTCCGATTGGTCTCTTGAATGGCTGGTTTGGCGCTCATGTTCGTATGGGTTCAGCTCTGCCGAACAGCGCGAATCCCTTCGCGTTCATCGACCGTCAATAACAGGGCTGTTCCGGCCAGAAAGAGCAGGAGAACGATGGACATCCCGGCCCGTTGTGATTGGAAGAGTTCGGTCAGTACACCGAGAAAAAAGGGGCCGATAAAGGCGGTGAATTTGCCGGAAAAGGCAAAGAATCCGAAGAATTCCGTTTCCCTCTCCGGGGGAATCATTCGGGCCAGCAGGGAGCGACCTGCGGATTGATTGGGCCCGGAAAAAAGTCCGATCAGCACCCCGGCCAACCAGAGATAATTTTTGTCCGTCGCGGATAGGGCGATCATGGCAGCGACAATCAGCCCGATCAGGCTGATCAGGATAGTGGTCTTTCCTCCCAAATGGTCATCGCAATAGCCAAAGGCAAAGGCCCCAAGGCCGGCGGCGATGTTTAAGACGATCCCGAAGACCATGATTTCCTGGAAGGTAAAGCCAAAGGTTCCGGCAGCATAAATCCCGCCAAAGGCAAAGATGGTGATGAGTCCGTCATTATAGATGAGCCGGGCCAGGAGAAAGCGGAAGACCTGGCGGTATTTCCGGATTTCCCGGAAAGTTGCGGCAAGTTCTTTGAAGATTGAGCCGGGACTGACCGAGTCGCCGGCCTTGCCTCGGGGAGGGTTCCCTTTGATAAACAGGAACATGGGCAGGCTGAAGAGCCCGAACCAGACCGCGACCAGCAGATTGGTTGCTCGGATATTCTGTCCCAGTTCCCGGGTCAGTCCAAACCAGGGTGTTTCCGGATTGACCATGGTGACCATGGCCAGCATCATGGCGGCAAGTCCCCCGAGATACCCGAGTCCCCAGCCAAAACCGGATACTGAGCCGATTTTGTCAAGCGGAGCGATCTCAGGGAGAAAGGCATTGTAGAACACGCATCCCATCTCAAAGGCGATGTTTCCCAGAATAAACCAGGTCAAGGCCTGAACGGTCTGACCAGGCCTTGGGAAGTAAAGCAGTGTCGCGCAAAGCACGGCGATTATCGTGCTGATAATCAGATAACGTTTGCGGTGGCCTGAAATATCGGCCATGGCCCCGAAATATGGGGACAGCAGGGCCACGGCCAGGGCGGAGATGGTCACGCCTCTTGACCACAGGGTGGTGCCGGTTATTTCATCCAGGGCGATGGCCTTGGTAAAATAGGTGGCGTAGATAAAGGTGACAATCAGGGTCGTGAATGAGGAGTTGGCAAAATCATACATCGCCCAGGAGAATATGGTTTTTTTGTCCGTGGTGACCTGGAGATCCTGCATTTCTCTTTCCTCATGAGATTCGAAGGGCTGAAACAGTCGATCGCAAAGACGAATGAGCAATGATCGGTTTGGTGGCGTCATTTGTCGGCCATATCATAGCAGGATTTTTAACAAAGTGAATCCCTTTTGAAACCAAGGCTGTTCTTGTTGAAGACCGGGAGCGATGGTGTTTTGGAAAAGTAATAAGGGGGGATAAAATAAAAGTGAAAAATTCGTCTGTCGGTGAGGTGCTTTTTCCTTGGTGGTTGAGGTACTATGAATAGAGTGGATACGGCAGACATTCGGTAAACACCATTTTGAAGAGGGTGAACGGGTATGCAGAGGATGACTTTAGTGGTGGCAGGGCTCTTGACCCTTCTGTCCGGGATGATGGTGGTTTAAAAGTCAGCTAAAATTATGGAGTCTCCCCTGCTTCTTTGAGGAAGTAGGCTTGGAAGTGCCTTGGGGAAAATCGATGGCCGAACATTCATCCAAAGAAGCTGAAATCATCTACAAACACGGCACCTATCGAGGTGATCTGGAGCAGGGACTTCCCCATGGAATGGGGATCTATTCCTGTGTCCAGTATACCTATAAAGGATTCTGGACCCATGGTTCGATGAATGGGATAGGCGAGATGACCGAAGCTGACGGCGCGGTATACAAGGGTGGATTCAGGGCGGATAGGAAGCATGGTCGGGGCACGTTCAAACACCCCAATGGGGTCAGATATGAGGGGTTCTGGGAAGATAACCTGCGACATGGGCATGGAACGCTCTTTCTTCCCGATGGCACCCGGAAAGAGGGGCTTTGGATTGAAGACCGGTATATAGGCGGGGCTGGTGATGATTTTGAAAACAGCATCGACCTGATCGTCGGTTTTGAGGAGCATCGTTTTTACCAAATGAATTCCGGAAAGGATGTGGTTCCCTTTCAAAACGGGACATACAGTGGAGATCTTAGAGATGGTAACCCCCATGGCAGAGGGACCTATCATGGCGAAGACTACATCTATGACGGAATGTGGAAAAATGGGGTTATGGAAGGCCATGGAACCCTGGTAGAGCGGGATGGGGCGGTTTACGAGGGTGAATGGCGCGGGGGGAAGCGTTATGGCCAGGGGATAGAGATGACCCAATTTATTGGCGGGAAAACCAGGTATGAAGGGGCCTGGTCTGAGAATAAAAGGCATGGCCGGGGGATTCTCCGTTATTCCAATGGAATGATTTATGATGGAGAATGGCTGGATGGAAAAAAACAGGGTTGGGGGGTCGAGGTCTCCAAGGTTCTTGGAATAAATACTCGGTTCGAGGGGGCCTGGGAAAATGATCAAAAGAACGGGCGCGGGATTGAACGTTCTTTTTTTGAGGGGATTGAGATCCGCTATGAAGGTGAGTGGAAAGATAATCGGAAAATCGGGGTGGGGGTTGAAACCACCGAGGATCATGTACTGATGAACACCCAGGGGCAATCTTCCCTGGCAAAACGGAAAAAGATCAAGGTCTACAGTCGATTCACCGGGAAGAAGTGAGCCGGCGCCGGAATCCGCATCGTACACCCCCTGATCGGATTCACATTATGCTCTTGAGGGAATCACTCTTTTAAACGATTATTGTTGCCGTAGTTCCGGTCCATGATTCCCGGGTGCAGTTCTTCCAGACATTCAGGACAGATCCCATGGGAAAAACGGGCTTCAGAGTTTCGATGGATATAGGATTCAATCTGGGTCCAAGCCCCCTGGCCGTCACGGATTTTTTTGCAGTTCATACAGATCGGCAGCAACCCGCTGAGAATTTTCAGCTCGGAGCGGGTTTCGATCAACTCCTGCTGGCGCATGCGCAAACTGTGAATCAGGGTGATAACCTGCTCACGGAGCCTTGAAACCTGGTCATCACCAATGACCAGGCGGTACACTTCACAGGATGTACAGGAATCATATTTTGCAGCGAAGCGACCCTGGATTTCTCCCCCACACATCGTCCCGGCAATCAGCCAGCATCGTCCACACTCGTTTTTATAGGCAGGGCAGTTGGTTTCAGAACAATTTTTCAATTCCCAACAACGACTTTCAACCCGGTTGATGGTTTCATCGATCCACTCACGCAGGGAGGCTTCGTCCCTGCCATGGATGGAGAGCTCGATAAAGACCTGGAGGTCATTGATCAACCCATTCAGTTCATCAGGTGCGGTTTTTTTTTCGGCCATGGCTTCCGGTGCTTACATCCTGTATTAACAATGGATATAAGATTGTCAGATTTAGTGAAAAGCGGCCGCTCAGCTCGTGGATTGTCAATACCACGGGAAAGGCGGCTTGCTATTTTATTCCATGTTTAAGTCAACTGACCTTGGAATGCAAGGATCAAATAGGTTGCAAAAACGAAAGGCCGGCGGCGGAGTGTCAATGGACAGCTTCAGCGGAAGAGTCGAGGGGCATACCCTCCTGGTCAACAGGATTGGCTTTTAGCCGGCGGGAATGGGGATGATTGCAGCATCGGGTGCATTTTTGGTGAGCTTGGGGAGATCTTTTTTGTCAGTGGTCTGTTTGGTCATATCGCTAAAAAACGACAATAGTTGTTTCCGTACGGTTTCACTTTGGTGGAGGAAGCGGATTCCAACTCCGCGGTTAACTACCTTTTCGGTTGGTAAAGTGGTATTTCCCCAGATTACTTCGGCTTCGACCGCAAGGGGGGTTCCATCGGGCATTGAAATTGTCAGACTAAAATGAGTCCCCAGGGGGAGGGGGGTGTTCGGGCAGGAGATGAAGGCCCCTGATAAACTGAGATTGCAGGTTTTAAACCCAACTGTTTTGTCGCCAATCCGTCCTTGGGCCTCCAGTTTGATTTCGGCGCGCTCCACGCGCCTCCGGTCTTTGGGGTCGGTACAATAGGAGTCTTGCCCCTGGGTCTGACCGGCGTCGGCGAGAAGCTTGCCGGTCAAGCGTTCTTTGTATCTTGAAAGAAAGGCTGATGCGATCTGGATGAAAAGAACGGCGAGTACCAGGAGCAGGACGGCAACTTGGAAATCAATACTCCTCATTATATTCTCCAGAGCAGGAAATTTCGGAAATAATCCAGTTTCTCCCTCTTTGTATATCGTATAGGTGTTCCCTCCGGAAACGAGAGAATTTGTTTCCGAAGGGAAGAAGTAAAAGCGAAAGAGTGGTCATCTGCGTTTAATTACTGAGTTCCCGCCAGGTCTGCATTCCACTCCTGATCGCCCCGGGATTACTTTGTTCAACGGTGATAATGGCACCCGTACTGGTTTGCACAAAGGCCTTGGTCCCGTCGGCTGAACCACTGTGGATATTTGGGGTGGTCGCCAGACCAATTCCAACATCGATTTTGCGGAGATTTGTGGTCACACCGGCAGTAGTTTGAGAACCGATCACTGACTTGCGATACGCCGTGCCGGTACGGTAGAACGGCGCCCAGAGATAACTGTATCCTTCCGGGCTGCAAAGGGTCTCGGAAGGAACAAAGGTCGTGAAGGTTACCACATTTCCCAGAATCGCCGCCTGGCCGAGGTTTCGCTCTCCGTCAAGATCAAAATCGATTTTCCAGCCATGGTAGTAGTCCAGCCCTCCAAGATCTCGTTCGCTGATCTTATTATTCAATTCGGTGAACGTTGCAGAGTTGATCAACGCACCGTCGGTGTCTTTGATGACCCCGTTTAGATCACCGCTGACATTTTCGACCCAGGCACTGGAAGTATCAATCAACCGCGCGCTATTGGTGAGTGAAAGATCGAGTTGATCTGCGGCGTCATAGGTTTCTTTCAGGCCGTAGTAACTCTGTGGGGCCTTGGCTTTTTTGTCTGATCCTGCGGCAAGATACCGACCGGTGCCGAAATAGACCCAGGCCCGGAAGCCGTCAGAGGCCACAGAAGGTGACGCCATGACCGGTTGATGACCGGGGGTGGCAAAGAAGGTATTCATGTACCATTGCGCCGGATCCAGATCATCGTCCAGGACCAGGCGGTGCATCCCGCCGGTATGAAGGTTGTGGTCAAGGTTCGAGTTGGCGATTGATCCGAAATAGAGACTGTCAACCTTGAAATTGAGGTCATGGTCAACCGCGATCACGTCACTGAAGAATGAGTTGGGGAATGTCCCCGGATCATTCACTACTAGAGGGAAACCTGCTTGAACTGCAGGCATCCCGGCGGTGGTGACGTACGGCAAGGCAAATCCACCGGTGCCACCAAGCTTCAGGATATAGAGTCTGGCCAACTGGCTGCTTTGTCCCTGCATCGCCTGGAGTGGAAGGGCCGGATCATAGGGCCCGGAACTTAAGGCCAGGTACCAGTCCATGGGCCAGGTCGTGATGTCCTGGTCGGGGCAGCTTACCTTGAGTCCACACCGTAACATCGGGATGGCGGTGGGGGCACCGACGGTAAAACCCAGGTTGGGGTCGGTAAACTCGGCAAGGAGTTTGGGAGGGACTTCCGGGTTGGTAATGTCGAGCATGATATAGGCCGAGCGCATGGTCTGATCGTCAGTGCCATCGCCATTAAGATCGACCCCGATGTTACCGCCACCAAATCTCATCCCCGCGACCAGTATCGTGCCCCAGCCACCGGGATGGTCGGGGCCGCTGATGAGATCGGTAGGATCGAAGATCTTGGCGTCAAAGATATACGGTTTTTGATCCACGTAAAAGACATGGGAATAATCAACATCGGTCAGCCACTTGAGGTGGGGCCAGAGATTCTTGGGGATGTACATCCACATCTCAGCTCCCAGGTCGTACTGGACCTTTCCTGGGGGGCCCTTGAGGAATGATCTGGTGGCTCGATCATAATGGCCCCCATTAAATGCGTGAAGACCTCCGTCATTACCGCCGGCATAGACCATGGTTCGGCGGTTCCGGTAAAGCGCCCGGAAGGCCTGATAGGATTTATCTTGGTAGATTGTGTCGTAGTCCTCGGCGGGTTGGCTGACCACGGTGGGGGTTGAATAAACAATATCACCGAGTTTCCAGATTTCAGTGATGCCGTCACCGTCCCAGTCAATCTCCCGTGAACGGTAGCCAACTTGATCGACTCCCCTGATGTAATTGACAATCTTGTCTGCCTCTGCCGCATCGGCGGCGTTGAAATAGCCGGGGTAGGTAGCACCCAGGGCCCCGGCAAGGGTGGCCGGGGTGAAGGCAATTGCAGTGGTGCCGTTGGTGCTGGTAAAAATATATCGGTCATTGGCGGTGGCGGCATAGGAACCCTTCTGGGCTGAAGAGGCCCCGGCCAACCATTCACCGGCACTCCAGAGATAATGCAATTCGTTCAATTTGACGTTGTCTTCCATAAAGTCCGCGGCGTCATAATGATCATCACCATCCGCATCACTATAGCGTCGGGCCCGGGCAGAATTGTTGACGGGATCGGTATAAAATTCAAGGATGTTATCCATGTCTGAAACCAGGGTGAAATCCTGGGGTGTTCCGAGGCAACCCGTATCACTGCAGTCTTCCCGGATATTACCGCGATCATCCAACCACAGGGAGTGGACATCTCCGGCCCAGGTTATTTCCCGCAGGGAGCTATCGATCTGTTTGGGATAGAAAACCGCCTGGTAAATAGCCCCTTCACCGCTTCGAGAGTTGGAGATAACCGAGGCGGCGGAACCGGAAGCCGGTTCACCACCAATGGACTCAAAGACATCCCGGAGGGATTGATCCAATTCATCCGGATTGCTGGCCTCAATGAGGACGGTTCCCGCGTTGGCGGAGGTCTCGCCGAGAATGTTTTTGGGCTCACATTCCAGGTTCGGATCTGCTGGAACTTGGAGGGTGTTGGCCACTACGATATGGGTGACGATATTCTTTTTGTCTTCTCCCTCAACTGTCTGGTAAGTGCCTTGGTAGATCGAGGCCCCGTTCTTGTTGGCATAATAGACCAAATCATCCATCATGGTGCTGCCGAAGAGGGTGCTTACGGGATTTCCGGTCACACTGTCGATGCCCTTGCATTCGTAACTGGTGCCTTCGGTAATTCCTGCCTGCCAGGTTTCAGCCAGGACGGTGTCATTATGGGTGGCAACAAAGTCGGTGACTGGACTGGTCGCGTTCACACCGTCATAATCGGCCGTGGCGGCACCGTCGGTGATGATCAGAATATTGTTGGTTTGGCAGGAGGCAATTATGGGATCATACGAGGTCCATTTTACCCCGAGATCATCTTCAATACTGCCGGTGGATGAATTGGAAGTCCCGCCGTCGTTGGTAAAATAGAGCTTGGTCTCGGTTTCATCAATCGCCCCGTCACCGTTGTGATCCCAGTTGTGGGTAAATTTGACCTTGTCGCCTGGATTGTAGAGGGTCGCATTGGTCCAGCCACCAACACCTAAGGCTGCGGCGTCGTGATCCCAGATAAAGTCGGCGGGATCCAATCGGAGATTGTTGACGTTATCCTGGGTGTAATAGCCGATGGCGTTAAACAGGGCTTCGGAGGTGGGGGTCCAGGCAGTGGCCTCGATATTATTGATCGCGGTGACCAATTGACTGTTATGGGTGATTCCGTCATCTATATAGGAAATGACTCGGCCACCGTTGCGTTTGCTTGGATCAGGGAGCGATCCGGCATGGATGGCGGCACCTTTGTCAAGCAGGCAGTCATAGAGTGAGGCGATATATCGTCCGGAACCAACGGGTTGCTCAAGGGGATAACACTCGGACTTGGGTCCGGTATTGAATTCCATGGCCCCGAGGCGCAGGTTGTACTTGAATTCCTGGATCAGGCCGGCGGGAGGATTGGGCATCGCGATCCTGCCCATGGCGGAAAGCAGGGGATTCCCCAACTGGGATTGGGTAGCGGCGTCGACCAACAGGGCCGGAAGCCCCCAAGCCGTCCCTTGGGGATCGGTATAATCGGAAGGGTCGATGGTGGTGGGTTCATCGAGTCCTTGGCAATATTTTTTTAAGGACGCATCAACGCAGGTATAACCCTGGGGTTTGGGATTCACATCCAGCCCGGGATCATCATTCGTCCAGTCTACTGAAGTAATTCCTCCAGCGCCGGGGACGGCATCCTGGACCTTCACCCAGTTGCCGGGACTGCCGACGCATTTATGTTGGGAGGCATTATAGGAGCCGTCACAGACATACCAGACATTCACGGTGCCGAAGCCGGCATTGGTGTTGCAAAAGGGATTGGCGTTGGTGGTTGGATCGGAGGCGGGGATACAAGTCCGGTCTTGCCAGACAAAGGCGCCGGCCTGGGGTTCCCAACATTGGCCGATATAACCGACTCCCCAAGGGCCTCCAACCGGATGGGTAGGGTCGTACTGACCATAGCAGACATCCGAGCCATTTTGATCCTCCGGAGGGGAATAGCCTCCCCCAGGAGCTGCCCCCGGGGTTGCGTTGTAAACGTTTTCACAGTCATTCACCAGGGAAGTGACTGTCCCGTTTCCTCCCTGCCAGGCTTGGTGCTTGTTATAATACCAACACTCCTGCATGATGTGGTTAAAGGCGGTCTGTGAGGCGAACAGGCCGGTTCCCATGGGGTCGAGGCAGGCTTTTGTTTCACTTTTCACGTTACCGAGATTTCCAGCGGCAAAGGCCTCGATGGCATCGCTGCAATCGGCGAAGATCATGCCGGTTTTCGAGACGCCATAGATGTCCAACCGGGTATTGCTTAAGGCGCCATTGAAGAGAAGATCCGCGTTCTTTTCCAAAGCGGTCGGGGGGCGGATCCCAAAGGTTGCCACATAATAGCTTCCACCGTTGCCAATGGGGATATCCTTGATGAAACGCTTGCTGTCGCAACCTCGGGACTCAAGGACTGCTTGGAAATGGACAGGGTCATATCTGCCACCGGTCAGGACCTTTTTCTCCACATCAAACTTGGAGGACATCAGCCAGTTCAGCAAACGGCCTTTAGCTGCAAAGGCGGTGACCACATCGGGGGCGGGGGCGACCGGGGTTTCGTCGATGGTCAGGCATAACTCAGTGCCGGTATACTTGGTGCCTGCCGCCGTGCTGCAGAAGGTAGCGGCATCAGCAGCCGATACGGTTTCAAATTGGCCAGCAATATATTTGTACCAACTACCCGCCGCCGGATTGAAATAACCAGAATAGGTTACGGCAGCATCGTAATCAACGTCGAGAATACCGTCGCCATCCACATCCTCGGTGTCTGAGGTTGTGGTGTTGCCGTCATTGTTGAGGTCGGTATCGATAGCCCCATCACCATCAAGATCTTCAACCCCGCGCACATAGCAGTAGTTGTCACCCTGGCTGTTGCGATAGGCGGGATCGAACATACTGGCCGAGTTATCGATCAACAAGAGCAGATTGGGGTTAAGACCAACCTCCAGGAAGGCGGGAATCTTGGTATAGTCATACATGGTCTCGGCAAAGACGATATTTACTCCTCCGGATAAAGTCGCCGAGAGTGCAATACCCCATAAGAGACGGTACATAATCTTACTGATTGTATGCTTCATAATCCCACCTGGTTTATTGAATCTTTCCACTGCGCTTTGTTCTGGTCGGATTGTCGGTTTTTCCGACAACCGGAACAAATGCCCGTGGTTACTTAGTGATATATCGGTAATGCATGGCCAGATCGGTTTGGGTCTGATCCGCATCGTGTCCCGTTGACACAAGATTGTAGACAATAGTGGCCCCGCCACCGCCGAGGCCTTTGCCGATTCCGGCATAACCTGCGGCAACCTGGAGGGCGCCGCCCTTGGTGATTTTGGCGACAAGCCTTTGGGGGCGAATTTCGGCCTTCAGGTCACCTTTCATCCGGATTTTGACATCTCCGGTCACGTTTTCATCCATATAGAAAGAGCCGTCTCCCAGGATATCAATCTTATTTCCGGCTGAATCTCCGACATAATCCGGGCTGAGGTTCGGATAGGGAAAAGGAGCTGGATCGGCGGGATTGTCCCACCCGGCATTAAATGCATTGTCTTCAAGAATATCTCCCGCTGCAATCATTCCGCCTTCGGAAAAACCGAAGGAACGTGCTTTGAACTGTTGGTAGGCTGCGATCCTGACATCCATGGAGGTATCCATGCTGATGCCGACCACGGTCACTGAAATTACCAGGATTAACAGCAGGGCCGAGACCAGGGCCATACCTCGTTGGGAGGTCGGAATTTTAAGCAGTTCACTTTTCATGGCCGCACCATAACTTTTTTAATGGTCAGGGTTTTGGGCTTTATGGCTACCGCATTCCACGTGGAGGTGAATTCAATCATCTTGGTCAGGGGACTGGGGCAGGCATCACGAACCGTCCAGCGGACATCATCCAATTGGAACTTCCCAAGGGTGAAAGTATCCCCGGAAACATGGGAACCAAGGGCCATCAATGGGCTATTGTAGCCTTCCAGCCAGAAGCGTTCTAATTCGCCGTTGGACAGCATGATCGACTGGGAGAGTTCACTTGAGTATATACGGCTATATCTGCTGGAAGATTTTAAGGTTGTGTAGGCCAGCATGGCAAAGGCAAGTATTGCAACGGCGAAGACCACCTCGAGCAGGGTGAATCCAGAGGTCTTTCTGAGGATGAGTGTGCTCATAGTTCCTCCTTCATGCTATTCTATGCCTGCATTACGCAGGTAAATGGTAGATGAGGCCAGCATGCGGTATCGGTATTCTCCTTTATCGGCCATAGGAGCCTGGGAAGCGGGTGAACCGCCGCCGCCATTGGCGCTCCCAAAGGTATTTACCACACTGTAATATGGACTGTTGGGGTAATCATAGGTGGTTTTGTTAAGGTAGCGATATATCGGTTCACTCCTGGCCAGTAAAAAGACCCGGATTGCCCGGGCGGCTTCTGCTGGATACGTGGTGCCGCCGACGGTGAAACTATTCTGCCAAGCTTCATCGGTCAGGTCGTTGTCCGCATCGGTATCGAAAATGAATTGAAACTGCAGGTCCTCGATGTTGTTGGCGATTTTATTGTTTGTTCCGTTGTAATAGAGGTCTTTGTCCCGGATGAAGTAGGTCGCAATATTGAGTCGGTATACACTGGCCTGATTGAGGGTTCCATAGGCTAATTCAAGGTCATTGGTCGTATTGAGCATCCCGGCAACATGTTCGATGGTTCCTAGGTTTCCGGCTCCTCAGCAGAATCTGTGGGTGGATTTTGGTTCCGGTAAATTGCCAAGTGCATGATACAAGGCGATTTTCAGCACATCAAATGACCTAAAACCATAGGATCTTTTTGTGACCACTTTTGCCTTGTTGTTCAAACC
>JAHJAA010000042.1 GCA_018814305.1 Pseudomonadota bacterium
CTGCATCTGTTTCCAGAAATCAGCAGCTTTTTCCGCCTGCTCTTTGGCCATCTGGTCAGCGGCAGATTTGGCTCTCTGCTCAGCTTTTTTCTGCATGCCGGCGGCGGTGCTGGAATAGGTTTCGTCAATGGCATTCTGGGGCACGTTGGCCAGGACAAAGGCCTGGTACCCGATACCGGTTTCAGTCTGCCATTTTTCCATATAGTAGTTCTTCATCTTGACCTGGCTGGCCATATTGACCGAGAGTTGTTTCTGAAATTCACGGGCGCCGGCGGAAGCGTCAACCACACTGCTTTCCAGCCCGAAGCTGACCCGGGCGTTTTCAAATTTGTTTTTGACCAGAGTGCCCATGTATTTGACAACATTTTCCCGGGCGTCACGCTGGGCGTCATTCTTGGCCTGTTTTTCGGTGACAAATCGGCCGGACATGCCGACAAAACTCAAAACACCGTCTTCGGTTCCCGGCTCTTCCATGGTCCAGCCCGGCCGCTCAGGAGCGGAACTCCAGATCAATTTTTCCAGCCCGGATTCTTCCGGGATTGAGACATCTTTAGAGCCGCAGCCCACGAGGGCCATCATCAGTACCATTCCAGTGATTAGCAACAACCTTTTCTTCATTGGATCCTCCTTGAATTGTGAACAAACTTGATTGCCAAATGTTATTATTTAACCGCTAGAAGGCGGCGCCACTACCTCTTTTACCCATTGTCGTGATGATGGCCTGCGCTTCGCCATAAGCAACTCCGGGGGTGCCGCCGAAGGTTCGTAGACGCTGCAAGACATCGGTCATGCTGTCACTCAACAAAATGAGACCGTTTTCAAGTTCTCGCCCGTGAAGTTGGGGAAGTTTCTGGGTTGCAGCAAAGGCCCAGAGACGTTCAAGGCCAAAGGGACCCTGAATTACAAATTGAAATTTGTCCCTGGCCCCAGGCACCTCAAAATAATCACCGGCCGGATACAAACCATTACCGGAGAATTTGTTGGGCAATATCTGAATCAGGTTATGTTCGGCATCCTCATAAATAAAAAGAAGATAGGCGTCCCGGTCGGTATTGGCGAAATAGGAAATAACATCCCCTTCCTGATAGGTCTGGCCGTCGCCCAGGTGGGAAGAGACATCAAGTCTGATTGCTCCGGCCATTTTCGGTGGTGGAGTCGTACTTTGGGTGAGGCCCTGGGGTACTACTTCCAGGCCATAGGGAATCATGTTTTTGGCCACGATAGCGGTCGCTGCCCCTTTTAGAATATCGGTGGCCGCTTCTTTCAGGTTCATATCGATCCATATTTCACGGCCCTGTACGGTATAAGATACTTCCAGGGCGGCATCGGCACCATCAATGGCGGCCTGCATGGCTGGGGTGCCGAGAATGGTGATCGAGTCGGTATTCTTCAGATCAATCCCTCGAGTGTTGATTACTTCCGTAACCATTTGGGCATCCCGTTTTCGGGGTTCTACCACGATAAGCCCGTCAATGTCGGTCAGATGCTGGCGAATAACCTGCTGCAGGGCGTGGGCAAAGCTGCTTCCCAGTTTGCTGTCGCCATACGTTACCGGACCCATGGTTACTTTCTGGACGGATAAAGGGGCAAGGGCGGCGCCGCCGAATAAATTCATAATCGCGCCCTTGGTCGCTCCTTGCAGATCAAGGCCGGCCAAGGACAGGCTTAGCCGGTTTTCAACCTTGGTGAACAAGTCGGCGAACATTTTTTCAAGCAGGGCCATGGTCCCGGCCTGAGGATTAACGGCCACCCGGTATTGACCGTTTTGAAGATTGCTGATGTTGAAATCGGTCCGGCCACTGGGGCCACTTATTGCCTGGGCCAACATATTATTCTTTTCGTCAAACAGAACCAGGGGCATCCCGATTACCGGGTTGAGTGATTCCCCGCTCCTGGCCCAGACCCAGGCCGTGACTTTGTCGCCTTGTCCGGTGTTACAGATGATCTGCGATCCGCCCCGGCAGGTATCAATGATCAATGAGGAACGGATCGTGCCGATCTCGGCACCCAGTTTTTTTTGGGCTATCTGCAATTGGCCAACGCGGGCCTTGTAGTATTTATCGCCCGCTTCAAAGCGTTTGATTTCAGAATAGAGGAGGTTCCATTCCTGTCCTCGACAATCTCAGGTCGGCCATCCAGCACCGCCACGATATCCTCCATGTCGTGACTCATCAGATAATCGCCATTGCCCCGCCCAGCAAAGGCGGCAAATTTCCCGGCTAGAAAATAGGGAGCCGTTACCAAATTGATA
>JAHJAA010000043.1 GCA_018814305.1 Pseudomonadota bacterium
CACGGCAACTCTCTTTGCCGTTCGCGGAATAGGATCTCAAATAACCAAGCTTACTTCCCTGATGCTGAGGGGGCGTTGCCTCAACGTTCCCTCATTTTTGGAGGATATACCTCCCTTAATTTGCGAGTTCGCTCTCAGTTGGCATTGTCCGGCCAGCTGTTTACAGGAGCCAATCGCTGATTGCCAGACCCTGCCCCGCCACGGCCGTCGCCGGTTCGGTAGGTGCCAGCACTGTGCCACGCCATCCGGATGAAGAGTCCTCCGTAGTGACCGTAGTCGGCTGGCCACCACTCCTGCGAATCGGTCATCAGCGCATACAGGTCCTTCTTGAGGGCACCAAGGTCTATACTTTTGAACTCTTCAGCGTAGTTGAACTTCGTATCCATGGGATTGGACTTGCAGGAGTGCTGATGAAGGATATTTAGGTTCAGCTGATTCGGCCACCAATCACGAATAGACGTGCCAACACCAGCAGCAGGTTGGTTTTTTGCTCCGGTTACAGGGCATTTCTTAATGTCAGTCATAACTTTTCTCCTACATAGTTCGTTGTTTGCCTGTCCTCTAAGATAGGATAGTTTCAAATGATTTTGAAAAGCAAATATAAATTTTATCAGAGAACATGTAGCTTAACTCATTGTCTAGAAAATTGGTTAAGGATCAAAAATGAAGCAGACAAGCTCTCTTCAATTATATCGAGGCATATTATAATCGACGAAGGCGTCATTCCACGAATGGGTATCAATCACCTGCCATGTTTGAATACGAATGGATTGTTAAGCGTAACGTGGCGTAACTCCTGCGTTCACGAAATCGGGGATAAGGGTGTAAGCCCTGCCTTTTGGTCTTTTTTGTCTACCCCATGCGGGTTAACATGTTAGACATGAGTGGACTATCCCGTCCTTTTACTAAACACCAAAGAAGCTGAATTTAGGTTTGGAGGTGTCCATAAAAGCGGGGAAGGATTAATAAGAGGCTCTTCTACAGCGAGACAATAATGCAGGATAAACTTGAAAAATTTGGCAGAGGCTCAGTTATACAGCATGGTCGGGTAAACAATAGGGTTTACTTAATGAAGCTGAACAAGGCCGATTTTCCAGAAGTTCTTGAATACATTGAGAATTTGACAATTTCAAATTCATACACAAAAATATTTTGCAAAGTTCCTTTTTGGGCGGTTCCGGGCTTTATGGCAAAGGGCTTTGCCATGGAAGCGTATATTCCAAATTTTTACAAAAACAGGGCTGATGTATTTTTTGTATCGAAGTTTCTCGATGCGGAGAGGGCATCTGGGGGGGAATATGATAAACTGGAAGGACTTTCAAGATTGCTTATTGCCTATCGAACAAAAAAAACAGTAGGACAGGCAAATAAATCTGTTCAGATCAAAGTCCTCAAAGGGAAAGACGTTAATGAAATATCGAATTTATACAAAAAGACCTTTGACAGCTATCCTTTTCCTATATTTGACTCGGCCTACATATCTCAAACAATGAAAAACAATGTTCAATATTTCGGCATTGAAGCAAAAGGTCGTTTGGTTGCCTTGTCATCAGCCGAAATAGATCCCCAGGGGAAAAACGCCGAGATGACCGATTTTGCCACGCTGCCTGACTATAGGGGCGGTCAATCGGCGACCCGTCTTTTGTCTGAAATGGAAAGAGTAATGGAAGCACAAGGAATCACAACCTTATACTCTATTGCCAGACTCAATTCGCCTGCGATGAGCAAGACATTTCTCAAACATAGCTATAAATATGCTGGAACATTAATTAATAATACAAACATCTCAGGTAAAATTGAGAGTATGAACGTTTTTTACAAACACATTTGAGCCTCTCTATCATGCTTGACGGACTCGCTAAAAGCACCTTTGAAGGCATAAATCCTTCGTACCGCTTGAGATGGCTGAGCAGCGTCTGACTTTTAACGACGTAAAAATGATTACGGGTATCTTATAAGATCAAGAGGACAAATTATGAGGATCACCATTGCCTACAATCTGCGCCTTGATGACACTGAAGCCACGGCTGAACTCCTGGCGGAAGCAGACATTAAGCGGATTTATGATGCCATCAGCAGTCTTCAACACACAGTTACGGTCGTTGAGGTCTCAGGGAAACCCAACGGTGTCATCGAACGCCTTATCGAAAGCGAACCCGATCTGGTCTTCAACCTGGCTGAGGGAACTATCGGCAGTTCCCGTGAGGCATTTTATCCAGGACTGTATGAGCAAATGGGCATTCCCTTCACCGGCGGCAATGCCTCGCTCCTTCATCTCAATCTTGATAAACATCTTGCTAAAACCGTTTTATCTTCACACGGGATCAGTGTCCCGCAAGGCGTTCTGGTTACTGAAAAAGAGCGCCAATTGCCCGATAACCTGCAGTACCCGCTGATGATCAAACCCAATTCAGAGGGGTCCAGTAAAGGCATTACCCAGGATTCGGTTGTTGAAACCAAGGAGCAGGCCCTTGACCGGATCAATCGTCTGTTGGGCCATTACCCCGCCGGTCTGGTGGTCGAAGAGTATATTGGTGGCCGCGAACTCAGTGTTCCCTTCCTTGAAAGCTTTCCGGGCAAGTTGCTTGATATCGTTGAGCACACCTTTGACCTCAATAAAATCGGCGGCAAATACAACATTTACGACTATGAAATGAAGCAAGGCGGCGATGCGGCCCAGGCGGTTCATATTGTTTGCCCCGCCACTATCAATGCCGAAGAAGAAAAAGCCGTCATGGAAATGGCCCGACAGGTTTTCGAGATCATGTCCTGCCCTGATGTCGGGCGAGTCGATATCCGTTTACACACCAATGGCCGCCCCTATTTTATCGAACTGAACCCGCTGCCAAGCCTGCACCCTATCGCCTCATTAATGACCGCTGCTAAATCGCGCGGGCTCGAATTCCGGGACGTCCTCCGGTTAATCATCCGCTCGGCCGCCCGCCGGTACGGCCTGGCGTTACGATCAACCAAGCAGCCGAAAAAAGTCGAATTTTCCGCCGAAACGCCTCGTCCGACCGCTCGGGAACTCGGCATCCAGATCGGTCGGTTGCGCCCGGGGGTTCATAATGCCATCACGGATGTCAAAGGCGTTCGGGTGGGTCATTGCTCAAGGGTCGAGGATAACGTCCAGATCCCTGGCGGTTCGGGGATGAGCAGCATCCGCACCGGCGCCACCGCTATTTTGCCGGCCGGCCAGGCCTATGCCAACCGGATCGCGGCCGGTGGTTTTATCTTGAATGGGGTTGGCGAAATGGCAGGTCTTACCCAGGTTATTGAGACAGGTTGGCTGGAAACCCCAATACTCCTGACCAGTTCACATTCGGTTGGTCGAGTCCATGCCGGGGTGGTCAATCATATGATTAAAAAACACCCTCGTCTTGGCACCGAATCCGATGTGGTCCTGCCGGTGGTTGGTGAGGCTGACGACTCTTTTTTAAACGATGCCAGAATCGGCGTCTGTTCAGCCCAGGATGCGATAAGGGCTATCGAGTCAGCCTCTGCCGGGTCGGTACTCCAGGGATCGATCGGGGCCGGCACGGGCATGACCAGTTTTGATTTCGCCGGCGGCATCGGCACCTCATCCAGAATAGTTAATTTTTCTGAAAGCGATGCCTTCACCGTTGGTGTCCTCGTTCTTTCCAACCTTGGCAAAATGCGCAATCTTACCATTGATGGCGGGGTCGTCGGCAGGGAATTAGACAAGGAATTCGATCAGGAAGGGCGTCGCGGAGTATCGGAAGGGTCAATCATTGTTGTGGTTGCCACTGATATCCCGTTGATCAACAGTCAGCTGAATCGGGTGTCGAAACGAGCCGCACTTGGCCTTGGTCGCACCGGTTCTTATGCCGCCTCGACCAGTGGTGAAATCATCATTGCCTTCAGCACCGGTAATCGTAAACCCCGGCAGGTTTCTTCCAGTAGTACTTTTATTACCCTGAAATGTGTCTCGGATTACCATATCAACCTAGTGTATGAAGCCGTCATCGAAGCAACCGAAGAAGCGGTAATGAATGCAATATTCTGCTCGAAAGGGATGAACGGTCGCGAACAACGATGGTGCCCGCCGATTCCACCCGAGAGAGTGATCGAATTGTTGGGCAAAGGGAGAATCACTCCATGAAGGTCATTGAGAAGTATAACGACAGTCTTCACAATCCATACTGGAAGTTTCAGTTGGGCCCTGAAGCATACGAAGTGAAGGATACTCCCTTGCGGGTCGAAGCCATCAAGAAGGCCCTCCGCGCCGATCAACGGTTCCAATTCATTACCGCGGACCCCTTTCCTGAACGACTGATTTCACGATTGCATCCCTACCACGACTATATCCGCAAGACCGGGCTCAGCTTACAAAACGACAAGGAGGAATTTTATCCGGACCTTTTCCCCGGCGAGGGCGCCCATCTGAGAAAAAAAGTAGACAATCCTCTCTGGGGTGGGATTTGGTGTACCGATGCCGTGACACCCATCATGAGGAAAACATATGAGGTGGCCCGTGCCTCTGCCGAAACAGCCCTGACCGGCGCAGCACTCCTTCGCGAAGGCAGGGAAAAGGCGGTCTACGCCCTTTGCCGGCCCTCGGGGCACCATGCCGGTCCCCGGGTGTTTGGCGGCTACTGTTACTTCAATAATGTAGCCACCGCGGCCGAATACTTATTGCCCGAGGGAAGAGTCGCGATCGTCGATATCGATTATCATCACGGCAACGGCACCCAGGAGTTCTTCGATGAGATAAAGTCCGTGTTTACGGCCTCCATCCACGGTGACCCGGATAACGAATACCCCTATTTTTGGGGCTATGCCGAAGAAATAGGGAAGGGCCAGGCCGAGGGCACGAATCACAACGAACCGTTACCGAAGGGTACCCAGCTGGCGCAATACAGTGAGGCTGTGGATCGTATCCTCGATATGATCCGGGGTTTCGATGCCGCTTACCTGATAATTTCTGCCGGATTCGATACCCACGAAGCTGATCCGATCGGCGGTTTTAAACTTCGCACCGAAGAGTACACCGCCATAGGCAAACAGTTTCGGTCACTTGGCATACCAACCTTGATATGCCAGGAAGGCGGGTACAATATTGACGTTCTGGGAGCTTGCGTGAAGAACTTTCTTCTGGGATTCATGGATTAAAGAGAACTGGAAAACTCTTTATTCTTGTTATGGATTGAATAGTTCTGGCCAGTCGCTATCCTGATAGGCGTGTAAAATGCATACATTCATCTGTAAAGGTGGTGCCATTTTTCTCGCCTGAGTTGTGAATGAATTAACTCGACAACAAGCAAGAGTCAAGCAAAGATCTGACCCCTATCGTCTATCTACCCGACCCCTATCGACCCCTATCTCACTGTCATATCGCAAGGGTCATTCGCTGTACATTTTGTTCTGCCATGGGTTCGTCAATTTGTTAATCAGCGTAGAAAATAGACCCCCGGTCAGCGACCAAACCTCAAGATGAACAGTCTGCTGCGCAAAGGGATGGATTTTCACCGTTATTCCAGGCGCAGTGGCCATCGCCACAAAATCCACAGTCGTTTGGACAGTTTGTTTCCGTTTCGCCCAAGGCATCGTCGCAGATAGCATTTCCACAGTGGCAATCTGCCAGGCAGGTACTATAGTCTTCACTGTTGTTCCAGGCGCAGTGGCCATCGCCACAAAATCCACAGTCGTTTGGACAGTTGGTTGCCGTTTCACCCAGATTGCTTTCGCAGATAGCATTGCCGCAATGGCAGTCGTCAAAGCAGCTCGTGTAATTCTCCCCGCTGCCATAAGCACAGTATCCATCCCCGCAGATTCCGCAGTCGTTTGCACAATTGTCCGCTGTTTCCCCGAGGGTATTATCACAGATATTATTGCCGCAATGGCAGTCGTCAAAGCAGCTCGTGTAATTCTCCCCGCTGCCATAAGCACAGTATCCATCCCCGCAGGTTCCGCAGTCGTTTGCACAGTTATCAGCCGTTTCTTCGAGGGCATCTTCGCAGATATTGTTGCCACAAAAGCAATCGTCTGGGCAATTTTCACTATCTTCATTGTTTCCCCAGGCGCAGAAACTGTCCCCACAGGTACCGCAATCGTTCTTGCAGGTGGACGCAGTTTCACCCAAGCTTTCTTCGCAAAGGTTGTTTCCGCAGTAGCAGTCTGTTTGACAGGGGTCAGGGTTTTGTCCGGAGTCGGTACAGTTCACCAGATATCTGATGGAGATGGTATCAGTATGGTCAAAGTCTGACTGCTGGGAGCCAATCTTGCCGCGGTAACGAATCTTAAGGTCCAGTTGAATTGAACCGTTTCCCGGTTGCTCACAGGTATAGTTTCCCAATGAATAATCCGCTATTGGCAATGGCACATCAATGGCGCTGTCTCCCCACCATGCCTGGCCTGAGTTGGAAGTAGTGATTAACTCTTGAAGATCTGTCTGAATGGATTGATCCTGGCTGACAGCACCATCAGCAATACTGGTAAATGAGGTGTAGCGCACCGTTTCCAGAACGATTTTCTGGTTCGATTGAGGGTTTTTTAGGATATCTAGATCAATGGGAATGGAGAAAGGGGTGTAGGCCGGAGGAGAGGTGCTAAATCCGAAGGTTGATCTGGCCACAATCGTTGATTTCGGATTCCGGATAGTCAAGCGGCTAAAGTGATTGACCCCGGTGTTGATGCTTAATCCGGTGGAGTTGTCAGCCTGCAGGAGGTTAGAGATGGTTTCGGTGAGCAGTTCGATATCACCTTCTGTGGATTCAAGTTCCGCAAAAGGGGCCTGGAGGCTGTGGGTAAGATCCTCGGGGTGGCCGGTTGCGTTCTGTAGTTCTCCGAGTTCGTCGGAGTCGGTTTCAATTGTTATGGTGGCAGGAGTATTAAAAGTCAGGCCATCGGGCTCTAGTTCATAGCCGACTGCAGCGGTCAGGTCGTCCTGAGGGGTGATGGTTATTTCGGTGTCTTCGTTGAGGGCTCCGGGATCGATAGCCATTATAAAACTATTGTCGCCGGTGGTAATACGGCCTCCGTTAAGATCGCTGATCGTTTCATGAACTGAATTTTGAGGGGGGGCCGTTGTGTCATTCGAAGTCGTGTCGTCAGTGTTGTTGTCGTTACTGCCACTACAGCCAACGCAGGAGATGATTGTGAAGAGGAAAATAAAAAGATAGGAAAAAGAAATCAATTTCATGATGCACCCTCTCAAGCTTATAGCAGCGGGGAGCATGATTCAGCAGTCTTGCTCCCCGAGAAAGGTTTCTCTTGATTGCATAATGGTTTGAAATGTTATGAATAAATAAAATCCGTTGGCTTGGAAAAGTCAAGTGTGTTCGTTAGATAGGCATATTGGAAAAAGGCTGGGGTAGGCTGGAAGAATGGGGGGGCACGCTAACCTCTGAAATCATTTGAATTAATTGCCAAAAATAGGGTTTTTGTCGGATATAATGACTTTTTCATGGTTAATTCCAGAGTTTCAGACTCGCCGCAGACACGACCCGGATCCTCTTCCACAAGGAGGGGATTTTTTTGAAGATCTATAACCGGCATGCCATGCTGTTTATAGAAGATGCCAAAGATCTTAAAGTGAAGGGCAGATACGTCAAGAAGGTCAATGAAACGGTTTATTCATGCGGATTTCCCGCCTCGACCATCGAGGAAGTTAAAGGGCGCTTGACCGAGATGGGAGGTGAGTTTGAAGAAAAACCCGAAATGATAACGGTTACTGGGATTGCCTGGCCGACCAAGGGAGATTACGGAGTGCTGATGTTCGGAAGATTTCAGTAAGGCCCTGACCATGTCCAAAATGGTCCAAGGGGAAAGGATACTGTTCATCGATGACGAGAAGTGGCGGCAAGCAACTTGCGGGAAAAGATCAGGTTGCCATTCTTTTTAGAGATTGAAGAAAAGAAATGAAAGGGAATGGTGCGTGGATTGCACCCTACAAAACTCGTCTTTCCTGCCAATACTCAGGGCGGCGGCGCAGGTTTGCGACCGCAATGACAATAATAACATCCGTTTTGATCTGGTAGATGATACTGAAAGGAAACCTGGAGACCAGGCATCGCGGGTGTTCGCGGATATTTGTGACCAGGCCCCCGGGTACTGGATAATACGGTGGATGGCCACGTGGATTTCCCGGGCGAAATCCATACCGAGCCCGGCAAGACAGTCCTCGTAATATTCAACGGCCTGAACGAACTCCTGCTCTGCCAGAGGATGGAAGAACCATTTCATTTAAAGTGCTTTGCCTGGATACGGGCGAAGACCTCTTCTCCCGGTATCATTTCAATCTTCCCTTCTTTAAGCTCGGTGACCCGCCGTTCGGCTTCAGTAGCCCAGGCCCGCTCGATTTCTTCGTCAAACGGCAGATTGAGACTCTGCAGCAGGGTATCAATGAGCGCGAGTCGTGCTTCTGCCGGCAGAGACAGGACGTCCTCAATCATTTTTTCACTTGCCATGACCATATTTGGTACCTCCAGGTGAAACGATTCTCTTCTGTTGCTACATTGTAGCCATCTGGATAAAAACAAGCAAATTCCAGAGGGTGTCCTACCAGGGAACCAAAACAAAACGACCAGAGGACGACCAGAGACGAAAAAAGGGTTTACAGCCAGAAAGCTGTAAACCCTTTTAGTTATTGGTGCCGAGACCAGGAATCGAACCAGGGACACACGGATTTTCAGTCCGTTGCTCTACCGACTGAGCTATCTCGGCTAAAGTCGGTGGCTACTCTATAAATAGCCGGGGAAGTTGTCAAGATCTTTCTCCCCTCAAAGGGAAATTGTCAACTCAAAGTCGGTTATTTAGGGAGATCCGGCGGACCATCATCGTCATCATCGTCAACCAGTTCGATCTCAGGGACCACATTATCCGGGAGGGTTAATTCCATTGAGTCGTCAAGAAGCGCTTCCGGTGCCCCAATTTCGTCATCCAACAGATCAAGATCAAGATCTTCCGGGGGGGCTAATTCGATATCGTCGACAGAGGAATCCATCAGAGCGGTCAGGTCGACGTCATCTTCTGTTTCTTCAGGGGCAGCCAGGGATGCTGGCTCTTCCTGGGTTGAAGAGGGCGGTAGGAGATCGGATACATCGATGTCGTTAAGGCCAGGAATCTCGAGGGGTTCGTCATCAAGATTCAGATCGCTATCAAGTTCGGCATCGGAGGATTCAGCGGAGATAGCGTCAACCAGGCCTCCATCACTTTCCTCGTCCACATCCATCAACAGGACATCGGTTTCATCAAGCAGGAACGGCTCATCATCGTCCTTTGCCACCAGGGGATTTTCAAGTTGAAGATCGAGCTCATCGGCAGGGGGGGCTTCGGTGACGGCCTCTACGGTTTCTACGGGAGCGGCCTCGTCTTCATCAAGCATCAGAACATCGGTATCATCAATCAGAAACGGCTTGTCCTCGTCTTTTTCGGTAAGGGGATTTTCGAGCTCAAGTTTAAGGTCGGCAAGGGGGGGCTCCACCGAAGTGTCGGTGCTTTCATCTTGAACATCGATTTCTTCATCCCCAAGGAGGAGTGCGGCATCATCATCAGGGAGCTGAAGCGCTTCATCACTGATCGGTACAAGTTCATCCAGATCGTCAATTTCTTCAGTAATTTCCACATCCGGAAGCTCTGAACTTTTATTGCCAGCCGTGGGTGCAACCTTTTCTTCATATTCCCCGGAAAGTTCTGCTGCTTCGGCAAGCTCATCAAGCAGGGAGTCGTCAAGATCAAGATCATTGCCGATTTCTTCATCAAGGGCTTGAAATTGTCCGGTCAGGTCCTCGATGGCTGGTTCTTCTTCGTCGATAAAATCAGGGAGCTCTGGGGCTGGCTCCATGGGGCCTTCCAGGTTAAGGGGCGATTCACGCAGAATGACGGTATCATCTGATTGGTCCATCTCCTCAACTGCCGGGAAATCGCCGGTCAAGTCCTCAATGGCGACATCGGTATCGAGGTTGGGGGTTTCCAGGGACATATCGGCCAGGTCTTGTTCGAGATCGGTATCAAGCTCTATCTGGCCTAACTCGACATTGTCGATATCGATGGTATCAAAATCACCGGTGCCGTCCTGGGCGAAAGCGCCTGAGATTTCGGTCGTAGCATCTCCTGCGATGTCATTATCACCCAGGGCATCAGTCCCGAGCTCAGACAGGTCGAGACCGGTATCATCAAGATCGATGTCGGAGAGTTCTGTTTCGGTATCGTCCTCATCAAAGTTCAAGTCGTCTTGATTGATGGACGTGGTGGTCGTCGGCACATCTCCAAGATCAAGCTCATGGTCTGAAAATTCGAGATCAGCACTGCGGGTAAAGGGTATACTCTCCGTATCATCAAGGTCCCCCATGATCTGGGTTGTATCGAGCTGGGTAAGATCAATGGGCATAATCTCACCTAATTCGAGGGCCAGGTCATCGTCATGGGCCATGTCGTCATCCAGGGACAGGGCCATGGAATCATCCATGGCTTGGGTGGGCGAAAATTGACCGGTTGAGGTATCGTCGAAATTAATATGGTCTGAATTAAGCGGGGGCAGGATCTGGGAATCGGAGAAACTATCTTCATCGATGACATCGGGAGTCTGGATGACCGGTCCCAGGAAGAAGGAGATATTGGTTTCGCTGCAGGTACCTTTCAATTCTCCAATCACCGAAGAAAGATCGTTGGAGCATTTAGCACAGGTCGCAAGATCGTCAAAGGAGATGAATTTACACTTGGGACAACGCATCGCAACTTCCTCAATGTTTTCTAATTGTTTGTTATTACAGGGTATTTTGTAGATGGCGGCGGCGAGGCCCCAGGCCCTGTTCCCAACAGCGGCAATGAAAACTATCCGAATTTACTCGGTTTTTTTAAAAACGTATAAAAATTGAATATATGTAAATCAATAAAATTTCAACAATTTTTGTAAATATTATAGGTTCTTATTTGAAAAAAGATAAATATTCATGCTGAATCGGCTGGAAAATTCGGTGGAATTTTCTGTTTTTTTTTATAGATCGGAGAGAGATCTTGTAGAAAAATGAAAAATATCTGTTAATCATACTTTTTTGATTAATGTGATTCTCTCCCTTTTTTATGAATAGCCAAAGAGCTTGACGGAATACTATGAATGTATTGCATTGTATCTCACGGATCATGAGTTGGAAAAGGATTATCCTGTTCGGTCTTGGCGGAATCTTAGTATTGATCTCCGGTTGTGGACTCGGCACGCCGGTTCGCCATTTATCTTCAGATGTTTGCCTGGTGTTGCCGGAGAAAACCAGCCGGGAGCAGGTTCAGGTATATCTGGGAGACCCTGATCAGATCCAGCGCCCAGGATCAGGGGCTGAGGTCTGGATTTACATGAAGGTAAACCGGGATCTGGTTCGGAATATGCCCTTGGTCGGTGATTCTCTCGGTAGTCAGGACTATGAGGTGGTCACTGTAACCTTTGACGGCGAATTGGTGAGTACCTGCGTTTATCGGCAATTGAGTGATGAAGAGTTCCGACAGCTTGGAGAAGTGACGGATTGAAGCTGAGTGATTTAAAAAGATATGCCAAAGTCCGTGAACGGATGATCCGTGAACAGCTGTTGTCCCGTAACATCACCGATCAGCGGGTTCTTGAGGCCATGGCCGGGATTCCGAGACATATCTTTGTCGAAGAAGCCCTCGAAAGCCAGGCCTATGGGGATTTCCCTTTGCCGATCGGGGAGGGGCAGACTATCTCCCAGCCCTATATTGTCGCTCTCATGACCCAGATGCTCAGTTTGCAGGGAAGTGAGAAGGTTCTGGAGGTTGGCACTGGGTGTGGGTATCAGACAGCTATTCTCGCCCGTCTTGCCGAGACCGTGTATTCGGTGGAACGGATCAAAAAACTGCTGGCTCGGGCCCGGATTAATCTGGATCGGGTGCAATGTTTCAATGCCCTGTGCAAGGTTGATGACGGCACCCTGGGCTGGCCGGAAAATGGTCCGTATGATGCGATCATGGTTACGGCCGGTGGCCCGGAGATTCCGGCGGCCTTGCTGGAACAGTTGGCAGATCCAGGGATTATGGTGATTCCGGTGGGTGATCGGATTAGTCAACAGCTGACCAGAATCGTGAAAATGAATGGACAGATCACCCATGAGGCCGGGGAAAGTGTTCGTTTTGTCAATTTGATCGGTCGGCAGGGGTGGCAGGAATGAGTGGTGTTGAAGAAGTGGACCCCGTGGGAAAATCCGGGCTGATCCGAAGGCTCTATGACTGGATCATGGCCTGGCTGCAGACCTCGTATGGGGTTTGGGTCCTGTTTCTGGTGGCGGTGGCAGAATCCTCATTTTTTCCGATCCCTCCCGATGTTTTTTTAATGGCCCTTTGTATCAGCCTGCCCAAGAGGGCCTTTCGGTATGCCGCCATCTGTGCGGCGGGGTCGGTTTTAGGCGGCGCCATCGGGTATGGTTTGGGCCTGGGATTCATGGAGACGGTGGGGAGCCGGATCATCGCGCTTTACGGCTTAACCGACAAGTATGAGGTCGTTCAGCAACTCTATCACCAGTATGATGTCTGGGCGGTGGGGGCAGCCGGCTTTACTCCGCTTCCCTATAAACTGTTCACCATTACCGCCGGTGCCTTTCACATCAATTTTGCCACCTTTCTGCTGGTATCGCTTGTTTCCCGGTCGGCCCGTTTTTTCTTGGTGGCCGCATTGATCCATCGGTTTGGCGCTCCGATCAGAATCTTTATCGAAAAGTACTTCAATATCTTATCCATTCTTTTTCTGGTTCTGTTGATCGGCGGCTTTGCCCTGATTAAAGTGTTGCTCTGATCGTCTGGGCTAGGAGGTTGACCTGTTTGATGGTTTCCTGCAGATCAATGGTCAAGAGTTTTCGGTCGGCCATGACCAGGCGGCCGTTGATGATTACATGGGAGACATCTCCGCCCGAGGCCGAATACGTCAAAAGGGAGGGGATATCGTACCGGGGAGAGAGATGGGGGGCGCTCAGGTCAAGCATGATCACGTCTGCTGCCCTTCCTGGGGCCAAACGTCCGGTTGGTAGACCTAGGGCCCCTGCCCCGCCTGATGTGGCCATGGTGACCATATTGACGGCCGGCATGGTGGTAGGATCCCGGGAGATAACCTTGTGAAGTTTAGCGGCCATATCCATCTCTCCGAAGAGATCCAGATTGTTGTTGCTGGCGCAGCCATCGGTACCGAGACCCACCGGGATTCCCGCCTTGATCATTTCGGTCAGCGGGGCGACCCCGGAGGCCAGTTTCATATTACTCTCCGGGCAGGTGACCACAGCCGCCCCCGTTTTTTGCATCAGCTTTAGATCCTCCTCCTTAAACCATACCCCGTGGATACAGATCGTTCGGTCATCCAGCACTCCAAGTTGGTCTAAATACCCAAGGGGTGTTTTCCCATGCAGTTCAATGGAGTTTTGGACCTCTTCCTCGGTTTCGGCCACATGGATGAAAAAACGACATTGTTTATCGCGGGCCATCTCCTTGGCCTGGATTAAGGTCTCGGCGCTGCAGGTGTAGGGTGAATGACAGAAAACAGCCGGGGTGATCAGGGGATGGCCCTGCCATTGATCGATAAAGGTCGCTGCGGTGGCGACGTTTTTAGAAGGATCCGGGACTCCAGGAGCCGGAAAATCGATGACGCCCTGGGCAGCAACGGCCCGCATACCCGCATCGGCCAAAGCCTGGGCGACCCGCTCTTCGAAAAAATAGCTGTCGGCCACGGTGGTGGTTCCGGACCTGATCATCTCAGCGGCGGCCAGCATCGTACAGTGATAAACCATCTCCGCGCTCACCATTCTGGCCTCGGCGGGAAAGATATGCTCCTGAAGCCAGATCATGAGTGGCAGGTCGTCGGCTAATCCCCGGAACAGGGTCATGGGGCAGTGATTATGGCAGTTGACCAACCCAGGCATGACCAAATGATCTCGGCCGTCGATGATCTGCACCTCGGGAGGGTATTCACCAAGTTCAGCCATTGGGCCGATTCTGTCGATCAGACCGTTGGCAAGCGTGATGAAACCGGAGGAAAGCGTTTGACCGCTATCCAGCAGGATAAGAGCGTTGGTGATGATGATGGTTTCCAGCATGGGAAATTCTCCGTCCGTGATCACAGGATGCGCGAAAACAGCTCATGGCCGGGCATAGACACCCTGGACTTGATATTTGATTCTGCCTTGTCGTCGCAATCGGCTGGGGCTTGCGTGGGTTTGGGTTCGTGGGAAACCGGTTTATGCCATCAGCATGGCAAAGGTTGTCCCTGACTTTTGCGTACAGATAATTTCTGCACCAGTTCAGTATCCGTTTTGGGGCGGCTGGTTTTTTGCGGTTCGAGGTTGCCGGGGGTCGGGTGATTTCTCGGCGATATACACCACATGGCGGCGTCCGCCACGACCCGGGCGTTGCCGATTGACGGAAAATCCAGCGGCGTGCAGACGATTTTCAAAGGCCTGGTCCGGATCTTCGGACCAAACAGCAAAGACCCCATCCTTGGTCAAGGCGTGACAGCTTAACCGTAATGCCTGGTCACCGTAAAAATATTTGCCCCGCCCCTGATCTCCTTCATAGGGCCCTTCGTACAGATCAAGAATAATGCCATCAAAGCGGGTTCTTTTGCCTTTCCCGTCAGTATTTCGGATCACTGCAGCAACATCATCAATCACCATCGTGACTCGCTGGTCGTCAACGGCCCTGGCGGTAATCTGGGCAATCGGCCCCCGGCACCATTTGACCACGATTGGGTTCAATTCGGCGACCAGGACTTGGGCGCCAGGGGGGAGATGGTCAAGGGCCGCCTTCAGGGTGAATCCCATCCCCAAACCACCGATCAACACTCGGGGGTTTATTTTATTTTTCAGGGACGCGCAGGCCAGCTTCGCCAAAACCATCTCGGACTGGTTTGCTGAGGAGTTCATCAGCACCCGACCGCCAATGGTGATCAGAAAGTCCGTCTCGCCCCGCTGGCGAAGATCGAGAAGCCCTTCATCGGTATCAATACTGTCGATAATCCGCCATGGCTGAGCCATTTATTATTCGCCCCCTCTTTCCGAAGATGTATTCATGATATTTTAGGCGATGAGCGTGGTCTTGCGCTATGTATTGGCATCAAAAAATCGAATAAAAAAAGCCCTGAGCGATCAGGGCTTTTTTATTCACCGGGTTGGACCCGGATTATCAACTGGTGCCGGAGGTCGGAATCGAACCGACATGACCTTGCGGTCGCGGGATTTTGAGTCCCGTGCGTCTACCAGTTTCACCACTCCGGCATGATTCAATCGAGGGAGAAAAACAGCTGGTCTCCCAAAGAAGGTGGATTATACAAATTTCCCTTTTAAGCGCAAACAAAAAATAATCTTTTCGGCCGATCCGCTGAATATCCGACTGCAGATAACGATTTTTTTTGCAGGTGGTTACTATAACGGGCAGAGGTGATTTTGGTTCAACGCCAAGGAGGGTTGATTCCTTGGGGGAGTAACGGGTCAGGAGGAAGGAGCCAGGAACAGCTTCTGAAAACGGTAGAAATAGTCGAAGCCGGACCAGATAGTCAGGATCAGGGAAAAGACCAGGATTACCAGGCCGATCTGGTGCAGGAAGGGGATGGGTAGGAGGGTCTCCGGGAAGATCAACACGCAGAGGGCAGTGTACTGCATCACCGATTTAATTTTACCCAGTCCGCTGGCCGCAACCACAATTCCCGATGAGGCGGCAACTCCACGGAGACCGGTGACCATCAGTTCGCGGGCGAGGATCAGGACGCTGATCCAGGCAGGGACCCGGAACATGGGAATCAGCATGATCAGGGCCACGGTTACCAGAACCTTGTCAGCCAGAGGATCCATGAGTTTTCCGAGAACTGTTTCACTCTTATGCTTCCTGGCAAAGTAACCGTCGGCCAGATCGGTGAGCGCGGCGGACAGAAAAATAACAAAGGAGAGGAGCTCGACCCACTGACTGGAGCCAGGTACAAGACAGAAAAGAAGGACCGGTACCACCGCAAAACGGTAACCGGTCAAGAGATTAGGCAGAGTAAGAATATGTTTCATTTGATTTGTATAGCACTTAAATTATCCGCTTTCAACCGGGAAGCTGTTGGGGGGCAGAAAATTAACGATCATAGAAACCATTTAGTTTCCATCCAGAAACGAGGATTTTTGTTCGAGAGCAAGGCGCGAAGGCGACGAAAAAGCGGAGCGTACTTGGGTACGTGAGCATTTTTCGGCAACTGAGCAACGCAGCTATCGGACAGGTAAGCGAGCTTGCGAGACTCCGAAAAGACCGTTTCTGGACGGAAACTATTTAGGTGTACACGATACTTTTTGCAACGGCTTAGGGTCCGGAAGGGGTATAAAAATTTTTGGCCCAGCGTTTCGATGGTGAAGAGGCATCTTTGAACTGTTGATAATAGAAATCAACCCTTTTGATATAGCTGATCGTTTCAGGGAAATCGGGAATCCGGCCCAGGGTTTTCACCTTGTTCGGGCCTGCATTGTAGGCGGCTAGCGACAGGCGCAAATCTCCTTTGAAAAGGCCGAGGACCTTTCGCAGATATCGAGTTCCACCGATGATATTCTCCCTGGGATCAAATGGGTCGGAAATCATCATTTCATCGGCGGTGCCCGGCATCAGTTGCATGAGGCCCAAGGCGCCTCTCTTGGAAACGGCCTGGAAATTGAAATTTGACTCCGCCTTGATGATGGCCTTCACCAGTCGGGGATCGATCTGATAGGTGCGCGCGGCAAGACGGATGGTGGGGTCATAAAATGTTTGAGGATCTTCGTCCCAATCTGGAATTATCGGCGGGGCAAGATGACTGATGAGCCGGTCCAGGCTGCCTTTGCTGTCGGCTTCATCCTGGTTCCGGATCATCAGTTGGTATTTAGGGTCTTCCGGGACATTGGTGAAATGAACGACACCGCTTGGATCCACAAAGGAGTAAATCGTAGCGTACCCCCGCGAAGATATCAGGATTACACTGAGTGTGGCAAGGCAAACCGCGGTTATTCGAATCCAGGCTATCGTTCCCATGTTCCCATAGTACATCAATTATGAACGCTTTTTCCAGTCGGCAAGAAAGTTTTCAATACCGATATCGGTTAAGGGGTGTTTGGCCAATTGCGCGATCACCTTGAAGGGGATGGTTGCGATATCGGCTCCGATCAGTGCCGACTCAACCACATGCATGGGAGTCCGAATACTGGCCACAATGACCTCGCTGGGGAAACCGTAGTTATCCAGGATGGTCATGATATCGGAAATCAGATCCATGCCGTTCAGTGAGATATCGTCAAGCCGACCGACAAACGGGCTGATATAGGCGGCCCCGGCCTTGGCGGCCAACAAGGCCTGGGAGGCCGAGAAGACCAGGGTGACATTGGTCCTTATTCCCTCGGCGGCAAACATTCGGACCGCCTTGAGTCCTTCGGTGATCATCGGAACCTTGATAACGATATTTTCATTGATCTTGGCTAATTTTTTTCCTTCCTTGACCATGCCATCAGCCTCAAGACTGACGACTTCAGCGCTGATCGGGCCGTCAACCAACGAGCAAATTTCCTTAAGGATATCCTCAAACGTACCGGTCTCTTTGGCGATCAGTGAGGGATTGGTGGTGACGCCGTCCACCATACCCATGGCTACAGCCTGCTTGATTTCAGCGATATTGGCGGTGTCGATAAAGAACTTCATGGGGGCTCTCCTTTAAGATTTATTGGATTCTAAATACTTATGACGACAGTCGGGACTGCAGAAAAAAAAATCAGCCCCATTATGATGAACATGGATTGCCTGCTTCATTGGGATATACACATGACAGACCGGATCTTCGACTAGAATATCCTGGGCTGTGGAATCGGTAGAATTCTTGTCATGGTCAGCCTTTGAACTGATCCCCCCCCGGATCAGGCGGTAGAAAATGTACAAGAGAATGCCGAGAATGAGAATACGGATAGGACTCATGATTTTTATTTTTCCTAAAATCAGTCGTTTTCCGAACAACAAAAGGGTGAAGGACGATCAGGGTGATTCTCTTTCGTCCCAATGGGTTTTCCGAACATCTCCGGCGCTCTCCGGCGGGAGATTCCGGCGCATCTGGGCGGTAGTGAGGGCCAGAACCGGGTGATGGTGTTCAGGCGCCAGTTCTTCCATGGGGGCCAGGACAAAGAGTCGATCCTGGATGGCCGGGTGGGGGATGGTCAAGGCATCCGTCTCCATGGTCAGGGTATCAAAATAGAGGATATCCAGATCCACTGGTCGATCAAAGGATTCGCCCCGTTGTCGTCCCATCCCGCCCTCGATGGACAGGAGGAGTCCAAGGAGCTCGTCGGGGGTTCCCCGGTATTCCAACACCCCTACCGCATTGGTAAACCATTGCTTAGCAAGGGTTTTACCTGATTCAAGCCAGCCTGCCTTGTAGATCGGTCGGGTCAGGTACGGGCTGGATAAGGCCAGCAAGGTCGTGTTGCTGGCTAGGCCAAGATCCCGCCAGGCCTGGCGCAGGTTGTGGGAACCATCACCCTGATTGGAACCCAGCCCGATGAAAACGAGGGCCATGTCGAGATCTCCCTAGAGGTCTTGGAGGCCCAGAACATCAAACATGGTGTAGAGGCCGTTGGCTTTACCGGATATCCAGGCAGCGGCAAGGGCGGCACCTTTGGCAAAATTATCACGGCTGTGGGCTCGATGGGTGATTTCCAATCGTTCCCCGGCCCCGGCAAAGTAGACTGTGTGTTCGCCGACGATATCGCCAGCCCTGATGGTCTGAATGCCGATCTCCTGGTCGGTTCGTTCACCGATGATCCCATGCCGTTCAAAAACCCCGACCTTGTTCAAATCGCGGTTCACTCCCTGGGCCACCATTTCGCCAAGTTTCAGGGCGGTTCCACTGGGGGCATCCTTCTTCATCCGGTGATGGGCCTCGACGATTTCGATGTCGTAGTCATCGCCCAAAATAGAGGCCACTTTTCGGGCCACTTTGAAGAGGACATTGACTCCCACCGCCATGTTGGGCGACTGGATGCAGGGGAAATCAGCGGCAAGGCCTCGAAGTTCTTCAATATTAGCCGGGCTCAAGCCGGTGGTGCCGATCACCATCGCCTTCTGGTGTTCTGCGGCCAACCGGGCGAATTTCATGGTGGATTCATGGAAGGTGAAGTCGATGATCACATCCCCTTGCCCGATAATCTCCGGAAGGGTTGCAGCCACGGTGATCCCGTTTTTGCCGATTCCGGCAAGTTCACCGAGGTCCTTGCCGATTTCGGGGCTGCCGTCCCGTTCAAAACCACCGGCTAATTGTAATTGGGGATGCTGGTCGACCATGGCGGTAATCCGGCGGCCCATGCGACCTGCCGCGCCTGCGACAATGACTTTCGTCATAGTGTTTCTCCTTGGTATGAAAAGAGGTTCCTTACGGAGTCAATTAGATCAGGCCGGCATCCTTCAGGGCAACGGCAAGTCGCTCCCGGTTTGCCTCGGACATGGTCCACAAGGGGAGCCGGGGGGAGGCCGCAGAAATTTTACCCATCATAGCCAGGGCTGTTTTGGCCGGAACCGGGTTGGTGTCATAAAACATGGCCTTCATTAAAGGGAACAGCTGGTAATGTAACTCCCGAGCCCTGGTGAAATCCCCGGCCAGGGCTGCTTCCATCATCTTGGCCATGGGAGCCGGAGCGACGTTGGAGGTGACTGAGATCAGCCCCTTGCCGCCGATGGCAACCGTGGCCATGGAGGTGAAGTCGTCACCGGACAGGACCATGAAATCATCGGGGCAGAGCCGGATGACCTCGCTGATCTGATTTAAATCGGCGGTGGCCTCCTTGATCCCGACGATATTGGGGATTTGGGCACAACGGGCCACTGTTTCCGGCAGCATATTGATACTGGTTCGGCTGGGGACGTTGTAAAGGATGATCGGAATATCCACAGCCTCGGCCACCTTTTTGAAATGCTGGTAAAGGCCTTCCTGGGAGGGCTTGTTGTAATAGGGGGTGATCATCAGAGCCCCATCGGCCCCTGCGGTCTTGGCGTGCCGGGTCAGTTCGATGGATTCAGAGGTGGAGTTTGAACCGCTGCCAGCAACAACCGGAACCCTTTTTGCCACTGTCTTGATGGTGTGCTCCACTACCAGGTGGTGCTCCTCATGGCTCATGGTGGCAGATTCACCGGTGGTCCCGCAGGGCACGATGCCGTGGGTACCGCCGTCAATCTGGAATTCGATGAGCTCGGTCAATTCCTGGACGTTTACCGCTCCATCGTCGGTGAACGGGGTGATAATTGCCACATAGGCGCCGGAAAAAGTGGTCATTTCATCCTCCTGATTTTTGGATCAAATTGTATTTAAATAGGTGTAAGGCGGAATTTTCAGTTCTGTGCCAGTTTGGCTTAAAGGGCCTCTTTGTGGAGTGATCCTTCATAGATAAAACTGGCCGGCCCTTCCAGAAAGACCTCACTGATCCTCTGCTCATGGTGTTCGTCTTTTTCAGAACTGGTAGCGATGAGCGAAAAGTGGATGATCAACTTTTCATTACCGGAGGTCCGAACGGTGACCGGTGAGGTGACATGGCCATGGAGCGCAGCGATCAGAGCGGAGGCCACGGCCCCGGTACCGCAAGCCAGGGTCTCATTTTCAACACCTCGCTCATAGGTTCGGACATAGAGTTCTTTATCGGGCAATTGCACGAAATTGACGTTGGTTCCGGCCGGTTCAAACAGTTTATGGTGACGGATAATTCGCCCCCACTCCTTAACCGGGGTCTCTTTGTTGTCGGTGACAAAGGAAACGGCATGGGGGACGCCGGTGTTAATGGTATGGATTTCAATTTCCCGGCCGGCAACCTCAATGGCTTGGCCCAGTCGGATGTGTGAAGGCAGGGTCAATCTGATCTTGACGGAGGAGCCAATTATCTGGGCCTCAATCAATCCGGCCAGGGTGCGGAAGGTCATTCGCTCAGGGGCTATTCCCCGAGAAAAGGCGTAGCGAGCGGCACAACGGGCACCATTCCCGCACATTTCCGCTTCGCTGCCGTCGGCATTATAAAACTGCCATTGGAAGTCGGCATCATCGGATTTTTCGATCATGATCAGGCCGTCTGCGCCTACGGAAAACTGTCGTCGGCAAATGCGTCGGGCCAGGTCCGCCATTTCATCCTTACGGATCGATTGGAGTCGGTTGTCAATGATGATGAAATCATTGCCTGTTCCGCTCATCTTGGTAAAAGCAATCGGCAATTCCATGGCCTATAACTCACTAAGAGGATGATTCCTGCAAAAAATCCGGGATGTCCTCTCCCCGGATCAGATCTTCATAAGTTTCCCGGTGGCGGATACTATGGAATTTCTCTCCCTCAACCATGATCTCGGCCACTCGAGGTCGGGAGTTGTAATTGGATGACATGGTGAAACCGTAAGCACCCGCACTCATCACTGCCAGCAGATCACCGGACTTAACCACCGGCACTTCCTGATCTCGGGCCAGAAAATCCCCGGTTTCGCAGATCGGGCCGACCACATCGACTATTTCCGTTGACTGAAGGTGCTCATCAACCGCTTTGATGGCATGGTAAGCCCCATAAAGACTGGGCCTGGTCAGATCGTTCATGCCGGCATCGACGATTACAAATTTTTTAGTCGGACCTTGTTTGGTATAAAGTACCCGGGTGACTAAAATCCCTGCGTTGCCAACTATAACCCGACCAGGCTCCAGGATCAAGGTGCAGTTGAGTTCGGATATCTCTTCCATGATCGCCCGGGCATACTCGTCAGGATGGGGTGGTGATTCCTGATCATAACGGATACCCAGGCCTCCGCCCAGATCGAGATGGGTGATGGAGATCCCGGCCTCTTGGAGAAGGGTGATGAATTTTTTTAATTTCCCCAGCGATTCAAGAAATGGGGAGATCTCAGTCAACTGTGAGCCGATATGACAGCTGACTCCCTGGACGTGGATATTGGCCATGCCGGCGGCCTGGCGATAAATCGGCAGGGCCTCGGTGATCGGGATGCCGAACTTGTTCTTGGCGAGCCCGGTGGAGATATAGGCATGGGTCTTGGGATCAACATCCGGGTTGACCCTGAATGAAACCGGGGCAATGACCCCTACTTCTGCCGCAACCTCGTTTAAGACCTCAAGCTCTTGCTCTGATTCGACATTGAATTGGAGGATTCTTTCTCGGAGTCCATATGCCATTTCCGCTCGGGTTTTGCCTACTCCGGAATAAACGATCTTTTCCGGGGCGATGCCGGCGGTAAGGGCCCTGAAGAGCTCGCCCCCGGATACGATGTCGGCCCCGCCACCGAGGTGGGCGAAGAGGCGGAGGATGGCAAGGTTTGAACATGACTTTACAGCAAAACAACTAAGGTGGGGAATCGGGGAAAAGGGTGTGTCAAACGCCTTGAAGTGCTGGGTGAGGGTCGCTGCACTATACAGATAGAAAGGGGTTCCCACCTGGTCCGCGATGTCGGCGATCGGGACTGATTCGCCGTGCAGTTGCCCGTTATGGTAATTGAAATGATGCATGCCGGTTACCTGTCTGGAATGATTGTGGTTGATTGTGAGAGAGGGCTGGTATTGGCCGGGGTTGCCCGATCATAGCTCTTGAGGGCATAAATAATTTTTTGAACTCGGGCGGGGATCTCCCGGTCCAGGGCGTTATTGGCACCAGGGTCGTGCAGTTTGGCGATGACTTCGTAGCCGGAATCCTCCGGCATGGTGGCCGAGGTCTCAGGCACCAGAACCACTCGACGGTAGAGCAGATACCCGGCGATATCCGGATCGAGTACCGGCTCCCAGAGAATTCGGATACCTTCCTTGATCATGATTGTGGAAAGGTGTCGGGGAGGGGGCGGAGGGGTCAAATCCAGAGGAGTGGCAGTTATGGCGGTTGAATAGAGGCCGATTCCCCCTGCCTTCCTTTCAGCTCTAATCCGGTAGGTGTATGGGGTCCCGTTGGTCACCCGGCGATCAGTATAGATTGTCTCCATAATGCCATGAGCCAGGAGGGAGAATTTTTCTTGATCTTCACTTCTCTCGATCCGGTAGGACGGTTGTGCCGTAAGGGGGGTCCCATTGATATCATTCACCGGTGGTTGCCAGGAGAGAATAATTTTTTGGTCGTACGCTTTGGCAGTGGGATGAGCTGGGGGAACGACCGGCGGTTGCCAGGTGAATTCCACCGGTTCAGAAGCATTGCTGATCACCGGCCAACCCATACTGGAGCGGACCCGATAGAGATAATGGGTGCCGGTAGTGAGGTTTGCTTCCTGGTACTCAACGGTCCGGGCCTGCCTGGTCTCAGGGATATTGCCCCCGTCGATGGTGGCAAGAATTTCATAAGTCACCGGGCAATCACTGCAATAGGTCCCCTTGGGAAAGACCGCCCTTTCGAGGATAAATTCGTTGATGGTGTGGAGTCGTTCCCCCTGATTACTCCGTTCAGGCCAAGACCAGTAGAGTTTTACTCCAGAGGTGTCAAGTTGGTACCTGAGGTCGGTGATCCGGGCTGGGATCACCGCCTGGGGTGGAACCAGTCGGGTCTTTTTGCCGCAGCCTCCCAAAACAAGCAGGGTAACGATGATGGGTAGCCATGCGGTGACAATAGGGAGCTTCATAGAAAATCAGCGTATGCCCAACTCCTGTTCTGCCAGGTTCAGGGCCTCATGGACCCGATCCGGGCTGGTTCCACCGACGGAGCGGCGGCTGGCAACCGAACCGGCCACGGTGAGCAGGGGAAAAACGTCCTCGGTAATCTCTACTGCAAAGCGCTGCAATTCGGTAAGGCTCAACTCGGTTAGGGCCTTGTTCTGTTCGAGGCAATAGGCCACGGTTTTACCGACCACGGCGTGGGCCTTGCGGAAGGGGACCCCACGGGTCACCAGAAAGTCGGCCAGGTCGGTGGCGGTCATATGCCCCCCGGCCCCAGCGGCAGCGGTCAACCGGTCGGTGTTGAAGATCGTATGGGAGAGCATTTCCGCAGTGATGGCCAGGCACTGGCTCACTGTGTCCACCGTGTCGAACAGCGGTTCCTTGTCTTCCTGGAGGTCGCGGTTATAGGTGAGGGGAAGACCCTTGAGCAGAGTGAGCAGGCTCATAAGGTTGCCGATGACCCGGCCTGATTTGCCCCTGACCAGCTCCGGGATATCGGGATTTTTCTTTTGCGGCATGATGCTGCTGCCGGTGCAATAACCATCCGCCAGGGTGATAAAGGAAAACTCCTCGGTGGACCAGAGGACCAGCTCTTCGGATAGCCTGCTGAGATGGATCTGGATGATGGCGGCTGCGGCACAGAATTCCATGGCAAAATCACGGTCGCCGACGGTATCCATGCTGTTGGCGGTAATCTTCGGGAAGTTCAGTTCCCGGGCGACGAATTCACGATCCACCGGCAGGCCGGTACCGGCCAGGGCTGCGGCGCCCAAGGGCATGACATTGAGTCGTTTCAGGCAATCGGTCATTCGGCCACTGTCCCGGCCGAACATCTCATAATAGGCCAGGAGGTGATGGGCGAGCAGGACCGGTTGGGCCCGTTGGAGATGGGTGTAACCCGGCATGACCGTATTGTCATAGCGGCGGGCCAGGTGGACAAAGGCGGTGCGCAGGTCTTTGAGCAGATCAATGATCCGGATGGTTTCTGCGCGAAGATAGAGCCGGATATCCAGGGCAACCTGATCATTGCGGCTCCGGGCGGTATGGAGTTTTTCCCCGGCCGCTCCGATCTTTTCCACCAGGGCTTTTTCGATATTCATATGGATATCTTCAAGCGCAGGCCTGAAGACAAAGGTATTGTTCTCGATCTCAAGAGCGATGGCGTCAAGCCCTTCCAGAATCAGGTGACATTCCTCTTCGGAGATGAGCCCCTGTCTGGCCAGCATCGCAGCATGGGCTCGGCTGCCCAAGATGTCATAGCGGGCCAGGCGGGCGTCAAAATGGATCGAGGCGGTAAAGGCCTCTACTGCAGCGGCAGTGACGGAGGCGAATCGTCCCCCCCATGGTTTTTCAGACATTGGTTCTTTTTCCTCTGATCAATTCTGCTGACGGCCTTTTTTTTCGACCAGGGCCTGGATGGTCAACCGCAGGGCATTTAAGCGGATAAAACCACCGGCATCGGACTGGGTATAGACCTCATCCTCTTCAAAGGTTGCAAAACTTTCCTGGTAAAGAGAGTGCTCGGATTTACGTCCCACCGGAATACAGTTGCCTTTGTAAAGTTTGAGCCGGACAATCCCGTTGACCGTGGTCTGGCAATCGTCCATGGTTTTCTGCAGGATCCGCATCTCTGGAGAAAACCAGAAACCGTTGTAGATCAACTCCGAGTAGCGTCCCACCAGACTGTCTCTGATCTTCATGACCTCACGGTCTAAGGTGATGGTCTCAAGGTCACGATGGGCGGCGCGGATGATGGTCCCGCCCGGGGTCTCGTAGACCCCCCGGGACTTCATGCCGACGAAGCGATTTTCCACCATATCCAGCCGACCGATGCCGTTGGCGCCGCCCAAGGTATTTAAGCGGGTCAGTAGGGCGACTGGGGAGAGGGTTTCACCGTTGATCGCCACGGGGGAACCCTGACGGAATTCGATTTCCACATAGGTCGGGTGATCCGGGGCCTTCTCCGGGGAGCAGGAGAGTTTGAACATGGATTCATCCGGTTCGTTCCAAGGATCTTCCAGAATTCCACCTTCAAAACTGATGTGGAGCAGATTCTCATCGGAGCTGTATGGTTTTTCCTTAGTGACCGGGATGGGAATGCCGTGTTTATCGGCATAGGCAATCAGCTTGGTTCGAGAGTTCAGGTCCCAGATTCGCCAGGGCGCGATGATGGTCAAGCGAGGGTTTAGAGCCAGATAGGTCATTTCGAAGCGGACCTGGTCATTGCCCTTTCCGGTGGCGCCATGACTGACCGCATCGGCCTGTTCAAGCTCGGCGATCCTGACCTGCTCCTTGGCGATAATCGGCCGGGCCAGTGAGGTGCCTAAGAGATATGATCCTTCATAGATGGCATTGGCCCGGAAGGCCGGGAAGACATAATCCCGGACGAATTCTTCGCGGAGATCAGAGATCACCACTTTTTCCGCGCCGGTTGCCATACCCTTGGCTCGAACCTTATCCCAATCCTCTTCCTGACCGACGTCGGCGGCAAAGGCCACCACCGGGCATTCATATTGCTCCCGCAACCATTTCAGGATTACTGATGTGTCAAGACCGCCGGAATAAGCCAGAACTATTTTACCTATATTTGCTGCCATGGATGATTTCCTGAAAAGTTTGTTTTATTGATTCCCTATGAATGAAAAGGAGTCTGAAGTATTGGGCTTTTGCTCAATTATCCCAGATGACTGGCCAGGATCGCCTTATGGATATGAAGTTTGTTTTCAGCCTGGTCAAAGGCCACGCATTGTGCACTTTCCAGGACCTGATCGGTGATCTCTTCTTCCCGATGGGCCGGCAGGCAGTGGAGGACGATGGCATCCTTCGCGGCTGCTTTGACCAGTTGTTCATTGACCTGAAAGGCCTGGAAGACCTTCAGCCGGGAATCCGCTTCATCTTCCTGGCCCATGCTGGCCCAGACATCGGTATTGATGACATCGGCGTCCCGGACCCCTTCCATGGGATCGTTGACCAGCCGGATCTTGCCGGGGACGGCTTGCTGGACTTCAGCTAAAATTTTCGGATTGGGCTCATAGCCCTTGGGACAGGCCAGGGTAAGGGTGAAACCAAACCGGCCGGCCGCCTGGATCCAGGAATTGGCCATGTTGTTGCCGTCGCCTATCCAGGTCACCTTGAGATCGGCAATCGGCCCCCGGTATTCGATGACGGTCATGATGTCACTTAAGATCTGGCAGGGATGATGGAGATCGGTCAGGGCGTTGATCACCGGGACGGAGGAATACCCGGCCAATTCGTCAACTATTTCCTGCCCGAAGGTTCTAACCACCAGACCGTCCACATAGCGAGCCATGACCCGGGCCATGTCTTTGAGGGGTTCATTCCTGGCCAGTTGGGTGTCCTTGCTGGAGAGATAGATCACTTGGCCACCAAGGCCATACATGGCCGCCTCAAAAGAGACTCTGGTTCGGGTCGATGGTTTTTCAAAGATCAGGCCGATGATCCGTCCGCTCAGGTGCTGGTGACGGATACCGGTCTTACTCTCTTTTTTCAGTTGCAGAGCGAGATCAATGTAAGCCTGGAGCTGTTCCCGGGAAAAATCCCAAAGGGAGAGGAGATGTTGTGCCATAAGTTTTTCTCTAATGCCTGACCGAAAATGATGCTGGTCGAATGCCGGATCAGCAGAAATAAAAGGAGTTTCATCGTGCCTCCGACGGCTCCATATCATGAAGACTGATGCAAACTATCGGGGTAAAGTCATCCCCGGACAGACACTCTTTAAATAATTCTGGCTCAATCGTTGATGCCGACGTGGGTGTCACGGGGCGGATTGAGCCGGTTTTGGTACCCTAATATGTTGAAGATGCGCGGATATTATTCCTTTTTATGGGGATTGAGGCACTTTGCTAAATATGGTTGGTGTCAGCCGGAAAACATGTATCATTACAGAAAATCGAATTTTTTTGCAAAGTTTTTGTTGCCGTTCCCAGCTGATCGACAACGGAGCGGCCAGGGGGAACCATCAAGAGCTCATTTCCGTAAAGACCTTTCGCAGGGCATCAATGAGCCGGTCGATTTCAGCGGTCGTAACGATCAACGGCGGAAGAAAGCGCAGGGCTACATTGCCGGCAAAGTTGATCAGATATCCCATCTTAAAGAGTTGGTTGACCATGGCCCCGCCTTTGGGTGCATATTCCGGGGTGAGGACCAACCCCTGGATCAAGCCGAGTCCTCTGGCCTTTGAGGCTATCCCGGGAAAATCCCGGACCAGGTTTTCGAGTTGCTTTTGGAAATAGGTGCCTTTGGTGACGACATCGGCAAGAAAGCCCGGAGAAAGGAGTTCTTCCATGACGACCAGGGCGGCGGCCGCCGCCACCGGATTGCCGCCAAAGGTCGAAGCGTGACTGCCCGGTTCGAAGGCCGTTGCGACCCGCTCGGTGGCCAGCATCGCCCCCATGGGCAGGCCGTTGGCCAGGGCCTTGGCCAGGGTGATGATATCCGGTGTGACCCCCAGTTGCTCATACGCAAAAAGGGTTCCGGTTCGTCCTAAACCAACCTGAACCTCATCAAAGATCAACAACAGGCCATGGCGGTCACAGAGAGACCTGATTCCGGCCAGATATTCGACCGACAGGGGGCGCACCCCGCCCTCTCCCTGGAGCGGTTCGCAAAGGATGGCACAGGTTTGTTCCGTGATCAAACGTTCCAGGGCGCCCAGATCACCAAAGGGGGCATGGCGGAATCCCGCTGGCAGTGGCTCGAATCCCTGATGAAATTTGGGCTGACCGGTGGCGGCCACCGTGGCCAGAGTGCGGCCATGAAAGGATCCTTCCAGAGAGATTATTTCATAGCGCCCTTCATCAGAAAATTTTCGGGCCAGCTTGATCGCCGCCTCATTGGCTTCGGCTCCGCTGTTGCAAAAGAATATTCGATCGGCAAAACTATGGTTGATCAATATTTCAGCAAGCCTGGTCTGGGGCTCGGTATGGTAGAGGTTGGAGACATGGACCAGTTTATCCGCCTGTTGGCAGATGGCCTGGGTCACTTTCGGATGGCAGTGGCCCAGGACGCAGACCGCGATTCCGGCCAGAAAATCGAGATACTCTTTGCCGTCGGCGTCAATGAGGTTGCAGCCATGTCCTTGCACCATGACGGTTTCGTAGCGGCCATAGGTCTTCATAAAGAGTCGGTCACTCCGTTTGATAATTTCTTGACTGTTCATTTGATAATCTCCGTGCCGATTCCCTGGTTGGTGAAAATTTCCAGCAGAATAGCATGTTCGACGCGGCCATCGACGATATGGGCCTTGCCTACGCCGGATTGGACCGCGCTCCGGCAGCAGTTTACTTTGGGTATCATCCCTCCTGAGACCACCCCGGATTTGATGCTGCTGTCTATCTCGGCACAGGTGAGTGAGGAGATCAGGTCTCCACCCTTATCTAAGACGCCCGCCACATCGGTGAGCAGGATCAGTTTTGCGGCCTTGAGCTTTTCTGCTACAGCGCCGGCCACCAGGTCCGCGTTGATATTATAAGATTGGCCATCGGGGCCGACCCCAACCGGGGCGATTACCGGGATAAAATTTTGTTCTTCCAGGGTGGTCAGGATCTCGGGGTTTACCGTGGTCACTTCCCCGACCCGTCCCAGGTCAATCAATTCGGGGGGAGCGTTTTCAGCCAGTTCCTTCATGAGGGTCATCTTGTGGGCCTTGATCAGATCACCGTCCCGACCCGAGAGGCCCACCGCCTTGCCTCCGTGGTAATTAATCAGGCCGACAATTTCTTTATTAACTTTGCCGACCAGGACCATTTCCACCACATCCATGGTCTCGCCGTCAGTCACCCGCATCCCTTGAATATAGTTGGACTGGATATTCATTTTTTTTAGAAATTGATTGATCTGAGGACCTCCGCCGTGGACAATTACCGGGTTCAAGCCAATGTATTTCAGGAGGATAACATCCAGGGCGAAGTTTTTTTTCAGTTCCTCGTCAACCATGGCATGACCGCCGTATTTGATCACGATGGTCCGGTTGTAGAACTCCTTGATATACGGGAGGGCTTCGATCAGGGTTTTGGCTTTTTCAATGATTTTATGCATAAATGGCTCTTGGCTCGGTTTGAAGTCGTTCTGTGATTTTCGGATGTACCGAAGAGGAAAAACATCATAATGACAGCGGGTTGATCTGTAAAGATCTTGTTGCTCCTGCCTTAAAAAAATTCCGTGGAAATTAAGGTTGCAGGGGCTAAGGGTACACTTTACAAGTGGAAGATGAGCAAGTACATTGGCATGGTCTGTGCTTTTTAAATTGGATTTGGGCGATAGCGAGTTCCCACCAGGAAACGTATTTAAGTAGGGATGTTGGCCAGTTTGTTTCCTGTCTGGCACCTGGTGGTTCCTGAAAAGACAAGAATATCAAGTGATTATGGCCGGTTTGCCTGGAGGCGCCGAGCATCTCGCTTTAGATCGGTGCAGCAAATTTTCAATGAGGGCGTTTCCGGATGAAAACAAATCCGATTCCGGATCCCGTCTGTTGGGAGGGGCTCGGATTGCCGGGGATTGTCAGGCGTTTCGACTGTGCTCGAAGGTGGATATAATGCTGAGATTCATAGTATTGTTTTTATTGGTCGCTCTCTTGGTTCCTGGTCTATCTATGGCCGCCGAGGATACCGCTGCCAGCCGTGAGCCCATCCATATTGAGGCGGATCGGATGGAGGCGGATCGACAGAAGGATGCAGTTTTTTTTAATGGTAATGTTGAGGCGAGCCAGGGAGCTTTGGCGATCAGGGCGGATCGGATGACGGTTTATTATTCAGATCCCGAGAAGGAGGATTCTCCTGGTTTGTCGACCGGGCCAACATCGGCTCGTTCTATCACCAGGCTCCAGGCGGTCGGCAATGTGGAGATCATTAAAGAAGGCTGGGTGGCAGCAGGGGACCTGGTCGATTATTTCTCCAATGAACGAAAAGTTGTGCTGTCGGGCAATACCAGGGTCTGGCAGGAAAATAATATGGTGACCGGTGACCGGGTGATTCTTTTTCTTGATGAGGGACGAAGTATTATCGAAAAGAAGGATGAAGAGGGTGGCCGGGTCAAGGCCTTTTTTTATCCCGAATCCACTCCGGAAAAAACTCCGGGTCAATGAGGCAGCCGTGGCCGTTCTTGAAACCAGGGAAATTGTAAAACAGTACCGCAAACGCCGGGTCGTTGACGGCATCAGCCTCCAGGTGGAAACCGGGCGGGTGGTAGGATTGCTTGGCCCCAACGGCGCCGGTAAGACCACCACTTTTTATACAATCGCCGGGTTCATCAAGCCGGATCGTGGAGCGGTCTTTCTGGATGGCGAGGAGATTACTTCCCTGCCTATCCACCAGAGGGCCCTTAAGGGAATATCATATCTGGCCCAGGATTCATCGGTTTTTAAGAAATTGACCGTGGTGGAAAATGTCAGAATTGTCTTGGAACCTCTGGGGATTCCAAGGGAAGAAATCCAGGAACGAATTGATCGCTTGCTCCATGACTTGAAGATTGATTATCTGGCGGATCACAAGGCCCATTCGCTGTCGGGCGGCGAAAGGCGACGGGTCGAAATCATGCGGGCCCTGGCAACCAATCCTCGCTTTATCCTCTTGGATGAACCGTTTGCCGGCATCGATCCCTTGTCGGTGGCTGATCTCCAACAGATCATTCATTCATTGAAAGATCGGGGGCTGGGGGTGCTGATTTCCGACCATAATGTCCGGGAGACGTTGGCGGTCTGTGACACCGCGTATATTGTCAATAATGGCCAGATTCTGATCAGTGGTCGGGCCGATGAAATCGTCAATAGTGAAGTGGCCCGGAAGATGTATCTCGGTCAGAATTTTAGTATGTAGTCATGGTGTAGTGGATCCTTGAGCGCTGCCCGCCGAAAAAACAGAAGAGTGTGCCACGGGCTTCTATGGTAGTATCGTTTCTGGATGGAAACTAGAGAGTTCGTGTCTGTCCAGAAAAATGGGCTTATGTTTTAACGGATTATGACCAACAAACCGCCTCGCCCACGCGGGGCTTTACCGATGTAGAAAATATGGCACTGGACCTAAGACTTCAACTCAAACTCTCCCAGCAACTGGTAATGACTCCCCAGTTGCAGCAGGCGATTAAACTGCTCCAGTTGAATAGCCTGGAGCTTGCTGCAACTGTTCAGCAGGAGATCGAGCAGAATCCTGTCCTGGAAGAGGTTGGTCTGTCCCAGGAGCAGGAAGAGGAGGGCAACGATGAGCGTGGGGAACGAAATGAGGCTGCGGAGAGCCTCGCTGATCGGGTGTCCGAGGTACGAGTCGACGGGGGCGAGAATATTCTCAAGGAGATTGATTGGCAGGATTACGCCAATGAGTATGAATCGTTACCCTCATTTCGGAACCGGGATGATAACGATCTCCCCTCCCGCTTGGATATTCTGGTCAAAAAACCGGATCTTCAGGCCCATCTTCTCTGGCAGCTGCGATTATCGAGCTTGACTTCGGAAGAGGAGGATGTGGGGCAGTATATCATCGGCAATTTGAGCAAGAATGGCTTCCTTGAAGAGTCGATTGAGGAAATTGTCGAAAAAATCGGGTGTTCCCAGGCAATGGCAGAAAAAACTCTGCAGGTGATTCAGGAAATGGATCCTGCCGGGGTTGCCGCGCGGAGCGTCAGGGAGTCGCTTCTGCTTCAGTTGCAACGACTTGACCAGGGAGAGTCGTTAGCTGCGGTGATTGTCCGGGATCATCTGCATCTGATGGAAAATCGAAATTATCCCGGGATTGTTAAAGTGACCGGGCACCCTAAGTTTGAAGTACAGGCCGCCATTGATCTCATTCTCAGCCTGGATCCTTTCCCTTGCAGGCAATACTCCGCCGATGAGCCGCACTATATTATCCCCGATGTTTATGTCTATAAGGTTGACGACGAATATGTCATCCAGATGAATGATGACGGATTGCCCAGGCTTCGGGTGAGCAATTTTTACCGGGATGTGCTTAAGGAGGGGAGTGGGGCGGCCGGTGAGACCAAGAATTATATTCAGGAGAAGATGAAGTCGGCTGCCTGGTTGATCAAGTCTATTCAACAGCGACAGCGGACCATCTATAGGGTGGTCGAGAGTATTATTAAATTTCAGCGGGTGTTTTTTGAGAACGGGGTCGAATATTTACGCCCCCTGGTCCTCAGGGATGTGGCGGAAGATATCGAGATGCACGAGTCCACTATCAGTCGGGTGACCAATAACAAGTACATGCATACTCCCCAGGGTATGTTTGAGCTGAAGTACTTTTTTAATTCGGCAATTGAGCGGAGGGATGGCGGGGACTCCATGTCTTCGGTCAGTATCAGGAACCGGATCAAGGGGATCATCCAGAAAGAGGACCCCTTGAAGCCCTTAAGTGATCAGCATATCGCCGATATATTTAAAAAGGATAAGATCCAACTGGCCCGCCGGACGGTGGCCAAATATCGTGAGCAGATGGGGATTCCTACCTCGAAACTTCGGAAGAAGACGAGGCTCTGAAGGATCTTTCCTTGGCCAAGGGGAAAAAGCCCCCTCTCTCCTCGCTGATGATTGTTGCCCTCGGAGATTTATTTCGTGATGTCTTCTCCCTGGGCCATGACCTTGGGAGGAGTAAGACCCTCTTTCCGCAGTACCGTTATCGCGCCGTTGGGGATCTTGACGGAGCGAAATTCTTCAAAGAGTCGTCCGCTGTAATGAAGGACCAGACAGCGAACTACGATCAGATGGCTGACCACGGCCACCCTTTCTCCCGCATGCCGTTCGAAGATAGCCTCCATTTCATGAACTGCCCGTTTTTGAACCTCGGCCAGGGTTTCACAGCCCGGCAGGTTGAATTCACCGGGGGATTCCAGCCAGGTGGGGTACTCCGGGCCGAACTGGCGGCGGATTTCAGACTTTGTCAATCCGTCCCAGTGGGGGATTCGAATTTCGGTGAGAGTATCAGAAGTGATCAATGGAGCCCCGGTAATCCGGCAGATTATTTCAGCTGATTGGTGGGTCCGGGGCAGGGGGCCGGCATAAACGGCCCTCAGATTATGGGGCTTGAGGCGAGAAGCCACGCCTTCTACTTGGGTGATACCGCTTGAGTGGAGTGGTTCCTGGGTTCTCCCGGCAAAACGGTCTTCCAGATTGGCCGCAGTAACTCCGTGGCGGGTTAAAAAAATTTCAGTAAGCATGATTCAATTTGCTTTGAATGGTGTGTAGGGGGCGGGAAAGAGCCCTCTTGGTTGTTAGGAAAAGGCTGAAGTATCACCGGCAAAAATCTCTGCCCGGCTGACGTTCATGACCATATCTGATATTGCGGACAGCGAGCAAGACTTTTCTGATTTATGAGCTCTGGTCAAGAATTTCTCGAGCTTCCAGATTTCCCGGTTCCAAACGCAAGAGCTTCATGGCCCACTTGTCTGCTCTGATCGGACGTTTCATCGCCAGATAGTTTTGCGCCAGGGCCAATATCAGGACAGGATCATCGTGCAGGTTGTCAGCAGCTTTCTCCAGGCATTTCGCCGCTTCTTCATGCTCTCCAATGTGGCTTAGGGCCAGCCCGAGTTTTTTTTGAATCTGGGGTTGGGATTGGTTACCGGCAATGATATTTCGATAGATTTTGGCCGCCAGACGGTCAAGACCGTGGGTGTTGGCGATATCGGCAATATTTTCCAGAGCTGATTCTTCAAGATGAGGTTGGCGAATGACCAGTTTGAGGACCTTTTCCGCTTCCTTGGTCTGTTTTTCCCCTAAGAGTAAGAGGGCAAATTTGACGGCCCGTTCATAGTGTCTGGGGCTGATTTGCATGGCCTTGCCGTAATGTTCGATGGCTTTGGCTATATTGCCTTCACGATAATAGATCTGACCCAGGTAATGGTGAGAAACCACATCCAATCGGTTTGCTGCCGATGCCTTTTTGAAGAGCGTCATGCTTTTCTTGAGATCACCAGACTTAAAATAGAGTCTGCCCAATTCTCGAAAAGGACGTGAAGAGGGGTGTTGTGGGTTTATCGCCTGTTTTGCTGCCTGGATGGCGCCGGTGAGATTCCCTTGATCTTCCCGTTCTCGTGCTAATTCGAGGAGGACCGCCTGCGGCGAGGGATGATGGAGATGATCAAGCAGTTCCATGATTTTTTGCTCAAGGGTCGCCGTGACGAAGGGTTTTGTGAGGTAGGCGTCTACTTCGTGCTCGGCGGCTTCTGCCACCACATCCATATTGGCATCTGCGGTAATCATCAGAAAGGGAATACTCCGTAACGTGCGATTGGCCCGGATTTTTGCTAGAAGTTCGGTCCCTGACATCTTCGGCATCTTGTAATCGCAGATAATAAAATCGATCCTGTTTTCTTGATTGGTGATAATCCGCCAGGCCTCGAGTCCGTTAATTGCTTCAATAAAAAGGTTTCCAAAGTGAATTAGTTTGAGCATGGCCTTGATGGAGCGGCGCATGTTGTCGATGTCATCGACGATGAGAAAATTCAAACAACTGGGGTCTTTGGGGAGGGAGGTTCGGCTGGTACTCATCAAATCGCGTCCTCCGGATCAAACCGGCAGCTGAAAGGCAAAGGTACTACCCGATTCAGGCCTGCTATCGACCCGGATCCGGCCCTTATGCTCATTGATCACCAGTTTGCAGAAATAGAGCCCAAGGCCACTGCCGATCAAGGTGTCCGAGCCTCCAGCAATCCGGGCATATTTATCAAATATTATCTGTTGCTTAGCCACGGGAATCCCCGGGCCTTGGTCGCTAATGGAAAATTCGATTATTCGTCCTTCTTCGAGGAGTCCAATGGAGGTGGTGATGGATGACGAAGCTGGGGAAAAATGGAGGGCATTGGTTAAAAGATTTTGCAAAACCCTTAGAATTAAGACCCGGTCAACCCGGATTGGCGGGGAGTTCGGGGGAATATCAAGAGTGATGTCGACCTCTTTATTTCGGGCGAGGCCTTTGATGCCGGTAACTGCTTCCATGAGAAGATTGGCTGGGTCAGCTTCTTCGATCAACAGTCGGATCCGCCCGTCTTCCATTTTGTGAACACTGACCAAATTAGACACCATCCGCACCGTTCGCTCACAACCTAGCTGGGCGGCATCGAGGAACTCACGCTGGGTTTCATCAATAGAGTAGGAAAGAATGTCAAGGTTGGCGATCACTTCCGAAAGGGGGCCCTTAAGGTCGTGGATCAGCATGGAAGAGAGTTCCTCCATAATTTTCTGTTTCTGCTCAAGTTCCAGATTCTTTTTTTTCAGGGCTCTTCTTTGTTTATTGAGATCGTTAAGCAATTTTTCCCTCGTCATCAGCCACATGAGGAGGCCACTGAATTCCAGAAGATAGTGAATATCCTCCTTAAACAGGTCCCGGGGGCCGGCTTTGTCGGTGACGTTGATTACCCCGAAGGTCCGGTTTCCGTTAATGATGGGGACAGAAAGCAATGAGTGTTTTTTATACGTGCCATGGCCTCTTCCCCGAAAGCGATGGTCCTTGCTGATGTCGGGAAGGAACAGGGGGGTGCCGGTGGAGGCGACCCAACTTGCGACACAACAAAGATCGTTGAGCGGTTGCCGGAGACCAATCAATTTTTTTCGGCTGGCTGCCTGCACCACCAGATCTTTTTTTTCGAGGATCATGATGGAACCCTGCTCGGCACCCAGGTACTCAAGGATGATCTCCAGGACTCCTCGCAGTCGATCAGGGTATCTCAAGCGTTCCTTGCTGATTAGTTGACTGACCCTGGAAATGGCATCCAGAAGGCGATTGGCCATCTCAAGGTCTGCAACAGCTAAGCCATTTTCTGGTAAGGGATTTGTCATGGTTTTTTAGCGATAAAAGGAGTCGAAGGTGCCGAAAATATCAAAAATATTCTAGCACACCTTGTTGGTGGGGGGAGAAATAAATTATGGGAATATCGTGCTGGAGCAATAAAAAACCGGGCCTGGAAATTTTCCCGGGCCCGGTTTTGATTCTCGCGGTCAAACTGAATCCTCAGTTGGCAGCAGATAATGGAGTTTGATGATGAGTGTTATGCCTGAAGGGCTTCTTTGTAACGACTTCAAATGGGATGAAGACGCTCACTCCCATTCGATGGTTCCCGGCGGTTTGCCGGTAATATCGTAAACCACCCGGGAGACCCCCCGGACCTCGTTGCAAATCCTGCGGGTTACGTGATCAAGAAATTCATAAGGAAGATGCGCCCAGCGGGCGGTCATGAAATCGACGGTTTCAACGGCTCGTAAGGCTATGACATGGGCGTACTGCCTGTTGTCGCCTATAACCCCGACTGATTTGACCGGCAGGAATACGCAGAATGCCTGCGAAGTCTTGTCGTAGAGGTCCTGTCTGAAAAGTTCCTCGATGAAAATATGATCAGCAAGTCGCAAGGTATCGGCATACTCCTTATGGACTTCGCCGAGGATTCTGACGCCGAGGCCGGGTCCGGGAAAGGGGTGTCTCTGGACCATCTCTGAAGGCAGGCCAAGCTCAAGACCGATCTTTCGAACCTCATCCTTAAACAGTTCCCGCAATGGTTCGACGAGGTCAAGTTTCATATAGTCGGGAAGCCCCCCGACGTTGTGATGTGATTTGATGACCTTTGCTTTGCCGGTTTTGGCCCCGGCCGACTCAATGACATCAGGGTATATGGTCCCCTGGGCGAGCCATTTGGCAGCAGTCAGTTTTTTTGATTGCTCCTCGAAGACGTCGATAAAGGTATTACCAATGATCTTCCTTTTCTGTTCGGGGTCTTCCACTCCTTTGAGTCTATCGAGAAAACGCTTTTCAGCATTAACCCGGATGACCTTGACGCCCATATGCTTGGCAAAGGTACTCATCACCTGGTCACCTTCATTCAGGCGCAGAAGGCCGTTGTCAACGAAGACACATGTGAGTTTTTCCCCTATGGCCCGATGCAGGAGGGCGGCAACGACAGATGAATCAACACCCCCTGAAAGACCGAGAAGGACCTCATCGTAACCGACTTGTTTCCGGATGGATTTAATGGAGTTTTCAATAATATTGTCCGAGGTCCAGAGTTTTCCGCACCCACATATGGCGTGAACGAATCTTTCGATGATTCGCTGACCTTGTTTCGTGTGGGTGACTTCCGGGTGATACTGGAGTCCGTAGAATTTTCTTTTTTCATCTGCCATTCCGGCAAGAGGGGCGTTGTCGGTTTCACATATGGCAATAAATCCCTCGGGCAGCTTGTTGACACGATCACCATGACTCATCCATACATCCAGCAGGCCGTATCCTTCTGGACTGGTATGGTCTTCAATCTCTTTGAGGAGCGTTGAATGATTGCGTGCCCTGACTTGAGCATAGCCATATTCGCGGTGTGAGGCCGACTCGACTTCACCTCCCAACTGGGCAGCCATGGTCTGCATTCCGTAACAGATACCCAGGATTGGGATGCCGAGCGTAAAGACTATGTCGGCGGCTCTTGGAGTAGCCTCTTCATGGACGGACTGCGGGCCTCCTGAAAGAATAATTCCGTTAGGATTAAATTCCCTGATGGCCTCCGATTCCAAGTCCCATGGAAATAACTCACAATAAACACCGGCTTCGCGGACCCTGCGGGCGATGAGTTGTGTGTACTGAGAACCGAAATCTAGAATCAGTATCTTTTCACTATGTATATCCATAGATGTATACCTTTGCGTAAGCAGGTTATAATCTCAAGGGAGATAGAGGATAGGCCCTCTAAGCATAGCTGGCGTTAGATCAGGCGCGTTGCGTAATCACTTCATCCCAACCGATAGTTGGGCGCTTCCTTGGTGATGATAACGTCGTGGACGTGGCTTTCTTTGAGACCGGCCGGAGTTATTTTGACAAATCGTGCTTTTTTATGAAGTTCATCGATGTTTTTGGCCCCTGTATATCCCATGCCGGAACGAAGTCCGCCCATCAATTGATAGATCATGGCGGACAGGGGACCACAATAGGGAACCTTTCCTTCGATCCCTTCAGGCACCAGTTTGGCGGCTGAATCGACATCTTCCTGAAAATAACGATCACTGCTGCCTCTTTTCATGGCCCCAAGGGAACCCATACCACGGTATCCTTTATAGGTTCGGCCCTGATAGAGAAAGGTCTCGCCCGGGGTTTCATCGGTGCCGGCAAAGAGACCCCCGATCATCACCACATGGGCCCCGATGCCGATGGCCTTGGTCAGGTCGCCGGAAAATTTGATCCCGCCGTCGGCAATGACCGGGATATTATGCCTGGCTGCGGCTCGAGCACAGTTATAAATGGCAGTCATCTGGGGAACTCCGACCCCGGCCACGATTCTAGTGGTGCAGATGGATCCGGGTCCCACACCAATCTTGACGCAATCTGCCCCGGCCTTGATCAAGGCCTCGGTCCCTTCGGCGGTGGCAACGTTTCCGGCAATGACCGGGAGGTTGGGAAAGGCTGCTTTGACCTCCCGCAGGGTATTGAGAACATTTTGAGAATGACCATGGGCTGAATCAAGACCGACAATATCAACGCCGGCCTTGACCAGTCGTTCAACCTGTTGGAGATAGTCGCCCCCAATGCCGATGGCTGCCCCGGCCCGCAAACGCCCAAAGTTGTCCTTGGCGGCCTGGGGATATTTTTTGATTTTTTCAAGGTCCTTAATGGTGATCAAGCCCTTGAGGTTGTTGTCATCATCCACAACCAGGAGTTTTTCAATCCGGTGCTCATGGAGCAGCGCTTTGGATTGCTCCATGGTGATGCCTGGTCGCGCGGTGACCAGGTTCTTGTGGGTCATTACCTCATCCACCCGGAGGTCAAGGTCGGAGACAAAGCGGAGATCCCGGTTGGTGACGATTCCTACGAGTTTTTTATTGTTGAGAACCGGGACCCCGGAGATCCGATAGGTGTTCATGATCTGTTTGACATGACCGACGGTATGACCCATTTCCACAGTGATGGGATCGATAATCATCCCGGATTCTGATTTTTTGACCTTTTCCACCTCCATGGCTTGATCATCGACGGACATGTTCTTATGAATTATGCCGATCCCACCTTCCCTTGCCATGGCAATAGCGGTTCGGTGTTCGGTGACAGTGTCCATGGCTGCGCTGACCAAGGGGATATTCAGGCGGATTTCTTTCGTCAAATTGGTTGAGAGGTCAACGTTTGAGGGCAAGACATCAGATGCTGCCGGAACAAGGAGGACGTCGTCAAAGGTATAGGCATCTTCAATTATGTCGATCTTCATGGATGTATCTCCGGAAATTTTTCAGTCAGGTCAAAACGAGAAGTTGAGCGGTCGTCCCTGGTTCGGGCAGCTGAGCAGAATTCCCTCCAACAGACCAGCATCGCTCACTATCATACCTTCACCACCAATTGTTGCAAGAAGCTCTTGATAAATTTCCATACCGGCCAAAATAATATCGCCACGGCCCTCCTCAAGTCCAGGTAAAAGTGATCTTGACCCGGGGGGTATTGCCGACAGGCGATGGTGAAAAAGGTCAATCATCGATCTGGTTAAGCCATGGCCCTGGACTCTGGTTCCATCATAGGTCTCAAGCTTGAGCTCCAAAGCTGCCATGGCGGTGGCCGTTCCGCCGCTACCGATCAGGGTGAACTGGTTCTTGTTTTTTGCCAGCGGATCGATAAAATCGTTAAGGTCCTTTCTGAATATCCCCAGTGCCGAAGTTTTCATGTCTCCATCTTCGGCTTCGGTCAGTGACACCGCTCCTATCGAAAAACTGGCGGACTGGACGATCTTTCCGTGCCTGGATAATACAATAACTTCGGTGCTGCCGCCACCCACATCAGCGATGATTATTTCAGCTGGACCGGTGGGTAAGCAGAGGCTGGCAAAGACCCCTGCCGCAGTGAGTGCCGCTTCTTGTGTCCCATCAATAAGTTCAACGGCACATCCGAGAATCTTTTCAGCTTTTTTGATGAAAAGGGGACTGTTTTGGGCCCTGCGAAGGGCCTCTGTCCCGCAACAACGACAGAAACATGGTCTTGCGATTTCCATTTCCCGGCGGAATTCGGCCAAGGCTGAAAGGCCACGTTCCATTGCTTCAGGGCATATTTGCCCGGTAGTCACGACATCCTGCCCGATCCGGACCGTGATGAGCTTTTTTATTGCAGGGATACTCGCGGGACGCAGGGGAGAGTCAATCAGAAGCCGGAAACTGTTGGTGCCTAAATCAATCGCACAAGACGGGGGAATGGATGTTTTTGCCGTTGCTTCCATGTCTTGGATACTTTATGATAGTCCTGATTTTTCGTCAGCCGTGGGCTGACCTGTGCATTTTCAGATTGGGATCCCCCTAACCGCCTGGATTTTACCGGAGCACAAAAGGTGCATCGCAATATCGGGCGCTTGCCGATTTTTGGTAGGCTGCAATGAGTCAAATGACCATAATTCTTTCAATCAATTCAGATAATCCACAACCGCGGCTTATTAGCCAGGTTGTCGCCATGTTACGTCAGGGGGCGGTGATCTGTTATCCCACAGATACGGTTTATGGGATCGGTTGTGATATTTTTAATCAGAAGGCAGTGAAAAGGATCTATCAGTTGAAACAAAGATCCAAAGACAAGCCGTTCAGTTTCATGTGTGCCGACCTCAAAGATCTCAGCACGTACTGTCATGTCTCAAATCTGGCCTATCGCTTGATGAAGAAAAATCTCCCCGGCGCCTATACCTTTATTTTGCCGACTGCGAAAATTGTTCCGAAAATTCTTACCACGAAACAGAAAACAGTGGGCATCAGGGTTCCTGACAACAGGATATGCCAGGCTTTGATTCGGGAACTTGGCAATCCCATTCTGACCACCAGTGCAGTGGCGGCTGATGATGACCAGGCGGCCTCGGAACCCTTTGAAATTGAACAGCGCCTTGGTAAACAGATTGATCTGATCATTGATGCGGGTTCGGTTTTTCCTGCCCCTTCAACTATTATTTCTTTGATCAATGATGATATAGAAGTTCTTCGCCATGGTAAGGGGGAAATCAACCACCTGGTTTGACGCAGTTGTCACAGAAATGTTCCTGGTAGTATTCATCCCGCCAATACACCGGATAAGAGCAATCGGAGTATCCTTTCTCGGTAGCCATGATCTGCTTGGTCAGCGCAACCAGTTTGGTTTCGAGAGCTCATGGTCAAATACCGCATAATAAATACAAAGGGGGTACGCGTTGAGTGAAGTCACGGAGTCCGTTATCCCATTCAATTAAAGGGTGGAAATTATTTTTTTCCAGCTAAAGGATCCTTTAACGATTTACTCATGGTGAAATGAAGGGTTTTCCGTTCGGGGATGTTCATAATTTCCCCGGTTTTCGGATTTTTTGTACTTCGAGCTTTACGAGACCGAACGCTGAAACTTCCGAAACCTCGTATTTCAACTCGCCGTTCTTGGATCAGGGCTTCCACAATGGTCTCCAGCATCGTATCGATCGCTTTACCAATATCTTTTTTGAGGTAGCCACTCATCTGGTCGGTTACTTCGTCAATCAGGTCCTTTTTAAGCATGGTCAATCCTTTATATCATTAATAGACGTATTCGATCTGCAGATGGAAAGGGGCCAGATGGTCTCTTCATACCTGCCGATGATTTTGATCCTGGCCTATTGCGCAACGGACCACTCATAAGAGAGAAAGGCCCCCTGAAGGGGAATGTTTTCCCAGAGGGTACTGCCCTCTTCTCCCACCAGATAGCGTAGAATAGAAAAATTCTTTTCCGATGGATAAACAACCGTCGGTTTTCCAGGTTCCAGTTGGGCCAATTGGGCAGCCAGATGGAGCGCATCGGTAAAATTTCCGAATTGATCAATCAACCCTGATTCAAGGGCCTGTTCTCCTGAATATATCCGACCGTCGGCCAGGGTTTCCACCTCAGCCACCGGCAGATTCCGGCTTATTGACACATCTTTTACAAATTGTTGGTAGACGTTGTCAATAATTCCCTGGAGAATATTTTTTTCTTCGTCGGTCATCTTCCTGGCTGAAGAGCCCAGGTCTTTCATCCGGCCACTCTTGATTACCACCGATTCGTAGCCGATTTTGTCGAAAATCTTTTCTAGATTGGCAAATTTGACAATCACCCCGATACTTCCGGTCAACGTTCCAGGATTGGCCAGAATACGTCGAGCGCCAAGGGCGGCGTAATACCCTCCGGATGCGGCTACAGAACCCATTGAGGCAACAACTGGTTTTTTCAGATCGGTTCTTGCCACTTCATTAAATATTTCCTGGGAGGCGCCAACGGCTCCCCCGGGGCTGTCTATTCTCAGGACGATTGCCTTAATGGATCGATCCTGACGAAATTCCGTTAACTCCCGGATGGTTTTCTCTGAGGTCGAAATCAACCCGCGGAGTTCGATAACCCCGATCTGGGACGATGATGACCCGGCAAGAAATGATGGGCCCCCTGAGTCAGAAATAAAAGACCCTATAAAGGTTAAACCGCCCCAGCAAAGCAGAAAAAATGCCGCCAGAAAGAAGATCCCTGTCAAAACAGGATGATCTTGGCGGAAGGATCGTTTGTCATTCATTATCGGCGGTTTCCGGATACCTGGTGCCGCCGGCGGATGGCCGACTATTAAGGGCTCGAAAAACCGGCCATGTCCGTAATGGAATCACGAACATGGCCGGAACATATTTGGGAAAGCTCAGTCTTGTGCTTCCTCGGCCGCCTTGCTGCTCTGGGTTTCCATCTCTTCCTTCAAGAGATCACCAATGGTGGAAGGCGATGATGATGATGATGCTGATGCTGATGCTTCCTTGGCCTTGTAATCGTAGGCATCGGCACCGCCGGCATCATCAGTCAAAGCCTTGATGGAAAGACCGATCTTTCGGTCTTTGGCTGAAACATTGATAACCTTGGTTTCAATGGTATCACCCACGTTGTACATGCCAACTGGAGTATTGATCTTGTCTTTACTGATCTCGGAGACATGAATCAAACCTTCAATTCCTTCTTCCAACTCAACAAAGACGCCGAAATCGGTAACGTTGGTGATGGCCCCGCTGACCGAACTGCCAAGGGGGTATTTTTCAACCGCTGCCAGCCATGGGTCGGGCTCGAGCTGTTTGATGCCCAAAGAAAATCGTTCATTTTCCCGGTCAATTTTTAAAACAACCGCCTGGATGGTCTGTCCCTTGGTAAATCGCTCAGAAGGATGCTTGATCCGTTCCGTCCAAGAGAGGTCGGAGACGTGAATCAAACCGTCAATCCCTTCCTCAATACCCATGAAGATACCGAAGTCAGTGATGTTTTTGATTTTTCCTTCGATGATCGAACCAACCGGATAATTCTCGGAGACCAAGTCCCACGGATTGGGCTGTAATTGTTTCATACCCAAGGAAATCCGTTTGGCATCGGCATCAATATTGAGGACCACCACATCAACCGGTTCCCCAACTTCGATCATTTTGGAAGGATGGCGGATCTTTTTAGACCACGACATCTCAGAGACATGAATAAGTCCCTCGACGCCTTCTTCCAGTTCGGCAAAGACCCCGTAATCAGTGATGCTGACCACTTTACCCTGGGTCTTCGTAGCCACCGGGTATCGTTCCGCGACGGTCTTCCACGGATCATCCTTTAATTGTTTAACACCCAAGGAGACCTTGTCGGTCTCCTTATCATATTTAAGGACCTTGACCTCGATCTCTTCGCCGACCTTAAATAATTTCGAGGGATGGGAGACCCGGCCCCAAGAGAGGTCGGTGATATGACAGAGGCCGTCCATGCCACCCAGGTCGATGAAAATACCATAATCGGTGATGTTGGTGATGGAACCGCTAATTACGGCACCTTCTATGAGGGTATCACGCATCTGCTCGCGCAGTTTGTTCCGATCACCTTCGAGAATGGCACGACGTGAAATGACCACGTTGTTACGGCGGCGATTATATTTGAGTACCTTGAAGTCAAAGGTCTGACCCAGCATGGAGTCCAGATCCTTGACTGGGCGGAGATCGATCTGTGAATAGGGCAGGAAGGCCGGGACGCCGATGTCGACGGAAAGGCCGCCTTTAACCCGGGTCTCGATTTTACCCTGGATGGTACCGTCCGCTTCCTGAATTTCAGCGATTTCTTCCCAGACTTTAATGCCGATTGCTTTTTCCCGGGAAAGTCTAATGCCGCCTTCCGCTTCACGTTTTTCAACGAAAACGTCGAAAACGTCACCAATCTTGACTTCGGCATCGCCCCGCTCGCTTTTAAATTCAGCGAGGGGAATGGTGCTTTCTGATTTGTCACCGATGTCGATTACGGCCTGATCTTTAAAGATGCCGATAACGGTTCCGGTGACGACTTCGCCGACGGCAGCCACTTTTACCTGGCTGTCCTCGAATAACTGGGCGAAAGACTCTTCGAGTCCCTGCGCCGCTGCTGTGGATTTCGTTTCATTGTTAACCATGGGACAATCCTCCTTACCAATTAATAGAAAGCGGTTATATACCAGAGACCACGAACAAAAACAACCTTTTCTAAAAAAATAATATGGAGGGGGATGAGAGCAGGAATGAAAGGAATTTGGCTATGATAACTCAGGTTTATCAGAGGAGAATTGGTCATTTTCCTGGAACTCGGAATTGGAAGCGGTGAGGTTCAGCTGATCACAGACCAATCTGTTTCGGCCTTGGTTTTTGGCGCGGTACAGGGCGCGGTCGGCGCGGGTTATGGTGTCGGCGATTACCCGATTCAACGAGTCGCCTATTTGGGTGAATTGGGCGAGACCCAGGCTGAGCCCGGTCTGCGTGTACGGTGAAGCGGCAAAGAACTCAAGAATACGTTCCCCGACCTTTATCGCTTGCGGTCGGGTGAGATAGGGGATGAAGACTGCAAATTCGTCACCCCCATAACGGAAGAGCAGATCAACATCCTGTCTGGTGCATTTTTTCAAAATACGGCCAATGTCGGTCAGAACCTGATCGCCGGCTTGATGTCCGTAAAGATCGTTAAAGGTCTTAAAGTGATCGACGTCGATCATCAAAAGAAAAATTGGGTAATTTTGCCGGAAGGCCCGGCGAACCTCTTCTTCGAGCCGGGCATCAAACGTTCGTCTATTGTAGAGGTCGGTGAGGGGATCGCAGTTGGAAAGATGCTCAAGGTCATTGAGCATCTTTTGCTCTCTCTGCAAGCGATTGATCTTAGCTTCGAGCTCATCTGCGTTGAATGGTTTCGAGATGAAGTCACTGGCCCCTGCCCGGATGACATCTGTGTAACTGAAGATCCCGGTGTAACCGGTTACAACGATGACCCCGGTTCTAGGATAGTTTGTTTTGATATGTTTAAGAAGCTCCATGCCGTCGACTTCCGGCATCATCATATCGGAAATCACCAGGGAAAAGCTATTGGTTTTCAGGAGGTCAATGGCTTCCCGACCATTTTGAGCAGGAAGGAAGGTTAAACCAAAGGAGTCGAGGGTCATTCCGAGCAGATCAAGGACAAGTGGGTCATCATCGACAATGAGCACATCGATCGGTGTTTTAGGGTCTGGATTTGAAATAGTCATTCAAAATCGCTCCATGGTCGAAGGCCAGGGGGGGAAGATTGTCTTGGGTGAAGACTGCCGCTTCGGCGGCATCGTCTCCACCGGTTGGAGTTCCCTCGGCAGTGGCCGTAAAGACCGTCGTAATCGTATGCATCCGGGGATCGCGATCCGGATCTGAATAGGTGTGGAACTGCTCTTCCAAGGTGATTGTTAGTCCTGTTTCTTCTAAGGCTTCCCGTTGAGCTGCCGTTTCAAGACTCTCTCCGTAATCGACAAAGCCACCTGGCAACGCCCAGCCTTCGGGTGGGTTTTTTCTTCTGATCAGAACAATGCCACTCGTCATTTTAATAATAACATCTACTGTCGGTATGGGGTTACGAAATTTAGCGGATTTTTTTCGTGAGGAGGAACAATTAGCCATCACAGTATCCTTATATATTGTGATCGGGTGAGGGGCCTTCGCCTTTTTGAGTAATTTAGGCGGATCCGATCAGGCGCGGCAAATGGTTCTGATGTGTTGCCAGTCATGGACAAGTTGAAGCTGGTGGCGCCCGTTGTTCCATGGTTGATCAAAGACAATTGGAGTAATGTCGGGCTCCTCTGCAAGAAGATGGCAGGTTTCAACCCGGTCATCGATGAAATACCGCAGGTCCATTGAGCGGATATGGGGGGCCTTGGCGTTATGATCTCCGGTTGCGATGAGGCGGCATCTGGAATAAACCTGCGAGCCTAAATGGTGTTCCAGCCATTCGGCGATGGGATCTGGATCCGGCCTGGCGGTAATGAAGGTTAAGCGAGTGGTCTGGGAAAATTCGGTGAGGACCGTGATAGCCCCGGGCATGGGCCGTAATTGGGCGGCCAAGGGGTGATGGAGAAGGGTATGGAATATTTCTTCGATTATGGCCGGATCCATGTCCAGGCAATCTTCAGCCATAAATTCGGTGAGTTGGTGAGGGGGGACCGTGAGGTTATATTGATCTGCTGCTATTCGGATAAAGGCTTCCATTGTATCGGCCACCACCCCATCAATATCAAAACCGATAATGGCCGGAGTAATTTTTGTTGCCGAGGGAGGGTGTTGACCATGACCAAGGGATGGTGGCCTGTTCCAGAGTTGAAGGGAGGGGGACATGTGGGGTAAAGATCTCCAAAATGGTATTAATACCTGATCAGGAGTCTGTCGGACTTAGACATAAATCTGCTGCAGGTAGCGAAGACTCCGAATTCGAGAAATCGGCCCAGAATCCCATAGCTTTCGTTAAATAACAGCGAAGCGGTGTTTGCTGCTATTCGCCTCAAATACATAAAGATCTGGTCTCAATTTCTCAAATTTTTGCTACGATTCTCTAAGTCCGACAGGCTCCTAGGCAAAATTCATCCAGGGTGGGAACGAGAAGGATCGGGATGATTCCATCATAATAAAACAGGGAAGGCACATTTTTTTATAAAGAATGCCTGAAGTGTTCCCCTCCGTCAAGCATTGCGTAAGGTTCCTGTGATTTCATATTACGAATCCGTCAAACTTGACAAATTTGCTCGGAAGAGCAATATTACCAAATTGCCCATTGGTAGCATCCCAGGTGTGCGCCACCGTGTTCCTTTCGGGGGGACTCGTTTGGGCTCTCCTTTCTTCTTTTGAGGTGCCGGGGCACTGGTGGTCTCTAGGGTATATGGTTTTTTTCTTGAACCTTATTTTTATTCATGACGGTTTCACCAAAATCCTTTCAACCGACAGAACCCAAGGGCAAATCCTTGGGCCGGAAAGATATCTGGGGTGTTTATTTGACCTCGGTCGGATGGATTCAGCCTGGTTTTTGTGAAACCTACTCATTATTTGGGGTCCGTGTTGCATGAAGCTTCCGCCGCTGAAAATTGGTCAATTTACCGCATCAGTCCCTCTGGTTCAGGGTGGGATGTCCATTCGTGTTTCCACCTCTGAGCTGGCTATTCCTGTGGCTGAATGCGGCGGGATTGGAACCATAGGCGGGTCATCCATACCCCTTGCCGATTTACAGGCGGACATTCGCCGGGCCAAGGAGGCCACGAAAGGTGTGATCGCGGTGAACATCATGTTTGCCATGAAGAATTTTTATGAAGCGGTCATTGCCTCTATTGAGGCCGGGGTAGATATGATTGTGACCGGGGCTGGATTTTCCCGGGATATTTTTAAAATCGGCAAGGAGACCGGTACCCCAATCGTCTCCATTGTTTCTTCTCCGGCCTTTGCCCGGCTGGCTGAGAAACTCGGTGCCGCTGCCATTGTTGTCGAAGCCAAGGAAGCTGGCGGCCATCTGGGGACCGATCAAGCGCTTCGGGATATTTTCCCGGAGATACGCAAGGTGGTCAAAAACATCCCATTAATTGCCGCTGGGGGAATAACCAATGGTTATGAGATGGGTGAGATGATGGATAAATACGGCGCCGACGGGGTGCAGATTGCCACCCGCTTCGTCCTCTCCGAGGAATGTTCCGTTTCTGATACCTTCAAGCAGGCCTTATTGAATGCTCGGCAGGAAGATGTGACCCTGATCAAATCTCCCGTAGGCCTTCCCGGACGGGCCATCAGAACACCATTCGTGGAAAAGCTAAACGCCCATTTGGACGAGATATCCGTGAGAAAATGTCTCTATAAATGTCTAAAGAAATGTGATCATGTCTATTGCATTTCGGAACGGTTGCTTGCGGCCAAGGATGGTAATTTGGAAGACGGGCTCTTTTTCTCCGGTGAAAATGTCTATAAAATTAATGATATTCTCCCGGTGCGAGAAATATTTAATCAATTTATCTCCCAGGCCGAATCGGTATACCGAGAAGGTTCCTTTCAACCGGTTGTTTCATGATAGTGCGGTGTTCTCTTTCGATTTGTGCATCGCGCCAATCCTCTTCTGTCTGTTTATTGAAGTAGGTCTTTGATGGATTTACCCGACCCGATCATTATCCCACGGAACCAGCATTCCATTTCCAGAAAGGATATTGATCGTGAGGCCTTAAAGGTGCTGTACCGACTGCGTGATGCTGGGTTCTCAGCCTATCTGGTTGGCGGCGGGGTCAGGGATCTCTATCTTGGTAAGACTCCTAAGGATTTTGATATCAGCACCGATGCCAGACCCGGTCAGCTTCGAAACCTGTTTCGCAATAGCCGGGTGATCGGCAAACGCTTTCGGCTGGTCCAGGTTTTTTTCCGGGGCAATAAAATTGTCGAGGTCTCCACCCTTCGGTGTCGGAGTGAGTATGATATCGAGGGGGCGGAGGAGGTTCTGCCGGCCAATAACACCTTCGGGTCGGTGGCCGAGGACGCCTTTCGACGAGATTTGACGATTAATTCACTCTTTTATGAAGTTGAGAATTTTACTGTTATTGACTATGTCGGCGGAGTCGAAGATCTCAAAAACGGGATTATTCGGGTGGTTGGAGACCCTGACCGGCGGATACGTCGTGATCCGGTTCGAATCATGCGGGCGATCCGTCATGCGGCGAGAAATGATTTCACTATTGAGGAGCGCACCTGGCAGGCCATATTAACCAACTTGGAGTATCTGGCCATGTGCCCTGATTCCAGAATCCGGGATGAACTCTTTAAGGACATGCGGGGTGGGGCTTGCGCCCGTTGGGCCACTCTCGCCATGGAGTGTGGCCTGTTTTCTACCTTATTGCCTTTTTATGGGCCTGATCTGATTCCGGCAGTTAAGGATCGATTGGATCAGTTATTCAAAGTGATTGATCGGCTCCATGGTGAAGGTGCCAAGGTTGATGAGTCATTGCTGGTGGCTATGCTGTTGCTGCCCTGGGCCGAGGAGGTGTTGCATCTCCATGGAGCTCCGACTCGGGGAGGGGAGGCCTATCAGTTTGCCCGAACCCTGCGTGATCGGATGGATACGGCGGTTAACCATCTTAATATCAATCGGGCGCAGAAAGAATTGGTAACCGGATTTCTGGTGAATCTCCCAGTGTTCAATGAGGCCTTCGGAGATGGCGGCTGGCCGAAATGGTTGATAAAAAAGAGTTATTTTAAGGATTGTCTCAGGTTTTTTCAGTTGGTGCGTGAGGCCGAGGGCAAAGGTCAGGTGAGTGTGGCTGATTATACCCTGCCTGAAGAAGACATGGAGACCTCGGTTAAAGTCCCTCGAAAAAGAGGCAAGCGTCCCGGGAGGAGGGCTCCCGTGGTGGTCGGGAAGGCAAAGGGCGGAATTTTTGGTCTGAAACGATAACTGAACGACGAAACGGGATCTAAAGGTTTTATCAGGAGGAGCGTGGCAGCGTTGGTGGAGATGATCAACAGGGAAGAAATTGAGAAATATCGTAAGATTGCCTTGCCTGAGTTGATGAGTATGGCTTTAGCTGAAAAACTCCGGTACCGCGCTCGCAAGGTTTCTCTGTGTACAATTATTAACGCCAAGTCCGGCAAGTGTAGCGAGGATTGCCGGTTTTGTGTCCAATCGGGTCATTATAATACCGAGGCGCCGGTTTACCCGTTGAAGAGTAATGGGGAAATCCTGGCCGCTGCCAGGGAAGCGCTGAGGATTGGGTCAGGGCGATTTTCCCTGGTGACCAGTGGTCGCGGGATGGGCAAGAGGGAGATTGGCCAGGTGGCCGAGGTGATTGCTGCCATCCGTAGCCAGGTGGGAATTGAGGTCTGTGGTTCTTTCGGTATTCAAGATGTTGACGACTTCAGAAGGTTAAAAGAGGCGGGTCTGTCACGCTATCATCATAACCTGGAGACCTCCCGTGAATATTTTCCTCAGGTCGTTTCCACCCATACCTTTGATGAGCGCGTAGAAACAATCCGTGCCGCCCACGAGGCGGGACTTCAAGTCTGTGCCGGTGGGATTTTCGGTTTGGGGGAATCTGAAGAAGACCGGATTTCCATGGCGTTGACCTTGCGTGAGCTTCAGGTTGATTCCATTCCGATCAATGTTTTGATCCCTCTGCCAGGAACTCCTCTGGCCGATTGTGAACCTCCCGTAATTCCAGATATTTTAAGGAGTATCGCTCTCTATCGTTTGATCAATCCTGAGATTCCTATTCGCCTCGCTGCTGGTCGGGAAAATGTTTTGGCTGACTTTTTGGGACAAGCCTTCATGGCTGGAGTTGATGGTATGATGATTGGTGGCTATCTGACCCAGAAGGGTCGGCTTCCTGAGCAGGACCTCCAGTTTGTTGAGGCGATCCGGGGAATATGGGAGGGGTGATTCGTATGGTTTCTTCCTGGAGATTGTTGGTGTATGGACACCTTGGCGAAATGGTTATCTGAACAGACCCGGGACGGGAAACATCGTTCCCTGACCCCGATAAAGCGGCTTTCTCCGGGGTTTCTTCAATCCACCACAACGGAATTCTCCGCCCCCCTGCTTGATTTTTCCTCAAATGATTATCTGGCTCTTTCCCAGCATCCCGAAATGGTGATGGCCGGTCATCGTTGTCTCGATACCTATGGGTGTGGGGTTGGTGGAGCCCGTCTGATGAGTGGTGATCTTGAGCTCTTCCATGAACTGGAGGATCGGGTAGCCCGGTTCAAAACTCGAGAGGCGGCGTTGGTCTTTGGCAGTGGTTACCTGGGGAATCTCGGGGTCATCAGTTCCCTGACCGGACGTGGTGATGTGATTTTTTCCGACCGCCTCAATCATGCCAGCATTCATGACGGTTGCCGACTCTCGGGGGCAGGGTTGGTCCGGTTTCGCCATAATGACCCGGATCATCTGGAAGATTGTTTGAAAAAGAAACGCGGTAAAGGGCGAGCCTTGATTGTGGTGGAGTCGATTTACAGCATGGACGGAGATCGTTGCCCTCTTCCCGAGCTGGTTGTTCTGAAACAGCGATATGACACCTTGCTGATGGTGGATGAGGCCCATGCCACCGGCATATTTGGTTCCAATGGCGGTGGGGTCATTCAAGAGGACGGGGTTTCCGAGCAGGTGGATGTTGCCTTTGGGACCTTTGGGAAGGCCTTGGGCAGCTATGGTGCCTATGTTGCAGGATCACCAATATTAAAGGATTTTCTGATTAATCGTGCCCGTAGTTTTATTTTTTCCACCGGTTTGCCGCCGGCGGTAATCGGTTGTTCCTTGACCGCCTTAAAAATTGTTGAAGAAAATCCTGGTATGGGGAAGAAACTTCTGGAGAAGGCGGCTTTTTTTAGAATGTGTCTTTGCCAGGCGGGGCTGCCTGGAGAATTGACCGGGGCCTCCCAGATTATCCCTATTCTGGTGGGGGATAGTGACGCCGCCGTGGCCTTAGCCGACGAATGTCGCCGAAATGGCGTATTTGCCACGGCAGTGCGACCGCCAACGGTTCCGGTCGGAGCGGCTCGTCTCCGTTTTTCTATATCCTTGGCCCATACCTCTGAAAATCTTCGGGAAGCCGCCGGCGTCCTTGCCGAATCCAGCCGGAAAATCGGAGTTCGGGTTCGGGTTTTATAGTGAGTGTATCGAATGCCCCAAAGTTTACCCTTCCTCTTTTTGGCATTTGGGGCACAAGAACGTTGCCCTGCCAGCCAAGACCATTTTCGTGATGACCGCTCCGCACTTAAGGCAGGGAAGGCCCTCCCGGGCATAGACCTTGAGTCTGACCTGAAAATATCCTTTTTCGCCACTGCTGTTGACGTAGTCAGAAATGGTGGTCCCGCCGCAAGCAATCGCATCACTTAAGATTCTACGACTTTCTTGGATTATACACCGCCACTGCTGGCGGGTGATTTCGCCGGTGGGTTTAGCGGGATGGATGGCGGAGGCAAATAGCGTTTCACTGGCGTAGATATTCCCGATTCCGGTGACGATCCGGTTATCCATCAGGAAGTTTTTAACCGGTCCATTGCGTCTTGAACCTTTCTTAATAAGGTAGTCGGGTGAAAAATCCTCCCAGAAAGGATCCGGCCCCAACTCGGCAAAGAAGTGATCGGGAGTAAGACCAGGGGGGAGGCAATGGATTAAACCGAACCGTCTGGTGTCGTTCAAGCGAAGTTCGAGACCATTATCGAGTCGCCAGCAGGCATGGTCATGGACGAGTAACCGGCTGTCCCAAGGGAAGAGTCCAAGACGTCCGGTCATTCCAAGGTGCAGAATCATGGTTGAGGCGTTTGCCATATCGAGCAGAATGAATTTTGCCCGGCGCCTGACGGAGAGAATCGTCTCTTCTACAACCCATCTTCGGATCAATGCAGTCGGGATGGGCTTCCTGAGTGACTTTCCGCTTTGTCTAAAAGAAAGGATCTGACGATCGGGAAGGTGCTTGATGAGCCCTTGGCACACCACTTCAACTTCGGGTAATTCAGGCATCAATTCACCCCTGAAATTTCAATGAAAAGTATGGTATATACTGAAAACTTGTGAAACAAATAAAAAAATCATGCTATGGTGAGGGTTATTTAATGCTGTTGAATAATCCGCTCTAAGTTGTTCTGTTAGAGATCGTTCGATGGGACATTGCCGATAGGGCTGTGCCGATGTCCGGTGAGGAGATCATGATGATAGTTAAATGCCCGAAATGCAACAGTAAAGGGAAGGTCAGCGGTGATTATGCGGGGAAAGAAGTCCGTTGCCCTAAGTGTGCTGTGGGTTTCATCGCTGTTGAAGATTCTGGGCGGTCAGAGGAATGGTATTATGGCCAGGGTCAGGAGAAGATCGGCCCCATTGATCGTGATCAGCTTTTAGATCTTGCCCACCAGGAAGCTTTTTCCGCTTCAACCCTGATCTGGAAAAAGGGGATGGCCGGTTGGCAGCCTTTTCTAGAGGTCTTTCCCGAACTGGCCATGTCCGCTGAAAGCATTACTTCGGCTGATCCAGAAGCGATCGACGAGCCTTTGGCTGAGTTTCACTATGCTGGAGCCAGCGGGAGGATCGCTGCCTGGATTATTGATGTGGTGTTCATGCTTTCTCTGGGGGGGATGGTTGAAGGCCTGAGTCGCAAGTTTTTTCCTGGAGCCTATGCCGCCTACACCCTTAATCCCGTTCTGCTCGGAACCCTTGGGCTCAATGTCTTCCTTGGCATGTTTTATACCATCTTTTTTGTCGGGAAATATGGAGCCACCCCGGGGAAGATGCTCTGTCGGCTGCAGATTGTCAACCAGGACGGGGGAGCGGTCAGTTATCGGCAGGCCTTTGGGCGCTACTGTGGAAAATTTATTTTTGGGGCACTCACCCTGATGCTCAGTTTCCTGCCGTTTTTTTTCGATCCCCAGCGGCGGGCTCTGCATGATCGAATGAGTCATACCCTGGTCATTGAGGTGTAGCAAGCCCCCCACTATTTCTTGTTTATCTGCAACAATCGCTACCGGTCAAGATGACCGGACCGCTGAGAACCATTTCACTCCCTGCCGTACAACAGTTGGGGCCCTGCTGATTGAGAATATTTCCCAGAAGGTCAAAGAGAAAAAATGAATCATCATCCCGAGGCAACAGAGCTTCGCTGATCTGTTGTTTTTCTCCCCTCATCAGTAAAGAGCCATCATCCAAAATTACCCCCGCCATGGGCCCGCGATACATAACTGTTGTCAGCTGTGGCGAGGTTTTTGGCCGAAAGCACTTGTAGGTCAGTGAGAAGAAGTCCGCCCCTTTTTCCTGTCGATAGAAAAACCGTTTGAGACAACTGGTCCCGGTAAAACCGGCGGACCTGAGCATGGCCATGAGCTGTTTGAGCTGCATGGCCCCACCAAGACATTCTCCCCGGAATTGGGCATTGTTTTTGATGGTTATTGGGATGGGTCGATCGGTTACGATGTCTGAGACGACCAGGCGACCGCCGGGTTTGAGGATCCGAAATATTTCATGATAGGTCCGTCGTTTATCGGGACTGAGATTGATAACACAGTTTGAGATTACTGCATCCACGGAGTTGTCTGCCAGTGGAATCCGCTCCAGAAAACCCTGACGGAAATCAATATTATCGTAACCCAGTTTTTGTACCACCGAGTCTTTTGACCGCTGGGCCAGGTTGAGCATCTCCTCGGTCATATCGATTCCGTAGACCCGCCCCTCAGGCCCGACCTCCGTTGCGGCCAGAAAACATTCAACCCCACTACCGCTGCCCAGGTCCACCATGGTTTCACCTGGACGGAGCTCGGCGTCTCGAACTGGACTGCCGCATCCATAGGATCTGGTTTTGGCATCCTCGGGGATCAGGTGCAGACCAGAACCGGTGGGTCCGAATGGGTTAATAATTTCGTCATTGGTGACCCGGGCTGCCTGGCCATAAAATTCTCGGACCGCACTATGGTCTTGATCTTCAGTTGCCAATGAAATCACACAGTTGCAGTGGGTCAGGGAAACCTCGGCCCCTCCGTCGGGGCAATCATGCCGGACATCTCCCATGCGGAGTTGGATTTCATTGGGATTCCTCACGGTATACAGGGCCGCTTGTCTGCTGATTAGCCAGAGGGCAATCTGTTCATATAATTCGAGATATGGATCGCCACCGATAAAGGATCGAGTGCTTACATAGCTGTGATCGATATCTCCCCCCCCAATCAGAAAGCGAAAGGGATCAGTTGCCGTCCGTATTGAGTCACTAAGCGAGGTTTGTCGAATCCGGGTGAGGAGAGCACTGGAGCGCCAGACGGTGTCCAGACCATCTGCAAGATTTCCACTGGCAAGGTCGCTTTCACCTATCAGGGCCGGTGAGGGATAGATGGTGCCGTCGGGATCAATTGCCAGGGATTCCCAGGCGGCATTGCTGAGATCGAAGCGGGTTCCCGGGGAGCTGAAGACTTGGCTACGGATTGTTTCGATATTATCGATGGACACTCCCACCTCTTCGGCGATTTCCTGGGCGGTGGTCAGGAGGGGGAAGATCTCCGCCGGAGAAACAAATTGATCGTTTTTACCCTTGCCCCGGATAAAATGCCATAACAAGTGGATATTACGAATACCTTTATTTGCGGCCAGCCGGGTGAGCGATGGAAGATCGAGATAGTTGATGCGGTTGATGGCAATGGAGAGGGTTATCTGAAGCCCAGAGCCGACCAGGGTATCCAGGATATCCATCAATAGGGAGAAGGTCCCCGGCCCGCGGATGCGGTCGTGTTGTTCTTCCAGGCCGTCCAGGCTTATTTGTAAATGGAGACGGGGACTGGGCAGGGCCAGGAGCTCTTGGATTTGGTCCGGGAGGAGCAGACCGTTGGTCAAGATAATGGCATGTTTTTCCTGGTCTTTAAGGAGGGTTGCGAGCATTTTGGTCAGGCCCGGATAGAGCAATGGTTCACCCCCGGTAAAATAATATAGCTTACATCCCAGAGCGTCTGCCTCCCTTATTCCTTGAGCCAGGGTGGTGGGGCTCATGGTCCGGCTCTTGCCCGGTGAGCAGGAAAACAGGCAATGGGTGCAGGCCAGGTTACAGGAGTCAGTGAGGTGAAACCAGCACTCATGGAGATGGTCAAGGGTAAGATGGTTGGTACGCCCAAGATAGGGTCTGGGTGATTGATCAATCTCCAATTGGGTCCACAGCAAGCTGTTGCCGGCGGAGCAGATCCCCTGGCTGGCAAGGTTCTGCAGTTCCTGGTCAGCCTGCAGACCGGGAACCAGCCAGTCCGGCTTGTCGGGATTGACATAAATTGCCTGGCCATCCATAAAAAATCGTTGCCAAGGTCCAATAAAGTTGGGTTTATCCATTGAGTATACTTTTCGTTGAGTTGTCTTGGTTTTGAGGGATCGGGTGTGGTATGGAATTTTCTATTCGCCAAGCCATAATTTTTATTCTGACCATAGGGTATGATGACCATTGATCAGAACCCTTAAAAGAGATACCGGAATGACGGAATCAGGTCAAGTTCCATGAATCCAGATCAGCCGGGGGTGGGATATTTATTCAAGCTGCACAGAAGAGAGAAGGGGACTCAGATGACTGAAAAAAAGAAAGGACGAGCGGCGATCAGGGAGAGGATGCTATCCCTTCGTGACGGAATTCCCGAAAAGGAAAGGGCGGCCATGAGCCAGCGTATTGAATCCCATCTTTTTTCGCTGCCGGTTTTGGCGGCGGCTCGAAATATTATGTTTTATGTGGCCTTTCGGAGCGAGGTGGAAACCAGGTCGGCCATGTATCAGTGTCTGGCCCTGGGAAAGTCATTAGTGTTGCCGGTAACCTTGGCTCGGGAAAAAAGACTTATTCCATATCTGGTCACGAATCTCGATCAGGAACTTCGCCCTGGATACTGTTCCATCCCGGAGCCAGACCCAAGCCGGACTGTGGAATTTGATTCCCGGGAGCTTGACGTCATTATCCTTCCTGGAAGTTCGTTTGATCATAACGGAGGGCGGCTCGGTTACGGGGGGGGGTTTTATGATCGTTTTCTGGCCATAACTGCACCTCGGGCGGTTAGAATCGGATTGGCTTTCAGTTGTCAAATCACTAACGAACTTTCCCTTGCTCCCCACGATCAGCCGATTAACTATTTGGTCACTGAACTGGGCGCTGAAAAATGTCATTACCATCGATGACGGTGCAGGTCCCAGAAGAGTAGGATTCAGTTTGTCGGTGGTCCAGGGGATAACCGCTGGTGATTGGACTCAGGGAGTGGATTATTTGATGTGCCGAACCTGGTTTCGGCCATCTTCTTTGGCAATATACAGGGCATTATCCGCCCGATAGATCAGGCCATCAAGGGAGTCGCCCGATTGCAGAGAGGTGACCCCGAAGCTTGCCGTGATCTTGATCGGCGTCGTTCGGCGGGTGCCGGTTTCGATGATGGTTTCTTCAATTAAATGTCTCAGTCGTTCGGCGGTTTCCACAGCTTTTGGTAATTCGGTTGCCGGGAGGACAATCAGATATTCTTCCCCGCCATAACGGCAGACAATATCATAATTTCTGAGGGTCGAAGTCAGGATGTCGGCAATGGTCTGGATAACCTGATCTCCCACCTGATGACCGAAGTTGTCATTGATTTTTTTGAAATGATCGATGTCAAGAATGATCACTGAAAGTGCGACCTGCTTTCTTATGCTGAGGGATATTTCCTGTTGAAAGCGCCTGATCCCTTCCCCGCGGTTGAGGAGTGAGGTCAGGGAGTCCGTGGTTGCCAGCTGGTAGAGTCGTTTTTCCGATTGTTTCAAATCGTTGATGAAGTGCTGGGAGATATAGAGAATCACCGAGAGCAGCAGGACCAGCAGGGCCGAGGCTGAGAGAATCGTATAAAACAGAGATGCGGACATCTCATCGTTGATTGCGGTCGCAGGGATGGAAATACTGATTCCACCGCGGATATCCCCGATTTTATAGCCTTGGGCACCATGGCAGATCAAGCATTCCTTTTCCGTGGTGAGCGGTGCCATGTATCTGAAGATTTCTTCGCCGGAGACATTGGTCTGGTATAGGTAATTTTCTTTGACTCCATTTTCGAATTGTTCCAGGGATTCCTGCTCAAAAAGATCAGGTTCATTGAGTGGACTTAAAGGGTTGAGACTGGTAATGAAAATTGAAAAGGCCCGTTCTTCCTGGCCGAGTTGAGAGATATTTCTGGTGATGGCGGCATGACTGCGTAAGAGAAAGTTGCCTTGTTCGGCTTTGATTTCCGGGGTGATCCCGGGAAGGTTAGCGAGAATGGGGTCGATCTGCATATCGCCTTTTTGTTTGACGTAAACCCCTTCCTGGTTGATTATCCATTGCCGGGTTTGCACGATTTCCTGGAAAAAGGCGCGGGCTTCATGGAGGAGTTGGTCTCGAAGGAGTTGGTGGTTCCGGGCGTTAAAACCCCAGAAAATGGCGATGATCAAGACACAACTGATCAGTGATATGAGCCCGAGATAACGTCGCACAAATACGGCACTGGATTGGAACAGCGCAGCCGTTTCTTCTTGGATATGGACTGTTGAGGGAGGGGGCATCGATTTAGTTATACCACTAACTTCTGAAGGAAACGCGAGGGATGGATTTGGAATACCCTCGTAACGTGTGGAATTCGCGTGTAATAAAACATCCTACTATCATAAAAAAATCAAGATACGGCAAGTTGTTTTCGCTTGGAACTTTAAAATAATCATTGTCAGCTCGACTTCCTTGCCAATGAATGAATCTCGCGTGGTGAGGACGGAGAACTATATGGCAGGCTGGGGTTGAAAAAAAATAGAGCTGGAAAAAACGCTCCGGTTTAGGGTAAAAATTTTCAGGTCGGGTTCACCGGATTAAACACCGGGACGAATTCTTTAGTCTTTAGAGAAATCGGTTCCAGGTAAAAAATAGGGATAAGGGTAGAAGATAAGGTATGAAGGGGAAAACGCTTCTTTTTAAGGATGATCTGTTTCTGGCCCATGATCCGGGCTTCACCCATCCTGAATGCCCCGATCGATTGAATGCGATTTATTCAGCATTGATCGGGCTTGAGTCCAATGTTGACCTCTCCTTTTCGGTGCCGGTTTCGGCGGATCAGTCAACCTTAGGTTTGGTGCATACCCCGTCGTATATTCAAATGGTGGCAGCGACCGCCGGGAAGCCTTTTGAAAGTCTTGATCCGGACACCAAGACATCGGCCCGGTCATATGATGCGGCTTGTCTTGCTGCCGGTTCCGTGGTGGAGGGGGTTCGGTTGATTGCCTCCGGCCAGGCCCGCAATGGCTTCGCTTTGGTTCGCCCTCCGGGACATCATGCCGAGGCCGATCGGGCCAAGGGCTTCTGCCTGTTCAATAATGTCGCGGTGGGGGCGGCCTACGGATTAAAAAAAGTCGGCCTTAAAAAGATTCTGATTATCGATTGGGATCTCCACCACGGCAACGGGACCCAACATAGTTTCTATGAAATGGATCAGGTATTGTATTTTTCCATCCATCAGTATCCCTTTTATCCCGGCACTGGCGCCATGCATGAAATCGGACGCGGGGAAGGTCTTGGCTATACGGTAAACGTACCTTTCGCAGGCGGGCAGAACGATCAGGCTTACCTCGCTGTTTTTAATGATATTCTGCTGCCTATCGCCCGACAGTACCAACCGGAAATGATCCTGGTTTCAGCCGGATATGATATTTACTACGGTGATCCCCTCGGTTCCATGGCTGTGAGTGAGGCTGGGTTCAGTGCAATGACCCGACTCCTCGTCAATCTGGCAGAAGAACTGTGTGGTGGTAGACTCATGCTTACCCTTGAGGGGGGCTATGATCTCGAGGGTTTAAAAACTGGGGTTATCGCCACCATCAATGAACTGGTCGGGAAGAACACTGGCGGACCTTCTTCTGAACTTTTAGAGTCGGCTTTTGGTCAACCCGGGTGCCCCGGTCTGGAAGCCCTGAAGATGATTAGGCAGGTCTTTAAGGATCACTGGACGTTTTAAAAATATGCGAATCGTACGAGCCTTTTGCAAAAGACTCGTACGATTCGCGGCCCTAATTGGCGGCTTCCCCAGCAACCCTCTCCAAAAATCGTTCCCGCAGGCATCGCGTTGAACGTATCCTTCCGGTTGATTTTCCTTAAGCTCCATTCCAGACGATTTATTATTGAAGAATTGTTGCTCCGGTAAAAAAGGTTCGGGATGGCTAAGAAAATAAGGATATACAATGGGTAGTGTCCTTCCCTGGGAAAGGTCATGTATCTGGTTGGTTAGGTGAGTAATTATCCATCATGATCTAAGTAAGCGGGAAATTTCCCAGACCCTCAAGAATTAATCTGTTGAATTGCTTGTTCCCCTTTCGATATACTTTTTTAAAGATGCAAGATCAGTAATTATTCTATTTTGCCAATGGGGCTTTTTCCCCCGGCGAGCATGATTGAATAAAAAAAATTCGGCATAATTACAAGCCGATTGTAACCTGACGCGACATCAATCGGGTCCGGTGGGGTGCCACTTCCTATGACGATCAAGGCAAAAATACTGATCACTGATGATGATCATCTGGTTCGTGAAGCGGTGGTCAAGATCCTTCAAATGTTTGGGTATGAGGTGGAGGCTGCCTCCAGCGGAGAGGAAGCTTTGGACCTGCTGAGGGCTGATTTTGATGCCATCATCCTTGATATCAATATGCCGGGGATGGATGGTTTTGAAACCATGGCGGCGATCAAAGAGAAGGACTACGGAATTCCTGTGTTGTTTCTCACCGGGGCAGGTTCCATGGAGTATGCTGTAAAGGCGATTAATCTTGGGGCCTATGATTTTATCTCAAAACCCATCGAAGATCTTGATCTTTTCAATGTTAAAATCCATCGGGCCGTGGAAAAGAGGATGTATGTCCAGCAGGAACGGGTCTATAAGGAAAAGCTTGAGATAGAGGTCAGAAATAAGACTCGGGAGTTGGCTGAAAAGAATGTGCTCCTGGAGGAATACAGTAATAGTCTTGAGGTTTCGGCGGTCAACACCATCACCACTCTGCAAGTCGCATTGGAAGAAAAGGATCAGTATACCGCTGGTCATACCACCAGAGTTACCGAGTATTCCTCCCTGATTGCCAAGGCAATGCAGGTTTCTTCCGATGATTTAGCGGTGTTGCAGCGGGCCTGTCGGATGCATGACATCGGCAAGCTGGTGATTGATAACAGTTGTATTAGAAAGCCTGGCCCCTTGACCGATGAAGAGTGGCAGTTAGTACGAAAACATCCCGAGATCGGTCAAAATATTATAAAACCCCTGGGGTTTCTTGGTCGGGAAGGGGAGATTGTCCGGCATCACCATGAACGACTTGATGGGAAAGGCTATCCCGATGGGATCAGTGGTGATGACATCTGTCATCTGACCAGGATCATTACGGTGGCCGATAGTTTTGATGCCATGACCTCGAAGCGGAGCTATAAGACCAATATGAGCCGCCAGGAAGGCATTGACGAGTTAAGGCGTTGTGTCGGGACCCAGTTTGATCCAGGTGTGGTTAAGGTTTTTGCCGAGGTTTTAAGTAAGTCGAAACAGACCCGGGTCGAGGCCTTGTGACAACGGGTCAGGCCTCTTCTTGTTTTTGTCGTTTCATTCCCAATAATCAATTAATTTTCATGGTGTCCGCGGAGCCAAAGAGTCATTGACTTGACGGTTGATTTACGGTAATTCTTTGCCCCATGAAGATAACAACCGATGAAGTGAAATATGTTGCGGCTCTGGCCCGGTTAGATCTTGGGCACGAGGAGGCCGAGGCCATGACCGGCCAACTGGATCGGATTCTGGCCTATATTGATACCCTCAATGAGTTGGATACCAGCCAGGTTGAGCCGACCACCCATGCCATCTCGGTGATCAATGCTTTTCGCGAGGATGAGTTGCAGGAGTCATTGCCGCGAGAACTGGCCCTGGTCAATGGCCCGGACCAGAACGGTGAGGCTTTTGTGGTGCCGAGGATTATTTGATTTCAGCTGAGTGGTCCGTCGGAAGAATAACTGGAAAGCTCCCAACGATGCCCTGCCCCTGATGATCGACAAAGTGGATTAGTCGTATTTGTGATTCCTTGAGTCATACTCACCACTCGTTCTGGGTGGCTCGGTTTTTTATGGATTAAAGCGGATCTCAACTCATTAGGGATCCGCTCTTTTTATGGTGGCCCGCCTGTATCGTGATCGGTGACGGGAAGGAGAGAGAATATGGATTTACATACATTAACCATTCATCAACTCCATGAGAGACTTGATCGGGGTGAGGTGACTTCGGTTGAAGCAACCGAGGCTGTCTTTGGCAGGATTGATCAGGTGGAGGGCAAGGTTGGGGCCTATATTACGTTGAACCGGACTGAGGCCATGGTTCAGGCTGAAGCTGCGGATCAGCGTCGGGCCGCAGGAGACGGGGGGGCACTCTGTGGAATTCCCCTTGGATTGAAGGATATCGTCTGTACCAAGGGATTAAAAACCACCTGTGGCTCAAAAATTCTTGAGTCGTTTGTCCCTCCCTATGATGCCACGGTGGTCAAGAAATTAAAGGATGCGGGGGCGGTGATCATTGGGAAACTCAGCATGGACGAATTCGCCATGGGCTCGTCCAATGAGACCTGTGCCTTCGGTACTCCGAAAAATCCCTGGGATCTGGCTCATATTTGTGGAGGTTCCAGCGGAGGTTCCGCCGCAGCCTTAGCTGCCGATGAATGTATTGCGGCCATCGGTTCCGATACCGGAGGCTCTATTCGGCAACCTGCCTCCCACTGCGGAGTTGTGGGGATGAAACCAACCTATGGCCGGGTTTCACGCTATGGGCTCCTCGCCTACGCCTCTTCTTTGGATCAACTTGGTCCCATGACCAAGGATGTTCGTGATTGCACCTTGATGCTGCAGACGATGAGTGGCTATGATCCCCGTGATTCGACCTCGGTGAACTGCCCGGTGCCTGATTATTCGGCAGCTCTTACTCAAGGGGTGAAGGGCCTCAAGGTCGGTGTCCCTAAAGAATACTTCGGGGAAGGGTTGGATTCGGAGGTTGAACAGGCGGTGCGTTCCGGGATCCGTTTATTGGAGGAAGCCGGAGCGGAAATCTGCCAGGTTTCCCTGCCCCATACTGATTACGGCGTGGCTGCCTATTACATCATCGCTCCAGCCGAGGCCAGTTCGAATCTGGCGCGGTATGACGGGGTCCGCTTCGGCTATCGGCATCAAGAGGCCGAGTCTTTGCTTGATCTCTATTGCAAGTCCAGATCGGGCGGCTTTGGCAGTGAGGTCAAACGGCGTATTATGATCGGGACCTATGCTCTCTCCTCGGGGTATTACGATGCCTATTATAAAAAGGCGCTCCAGGTCCGCACCCTGATCGTCCAGGATTTTCTTGAGGCCTTTAAGCAGTGTGACGTCCTGGTCTCCCCGGTCTCGCCTTTTCCAGCCTGGCGGATCGGAGAGAAAATTGATGATCCTCTCAGTATGTATCTTTCCGATGTCCTGACCATCCCTTCCAACCTGGCCGGGGTGCCCTGTATGTCAGTTCCCTGCGGATTCAGCGGGGCTGGGCTGCCCATCGGCCTGCAAATTCAGGCCGCCCATTTTGCGGAAGAAAAGATCCTGCAAGTGGCCGCAGTCCTGGAGAATGAACTTGGCGTCGTAGGAAAAAAACCATCACTTGTTTAAAAGGAAAGTCCCATGAAGCTCCATGTCCCAGATGCTATCCGCACCCTGATCCCTTACCCCCCCGGGAAACCGCTGGAAGAGTTGGAGCGTGAGTATGGGATTACCGGTTCCATTAAGCTGGCCTCCAACGAAAATGCCCTGGGCCCTTCTCCCAAGGCAGTCAAGGCCGTTGCTGAAACATTGCAGAAACTCCATCGGTACCCTGATGGTTCCAACTATTATCTGGCCACCCGCCTTGCCGAAGATCTCGGAATCCGAGTGGATGAGATTGTTTTTGGGAATGGGTCCAATGAGATCATTGAATTACTCATTGCCACCTTTCTTGAGGCAGGAGACGAGGTTATCACCAGCCATCCCACCTTTCTGGTTTATCAGAAGATGGTGCAGGCCCGGGGTGGGGTAAATCGGATTGTCCCCTTGACCCAAGGATCGGCCTTGCCGGTTACTATCCCGCCTGGGAGCGTTCAGCTGGGGGTGAGCCATGATCTTGATGCTATTGTGGCCTTGATCAATAACCGGACCCGTTTGATCTTTCTCGATAATCCCAATAATCCCACCGGTACGGTCTTTTCTCCAACCGATTTTGAGTCGTTTCTGGCTCGGGTCCCGGAGGATGTGGTGGTGGTTCTTGATGAGGCCTATGTGGATTTTGTCGATCCAGCGGTCCGGATCGATGTAAGAAAGTATCTCCATGGATCGGTCCCGGTGGTGGGGCTTCGTACTTTTTCCAAGGCCTATGGCCTGGCTGGGCTCAGGGTTGGGTATGGTCTGATGCATCGTGAAATTGCCGATCTGCTCCATCGGGTACGACAACCGTTTAACGTGAATCTGCCCGCCCAGGTTGGCGCTCTGGCCGCCTTGGACGATACTGAACATTATCAAAAGACCATGCAATTGACCCGGGATGGGATTACCTGGCTTTCTCGGGAAATTTCTCAGCTGGGCTGCACGGTTTATGCGACTCAAACCAACTTTTTTCTGGTGGATGTAGGGTTTGAGGCTGCTCGCGTGTATGAATTGCTGCTTGCCCGTGGGGTAATTGTCCGACCGATGAAGGCCTATGGCTATCCCCATTATATCAGGATCACAGTGGGGCTCCCGGAAGAGAACCAACGGCTGGTCAAGGCTCTGGCAGAGGTTCTGGCCGAGCTCCGGTCGTCCGGAGAGTCAAAATGAATCAAGCGGCAGTGGTGACCATTGACGGCCCCTCGGGTGCCGGAAAGAGCACCATCAGTCGTCGGTTGGCTGTTGCGCTGGGCTATACGTATCTTGATACCGGTGCCATGTATCGGGCGGTTGCCTTGCAGGCCAAGCGACAAGGGCTCGGTTCGGAAGCTCAGACCGATGCCCTCCAGTCACTCCTCGATGGTATCGGTTTGGAACTGTTGCCGGGGGAGGGTGATACCCGAGTGTTGCTCAACGGTTCGGACGTGTCCTTAGAAATTAGAACTCCTGAGATGTCCTTGTTGGCTTCTAAGATATCCGCTCTACCTGCAGTACGCCAAAAGCTCACCGCCCTCCAGCGGATGCTGGGGAAAAAAGGGGCTATTGTTGCCGAAGGACGTGATATGGGCACCGTTGTATTTCCGGAAGCCGCCAATAAATTTTTTCTTGATGCGACTCCGGAAGAAAGGGCTCGGCGGAGGGTTCTACAACTGCAGGAACAGGGGCGGCAGGTTGATCCGGCAGAGATTCTTCGGCAGACCATCCTCCGCGACCAGGCCGATTCCAGCCGTGATTTGGCCCCTTTAAAACCAGCCACCGATGCGATTATTGTTGATTCTTCCGAATTGACCCTTGATGAAGTTGTCTCGCTTATGATGGAATATATCCATGGCAAATGATGATCTTTGAGGCATATCATTTTTTAATAATCGTATTTCGTCGGAACCAATCAGGTGATCTGACAGGAGAACCAGGTAGGGCCGGGTTTTGCCGGTGTATCCAATATTCGTAATGACAAGGGAGGCTACCATGGCTGATGATCTTAGGCGGATGAAGCGCAGGCATTTGATCTACTATCTCGATGTGTATGAAGTGGGTACTGATAAGCTTTTGGGGCATTTGGTGGACATTACCACCAAGGGAATTAAGCTGGTCAGTAAGGATCCATTACCCATCGGCACTGATTACGCCATGAAGATGATCCTCCCGGAGGGATATTTTGATGAACGGGAGCTCTTGCTTCAGGGGCGCGCCATGTGGTCTTCCAATGATATTAATCCTGATTTTTATGATACCGGTTTTGAGATCCCGGAAATTGACGGGAAAACCATAGATATTATCAAGGAATTAATCGAAGCCATTGGTTTTATGAATTAAAGCAAGGGGTGCTTGGAACTGATTTGCCAGGGCAATTCGCTCCATCGGCCTTGAGCAAGTGGCTTCTTTCGCCTGCTCAAAAATAAGGAAACAATGAAAAATACAGTACCGAATTTTATCGAATATTTACTGACCCCGGCGGCGTATCCCCATCCAGCGACTGAGATCAAACTCGTTCAGACCCATATCTCCTATGTCGTACTGGCCGGTGATTTTGTCTATAAGCTAAAGAAGCCGGTGGATTTTGGTTTTCTTAATTTCACGACCCTGGACCAACGCCGACATTTCTGTGAACGAGAATTGGTCCTGAATCGAAGACTTTGTCCCGACCTGTATCTTGGAATGGTGACCATCGCCGAGGAGGAGGGGAGGCTCAATCTCGACGGGCGAGGGTCGGTAGTAGAGTATGGGGTCAAGATGCGGCGGATGCCGGAAGAGAAGATGATGGGCCGGATCATCGGCTCCGGGGGGTTGACCCGGGAAATGCTGGATCGGATCGTTGCGATCCTGGTTCCCTTTTACGGGCAGGCTGAGGCAACCTCTGAGATCAATAGCTTTGGACGTCCCGAGGCCGTTGGAGTTAATGTTCGGGAAAATTTTGACCAAACCGAAGGGTTTATCGGTTGTTCCGCTTTGAGTCGAGAGCAGTTTGAGATCATTAACCACTATACCTTGGATTTCCTGGCTCGGGAGGGGCTTTTTGCTGTTCGGATGACCGAGGGGCGGATCAGGGATTGCCATGGCGATCTTTACTCGGCCAATATCTGTTTGACCGAATCGGTCCAGATTTTTGATTGTATCGAATTTAACGAACGGTTTCGATATTGCGACATTGCCAGTGATGTTGCTTTTTTGGCCATGGATCTCGATTTTCATGGGTTGCCTGAGCTGTCCCGGTATTTCATTGACTCTTTTGTTGCTCTTTCCGGGGATTCAGGCCTTTTGACCATGCTTGATTTTTATAAATGTTACCGGGCCTATGTCCGTGGGAAGATCGGCCTGTTTACCGCCCATGCCCCGGAAGTGGACGAAGAGACCCGTCAGGGTTGCCTTGATCAGGCGAGCCGGTACTTTGCATTGGCGGAAGGGTATGCCGTTATCGGGTGACAATTGGGTGTTTTTTGGGCTCATCGCTTCAGGAAAGAGCTTTCTCGCCACGGCCTGGGCCCAGCACCACGGCTTCAGCCTCTATAATTCCGATCGGGTCAGGAAGGAATTGGCCGGGATTGAGCCGACCTCCAGAAATCCTTCATCCTTGAACCAGGGTATATATTCTTCTGAGTTTTCTCGTCGTACCTACGATGAACTCCTGATCCGGGCCGAAGCGGCTATCCTTCAGGGTCTTCCGGTGGTCCTTGACGGTTCTTATCAGAGTCGTGGGGAAAGGGACCGGGTCTGTGATCTTGCCCGTCGGTTAAAGGTCCAGGCTCGATTTATTCTATGTACTTGTTCCGATGATGAAGTAAAAAAAAGGCTCAGAATCCGAGCTCAGGATCCCACCGCAGTTTCCGATGGGCGCTGGGAGGTCCTGGAGCGGCAGAAGGAACGTTTTGAGCCACCGGATGAGCTTGCCCCTTCGCAACTGCTCGTCTTGAATACTGAAAGACCCTTGGTTGATTTATTGCGGGAACTCGATCAACGTTTCCTTGGTCTGTGACGGTTGGCCCCAAGGTGTTCCCGATGTGCCCCTGGAATCAAGTTTTATTAAGTGTTTTTGCTCGTGCCCCTGGAGGATAATCCCCGATTTATCCTCTGTACTTGTTTGGTGAAAGAGGGTAATTAAATCAAAAGTGGTTCTGGGCAAAGGACCTTATTGGTTACGATATTGAAGCGAAGAGGTGTGAAGATATGGATAGCAGGATGTATGTTTTAAAATTTCCCAAGGCAACTATTGATCAACCTATTATCTGCAATCTGATGAAATTATACGGGGTTGAATTCAATATCCTCAAGGCGGATATCAACCGGCAGCAGGAAGGGTTGATGGTCCTTGAACTCCTCGGCCATAAAGCCAAATTGAAAGAAGGTATCCGGTATCTCAAGGAACTTGGTGTTGGGGTTGAGCGGGTAGCTTCTCGGATCGGTCGAAATGATGATAAATGTTTTCAGTGCGGGGCTTGTACCGGGATATGTCCCACCGGGGCCCTGGCCCTTGAGCGACCGACCATGGCGGTTCTGTTCGACCGGGAAAAATGCAGTGGTTGTGGGTTGTGCGTGGCGGTATGCCCGGTGCGGGCCATGACCGTTACCCTTGATCATTCCGCGTTGTAAAAGTCTACTCGGTCTTTTGATGAACGGTTGTTATGGATTTGTTTGGATGGCTGCTGAGCCGTGCTGACGGAAGTATCGGGTCAGGTTTTTTTGGGTGTTGTTTGGGTTTTTGTCCGCCAGGCGTTGAGTCGGAGAGCGGTCTGGGGAAAGAGTTCCAGGTCAGTATGGGGTAGAAACAGCGAGGCGATGTACTGATCCTTGAAATTTGTTACCTCGGATAATTCAAAACTGGTCATACGGTTGACTACTTCCACCACGTCCCTGCGGATATGGTTGCTCAGTTCACTCATTCTCCCTCCCATCAACGAGCCGTTCCCCACATAGAGGACCTTTTCCGCGGGGACTTCGGGCAGCAGGCCAACGGTCATGGCTGCATCGAGATCGATGTAGCTGCCAAAGGCACCGGCCAGGATGATCTGTTCCAGATCGCCGATGGTGAGGCCAACTTCCTCCACCAGAGTTTTGACGCCGGCAAAGATGGCGGCTTTGGCTCTGATCAGATTTTCTATATCCACCTCATTGATCACAATATCATGATCCGTGCCGTTTTCTTCCTCTTCGGCCAGGACATACTCATACCCGCTTCGACCCTGGCGAATTCTGGTGGTGGGCAGGTTCTGATTGAATTTGCCGTTGGGGTCAATGACCCCGTGGTTCAGCAGGGCGGCGACGATGATCAGCAGGCCTGACCCACAGATTCCCAAGGCTGGCTGGTTATCGATGGTGATGTTCATCGGTTCGAAGCTTTCTGGATTGATACTGAAATCCTTGATGGCCCCCTTGGCCGCTCGCATGCCGTGGGTGATACCGCCACCCTCGAAGGCGGGACCGGCGGAACAGGCCGCACAGACCAACCACTCCCTGTTGCCGATCACGATTTCAGCATTGGTGCCGATATCGATGTACAGGGTCAAGGCCTGGGTTCTATAGAGTCCGGCACCCATAACGCCCGCGACAATATCCCCGCCCACATAACTGGAAATGGCCGGGAAGAAAAGGGCCACGCAGTGGGGGGGGAGGTCGATGCCCAGGTCATTGGCCCGGATGGGCGGGAAAAACGTGGTTACCGGCACATAGGGGGCGCGGCGGATGGAATGGGGCTCTAATCCCATGAAGAGATGGGTCATGGTGGTGTTGCCGGCCAGGGTGATGGAGGTGATTTCCTCCGGGCCGATCCCGGTCTCAGCCAAGAGCTGATGGATTAAGGTATTGACCGTGGAGACGGCAAGCTCTGCCATCCGGGCAAGACCTGAGGGGGTCTCGGCGTGGATGATCCGGGTGATCACGTCTTCGCCATAGCTGATCTGCCCGTTATAGTCTCCGGCGCCGGCCAGAATTTTTCCAGTATCGGTATTGACCAACTGGGCGTAGATGGAAGTGGTCCCGATATCAACCACCAGGCCATAGCAGCGATTGGTCCAATTCCCCGACTGGATATTGATCAGAAAATTCTTGCCGAAACCTGGGCGGACCGGGCGGGCAATGGTGGCGGTAACCCGGAAATCGTCCTCCCGCAAGACCCGCCGGAGTTTTTTTAAACCGGACAGGCTGATGACCAGATTGCGTTCATCGTACTGGTTGTGCAGACCCTGGATCAAGCGTTTGGCATCGGCCATGTTGTCCACTGCTGAGGGCCGGGGGAGTTCCACGAAGAGTTTGATCACCGGTGGTTGAAAGATCCCTTCCCGGCGGAGTTCCTCGATATCGTCCTTTTTAAGGCGTGCGCGATGGATTTCAGGGACCTGGGTGGAAAGGCCACCGATGAGTTTCCCTGCTTCCGTGGGAATTTCAATGGTGAGATCAGAGTTCACTATTCCGGTACAGGCCTGGCGAAAACCTGCGGCTATCTGATCCTTGGTGAGTTTTTCGCTGAGTCCTTGTCCAAGTTCTCCCTGACGGACAATCACCCGGCATTTGCCGCAGACCCCGCTCCCGCCACAGGAGGCGTTGATATGAATTCCCGCCTCCCGGGCCGATTTAAGGAGCGATTCCCCGGCAGTGGCCTCAAAGGTATGTCCGGAGGGGTGAAGGGTAATCCGGTAACGTTTGTCTTCCGGTGGGGTCATGTGGCAAGCTCCATTACTTCGTGTCCCTGTAATTCGGCCAGGGTAAAGACGGGACCATCCCGGCACACCAGCTTGTCATCAAGATGGCAGTGTCGACAGACCCCGACCCCGCACTTCATATGGCGTTCCAGGGTGGTGATAATGTCATTGGGGTCAAAACCCAGACAAGTGAGTTCGGCCAGGACTGCCCGGATCATTAATCCGGGACCGCAGACCAGGGCCTTGGTCCGGGTGGGATTAGGGGCAACCGTATCAAGCAGGCTGGTGACCAGCCCCACCGATCCTTTCCAGTCGGGGGTGCCATGGTCAACGGTGAGATGACAGTCAACCCGACCGCTTTTTTCCCAGGCAGCAAGATCTGTGCAGAAGGCTATATCGGCAGGGGATCTGCTGCCATAAAGTAAAGTGATGCGGTTGTCACTAAAGCGGGGATCGGCCAGACAGCTTAAAATGACCGAGCGAAGCGGGGCCAGGCCGATTCCTCCGGCGATAAACAGCAGATCGGTTCCGACCAGTTTATCCAGCGGAAAGGGCCGGCCGAAGGGACCGCGGATGCCGACGCTGTCACCAGGTTGCAAGGAGTGCATGGCGGAAGTCAGCCGCCCCGCCAGCCGAACACTGAGATCAAAGGAATCGGTCCGGCTGTTGCTCGAAGCAATGGAGATAGGGGCTTCACCGCAGTGGGGCATGGAAACCATGACAAATTGGCCGGGTTGGAATCGAAACACGGTCGGTTGGGCACCCATGCTTAAAGAGAGAGCGAAGGTCTTGATCTGGGAGTTTTCCTCAATCACCGATTGTACTTTGGCGGTCTTTGGCAGATAGAGACCGGCGGCGTTATGTTCCATAAAGTTCTCCCTGGCAGGACATATTGATAAAGCGGACAATATCGGTACCCCCAAAACATATTCCCACACACCGTCCACATCCCACACAACTGGTTCGACCATGTTGCTTTACATCATAGAGGAGTTTATGGAGAAACCGTTGCCTGATGGCACCGGTCGCCCGGTGAACCGGATTGTGCCCTCCGGCCATTCGGGTGAACCCTGAAAAGGTACAGGCATCCCAAGAACGGAGGCGTTCTCCATTGGTGGGAGATAGGGGCTGGTCGCTGATGGTGAAGCAGGTGCAGGTCGGGCAGACGTAGGCACATCCCCCGCAATCCTGACATCGTTCGGAGAGAAAACTCCAGACCGATTCATCAACCTCACCTTTGGCCAGTTTTTTTAAAGTTTGATCAAGGTGGACCGGGCGGTGAAAACCTCCTCTGGCTTCCAGGAAGGACTGGTATCGGGCCTGGGAGTCTTTTTCCGTTGAGGGAGTGAAGAATTGCGGGCGATCTTCGATCAGGCGTTCTCCGGAGGATCGGCCGGTTTCCACCATAAAGCGGTCGCCAAGGTCGGTGAATTGAAGGTCGAAACCGAACTCTAGAAAGGGACCGCTGTTGGTGGCGTTGCAGAAACAGTTGGCAAAGGGCGCAGTGCAATTGAGCCCGATTAAGAGGCTGTTGCGTCGTTTGTCGAGGAAGAAGGGATCTTTTTTCCCCTTGAGGAAAATGACATCCATATAAAGGATTGCCGAAAGATCACAGGGTCTGACCCCGAAAAAGATCGTCGGTGGAAAGGAGGGTTCCGGTTCGGTAAAGGTATAGTCATCCGGGGTGGATGATTGGTAGGTGGCGATTACCTCGGTCTGGGGGAACAGAAATGATTTAATGGAGTTTTGGGGTTGGTTGGTGAGGTCGATCTCATCATTATCAAGGTCGGTCACCGGAGTAAACAGGGTGTCCCCATGACGGTTTTTGACTGGGGCAATGATCCGGTATTCCTTGGCAAGTTTTCGGAGAAATCCAATCAAGTGGTCTTTTTTTAGCAGGTTGAATCGTTCCATGTCAGGGACCTTGGCGGATTTTTTCCACCCGGGCCGCACATATCTTGTACTCCGGGCAGTTGGCTTTGGGGTCTCTCGCCCCGGTGGTCAAAAGATTGATCGGGGCCTCGGAAAAATGGAAAGTTGTATAGAGCGTTCCCGGTGCGACCTGGTCGGATACTTCGGCCTTAACCCTGATTTCGCCACGTCGTGAGGCCAGGATGATCATTTCGCCGTGGCGGATGTTGTCACGACCGGCATCGTCCGGGTGGATCTGTAGTAGGGCTTCACCGTTTTCCCGGTTGAGTAAGGTCCCTTTTCTGGACATGGTGCCGGTGTGGTATTGGTGATAAATTCTGCCGGTCATTAACTGGAAGGGATAGGTGGCGTCCATTGGTTCGCTGGGTGACTGATGGCTGGCCGGCACGAAATGACCGCGGCCTCTGGTGAAAAAGTATTTATGCAGAAAGGGTGTTCCCGGGTGCTGACGATCCCAGCAGGGCCATTGCAGCCCCCAGGAATTTTCCAGGCGGTCATGGTGCATTCCCCCGTATATTGGGGTAAGTAGGGCGATTTCTTCCATGACCTCTGCCGGCGAGTCATATTCCATGGGATAGCCCATGCGGCGGGACAGGTTCATGATAATCTCAAGGTCGGTCTTACAGCCTGGTATCGGAGGGATGGCCCGGCGGACCATCTGCACGCGACGTTCTGAGTTGGTGAAGGTGCCGGTTTTTTCCGCAAAAGATGCAGCGGGCAAAACCACATGGGCAAGTTTGGCGGTGTCAGTCATGAAGAGATCGACCACCACCAGAAAATCAAGGCCGGTCAGGGTTTCTTTGACCTTGGATAGTACCGGATCGCTGAGCATGGGGTTTTCACCCATGATGAAGAGTCCCCGGATAGCCCCGTCGGCTCCGCCATGGGTCATGTCCAGCAGGGTTAACCCCGGGGTGCCGGAGAGGGAAGTCTGCCAGGCCTTTTCAAATTTTTCGCGGTAGTCTTCATTGCTCACCGGCTGATAGCTCGGAAAGACATTGGGCAGACTGCCCATGTCACAGGCGCCCTGGACATTGTTTTGCCCCCGAAGCGGGTCGACCCCGGTATCTTCCTTTTCCACATGTCCGGTCATCATGGCCAGATTGGCGAGGGTCTGGACATTTTCGGTTCCGCAAATGTGCTGGGTGATGCCGAGGCAATAGCAGATGACGGCTTTCTGGGTTCTGGCATAGAGCCTGGCCGCCTGACTGATGGTGTCTAGGGGGACGCCGGTGATTCGGACGACCTCATCAAGATCCAACCGAAACAGGAGATCGCGGAGGGCGTGGTAGTTTTCGGTTCGCATCTCGATGAACAGGTCATCAATCAGATTTTCATCAAGGATGATTCTCATCATTCCGTTCAATAGAGGTATATCTGTTCCTGGATGGAGGGGGAGGTGGAGATGGGCCATGGCGGCCAATGGGGTCCGTCGTGGATCGATAACAATGAGTTTGGCGCCTCGATCCACGGCATCGAACATTCGTCGGGCGACCTGGGGATGGGCCTCTGTGGTATTTGAGCCGGTGACCAGGATGACCTCGGCGTTTTCGATCTCGTTGATCGAGTTGGTCATCGCGCCGCTGCCGAAGGTGGTGGCAAGACCTGCCACGGTCGGAGCGTGTCAGAGGCGGGCGCAGTGATCGATGTTGTTGGTTTTAAGGACCGCCCTGGTGAATTTCTGAAGGAGATAATTTTCTTCATTGGTGCATTTAGCCGAAGCCATCACCCCGAGTCCTTGGTCACCGGTATTCTCCTTGATTCGTAAAAGTTCGGTAGCGGTCAGGTCCAGGGCCTCATCCCATGAAGATGGAGTGAGTACCCCGTTTTTTCGGATCAGCGGCTGGGTAAGCCTTTCTGCTGAATGGATAAACTCATGGAGATGCCAACCTTTGACGCAGAGATTCCCCCGGGAGATAGGGTGCTCGCGGCTGGGGGTTGAGCCGGTGATTCTTCCGTTTTCCTCATGCAGGTATAAACCGCAACCGCAACCGCAATAGACACAGGTGGTCAGAATATCGGGCATGGTCTCTCCGTCGAGGTAGGATGGAAAATATCTTTTTTGGATGAAAACATGTAAAGTGTAACGAACGTCAGGGGATTCCGCCAAGGGTTATTTGTTGCAGGTTGAATATTTAGGTGCTGAACAGAGGTTTTGGATGCCTGGGAGAGAGTATACTTTCAGTGAGGAGTGAGGAGTGAGGAGTGAGGAGTGAGGAGTGAGGAGTGAGGAGTGAGGAGTGAGGAGTGAGGAGTGAGGAGTGAGGAGTGAGGAGTGAGGAGTGATGTTGGAAGGTGAGTTGTTTCAGTTGGTTTTGCTGTTTGGTGTGATGATTCTGCAGGTCATTATTCCCCCGATTCCGGCGGAGTTGATCGTGATCAGTGCTGGGCATCAGTATGGGGTTGGCTTGACCACAGCTGTTGCCGGCAGTGGTCTTTTTATCGGCTCTGCTATGGTTTTCATGATCGGTCAGACCCTGAATCAGCGATTTGAACGATTTTTCCACCGGGAAAAGGTCCGACGGATCATGGTCCGGGCCAAGGAGTTTGAAACCATTTTACTGTGGGTCCGGATTCTTCCGTATAACCCATCCGATCTCATTTCGTATGCCGCAGGCCTCATCCGGGTGGCTCCATGGAAATTTCTTACGATTACTCTCATTGTATCATTTGTTCGCACCCTGATTCTTGCAGGGCTTGGCAACTGGGTCACCAACATTAAAACTGTGATGTTGGTGATCTCGCTGCTGATTTTTTCCTGGTTTGTCGGGACCTTGATTGTATACGGTCGGAAAGGAGAGGAGGGAGTTTAGAGCAAAAAGATAAAACCCCGCGACCAGATAAGTATGGGGCGGGGTTTTTATAGAGCTGTGAGGATTTGTTTTTATTTACCGCAACTGCAACCGCAACCAGATGATTTAGCCTCTTCTTTTTTCACCATGACATCGGCAGCGCCACAGGCAGTACATTTTTTGGGTTTACAGCGTCCTTCGGCGGTTGCACCGCATTTTTCACATTTAAATTCTGCCATTGTTTACTCCTTATTGTTAAACTTGAACTGCTTAACCAAAGTCGTTCCATAAAAAACACGAAAATTGCTGAATAAAGAACTAATAATATCTACTGATAGTCAATTGTTAACCATGGAGTTTCTTGTTGTCAAGCCGGGAGTAAAATGTAATAACGGATCAAGTCATCGTATCAAGGTTGGCTTTGATCGGTTACACCGGGCGCTGCTCATGGAGATCGGATGATGGAGGTTTGATTGTCGAGGGCTTGGCCCTCGGTGCGATCTCTGAATCGATAATTTAATGGAAGAAAAAGGTGGTTTTATGCCGGATAAGGGAAAGTGTATACTGTTCAGTGGCGGTCTTCGCGGCGCGGAAAGCTTTTTTGGTGAAATGGCTGAAAAATGGGGGGTTAAGGAAGTCGTATATACCTATGAGGGCCACGTTCCCGATCGGGAGCGAGCCGTGGTTACCCTGTCTGCCGAGGAGTTGATGCGTGGTGATATCAGTATGGAACTCGCTTCACGGATGATGAATCGGTCTTACTACCAAGCCGAAAAGCTTCGAAAAATTCTGCAACTTATCTTTCATATGGTTAACACCGGCCATCAGATCTTTGTGGTGGGAACCATTCAGGACGACAATACCGTAAAAGGCGGGACCGGTTGGGCGGTTGAGTTGGGTAAACTGTTCAACCGACCAGTCCATGTCTATGGTCAGGTCCGCAAACATTGGTATACCTGGCGGGACAACCAATGGCAGCAGGATGATCCACGAATCGAACATGAAACCTTTGTTGGGACCGGCACCAGGGAGCTGACTGATGACGGTCGCCGGGCCATTGAAAAACTTTTCACCGATTCCTTTGGGTCACCGTAAATTGGGCTAGGCGCCAAACCGCGCTGGTAAATTATTGAGGGAAGGGGGGGATCCCCCCTTCTTCTCTGCTGAATACTCCCCTCGACTCTGTCTGCTTTCGGCAGGGTGGGTCGGGGAGTTTTTTTTGTGGCTTTATTCTGCTAATTTAGCTTGACAGCATGCGGAGTTACGGTTAAATGTTGCGGTTCTTAAATCAGCCGGTCGGATGATTTGGTGAACGAACATGATGTATTTTTCTGTCGATTGCCGCCCCCATAAGGGTTTGTCACTGATCAGCAATGGTTTGATTTTTTTGTTTTCATGAACAGCCCCTGATCTTTGGGGCTGTTTTGTTTCATCGGTAGGAATCAGTTGAGGGTCGGTACGAAGACTGCCGGCAATGAAAAGGACGATTGAGGTTGCTGTCATGAGTAATGATATAGAAAAAGTAAGAAATATCGGGATCAGTGCCCACATCGATTCGGGGAAAACTACCCTGACCGAGCGAATTCTTTATTATACCCAAAGAATTCATGCCATCCATGAGGTCCGGGGCAAAGATGGCGTTGGTGCCAAAATGGATTCCATGGAATTGGAAAAGGAAAGGGGCATCACCATTGCTTCCGCCGCTACCTATTGCACCTGGAAGGATCACGCGATCAACATTATTGATACTCCGGGCCATGTTGATTTCACCATTGAAGTCGAACGCGCCTTGCGGGTACTGGATGGTGCCGTTTTGATTCTCTGCTCGGTGGGCGGTGTTCAGTCCCAGTCCATTACCGTGAACCGTCAGATGACCAGGTATAATGTTCCCCGCATTGCCTTTATCAATAAATGTGACCGGACCGGGGCCAACCCAGCCCGGGTTACCGCCCAGCTTCGTGATAAACTGGCCTTGAATGCCGTGCCGATTCAGCTGCCCATCGGTCTTGAGGCGGATATGCTGGGGATTATCGATCTGGTGACCATGAAGGCGGTCTATTTCGAGGGCGATAACGGTGATGACATCCGCATAGAGGAGATTCCTGCGGATTATAAGGACGCAGTCGATGAGGCCCGGGAAGTGATGCTAGATGCCGTGTCCATGTTCTCCGATGAATTGATGGAGGCGGTGCTTGAGGGAACCCCCACTCCTGAGATGATCGGGGAGGCGATCCGGAAAGCTACTCTCTCCCTGGAGCTTACGCCGGTTTTGGTAGGCTCCGCCTATAAGAATAAAGGCGTTCAGACCTTGCTGGATGCGGTGAATGCCTATCTGCCGTGTCCCACCGAAGTAAATAATTTTGCCCTTGATCTCAAGAACAACGAGGCTGAAGTCAAGGTTTCAAATGATCCCAAGGATCCTCTGGTGGCTCTGGCCTTCAAACTTGAGGATGGTCGCTATGGCCAGTTGACTTATGTCAGAACCTATCAGGGAACCCTGAAGAAAGGCGATACCATTTACAACAGCCGGACAGGTAAAAAGGTCAAGGTGGGACGGTTGGTTCGGATGCATTCCGATGAGATGGAGGATATCGATACCTCCGGGTCCGGTGACATTGTCGCCCTGTTCGGAGTTGATTGTGCTTCCGGTGATACCTTTACCTCCGGTGATGTGAGCTACTCCATGAGTTCCATGCACATTCCAGCCCCGGTTATCTCATTGGCCATCGTCCCCATTGATAACAAGGCCCAGGGTAATATGTCCAAGGCCTTGAACCGTTTTACCAAGGAAGATCCGACCTTTAAAACGTATGTTGACGATGAGACGAGTGAAACGATTATTTCCGGGATGGGTGAATTACATCTTGACGTCTATGTCGAGAGAATGAAGCGGGAGTATGGCGCGGAAGTCACAGTCGGCGCCCCTCAGGTAGCTTACCGTGAAACCATTACCCAGCGGGCTGAGTTTGATTATACCCACAAGAAACAGACCGGTGGTTCCGGGCAGTTCGGCCGGGTGTCAGGCTTCGTGGAGCCCATGGAAGACGGGGTCTATGAATTTGTTGATGCCATTGTCGGGGGGGTTATCCCGCGGGAGTTCATTTCGTCTTGTGATAAGGGCTTTCAGAAGAGCCTGGTTAAGGGTAGTCTGGCCGAGGCCCCAGTGACCGGGGTCAGGGTTACGATTAATGACGGTTCCTTTCACGCCGTTGACTCGTCGGATGTGGCCTTCCAGTTAGCCGCCATTGGGGCCTTTCGTCAGGGATACCTCAAGGCAAGTCCCGTGTTGATGGAACCCATCATGAAGGTTTCTGTTGAAGGTCCTACCGAGTTTCAAGGGGCGATTATGGGTAGCTTGAACCAACGGCGTGGCATGATTCTCGGGACTTCTGAGGAGGCTAACTACACGGTGGTTGATGCCGAAGTTCCTCTTTCTGAGATGTTCGGATATTCAACCGTCCTTCGCTCCCTGACCCAGGGTAAGGCGGAGTTCACCATGGAATTTGCCACCTACCGTCAGGTGCCGAAGAACGTGGCGGAAGAGATCATTCAGGCCCGCTTGAAGGCTAAGAAGAATAAATAACCAGTTGCCGGGATCGGCGGAAATTATGTAAGGTCTCTTAGGGGACCGGATGGAAAATCCGTTAGGCCGATCGCGGTTCAATGGTTTGTCATTCATTACAGGAGTTGTGTCATGAAGAAAAAGGATTTGGTCGAAAAAAATCCATTAAAAATGTTTGTGCAGGACAAGGATGGCAACCCGGTGAATCAGCGGATGAGCCTGCTCATGTCCCGTGCCGGACTTGGAAAGACGGCGATTCTGGTTCAGATAGCGCTTGACAGTATTCTCAGGGGGAACAAGGTTCTCCATGTCAGTGTCGGTCAGAGTCTTGATAAGACCCGGGCCTGGTATGATGATATCTTGCACGATATTGTCGGTGCGATGGGGCTGGAAGATGGGGCCGAGGTCAAGGAACAGGTGATGCGCAATCGCCTGATTATGACGTTCAAGGAGGCAGAGTTTAATCGACCGAAGCTTGAAGAGCGCTTAAATGATCTGGTTTATCAGAATGTGTTCCGGCCGGACTGTCTGATCGTTGACGGGTTCGACTTTGAACAGACTGAGCGTCAGGGATTGGTTGAGATGCGCGAGTTGGTGGATGCCATGGAACTTCAAGTTTGGTTTTCGGCTCTTCTCCATCGTGAAGACCATCGAGAAAGTTCCTCTGGAGTTCCGGCCCCTTGCCATGAAGTCGATGATCTCTTTGACACCGTGGTGTTGATCCAGCCCCAGGGCGAAAAGCCGAATTTATGCCTGAAGGTGGTCAAGGATAATGGAGGTCAGGCCGGCAAAATCCTGGCCTTGGATCCAGTAACCTATCTGGTGAAAGAGGCCTGATCCTTTTTGTTATAGTTCCCGGAAAGGTTGATTCCTTTCCGGTTGCTGATTGTTAAGTTGGTTGGGGAAAAGACAGGACGGGGAATCCCCCTCCTGTCTTTTTTTTTTGGAGGAATGATTTGGATGAGATTTCGACCCTGTATTGATTTACACGACGGTCGGGTTAAACAGATTGTCGGTTCGACCCTGGCCGGGGACTCAGTAACGCTCCAAACTAATTTTTCCTCGGAGCATCCGTCATCGTATTTTGCTGAAATGTATCGTCGGGATAATCTGCCCGGTGGGCATGTGATCATGCTGGGGCCGGGGAATGAGGCGGCTGCACTTGATGCCTTAGCTGCCTGGCCCGGAGGATTACAGGTGGGGGGCGGTATTACCGCTGATAACGCCATGTTCTGGCTGGACAGGGGAGCTGATGCGGTGATTGTAACCTCATATGTCTTTCGTGACGGCCTGGTTCATGAGGAACGATTGCGTGAGATCGCAGATCTGGTCGGGCGTGAGCGTCTGATCATCGATTTAAGTTGTCGCCGGAAGGATGGCCGCTATTATGTGGTCACTGACCGGTGGCAAAAATTTACTGAAGTTGAAGTCAACCAGGAAGCGCTCGCTTTTTTTGCGGGGTTTTGCAAAGAGTTATTGATCCATGCGGCTGATGTGGAAGGCAAGTGTGAAGGAGTCGCGGCGGATCTCGTTGAGGATTTGGCCCAATGGGTGACCATACCCACCACCTATGCCGGTGGGGTGAAGGACCTTTCTGACCTTTATCTGGTCCACGAAAAGGGGCGGAATCGTCTGGATATTACCGTCGGGAGTGCCCTGGATATTTTTGGCGGTCATGGTGTGACTTACCACGAGGCCGTCAAATTCTGCAGGAACACCGAATTGTAAAAGATTCAAGAGGGGGAGGCTAACTCCTTTCTTTGCCCATGATTAAGATCTGGCGGTTGATTTTTTTTGTTGGGAAAAGGTACAATACGCTCATCAGCCAGTGAGAGGAAAATCATTTACATGGAGCAGAAGCAGACAGAGCCTACTGGTCTTGGTAGCGATCCTGATGAAACCTTGAAGATTCGGATTCCCTCCGATCTGTATCGGGCCTATCAACGTTGCACCTGGATATTGGTTCATGAGACCGGCCGTAAGCCGCTTGATATTATGCGGGAAATGGTCCATGATTTTCTGGTGAAACATGGTTGCTGAGGTTCAACGAAGCGCTTCCCTCGAATAAGCTCCCATGTTCCACGGGGATACCTCCAGGCTCCCCAAAACTGCCGTAGATGATTAAGGAAGCTGGGACCGAAAATGGATCAAGTCCTGCCCATCAATGAAGAACGGTTTCGCCGGATTCAGCGCTTCATCGACAGGATGCCAAGCCTGTCGACAACCGTCACCAAGGTGCTGTCCGTCTGTAATCAACCGAGCACCTCTCCCAGTGATCTGAATCGGGTTGTCTCCCTTGATCCGGTTCTCACCGGGCAGGTCCTTAAGCTCATTAACTCCGCCTATTACTCACTCCCCAATCAGATCACCTCCTTGACCCGGGCCATTATCATGCTGGGGCTCAATACCGTCAAAAATCTTGCCTTGAGTACGGCGATATTAACCTCCTTCAGTCGGGCCGATTCCTTTCGTTCACTTGATATGGATGATTTTTGGACTCACTCGCTGTGTGTCGGGGTCACCGCTAAGAATTTGGCGTCGCGGCTGGGGGTCCCGGTGGTCCAGTGGGAGGAATATTTTGTAGCGGGGCTTCTGCACGATTTGGGAAAGATCCCCTTAAATGATTGTTTTGATGACCAGTATGGCCAGGTGTTGGAACTGGCTCGGTTGGATCAGGGCTCCTTGGCCCGGGCCGAAAAGATGATCATCGGACTTGATCATGGCCTGGTTGGCACCTTGATTGCCGCAAAGTGGAAGCTCAGCGATGCCATGACCGAAGTCATGGGACACCATCATGATTCGGAAAACAGCAGTGAAGAGCATCGACCGTTGGTAGCGGTGGTTTCCCTGGCCAACCTTTTCGCCAATCTTTATGCCTATGGTGATGCCGGAGATACTTTTCAGGAAGAATCCGTGGTCGGCTCTCTGCTCGATCAGGTAGGAATCAGTTGGTCGGAACTATGGCCATTGGTGGAGATTGTCGGGGTAGAGATTAGAAAGGCCCGCATCTTTCTGCAGGTTACCAAGGGAAAGTGAGTCCAGGACTCATGTGATCCGGGAGGCAGGTGCATGTGGATTAAATTCTGGGGGGTTCGTGGATCTATACCTTGTCCCGGGTCAACGACCATCAAGTATGGTGGGAATACGGCCTGTATTGAACTCTGCTTTCCTGAGCATGATCGACGGATTATTATTGATGCGGGCTCCGGGATCAGGGAATTGGGAAATCAGTTGTTGGCAATGGAACATCCCAAGGGGGCGATTAAGACTGAGTTGTTTTTGACCCATACCCACTGGGACCATATTATGGGATATCCATTTTTTGCTCCGATTTATCTGCCAACCACTGAACTCAAGGTTTACGGGCCGGTGAACCACGAGGGAGAGAGTCTGGAAAAGGTGGTCGGCGACCAGATGTCCTATCGATATTTTCCGGTCCGTCATCTGGAGCTTGCCGCGAAGATCAAATATACCAGTTTAAAGGAAGGACGTTTCAACCTCGGCGATGGTATTATTCTGACCACCAAATACCTTAACCACCCGGTGCTCTGTCTGGGGTATCGGTTTGAATACAAGAAAAAAATATTTTGCACTGCATATGATACGGAGCCCTTTCAAAATTTGTTTCAGGTTGATCCGAAAGATCCCTCATACGATGCGGCCATGGTCCGGGAGGGAGCATTGGTTGCCGAGGAACAGAATAGGGGGGTGGAGGATTTTTATCGGGGGGCTGACCTGCTGGTCCATGATGCCCAGTACACCCGGGATGAGTATGAAGCCACCAAGGTCGGTTGGGGGCATACCGCCATGGAATACGCAATAGCCGCCGCCAACCGGGGGCGGGTGAAAAACCTGATCCTTTTTCATCATGAGCCGGTGCGGACGGACCGGGAATTTGATGAACTGGCCGATCAGTTTGAAGACGGGCGGAAATACGGTGCCACCCGATTGTACTTTGCCAGGGAGGGACTGAAGATCAATCTGTAACACCGGCAGACATCAATGAGCTGACCTCGGGATGGTTTGGCTCTGCTTTCTTGAAGTATTGCTCTTTCAATTATTTTATCCTTCTCGATCCTAATCATCGCCCGCAGATGGATCATCTCTACCTCATTTTATTTTTCTCGGAACCAGAGAACCATGGCCCATCAAGGTAAAGAGAACCACAAGGCTCTCTCCCAAAAGAAACAACTGGTTGGGACCATCGAACGGATTACCTACCAATCCGAAGACGGCGCCTTTACGGTAGCCCGACTTGCGGCCCAAGATGGCGGGGAACCGGTAACAGTTATCGGTCCCCTGGCCGGGGTTGTGGCCGGGGTAAATCTGGAACTCTTGGGGACCTGGTTCAAGGATCCGCGGCATGGTCTTCAGTTTCGCGTTGATTCCTATACCACTCGTCAGCCTGACACTTTGAAGGGCATGGAGCGGTACCTTGGCTCAGGTCTGATTCCCGGGATTGGGCCCGGGTATGCTGCCCGGATCGTCGGTTATTTTGGACTTACTACCCTGGAGATTCTTGATCGAGATCCAGATCGGCTCGTAGAGGTTGACGGGCTTGGGGGGAACCGGGTGGCGCAGATTAAGGAGGCCTGGCAAGAGCAACGCCATGTTCATGGAATCATGGTTTTTCTCCAAGCCCATGAGATCTCAGCGACCTATGCTGCAAAAATATTGCAAACCTACGGTCGTGAGGCCCTGCTGGTGGTGAAGGAGAATCCCTATCGCCTGGCGGAAGATATCCGGGGGATCGGTTTCCGGAGAGCCGATCGAATTGCCCTCAAAGGAGGGATGCTGAAGAGCGATCCTCGCCGGGTCAGAGCCGGGTTGTTGTTTCTTTTGGATGACGCTGCCAGCCATGGTCATTGTTTTGTCCCGCAAACGGAACTTCTGACGCGTTGCCGGGAGATGCTCGGGGGAGATGACACAGTATCCGAAGCGAGTCTGGTGGAGCTGGTTCGTGATGAAAAGGTGGTGCTTGCCGAGGACAAGGTCTATCCCGCGCCTCTTTATTTTGCTGAGCAGGGGGTGGCCAAGGGACTTCTCCGAATCAGCGGGCAATCTGGTTGGACGCAGGAGAAGCCGAAGCTGGACTGGATAATGAAAGAACTCGGAATTGAGCTTGCCGAAGAACAGGCTCAAGCGGTTGCCATGGCTCTAACCAGTCGTCTGGCCGTGATCACCGGTGGGCCAGGGACCGGCAAGAGCACCATTCTTAAGGTTTTGCTCATGCTTCTTGCAGAGAAAGGCGTTCGTCTTGCTTTGGCCGCTCCCACTGGGCGGGCTGCGAAACGAATGGCCGAGGCCACCGGGATGGAGGCCGTCACCATCCATCGCCTTCTGGAGTATGATCGGTCGGTTAACGGGTTTAGAAGAAATGCTGATAATCCACTCGAAGTGGATTTGGTGGTGGTGGATGAGGCCTCCATGTTGGATATAATCCTGGGAAATGCCCTTATTCGGGCCTTGGCCGCAGGGGGGGGACTTTTATTGGTCGGCGATGCGGACCAGTTACCATCGGTGGGCCCGGGGAACTTACTGAGGGATTTAATTGATTGTGGCAAGGTGCCGGTGACCCGGCTGATGCGGATATTTCGTCAGAATATGGGGAGTCTAATCAGCCTCAATGCTGCCCGGATCAATAATGGCCAGACCCTTGAGTTGCTGCCCGGGTATCATGGTGATAAGGATTTTTATTATATTTCCAGGGAAAAAGCGGATGAAATAGAGGGAGAAATTCTGAGCCTTTGCGGGGGGCGACTCTCCCGAAAATATGGTTTCGATCCGCTGCGGGATATTCAGGTGCTGACCCCCATGCGGAAGGGGGGGCTGGGAGTGGATCAGCTTAATATCAGACTTCAGGAGATCTTGAATTCATCGGTTGGATCTGCAAACTGTAGGCTTGGACCTTTCCTGATCGGTGATAAAGTCATGCAAATTCGTAATAATTATGATAAGGAGGTATTTAATGGTGACCTCGGATTTGTGTCGGCAATCGATCCGGATGAGCAGCAGTTGACCCTCGAGTTTGAGGGACGAGCCGTGACGTATGGCTCTTCTGAACTGAATGAATTGCAGCTTGCCTATGCCATTACCGTCCACAAGGCCCAGGGGTCGGAATTTCCCTGTGTCATCATGTCTGTCCACACAAGTCATTATCCGTTATTACAACGGAATTTACTCTATACCGGGATCACCCGGGGACGTCGTTTGATGATTTTGATCGGCAACCGAAAAGCGCTTGCCATCGCTGTCGCCAATAATCGGGTGATCAACAGAAACTCCGGACTAAAGGGGAGACTTGAGAGTGGTCGTCTATGAGATCAAAGGTCCCGGACCTGTGCCCACACCGGGTGGGCCGAAACCGATTAATCGTGATGTCGACCCGGTTTTTGATATCAACGTGGTCTCTCATATTAAACGATTTGAGCGGGTTTGGGCCTCTTCCCGAGACCAGGGCCGTCGGCAAGATGAGGGACGTCAGTATTCCTATAAAGAGAGTGATGAAACCGTCCGGGAAATGGTTTCCCAGGTTAACCGGAATCTTGAGCGGCAGGGGATTCTTGTTCATCTCGTCTTAACTCGTGATGAAAACGGTTTCTCTCTTGATGTTTATGATTGTACCAGCAAAGAGGTTTGTGAGGTCATTCGAGACCTGGTTATCGATTTATCCGACTTGCCCGGCCTGATCCGCAAGTTACAGCAGGAAACAGGTTTTATCATCGACACGATCTCTTGATTCTGGCCTTTCATCATAAAAGTCATTTCGCCTTCAGCGGTTCAATCATTTCTTTCCTTTCTTAGCACCTTCCAATAAAAAGCAGATTATATCAGTACGGCGATATAATTGAGATTCTTTCCTGTTTCCTGGGTAATTTTAATGCTTCTCTGGCGCTTTTTTTTTTTTAATTGAAAAAAGAAAATAAACATGATAGGAATTCGAGTCATTCGCTGAGCCATCATTCATAATTTATGCTGGTTGCAGTCGAATCCTCTGGATCCCTTTGTGGCATTGAATAATGAAATTGGTAGAGCTCCTGGCTCAAAAAGAAGATGTTTTGGTGCAGAAATGGCTGGGACTCGTCCTTGGTGAATATCCGGCCGACGCCGTACGTTTTCTGGGGAAAAAGGCCGATCAATTTGCTAATCCGTTGGGGCATAATTACTCGACGGGGGTGTCGGGAATGTTTAGGTCTCTCAGGGTGGGTGAGGAATTTGAGCTTGGCCCGGTTCTTGAGCAACTGATGAAGGTTCGGGCGGTTCAGGAACAGATTCCCTCCAAGTCATTGGCTTTTTTGTTTGGGATCAAAAGAATAGTTCGGCATGAATGCCGTAAGGAGTGGACCGCAGAGATCGAACAGGAATGGCCGGAGTTTGAGGCGAGGGTCGATGGGTTGGCCCTGCAGGCGTTTGATTTGTTCATGGCAAGTCGAGAACGCCTCTTTCAGGTTCGGTTGCGGGAGCTGCAAAGCGGTAGTTATCTTATTACCGATCATATGAAGTGCCCTTCCGCCATGGTGCGGGAGGAAAAAAAGCGGCAAAAAACGGAGTCGTGAGAGTTAACCATTATTTCAGTTCAACTAGATGCGAGGTAACAGCAAATGAGAATCCTGAAATCATTGGGAATAGTCCTGGTGCTGATGCTGGTGGCATATCTGGGTGCGGCAGTACCTGGCGGTCCGGCGTTATTCGGGGTGGTATTTCCTTGGCTGGCGTTTTTAATATTCGTCGGTGGATTCATCTCCAAGGTTGTCGGTTGGGCCAAATCACCTGTGCCCTTCAGGATCCCCACCACCTGTGGTCAGGCCAACTCCCTGCCCTGGATTAAGCAGAACAAGCTTGATTGTCCCTCCACTACCATGGGAGTCATCGGGCGGATGCTCCTTGAGATTTTTGCCTTCAGGTCCCTTTTCAGGAATACCCGGGCGGAAATCCACGATGGACCGAAGCTGGTGTACGGCAGCAGCAAATATCTGTGGCTGTTTGGTCTTATGTTCCATTATTCATTCTTGGTAATCGTCGTCCGTCATATGCGGCTGTTTACCGATCCTGTTCCATTTTTTGTCCAGGCCTTGGAGTTCGGGGATGGGTTCCTGCAGGTTGGGGCACCGGTTCTCTATCAGAGTGATCTCATCTTTTTGGGGGCGGTAACCTTTCTTTTTGCCCGCCGGGTAGTGTTGCCGGCCATTCGGTACATTTCGCTGCCAGCTGATTACTTCCCTCTGTTTCTGATCTTTGCCATCGGGGCAACCGGTGTTCTGATGCGTTACTTCCTGAGGGTTGACGTGGTCAGCATTAAGCAGTTAACCCACGGTTTGGCTACCTTTCAGCCAGTCCTTTCCGGGAACATCAGCGGCATTTTCTTTGTTCATATCTTTCTGGTCTCAATCCTGATGGCATATTTCCCCTTCAGTAAGCTAATGCATCTGGGTGGGGTTTTCCTGAGTCCGACCCGAAATCTGGCCAACAACAGCCGTATGGTCCGTCATATCAATCCGTGGAACGATCCCTCCATTAAGCCTCACTCTTATGCCTCCTATGAGGATGATTTCCGGGAGTTCATGGTGGAGGCCGGTCTCCCGGTGGATAAGGAATTGCCGCCGAAGCCTGCTGCTGAGGATGCGCCGGCCGAGTCTTGATAGAGCCTGAAACACAGCTGATAAGGAAGAGCGAAAATGGCAGATACGAAAGTAGGTCAGATGAGTGAGGATGTGGTCAAGGCGCCGTCAATGATGACGGGCGCTGTTCCGACCAAGGATTGGATGGATGTGCCGGCCGTCTTTAAACCGGGCAACTATTGTTATCCTGGCAAGGAAGAGATGGCTGCTTATCACAACAAGAATCTCCCGGGACTGTTTGGTGAATCCAGGACCTGGTTGGTTGAGAGTGATGATTGGCTCCTCCCGGAAAACTGGAAAGAGATCATTATCCAGGGGATCAAAGAGCGACTCGACAAATTTCGATCGTTTAAGATTTTTATGGACTGTTGTGTCCGTTGCGGGGCCTGTGCCGATAAATGTCACTTTTTTCTCGGTACCGGGGATCCCAAAAACATGCCGGTTCTGCGGGCCGAGTTGCTTCGGTCGGTATATCGGAATGAGTTTACTAAGGCCGGGAAGATTTTGGGGCGGTTGGCCGGGGCCCGTGAGATGACCTTTGGGGTGCTGAAGGAATGGTTCATGTATTTCTATCAGTGCACCGAGTGTCGGCGGTGCTCGGTATTCTGTCCCTATGGTATTGATACTGCAGAAATCACCATGATGGCCCGGGAAATCCTCCATCTGGTCGGGGTGAATACCAACTGGATCCTTGAGCCGGCAGCCAATTCAAATCGAACTGGGAATCATCTCGGTTTACAACCGCATACTTTCAAAGAGAATGCTGAATTCTTGTTGGATGATATTGAAGAGGTGACCGGGTTACGATTGAACAGCCTGACTTTCAACCGCAAGGGAGCCGAGATACTTTTTGTCATTCCGTCGGCTGACGTGTTCGCTGATCCGGGTATCTTCACCTTCATGGGTTATTTGCTCCTTTTCGATCATATCGGGCTAGATTACACAATTTCGACGTATTCTTCGGAGGGTGGAAATTTCGGGCTCTTTACCAATAACGAGCTGATGAAGAAACTGAACGGCAAAATGTACGCTGAGGCTAAGCGTCTGGGAGTCAAATGGATCCTGGGTGGCGAATGTGGCCATATGTGGCGGGTTCTCCATCAGTACATGGATACCATGAACGGACCAGCCGATTTCCTTGAGGTTCCGAAATCCCCGATTACCGGCACGGTTTTTGAGAATGCCGCATCAACTAAGATGGTTCATATCAGTGAGTTCACTGCTGACTTGATCAAGCATAATAAGTTGAAATTGGATCCATCTCGAAACAACCATCGTAAGGTCACATTCCATGACTCTTGCAACCCCGCTCGGGGGATGGGTATGTTGGATGAACCTCGAGAAGTAATCAAAGCTGTATGTAATAATTTTTATGAAATGCCTGAGAATACCATCCGTGAACAGACGTTTTGCTGCGGAAGCGGCACCGGTTTAAATACCGGCGAGATCATGGATCTTCGAATGAAGGGCGGGCTTCCTCGGGCTAATGCAGTTAAACACGTTCGGGATAAATTTGGGGTAAATACCCTTTCCTGTGTTTGTGCTATTGACCGGGCAACCTTGCTTGCTTTGATGCAGTACTGGAATCCGGATGTCGAGGTGTGTGGTGTTTCCGAATTGGTCGGCAATGCCCTGATCATGGAAGGTGAAAAAGAGAGGGAAACAGGACTCCGGTTCGAACCCCTCGAAGGAAGCGAGGGGTGATGCGATGTACGATAATAATAAAATCATACCCGGTCTGATTGTTTTCGTCGGCCTGATTACGTTCCCGATTTGGTACGGTTTCGGGAGTGCCGGTCATCTGCCGATTCCTGAAAAATCAACCAAATCCAAGGAATGTGTTGAGTCTGTTGAATATATGAGGACTTCGCATATGGTGCTTTTGAATACTTGGCGCGACGGTATCGTCAGGATGGGCGAGACTCGCCATGGTGAGACCGCGGATGGAACCCCATATGTGCGGAGTTTGCAGAAGGGGTGCATGAACTGTCACACCAGTAAGAAAAAGTTTTGTGACGAGTGTCATACCTATGCATCGGTGAAACCTTATTGTTGGGATTGCCACCTCCAGCCTAAGGAGACAAACTAATGAATAACAACAGAAGAAAATTTCTGAAGATAGCCGGTTTGTCTGCCCTTGCCGGCATTGGGGCGCCTTCGGCTTTTAACATGCTGCTGCGAGGCGAGGCTCAGGCCAGCAGTGGCGGTGGTCATGACGCTCCGAAGCCAGCGGCCCATGGCGAGAAGGAACAACCGGTTGGCAAGCGCTACGGATTTGTTATTGATGTACGGAAGTTTGCTGAGGACAAGGATCTTGCCCAGGCTTGTGTAAATGCCTGTCATAATATTCATAATGTTCCTGATTTCGGGAATAAGAAGGACGAGATCAAATGGATCTGGACCGAATCTTTCGACCATACCTTCCCGGATCATAGTCAGTACAAGAAGAATGAAGCACTGGCCGCGATACCCATTCTCACCTTGTGTAACCACTGTGATAACCCTCCTTGCGTTCGGGCCTGCCCGACCAAGGCGACTTTCAAGAATAAGGATGGTCTTATCATGATGGACTATCACCGTTGCATCGGGTGCCGGTTCTGTATGGCGGCCTGTCCATACGGTGCTCGGAGTTTTAACTGGCGGAGTCCTCGGGATACTAATCCGGACGGATCCTACAAGTTCATCAAGCATGTCAACAAGGATTATCCGACCAGGATGCGAGGGGTGGTCGAGAAGTGTACCATGTGTGCTGAGCGGTTGGCCGAAGGTTTGCAGCCTGCCTGTGTGGAAGCGTCCAGGCCTACTGGGGCTATGGTTTTCGGAGATCTCAATGATCCAACCTCAGAGGTCTCCAGGGTTCTGCGGGAGAATTTTACCATTCAGCGGAAACCCGCACTGGGCACCTATCCTTCGATCTTCTATATTATTTAAGGTGAATTATCATGATTGAAAAAGCGCTCAATGGAGATAGAAGATACTGGACCTGGCTCGGATTTTTGGGAATCCTGATGATGGCCGGTGGCATCAGTTATGCGAAGCAGTTTATGTATGGTCTTGGGTATACCGGGATGAGCAGGGATGTATCCTGGGGGCTCTATATTTCCCAGTTTACCTTCCTGGTCGGGGTTGCCGCCGGAGGTGTTATGCTGGTTTTGCCCTATTACCTTCATAACTATAAGGTATTCGGGCGGATCACTATTCTCGGTGAATTCATGGCGGTGGCCGCCGTGGCCATGTGTCTGATGTTCATCCTGGCCGATCTCGGGCAACCGATGCGGGCCTTGAACGTATTACTGCATCCTACCCCAAATTCCATCCTCTTCTGGGATATGATCGTTCTCAACGGCTATCTGTTCCTGAATATCGTCGGTGGTTGGGTAATCCTCAATGCTGAGAAAAAAGGAGCCCCGCCGCCTAAATGGGTCAAGGGTCTGATTTATCTTTCCATTCCCTGGGCGATCAGTATCCATACCGTTACCGCCTTTCTATACTGTGGTCTCCCGGGTCGTCATTACTGGTTGACCGCCATTCTGGCTCCTCGGTTCCTGGCCTCGGCTTTTGCCGCGGGACCTTCTTTGCTGGTGCTGTGTGCCTTGATTCTTCGCAAGTACACCGCTTTTGATGCCGGGAAGGAGGCCATCAATAAACTGTTGACCATTATCACCTATGCGGCGATCTTGAACTTTTTCTTCGTTGGTTTGGAGTTCTTTGTTGCCTATTACAGTAATATTCCTGGGCATATGCACACCATTGATTATCTGTTCTTCGGCATAGAGCATGGCGGCCATGTTTATAGTAATCTGGTCCTGCCCATGCGCTTCTCCTTGGTGATCGGAATTATTGCCACCATTCTTCTGTTGATCCCCAAGATGCGGGAAAATTATAGTACAGTCGGGTGGTTGTGTGGAGCCATCTTCTTATCGCTTTGGATTGATAAGGGATTAGGCCTGGTTCTGGGTGGTTTTGTCCCCAGTCCTCTGGATTACGTCACTGAGTACACTCCTTCAGTTGGTGAACTTTTCATCACGGTCGGGGTTTGGGCCACTGGATTTTTTATTCTGACTATTTTGTATAAGGCTGCGATTTCCGTAAAATTGGAGAAAGAGGCCTGATCCATGTAAGTTTGTTGCACAGTCATTATGATCTACCTCAAAGCAAGCTTCCCGGTGGGAAGCTTGCTTTTTTATTGTGCTACCGGTAAAAGAAAGAGTCCCTTAGTGTACAAATCAGCCCATGATGAATTTCATTCAACCACTTGAGATTAGGAAGTATCTTTCATGAATGATTCTGCCAACATTCTCGGCAAAATCGGGAACACTCCGATTGTGCCCATCACTCGCCTGAACCCCTTTAAAAAAGTAAAGATTTATGCCAAGCTAGAGGCCTTTAATCCTGGTGGTTCGGTCAAGGACCGTATTGCCCTGAATATGATCGAGGTTGCGGAACGAACCGGGGAATTGACGCCTGACCGGATTGTGCTTGAAGCCACCAGTGGCAACACTGGAATCGGTCTGGCCATGGTTTGCGCGGTTAAGGGGTATCGCTGTCAATTGGTGATGCCTGAGTCGGCAAGTATAGAGCGGCGAAAGATTATGACCGCCTATGGCGCTGAGATTCTGTTAACTCCAGCCAAACGGGCCACCGATGGTGCCATCGAGCAGGCCTATGCCATGGCCAGGGAACATCCTGACCGTTATTTTTTGACTGATCAATTCAATAATGACGCCAACTGGCAGACCCATGTGGCACATACCGGACCGGAGATCTGGGAGCAGACGGATGGCACGGTCACCGATGTGGTGGCAACTTTGGGGACAACCGGCACTGTCATGGGGATTTGCCGTTATTTTGCTGAACAGCATCCAGAGGTCAAGGTCACTGCCATGGAACCCTTTTTGGGGCATAAACTCCAGGGCCTCAAAAATATGAAGGAATCCTATAAGCCCGGGATATTTAATCGGACAGAGCCGTTTCAGATTATCAATGTTCCTGACGAGGAGGCCTTTGCTACCGCTCGAAAGCTGGCGGCCAAGGAGGGTTTGTTTGTTGGGATGAGCTCCGGGGCCGCCATGTGCGCCGCCTTGATCAGGGCCGAGCAGATTGGAGAAGGGGTCATCGTGGTCATCTTCCCCGATGGTGGAGAAAAATATTTATCGACCCCACTCTTTGGGATGGAAAAGCCTCAGGAAGAGCCGGAACCGCTCTCAAGACTTCGTTTTTTTAATACCTTGAGCAAACGGAAAGAACTGTTTCGGCCGATTAAACCGAAAACCGTTACCTTTTACACCTGCGGTCCCACGGCCCATGAACCGACCAATTTGGAGCATTGTCGGCGTTTTGTTCACTCCGATCTGGTCAACCGGGTGTTGGTCAACCGGGGATATGAAGTCAAATTCTACATGAATTTCACCGATCTGGATGACAATACCATCCGGGGAGCGGCTGAATCTGGACAATCGGTTCAGGACTTCACCGAAGGCTACATCAGACAGTTTAAAGATGATATCGCCGCCCTCGGGGTTCTGCCGGCAACCGGCTATCCCCAGGCCTCGGAACACGTCACCAGAATGATTGAAATGTCTCGTGAACTTGTTAAGAAGGGGTTTGCCTACGAAAAACATGGGTCCATTTACTTTGACATTTCAAAATTCAAGGGATATGGGCGTCTTTCCGGGGTGGATGTGGGGATGATTCAGTTCGGCCACACCGTTGACCTGGACGATTATGAAAAAGACAGTCCGGTTGATTTTACCCTGTTGAAGAGGTCAGCCTTAACCGAGTTGAAAAGCGGCATCTTCTTTGAAACCGAATGGGGGAAGATGCGACCCGGCTGGCATATCGAATGCGCGGCCATGTCCTGCCATTTCCTTGGTGATACCATTGATATTCATTCCAGTAGCCGGGACTTAATTTTTCCCCATCATGAAAATGAAATTGCCATTGCCGAATCATTGAGTGGAAAACCACTGGCTAATTATTGGTTACACAGCGGAGTGGTGCTGGTGGACGGCAAAAAGATGAGTCGTGGAGTAGGCACGGTGACTTTGGCAGCCCTTCAGGAGAAGGGGTATTCTGCCCGGGAAATCCGCTTCTATCTCCTCCGGACCCATTATCGCAAGTCGGTAGATTTTTCCTTGCGGAAGCTGGATGCAGCGATCAGGAGTTTGAAGCGTCTGGATGAATTTTGCACCAAGCTTTTATGTCTGCCCCCAGACCTGCCCCACCCCGAAGTGGCCGCGTATCTCTCGGATCTTGAAGATCGTTTCTGTGCAGCCCTGGATGATGATTTAAATGTCTCTCGAGCCTTTGGGGCGTTGTTTGATTTTGTAAAAAAGGTCAATCCCATAGTCAATAGCGGACAACTTGACCGGGATCAGAAAGAGTATATTCTGGAAACCCTTCGTCGAATGAACGGGATCATCAATGTCCTGAAATTAGATAAATGCCCATTGGCTCCTGAGATTGACCGGTTGATCAGGGATCGGGAAGAGGCGCGACGGCAAGGAGATTGGGTCCGGGCTGATGGGGTTCGGGATCAGTTGGCCAGCCAGGGGATCGCGGTGATTGATACGGTCAAGGGAACAGCCTGGAAGGAAAATAAAAAAGGCTGAGCATTTCTTTCGAAGGTGATAGGCGATTTGGTGGGCAAGGTGTATTTTATATCCGCCAAAGGCCGTCGGGAAGCGTTAACATATTTATGATCAATAAAAAGCCCTGCTTGGTAGAACCATGCAGGGCTTTTTGGGATCAAATCAGTGGCTTACCGCTCAGGGAGCAGTAACTGTCCAGGTAACGCTGGTGGCATTGGCCGGTAATTGATAACTGCCATTATCATACCGGGCTATAATCTGAACGGTGTGACTTCCTAGGCCTAGCCCGCTTAGCGCCAGTGGGGTGGTGATGGCTATATCGCCTGAGAAGCCGCCTCCATCCAAATTATATTGATAATGGGTAATATGACCGGCACATTCGGCCGGGCAGGCCACAGCCACATTTATTGAAGAATTACTGGTTGAAGATGAAGGATAGCCAGAAACGACGGGCCGGAAGGCTCGGAAGGCGGTGAGCCCGTCACTGTCTTCAACTGTAATTGGGTTGGCTGATATACTGGTTAAATCAAGGCCGATGCCATTATTCCCAAGTTGACCGGTAAAGTTTCTGCCACTGGCCTTCAGAGTTCCGTCACTGTTTAAAGTCAGGCTGTGATTGGTGCCGGCTGAAATTCCGATAACCGCTGATCCCCATTGTGAAGTAAGGGTCGCAGTGGTTTTGTCGACGGTATTGCCGGTACCCAGAGCGCCACTGTTGTTATAGGTATCGAGATTTAGGGTTTCAGCATCATTGTCACCCCAGGAATAAACACTGTTCCCTACCTGGGCCAGGGTGTGATAGGAGCCTCCTGAGAGGTGCAGTACACCCGATCCGCTGCCTAATCCACTGATACCCACAGGAACGGATTTATCACCGGCTGTGGTACCCAACTGCGAGACAGAATTGTCGCCCCAGGCCCATGAGGTCCCGTCATTTTGAAGGGCCAGGGAATAATTGCCACCGGCCTCAATGGCCGTAATGGATGCAAGGGTTGTGGGGGCAAGCTGGAACGGGACAAGGTTATTGGTCGGTTTATTGCCATCACCCAGCTGGCCGCTGTTGTTAAGGCCCCAGGTATGGACCAGGCCGGTGGAATCAAGGGCCAGGGAATGGTCTTGACCAGCGGCGATAGCGGTGACCGTAACTCCGGATAAGGATCCGGCAGCCTGAACAGCGGCATAGGACTTGGAGTCACTGCCGCCGTTACCCAACTGTCCGGCCGAATTTTTACCAAAACCCCAGACCGTCCCATCATCGAGCAGGGCCATGATATGGTAGCCTCCTGCCGAGGTCATCACGACATTGCCGGTGAGATTGGCTTGGTCGAGAGCGGATTGACTGCCGCCATCCAGATGATGCCCCAATTGATTCCGTTCGTTGGTACCACAGGTCCATAAGGTCCCGTCAGCCCTGACGATTGCCGTGTCGTTTTGTCCGGCGGCGATGGCCTTGGCCCTGGTGATATTCAACTGTCGCGGGAGGATTACGGGATCATTGCCGGTGGGAGTAATATCGAGCTGGCCGTAGCTGTTTGAGCCCCATCCCCAGACGGTCCCGTCATTGGACAGGACAAGGTTGTGGTAGTTGCCGGCCGAAATTTTCGGGGTGACGTAGTATGGGTCAACCAGATCGACATTGATGACGCTTACGTCATCAGGATTAAGCCCATTATAATTGATATCAGTTGATAGAGCGGCAGATGTTTGGATCAGAAAGGTCTGATTGCCGTCAGCTAAGCTATCATCCACCCCGGTGACCGTGACCAATTGGTCGGTATTCCAGTTGGCTGCAGTAAAGGTCAGGGCGGCGGGACTGACCGTCCCTTCTGCGGTATTCATACTGAACAGCGCGATTGCCACATCGGCAGTGGGTTGGGTATTCAAGCGAACGGTAAAGGTCGCGGTTGTCCCTGCTTCATCGGTATTGCCGCTGATTGTTCCGACCGTGTATCCTGGGGTTTCATTGTCCACATTGATCACACTGACGTCGTTGGGGTCAAGACCATTATATGAGGCATCAGTGGAAACCGCTGCGGCGAGCTGGATCAGGAAGGTCTGGTTGCCGTCGGTAACAAGATCATCTACCCCGGTGACCGTGACCAGTTGATTGGTATTCCAGTTGCCTGCCGTAAAGGTCAGGGAAGAGGGGCTCACCGTTCCCTCGGTGGTATTGGAACTGCTTAACCCGATGGTGACATTTGCGGAGGGTTGGGTATTCAAGCGGACGGTAAAGGTCGCGGTCGTTCCGGTTTCATTGGTGTTTCCGCTGATTGTTCCCACCGTAAATCCAGGCGTTTCATTGTCCAGATTGGTGACCGTGACATCCGCTGGATTTATCCCGTCGAAATTTGGATCGGGTGAAGAGGCCGGAGCCAGGATGATGGTATAGACCTGGCTGCCGTCAAGGACAAAGTCGTCCACCCCGGTAACTGTTACGACCTGACTGGAGTTCCAATTGGCCGTAGTCAATGTTAAAATTGTCGGAGAAACGGTTCCTTCCGCCAGATTGGAACTGGACAGGGTAATAGTCACGTCGGCGGTTGGCTGGGAACCGAGTTTCACCGTGAAGGTGGCCGAGGTGCCGGCCTCACTGGTATTACCACTGATGGCACTGACCAGAATCGAGTAAACCGGTGGTGGCGTGTTTACCACATCGAGGTTGAGGACCGATACATCAGCGGGATCCTGGCCGTCGTAGTTGATATCAGTTGAAACCGCGGGCGCAAGAACAATGGTAAAGAGTTGGTCCCCATCGGTTATGGAGTCCGCTACCCCTTTAACAGTAACCGTCTGAGGGATGTTCCAGTCGGCTGAGGTGAAGATTAATTCCGCAGGAGTAACGCTCCCTTCACTGGGATCCGAACTGGAAAGCCCGATGATGACCTCAGCGGACGGCGCAACCGTGAGTTCTACGGTAAAGGTAGCAGTAGTCCCTGATTCATCGGTGTTACCACTGATCGGGCTGATGTTGAATCCGGCGGCATCGTTATCAATGTTGATCACCGTAACGTCTTCGGGATCCATCCCATTGTACAAGGGATCCGCCGAGGAGGCGGCTGCCAGGAGAATGGTATAGAGCTGGTTGCCGTCGGTTTGATCGTCATCGATCCCGGTGATGGTTACGGTATGTGGTGTTGACCAGTCGGAGCTGGTGAAGGTGAGACTGTCCGGTGCAACCGTCCCCTCGGCAGGATTGGAACTGGTTATTTCGATGGTGACACCGGCTGTGGGTTCCGAGGTCAGGACCACGGTAAAGACGGCGCTGGCCCCATTTTCATTGGTATTATTGCTGATCTTGCTGACGACTATTCCGACTGTATCATCATCGAGGTTGGTCAGGGCCAGGTCATTTGGATTGATCCCGTTGTAGTTGGGATCCGCTGAGCTTGCCGTGCCCAGCACGATGGAATAGAGCTGGGCGCCGTCCTGGACATAATCATCGACTCCGGAGACGGTGACAGTCTGGGCTGTCCGCCAGGTATCGGCAGTAAAGGTCAGTAGGCTATGGGAAACGGTCCCTTCCGTGATATCGGAACTGGCCACGGTCAGATTGACCTCGGCGGTGGGTTCTGAGGCCAATCGTACCGTGAATTTCACGGTGGCTCCGGCCTCGCTGGTGTTTCCGATGAGGGTGGAAACCACAATCCCGGTGGCCTCATCATCTTCATTGATGACCACCACATCGTCGGGATCGAGGCCATTGTAGCGGCTGTCGGCGGAGGTCGTTGCCGAGAGGACGATGGTATAGGACTGATCCCCGTCGGCCAGATCATCGTCAACCCCGGTCACGGTGACGGTCTGGGCGGTGTCCCAGTTGTCGCTGGTAAAGGTGAGGGTGTCAGGGGAGGGCGTTCCCTCGGTGGCATCGTCACTGGAAAGACCAATGGTGACATCGGCAGAAGGTTGCGATGAAAGAGAGACAGTGAAGGTGGCGCTCTCGCCGGTTTCACTGGTTGTCCCGCTTATTTCAGAGACTAGAATTTTAGCAGAATCATTATCTTCATTGATCACGTTGACATCATCTGGGTCAAGACCATGATAGGCCGGATCCAGGGAAACGGCGATCGACAGAATAATGGTATAAACCTGATTGCCGTCCAGGGCCAGATCGTCGACGCCGGTAACGGTTACGGTCTGAGCGGTTGCCCAGGACGTGGTGGTAAAGGTCAGGATGCTGGGACTGACCGTTCCCTCAGCAGTATTAGAACTGCTGAGCGCAATGGTCACATCAGCTGTGGGCTCGTTGCCCAGATGGATGGTAAAAGTGGCGGTCTTGCCCGATTCGCTGGTATTTCCAGAGAGAACCCCTACAACAAATGAGCCTTCAGAAATTGGTGGCGGTAGGGTCGGGTCGTCATCCACTCCCTGTTTGCTCCCCCCTCCACCGCAGGCCGTGAGCAGCGGGATAAGAAAGCAAAGCAACAGCATGGTTTTAAGGGTTTGACGTGCAATGGTAAGCATCATATATCCTCTCATAAAAAGGGCTTGGGATGATTTCGTTATGGGTTAAGACAATAAGTATTGTATCAGAATTTGTCTTGAAAAAGCAAGTTGAGTGGCGGGATTCAAGCCACCCTCCTGCCTCGATGGGGAGGAAGAAGAGGACGTTTTTCTTCGCTGGATAGGTCTGAGGGTAGACCATTTTCTTTATTTGTTGCAAAATAGAGGGGTAAGTGCTAATTAATTTCCTCTTGAAATATTTAATCTATGCCAATAAAAGAGTGCCCGTAGCTCAGTTGGATAGAGCAACGGCCTTCTAAGCCGTTGGCCACAGGTTCGAATCCTGTCGGGCGCACCAGCAAATGAAAAGGGAATCGGCATTTTTGCCGGTTCCCTTTTTTTATGGTCCCTCTGCGGTCCGTCACCGGGAAATCCGCATGTGCAAACGGGATTTCAGGGTCAGATTCAGGGCCCGACCCGGTCTCATTTAAGTGATCTCCAGCCCCGAGATGGATCAAAATAAACGGTGCGGGGGCTTCTCCCTTGTTCACGCGGGAGAAGGATTCCAGTCTTCATGCCCATGACGAACACGGATAATTAAGATGTCTTTGTTCTGTTCAGCACGATAGATAATCAGATGAGCTCCATACGGATGGACCCTGACTGGCGGGGAGATTTCGCGACGTTCGTGGGCAAGTTCCGGGTTTTGTGTAAGGAGCTGAAAAACCTTTTCCATACCGTCATGATATCGTTCAGCCTGTTCGATCCCAAAAAGCCGAAGCCCTTCGTGAAAAATAGCAATGATATCATCAGTAGCCTTGTTGGTCAGCCGGTATGCCATATCATTTATTTCGAGTCAAAGACAGAGGGTGCCTCGTGGCGAATGTCATCCATGGTACGATCGCTTTCCCCGCTTTCCAACCCTGCCGTAACCATCCGCTGCATCACTGCAATTTTGGCCGTCCTTTCCTGATCCTGCCGGATCAAATCCCGGACATAGTCACTGGCATTGCTGTACCGTCCCGACTTTGTCTGACTTTCGACCCAGATTTTCATTGGGTCGGGCAGGGAAACGTTCATTGTTGCCATGTTGGACCTCCTTACCTAATGTACCTATTATGACAAAGTTTGCCATAATGTCATGGTTAAATTTTTTGACCACGGCGTTGGCCACAGGTTCGAATCCTGTCGGGCGCACCAGCAAATGAAAAGGGGAGTCGGTTATTTTGCCGAGTCCCCTTTTTTTTTTAAGAAAATGGTTTTCGCTACTCTTTGCTCATATTTCCGTTTTCGGCAATAACGACCTGCATTTCGCCATGCTTTTGTTCGAGGGTTTCCCGGTCCGGGGAGAGTCCGTTGAAGGAATTGTAGGCTGTTTCCTCTCGGGCATCGATCTCCTGGATCTCAGCAAAGATTTTTCTGGCCTTCTCCTTCCCTTTGGTGGGGAGCCATAAGTACTGGTTGCTGGCGATATATTGGGCGTAATCGTTTGATATGCTCTGACGCAGGAGGAAAAAATCGAAAAATCGAGCATGGACGGAACTGATCTCCTGGTCTATTTCGATTTGCAACTCGGTGAGCTTTTTCTCCAGAGTGACGATTTTTTTCTGCTGTCTGGCCAGTTCCTGTTGTTTTTTGTCGCCTTCCGGGATTACCCTGTTTCGTTCCAGGTTGAGCTCTTCTTCAATTTTGGTAACCGTGTTCCGACTATCCTGGATCCCAGACACTACCTTGTCAATGGCCTTGGCCACATCTTTGGCCAGCTCTAAATCCTCCTCATAGCGGGGAGGATGCGGGAAACTGAAGCCGAAATCAATTTTCAGCACTTCCGCTGGTTCGTTGATATTAGAGTCGGGTCCCGGGGTGATCAAGGTGCCCTCGAAACCGTATCTTTTGACGTCGCTTTCTTTATACTCGCCGCCGTTTACGACCAGATAGCGGACTCCCCCCTCGGGAGGGTTGAGCAGATAGATGAAATCAAATTCATGGTCCGCGCTGCCCACATTATCATAGGCAATGATGGGCCAGAATTCATTTTCTTCACCTTCGTTCGTGGAAATGATTTCAGCCCGACCCATGGAGTAAGTAGTTTTGTCAGTGTAGAGATCAATGAGAAAAGGGGTGTCCGGAGGGGTGCCTAAGGCCTTGCCTCGTAGCGACAGGGTTGGAACTTCACTATCCGTATCCTTAACCGCAGGGCGTTCCTTCCTCGGGAGCAGGCTAAGGTGCTCTTCGGGAAACTCGGTCCGTTTCTCGGTGGTGATTCGGTCCAAGGCGAGTCTATCAACTACAGGAATGCCGGCGGCAGTACTTCCGCCCCCCAAAAAGTTGGGGAGATTGGGCAGACCGGTTGCAGCGCATCCTGAGCAGATGATGAGCAAGGTCCCGACCAGGCCAAGTTGGGTTCGGCGATAATGGTTGATGAAACGAAGGGGATTCCATTGAAAGAAACTGAAATAATTCATTGAGAGTCTCCCGGGTAGGTTTTTTGACGATTTCCCTGCCCCCAAGGGCTTTTATAGGGCAGCGATCATGCCCTTGGCAAGCCCACGGGTGGAAAAGGGAGTCAAGGAGGGAAATAATTTTGAGTATCATAGCATATTCGATTGGCAATATGGCAGGTTTTGTCAGGTGAAAAAATGTTTTTCTGGTCGAGGAAAGTTTGAGGTGATGGCCGCTGACTGACCGGGAGTAATGATAGGTATCGTTCTTGACTCGACATCATGGAACCGATATGATTTTCGGAGAATAGTTTTTTGAAAGGGGTTTTTTGAATGCAACTCTTGATGATACTCCTCATGGTCTGGCTGGTAGGTCTTGCTCCGGCCGTAGCATCGGATGGACCAACCGATCCCCTGGTTGAATCATCGCCGGGACCAGTTATCTCAGCAGAAAGTGAGTATGCGACCTTGGACTCTCTGTTTGAACTCTATCAACCTTATATTGCCAATATCTCCGCCTATAAATCGATCTATTTTCTGGTCGGCGCCGACCCGGCCAAGAGTAAATTTCAGATCAGTTTTAAGTATCGGGTATTTAATCACAAGGGTAAACTGGTCCGGGCCTATCCCTGGTTGGAGGGAACGTATTTCGGCTTTACCCAGACCTCATACTGGGATCTGAAATCCGATTCGCTGCCCTTTGAAGACACCAGTTATAAACCTGAATTGTTCCATCTGAGTCGTAATCTGGTTTCCGGGATACCCTGGCTGCAAGGTCTGTTCGTCAAGTCCGGCCTCCAGCATGAGTCCAATGGGCAGGGTGGTGATATGTCCCGGAGCACCAATAATCTTTCGATTCAGCCCATCTGGGTGCGTTATAATCCGGAGACCAGGTTGGGACTGGCCGTTCTTCTCAAGGTATGGGCATATCTTGAGAATTCGGAATCTAACCGGAACCTCCCTGCTTATCGTGGGTATTGCCAGCTTGGTCTCAAGGCTGGAAAGGCCGACAGTGTGGTGGTGGAAACGACTTTGGCTTGGGCGACCGAGGGTGGTTCCCTTTCCATGGATTTCACCTTTCCCATGGATCGCTATGTTGGGCAGAATCTCCAATTTTATTTTCATGTCCAGTATGTCAATGCCCTGGCGGAAAGCCTGCTCCATTATCAGGAGCGGACCGAGGCCCTGCGGGTAGGGTTTACCTTTGTTCGATAAGGATCTTTGAGAGCCCAGCCATCAATTTCCTCTCAAGTCGTAATCTTTATTCAATCTTTACCTTTCCTTCACACTCTTCTGATCATGACTGCTTATACTCTCACTATGAGAAGAGTATGAGTCGACTCATTGGATCGGGTCTTTAAAATGAACAGTCCTCGATCATAAAAATACGGGGGCTGTGAAAGTGCGAAAAGAGAAGGAGGGCTGTGACGAAAACAGTACTTTTACTGTTGATAAGTCTGGTATTGCTCGTTGCTATTTCTGCGGTTATTGCCGGCAATAAAGAGGGAGGTTCGAGGATGGCATCGGAAAATGAACAGGTAATGAACAATGAACTTCAAAAGGCAACCTTTGCCGGCGGCTGTTTCTGGTGTATGGAAAAACCCTTTGAGAAACTCGACGGGGTGATTTCGGTGACTTCTGGGTATAGCGCCGGCAGGACGGAAAATCCCAACTATGATAATTATGCCGCCGGTGGTCATGTGGAGGTGGTTGAGATCCTCTTTGATCCGTCTCGGATCACCTATTCCGAGTTGCTGCAGGTCTTCTGGCGCCAGGTTGATCCTACAGATGAAGGAGGGCAGTTTGTTGATCGTGGTCATGCCTATACCACGGCAATTTATTATCACGACGAGGCGCAGCGGCAGGCGGCTGAAGCGTCCAAGGCGGAATTAACCGCCCGCGGTTTCTTCAATAAACCCCTGGTAACCCCGATTCTCCCGGTCTCGACCTTCTATCCGGCTGAGGAGTATCATCAGGACTATTATAAAAAGAATCCTCTCCGATATAAGTATTATCGGGGCAACTCCGGGCGAGATCGCTTCCTGGATACGGTCTGGGGTGCGGATCGTGAGGCCCATGGGGTTCTGGATAAGGCGGATTTGAAAAAACGTTTGACCGATCTGCAGTATCAGGTCACCCAGGAAGAGGGTACTGAGCCACCCTTTCGGAATGAATACTGGGACAATAAGCAGCCTGGGATCTACGTCGATATCGTCTCCGGCGAACCGCTCTTCAGTTCACTGGATAAATATGATTCTAAAACCGGCTGGCCCAGTTTTACCCGGCCGCTGGTCCCGGAAAATATCGTGGAAAAAACAGATCGCCGGTTGTTCTCGGTCCGGACCGAAGTGAGGAGTAAAAAGGCCGACTCTCACTTGGGGCATGTCTTTAACGATGGTCCTCAACCCACCGGGCTGCGCTACTGTATGAATTCTGCCGCCATGCGGTTTGTAGCGGTGGCGGATCTGGAGAAAGAGGGTTATGGCGAGTTCGTACTATTATTCAGCGAATAGAATGAGATCTTGCCGGTCAAGCCGCCGGGAATCCCCGGCGGTTTTTTTTATGGAAGGCTTTTGGGGTGTGCGCTACAGTGTCGAGTGAAAAATAGCAGGACCATTCCAGCTCTCTCTTCGCGAGGTTATTTCCATGCCCCAAACTGCTCTTCCCCGGACCCTCCCGTCCTCGGTTATCAATTTCTTTTTCATTTTGGGGCTGATCTCAGCCTTCTCTTTTCGGGTGCTCATCGTTTTGACCCATACCCATCAGGAGTGGTTCCGGCCGGTCTGGTACCTCGGTACCCTAGGGTATGTGGGTTTTTTTCTTTATCGATACACCATAACCCAGAAACGCCGCCGGGCCATCGATGCGTACAATTTGATCGGGAAATTGTCTGAGGATGGCAGCTTAAACGATGAAGACCGTGAAGTTTTGGTCTACCTCCTTTCGTCCATCAAAAAGTCTCGGGAAAACTGGAACTATCTTTTTATCTTTATTCTCTCCTTTATCGCCATCTTCATTGATCTGCTGTTAATTTAAATGGGTTGAGGGTCTTACCCCCTCAGGAGGAGTTATCCTAAAAACAAATAACGGTAGTGGTTGTGTTTATTGCTTTTCTTGTGGTTACTCTGAAGGAGTCATTGTATACTTTTATGGTTCCCAGAGTGTATTTGTGGGTATCAATGTCGGTCAGGTGGAAGTCTCCAGGAAGGAACAAAAGCAGGCTCCTAGTTGGGTACATCCCGGAATACCCAGGTAAACTGCGGGAAGCGTCATGAGATCGTTTCTTTTGAGAACTGGCGAGGTATTTGAAGGCATGAACCGGAAAACAAAAGGCAACAATCCAACTGCTGAACGAGGTCGAAAGACCCAGCATACCCTGGAGACGGAGCCGTCGGACTTCACCCAGATGGATTACCAAAGGACCATTCATGACCTGCGGGTGCACCAGATCGAGTTGGACCATCAGAATGAAGAATTGCGGGAGACCCAACAGAAACTCGAAGAGTCTCGTTCCCTCTATCGGGTTCTGTATAATCATGCTCCGGTGGGATATTTTACCTTCGACGGTACGGGACGAATACTTACTGCAAATATTACAGGCGCCATGCAGTTAGGGGCTGACCGAGTCGCCTTGCACAACAAGCCGTTCCCCTCTTTTTTGAGCCAGGAAGACGCCGACCTCTTTTACCTGCATCTGAAAAAAGTATTGAGCTCGGACGGGAAACAAACCTGCACCCTGAAGATTCTTCAGGAAAATGGGCCATCGTTTTTCGCCCAGGTTGACAGCGTTCCCTCTTTTTCCGCAGCCAGCAAAGAGCCTTTCTGCCAGACCACGATCACCGATATCAACGATCGGAAGGAATTGGAAGAGAGCCTGAAACTCTCGGAAACCCGCTATCGCCGGCTCTTTGAAGTCACCCGGGAAGGGATCCTGATTCTTGATGCCGAGACCGGCCGAATTTCCGATGCCAACCCCTACCTGCTTGAAATGCTGGGGTATGCCCCGGAGGAGCTTCTGGGGAAAAGGCTTTGGGAGATCGGTTGCTTCAAAGATACCCAAGCCTCGATATCCGAATATAAAAAATTGCGCCAAAAGGGCTATGTTCGCTACGATAACCTGCCGTTGCAGACCAAAAATGGCCGGGTCATCGCCGTGGAAGTCATCAGTAGTATCTATCTGGTCAATCGTTCCAAGCTTATTATTTGCACCATTCGCGACGTCAGCATCCAAAAACTGACGCAGGCGACATCTCGACCGGCTTCCCCCGCCGGAACGAATCGTCGACTCTCGGAACGGCGGGCGGTTCCCCCTCTGCCAAACGGCCATGGGGAACAAAAAAACGACCAGCATCAAGGGACCGAGGAATCCCTGCGGAAGGCCCTGGAAGAGATTAAAGAGCTGAAAGACCGCCTGGTGGTCGAGAATATTTTTTTCCGCCGGGAGATCATTCGGGAACAACGATTCAATCATGTCATCGGTCAGAGTGATGGCCTCAAGTATGTGCTGTATCGCGCTGAGCAGGTTGCCCCCACCGATACCACGGTCCTGGTTCTCGGTGAGACCGGCACCGGTAAAGAACTGATAGCCGGCGCTATCCACAACTTAAGCCCTCGCAATAAACTCCCGCTCATTACCGTCAACTGCGCCGCCTTGCCCGCGACTCTATTGGAAAGTGAACTGTTTGGCCGGGAAAAAGGGGCCTTTACCGGGGCGGAGTCCCGCCAGATCGGTCGCTTCGAGATCGCGGATGGCTCCACTATCTGTCTGGATGAAATCGGAGAATTACCGCTGGAGATGCAGGCCAAACTACTCCGGGTGATCCAGCATGGTGAGTTTCAGCGTTTGGGTTCCGCCAAGACCATTAAAGTTGATGTGCGGATCGTGGCAACAACCAACCGGAACCTCGAAGAGGAAATTATCGCCGGTAAATTCCGTAAAGATCTCTACTACCGCCTGAACGTCTTTCCCATCACGGTGCCGCCGTTGCGCCAACGGAAGGAAGACATTGCTTTGATGGTCGAGGCCTTTGTCGAGCGCTATGCCCGAAAACTTGGCAAAAAGATCACTTCAATCCCGAAGGAAACGATGCAGGCCCTGCAGGACTACCCTTGGCCCGGCAATGTCCGTGAACTGGAAAGCATCATCGAGCGGTCCGTCATTCTCTGCCCGGGGCCAGGATTTCAGCTCGCGGACAACCTTACTCCCGCGTCCCCCTCCATTCCGGCGACCGGCGGGACCTTGAAAGAGATGGAACGCAGTCTCATCCTTGCGACCCTTGCGGAGACCGAATGGCGCATCGAGGGGAAAAACGGCGCCGCCGTCATCCTCGACCTGCATCCGAGCACCCTGCGGGCCAGGATGCACAAGCTCGAAATTATTCGCCCGGACAAGAAAACGTCTTTTTAACCGAAGTTTAACGGATGAAAGCGAATCTGTTGTTTGCAGAGTGTATCCATGCCCACCGGAAAAGGAACAAAACCCGCTGTCCACAAAGCGCCGGTAATGCGGAACTGGAAAAACGAAAGCGTCAATCACCGGCGACCTCTGATGGTGTCCACGGCCCGACGACGGAAGAATGATTCTTGGCAGAACCGAGGCCGGAAGTTTGGTTCAGAAGGTGGATGATTGCTACCCTCAGGAATATGAGGCTCCACCATATATGGCAGCCGGTTTGATCCGGTAAAGCCATCTGTTGTTTCCACTCCTCCCTGCCATCCCTTGCCACCAGCACTTCTGCCGTTTGATATTGGCGTATTGCTCCGTTCGGCATGCCAATTGCTTAAACCCAGGGTATGATTCTCGTCATCATGTACATGAAGGTGTCGCCGACCAAGAGGCAGGAATTGTCACAGACGATCACCTCTCTGCTTGGCCCCATTCGGGCCGAAAAGGGTTGCGGTCGCTGTGATTTCTTCCATGACATGGATGATGAATATGCCCTCTGCCTGCTCCAGGAGTGGGAAACCCGCCAGGACCTTGAAGCCTATCGCCGGTCGGAGTGTTTCAAGATATTGCGGGGGGCGATGAACCTTCTTGCCGAGCCATGTGAAACCATCTCCTGTGACAGCCTTCACTCAATGGGGGATTGATGGGGAAACGTTTGAGAATACTCATATGAGAGTGTACCCTGAATCCTGATCCGACAGCCAGGGCCAGAGAAAAGCCATGTCCCAAGGGAAACGACATCGTCAAGACCTCTATCATGCACTTCTGCCCCCCAAGGTATCCCGGTTCTTTCCGGACAACCGGGTCATCCTGCTGCAGAACGGAGCGGAGTATTTTCCTGCCCTCGAAGCGGCCTTCGATCAGGCCAAGCATGAAATATATCTGGAGACCTATATTTATGAAGATGATGCCGCCGGCCAGATGATTGCGGCGGCACTGGGGCGGGCCGTCCTGCGGGGGGTCAAGGTCCATCTGCTGATCGATGGCTACGGCTGCAAGGATCTCTCGTCCGCCATGCTGGAACGTCTGCAGGCGGATGGAGTTCAAACGCTTATCTACCGGCCCAAGATATCCCCCTGGACCTTTCAACGAAAACGGTTGCGCCGACTCCACCGAAAAATTGTGGTGGTGGATCGGGAGATCGCCTTTGTCGGGGGAATCAACATTGTTGATGACCGGACAACCCTCAGTGATCTGCCTCCCCGCTTCGACTATGCGGTCTCGGTGCAAGGGCCGCTGGTGGAGGTGATTCGCCTTTCCGCCCAACACCTCTGGTCCCTGGTGGCCTGGACTTCCTTTCGTAAAGGAACGATCCTGGATCGGACCCCTCCGGTTGCAACCACAACCGGAGGCAGGATGAATGCTGCCTTTTTGGTGCGGGATAATATCCGCCATCGCCGGGATATTGAAGCGGCCTATCTCGCGGCTATCGATGGGGCGGAATCCGAGATCATTCTCGCCAATGCCTATTTCCTGCCGGGATATCATTTTCGTCATGCCCTGATCAAGGCAGCCGGGCGCGGCGTGCGGGTGGTTTTGTTGTTGCAGGGGAAATACGATCATTTCCTCCAGCATTATGCCGCCCAGGCCCTCTATGGCAGTTTTCTCGATGGGGGAATTGAAATTTACGAATTCCACAAGAGCTTTTTGCACGCCAAGGTAGCGGTGATCGACGGCCATTGGGCAACGGTGGGCTCGTCCAATATCGATCCCTTCAGTCTGCTTCTTTCCCGGGAGGCGAATGTGGTCGTTGACGACCGGGAATTCGGGGCGTCTATGGCCGAAAGCCTGCACCGAACCATGGCCGGCGATGGCCGGCGGATCGTCAGGGATATCTGGAAAACTCAACCCCTGGGTCTGCGATTAATGAGCTGGCTGTGTTTCGGTTTCCTCCGCTTGATGATGGGGATCAGCGGCTATGCCAAATGAGGTCTTCCACCATGAGCAAACAAGCATCGGCGAATCATCATCTCTACAGCCTTCTCGAAGACGATGTCGAGGGTTTCGAGTCCCTGGTCGAGCTGGCCCTGGATTTGAACTGGACCTGGAATCATGCCACCGACCAGATCTGGCGTGAGCTGGACCCGGTCCTCTGGGATCTGACCCATCACCCCTGCGATGTCCTGCAAACGGTCTCCCGGGACACGATCCGCGGCGCCTTGGCCGATCCGGCCTTCCGGCGGAAGATTGATGTCCTGGCCCAGTCGAAAAACCAGGCGGCAGCGGCGCCTGCCTGGTTTCAACAAACCCACCCGGGCGCACCGCTGCAGGGTGTCGCATATTTCAGTATGGAATTCATGTTAAGCGAAGCCCTGCCCATCTATTCGGGAGGGCTCGGCAATGTGGCCGGCGATCAGCTTAAGGCCGCCAGCGACCTGGGCGTACCAGTGGTTGGGGTGGGACTGCTCTACCAGCAGGGGTATTTCCGCCAGATCATCGACCGGCATGGCGCCCAACAGGCCCTTTATCCCTATAACGACCCAGGGCAATTACCGATCACCCCGTTACGGAAGGCAGACGGAGAGTGGCTGCGTCTGGAGATTATCCTCCCCGGCTACACGGTCTGGTTGCGGGCCTGGCAGGTCCAGGTCGGGCGGGTTAAACTCTACCTGCTGGACAGCAATGACGTGGCTAATTCGCCGGTGCATCGAGGGATCACCAGTGAGTTATACGGCGGCGGCCCGGAGTTGCGGCTGCTCCAGGAGTTGGTCCTTGGGATCGGCGGCTGGCGTCTGCTGCGGGCCTTGGATATCGAGCCGGAAGTCTGTCATTTGAATGAAGGTCATGCCGCTTTCGCCGTCTTGGAACGGGCGCGGAGCTTCATGGAGGATACCGACCGGACCTTTGCGGAGGCCCTGGCGGTAACCCGCGCCGGCAATCTTTTTACCACCCATACAGCGGTGGCTGCCGGTTTCGACCGTTTTTCTCCCAACCTCATTGCCCAATACCTGGGGGGCTATGCCGAAAAGATCGGGCTTACCCTCCAAGATCTCCTGGCCCTGGGTCGCTGCAACCCGGATGATCCGGCGGAGCGTTTCAATATGGCCTACCTGGCGATGCGTGGCAGCGGTGCGGTTAATGGCGTCAGCCTTCTGCATGGTCTGGTAAGCCGCCGTCTCTTCCAGCCGCTCTTTCCTCACTGGCCGGAGGCGGAGGTGCCCATCGGCTCTGTCACCAACGGTGTCCACATGCCGACCTGGGACTCAGCTGCGGCGGACGATCTCTGGACCGAGGCCTGCGGCAAGGACCGCTGGCTGGGGACGTTGGATACCCTGGAGCAGGATATGCGCCAGGTATCCGACTCCAGGCTCTGGCAATTCCGCTTAGACGCCGGCAGGTCTTTCGTGACCTCTGTGCGAGATCGTCTGTCCAGGCAGCTGGCCGCCTCCGGCGCCGGACCGGAAGTGGTGGCGGAAGCGGCTCATTATTTTGACCCCAACATCCTGACCCTGGGCTTTGCCCGGCGTTTTGCTTCCTACAAGCGACCCAATCTGCTGCTCCACGATCCGGAGCGGCTGGTGCGGTTGCTGACCGACCCGCACCGGCCGGTTCAGTTGATCATGGCGGGCAAGGCCCATCCTTCCGACCAGGAAGGGCAGGCCCTGATCCGGGAGTGGATCCTTTTTATCCGCCGCCCCGAGGTGCATCGTCATGTGATCTTCCTCAGCGACTACAACATGTTGTTGAGCGAGGCCCTGGTGCAGGGGGTCGATGTCTGGATCAATACGCCCCGGCGACCCTGGGAGGCGTGCGGCACCAGCGGTATGAAGGTGCTGGTCAATGGCGGCCTCAATCTCTCGGAGCTGGACGGGTGGTGGGCTGAGGCCTACTCCCCGGACATCGGCTGGGCCTTGGGGGATGGTCGTGAACACGATAACGATCCCGCCTGGGACGCCCATGAGGCCGAGGCCCTCTATGACCTGTTGGAAGGTGAGGTGATCCCTGAGTTCTATACCCGGAACGACCAGGGCATCCCGGTCGCCTGGGTGAACCGGATGCGTGAAAGCATGGCCCGGTTGACCCCGCGTTTCGGCGCCAATCGGGCGGTGCGCGAGTATACCGAGCAACAGTATCTGCCGGCGGCCGAGGCCTTTCTGTCCCGGGCCACCGATCAAGGCGCCGACGGCGCGGCCCTGGTGGCGTGGGAGCATGAACTCAGTCAAAAATGGTCCGGACTCCGTTTCGGCGAGGTGAAGATTGAAAGCAACCCCGAGGAGCATCTGTTCGAGGTGCAGGTCTACTTCGACGACCTCGATCCGGACTCGGTGCGGGTTGAGCTGTATGCCGACCCCATCGACGACGGGTCGGCAATGCGACCAGCAGAGTGTATTGAACTGCAGCGGGCCCGGCAATTGGTGGGAGCGACCAACGGCCATGTCTTTAGCGGCGGTGTACCTACAGGCCGTCTACCATCCGACTATACGGCCCGATTGATTCCCCGCCGCGCCGGGGTTGCGGTCCCACTGGAAAATGCGCGTATCCTCTGGCAGCGCTGACCACCATCCGGCAGGGATGGTGGTGGGAGGGAGGTCGTCATTTTCGCTGGCGTTGGAGGGGTCCCGAGCCAATAACAGACTTCTCCTAGCAACCTGCTGTTACCATCCATGGATCTTCTGGCGATGCCTCAAGCCGTTTGACTCCCTCTGGAGAAACATCGCCGCCTTTCTCTGTAAAATTGGAGACAGACCACTTTTTTCAATTCCTTTCGACTATAGCGTTTCGTCTCCAGTCATAGAGCAGACCCCGCTACGCTGTTACTCTGCCCCTGAAGCCGCTTCTTGTATCCAGAAAAAATGCCTGCGCGATTGACTCCCATTGCATCTTTGCCACGGCACCAGGGCATGGTTTGTACGTATTGTAAATTTTCAAAGAAACAACAAGATAATCGTGGTCTGTCCCTTGTTTTTTTCACCTTTACTCTTTGCTAGACCAGGACCTATACTAAGTTATACCCTGAAGAAGGGGGCGGGGTGGTTGTTTCTCTGTCTAACCTGAATAGACCGTGGGAAAGCTAAGGGATTACTGGATACTGAACGAAAGGATATTGCTAGGGGCTGCTCAGCCTGGGTTCATTCCGTTGGGCTATGATGTTGCACTGGTCTTGGATGGGAAAGAGGCGCTCCGAAAGGTCAAGGCGGGCGGTATCGCTCTGATTCTTCTTGATATTATGATGCCGGGTAAGGATGGCTACGAGGCCATCAAGAATTGTTTGATGCCCTCAATCGAAGGGGAGTAATGGTCATGGAAAAGAAACTGAGGCAATCCCTGGAATTTGCCGAGGATATCATCAATACTGTGCGCGAACCCTTGATCGTCCTGGATCAAGATTTACGGGTAGTCTCGGCCAGCCGTTCTTTCTATAAGGTATTCCAAGTCAAGCCGGAGGAAACCGTCGGCCAGCTGATCTATGATTTGGGCGATAAACAGTGGGATATCCCCAAGCTGCGGGAACTCCTGGAAACTATTCTGCCCCAGAAGACCAGTTTTGTCGGCTATGAGGTGGAACACGATTTCGCTACTATCGGTCGGCGAACCATGCTGTTGAATGCCCGGCAGATTGAACAGGCGTGGGGCAAAGAGCGGATCATCCTGCTGGCCATCGAGGACATCACCGAGCGCAAGGCGATAGAAACGGGCCTGGAAACAACCCGAAAAGAACTGGAGGTCGTTAAAAAATTAGCCGATGCCGCCCATGAATTCGCCGAGAGCGTCATCAACACGGTCCGCGAGCCTCTGATTTCTTTGGACCAGGATCTCCGGGTGGTCACCGTCAGCCGCTCTTTCTACGATTTTTTCCAGGTTAAGCCGGAGGATACCGTCGGGCAGCTGATCTATGACCTGGGCGATAAACAGTGGGATATCCCCAAGCTGCGGGAACTGCTGGAAACCATTCTGCCCGAGAAGACCAGCTTTGATAACTATGAGGTCGAACACGATTTCGCCACCATCGGTCGGCGTGTCATGCTGTTGAATGCCCGGCAGATTAAACAAGTGTGGGGCAAGGAGCGGATCATCCTCTTGGCCATCGAGGACATTACCGAGCGCAGTCGTCTGGAAGACCTGTTGGCAGAGTCTGAATTTCGCTACCGGAGACTTTTTGAGACCGCCAGCGACGGGATCGTGCTTCTTGAAAAGAAGGAAGGACGTGTCGCCCATGCCAATTCGGCCTTTGAGAAAATGTTGGGGTATTCCGAAGCGGAGTGCCTTGGGAAAAATCTCAGTGATATCGGGGTTTCGATCGATACGCGTCATTTCTCCGCCACCATGGGGGATTTGGACAGGGAGGGCATTCTTAATTACGAGGATATTTTTTTACAAACCAGATCCGGACAGGGAATCTACACAGATATCTATTTGGTCGACCGGGCTATCTTGGCCCAATGTAATATTCGCGATGTCACTGAACGGAAGCTGGTACAAGAGACCTTGAAAGAAGAACAGCTCTTTATTGAAAATGCCCTGAACTCTCTACAGGACGTATTCTTTGTCTTTGATCTTGAGGGGCGGTTTATCCGCTGGAACAATCCCGTGAGTGGCGTCACCGGCTACACGGACGGGGAAATTGCTCAGCTTACCCCGGTCGATTTATTTCGAGGTGATGACATCAACAGGATCGCAACGGCGATTGAGACGGCAACCACGACAGGCAGCGTCAAAGTCGATGCCCTGTTCGTCACCAAAGAGGGGAAGCGGATTCCTTATTCATTCAGCGCCTCCCTCCTGCGGGATGCATCCGGTACCCCCATGGCTATCTGTGGTCTCGGCAGAGACATCACCGAGCGCATGTAGGCGGAGCAAGACTTACACTCGGCGATGATAAAAGCCCAGGAGGGAGAAACCAGATGGTCGGCCTTCATGTCCTCAATGGGAGACGGAATCAGCATCCAAGATCCCGCTTATCTCATAACCTACCAGAACCAGGCTCTGAAAAATTTAATTGGTGATCATGTCGGCGAGCACTGCTACGCGGCCTATGAGCACCAAGACCACATCTGCGAAGGATGCCCTGTCGAGAAGGCCTACAATGACGGAGGTATTCATCAGGCCGAAAGGACCGTAATTATCGGCAAGGAGACCAGATATCGCCAGGTTACCGCCTCTCCGTTAAGGGATTTTCAGGGGAATATTGTGTCGGTGATCGAGGTGATACGAGACGTCACCGAACAAAAGAAGCTTGAATCCCAACTGCTTCATGCCCAGAAGATGGAGGCGGTCGGCACCCTGGCCGGAGGAATTGCCCATGATTTCAACAATATCCTCAATGTGATCATGGGGTACAGCAACATGGTTGAGGACACCTTGGCAGCCGACAGCCCGGCCAGAGAAGATATGCATGAAGTGCTGGTTGCCGCCGACCGGGCTGCGGATCTCACCAAGAGGCTGCTGCTGTTCAGCAGAAAAGAGCCTGCTGATGTGAAGCCCACGAATATCAATGAGCTGATCCTCGGTCTGCAGAAAATGCTGGTCCGGGTTATCCGAGAGAGTATTGAATTTCATCTGGATCTTACCGACACCCCCTTGATTGTGTCGGCCGATACCGGGCAAATCGAGCAGGTGCTGATCAACCTTGCCTCCAATGCCAAGGACGTCATGCAGGAAGGCGGACGGCTGCTGATCACCACCGGCCTTGAGGAGATCGATGAAGCCTATGTTGCCGCCTACCGATATGGCCGGCCGGGGAGATATGCGCTGATCACGGTTTCTGATACCGGACAGGGAATGGATAAGGAAACACAGCAGAAGATATTCGAGCCTTTCTTTACCACCAAAGGGGTTGGCAAAGGGACCGGGCTCGGTCTCGCCATTTCCTACGGGATCATCAAACAGCATAACGGCTATATCAAGGTCTACAGTGAGCCGGGCGAAGGCACGGTGTTCAAAATATTTCTGCCGCTCTGTGATGAAGCGGCCTTGGACGAGAAACCTGAGGGTGTCGAGCCTGTCAAGGGCGGGCATGAGACTATTCTGGTTGCTGAGGACGACGCCGCGCTGAGGGAATTGAGCAGGAGAATACTGGAGGCCTTTGGCTATAGGGTTATCACTGCGGCGGATGGCGAAGAGGCAATCGCCAAATTCCTGGAGAACCGGGAACGAATCAACCTGGTTCTGCTGGACATGATCATGCCGAAGAAAAACGGCAAAGAGGTCGGTGAGGCGATCCGCACGGTAAGCCCAAAGATCAGAATACTCTTTGCCAGCGGCTATACCTCGGAAATTATCAGCAACAAAGAATTACTGGAGGGCAGTTTTGACTTCATCCAGAAACCGTACCAGTCAAAAAGCCTTTTATTGAAAGTAAGGGAGGTCCTGGACAAATGAATGAGAAAATATTGTTGGTCGACGATGAGGAAGCGAATCTCCGGCTGCTGACCCAGTGGCTGGTGCCGCAAGGCTATGATGTCGAATATGCCTCAAACGGTGAGGAAGCGGTGCGGAAGGTTGGTGAAATCCGACCTGATCTGATCATCCTTGATATTATGATGCCGATCATGGATGGCCACGAGGCCTGTCGGATTTTAAAAGAAGACCCGGAAACCATGAATATCCCGATCATCATCGTGACAGCGCTGCACGACCGGGAATCAAAAATAAAAGGCCTCTCGGTCTCCGCCAATGATTTTCTTTCCAAGCCTATTGATCAGGGCGAATTACTGATTCGAGTCCGCAACCTGCTGAAGATCAAGGCCTTTGACGACTTCATGCTCGAACATAATCAAATCCTTGAGCAGAAGGTGCGGGAAAGAACCCGGGACCTTAAAAACATGGGCAACGAGATGATGCGGAAGCTAACCTCCGCCGCGGAATTTCGGGACACCGACACTGGCGCGCATATAGCGAGGATCGGCTTTTATGCCGGCAAGATGGCGGAAGCGTTGGATATGTCGATGGACTTTATCGAGACCATAACCTTTGCCAGTTCGCTGCATGACATCGGCAAGATCGGCATTTTGGATAACATTCTCCTCAAGCCGGGATCTTTGACCCGGGAGGAATTCGAGAGCATGACGACCCATACGGTAATAGGCGCGAAGATCCTCGGGGAATCGACTTATCCCGGATAGCTGCCGCCATTGCCTTGACGCATCACGAACGGTGGGACGGCGGCGGCTATCCGGGTAGGTTAAAAGGAGAAGAAATTCCCCTTGAGGGCAGAATCGCCAATCTCGTCGACCAATATGATGCCCTGCGGGCTCAAAGGCCCTATAAATCGGCCTTTGACCATCAAAAAACCTGCAGGATTATCACCGAGGGGGACGGTCGGACCAGGCCGGAACATTTTGATCCAGCGGTCCTTGCGGCCTTCAAGGAAATTGCCCCGGTATTTCAAGATATATTTGATCAGCACCAATAGGGATTGAGGTTTCCTCTTGGGAAGCCGTACTGGCCACTTTCAAATTTTTCCTTTTATTTTCGGTCTGTTGCCAACCCTATGATGGCTTACCTGGCTAGTGTTTCGGACGTGATCATCATGGGTAAGAATGAACAAAATATGAGAAAAGAGAATATTCAGGGATCGACTGCGTCATTGCCTGGTTTATCTACTCCTCAGACGCCTGAAGGTGGCACTTCACCGCTTCGCTTCGTTTTTCGGGGTAAATGGATGGCCTGGACAGTCCTGTTGGCGTCTCTGGTTGTCACTTTTTTCGTCTGGTATCTCGCCAGGGGCGTAATGCTGGCAAGAGCGAATGATCGTTTTGTCTTTCGAGCCCAGACCATAGAAGCAGCGCTTCATGAGCGACTGCATGACTATGCTTTCCTGCTCCAAAGCGGCGCCGGTCTTTTCGTCGGCTCCGAGGAAGTTACCCGTGCGGAATGGCGGACATTTGCAAACGCGTTGCAGATTGATCAACATTATCCAGGGGTGCAAGGGTTCGGTTTTTCCAAAAGAATTCTTCCTTCAGAAAAGAAGGCTCACATCCGTCAGATTCGCGAGGAGGGTTTCCCCGACTATGATATCTATCCTGATGGGGAGCGCCCGGAATACACCTCCGTTATCTTTCTGGAGCCCTTTGATTGGCGAAATCAGCGGGCTTTTGGTTACGACATGTTTTCCGAACCCACCCGAAAAGAAGCCATGGTGATGGCCAGGGACACCGGTTTGGCTGCTTTGAGTGGCAAAATTACCCTGCTTCAGGAAACAGAAAAAGATGTTCAGGCGGGCTTTCTTATGTATCTGCCGGTCTACCGCAATGGAGAAGTCCCGGAGACCCCGGGCAGAGGATTGAGGCCTTATTGGGATATGTTTACAGTCCCTTCCGCATGAATGATTTCATGCAGGGTCTTCTGATGGAGAAGCATGAGGATGTTGAACTTCAGGTTTTCGATGGGGATCAACCGCTTAAAGAGGCCTTACTCTATCCCAGTGGGAACATGGATGTCATCTCCCGGTCTGATCACGTCCATTTTGCCATCTACCAATCCATTCTGGAATACGCCGGTCGTCGTTGGCTCTTGGTTTTCAAGTCCTCACCGTATTTTGAAGAAACCATCGATACCGGTCAGGTGAACAGCATCCTGTTGCTTGGCATCATCAGCAGTCTCCTGCTTTTTGCCGTGGTGTTGTCGTTGACAAAGTCGCGCAACCAGGCCCTGTCTCTGGCCAAGATGACCTTGGACCTGGAAAAGGCTAATCTCGGACTGAGGAGAGAAATTGAGGAGCGTAAGCAGGATGAAGAAACATTACAGCGATATGCCGCTGAACTCGAAAAGAAAAACCAGGAGTTGCAGGGGGCCCTTGCCAAGGTCAGGCAGTTAACCGGCCTGCTGCCGATCTGCGCATCATGCAAGAAAATACGGGATGACACGGGCTATTGGAGCGGTGTCGAGACCTATGTGAGCGAGCATACGGACGCCGTTTTCAGCCATGGCCTTTGCCCGGAATGTGAGAAAAAAGCGCTTGAGGATCTGGCTCAATTGATCCGAGAAAACAAATGACGAACCAGTAATCCAGGCAACCGCCCAACCCTCGCATCCTGACGAGCAATGGCGGTTCGTCGAGCATCAAGGGTGCCGTGTCCTCGGCCTTGGCTAAAAAAAGGGGAAAAAACAAAATGAAAATTTCAGACTGGTTGGATGAGCAGGAAGCAGCGAAGGTGGATGTATCTCAAATAGCCTTGCCGACCAATATGTCTTTTGATCAAGCTCCGGATGAAACCATCTTTTTTAAAGAGGTTAATTCGTGCGGGCTTCTCTGCACCGAAAATCATCCTTTTTCTACAGTCGAACGCTTTGGCCATTGGTATTGCGGTAGAGGCCAAGACAAGAAAGCCGGCAGTCATTCCGCAAAAATGAAGTGGAGGCTGTTTACAAAAGATAAGAGCCTGGCGCTGCAAACGGCTCAAGAACATATAGAATAAAAAGGGAAGCGGAAAGTACCAATCTACCACTACGCTTCCTGCTTCAGGCTATCTTAGTCTGTGGGCCTTAATCGTAGGTAAACGAGGATTTCGGAAGGGGCTGTTCTATCCCCTCAATATTTCGAGGGACCACCAGATATGGAGGTTCGCTGGGTCCATTCGATTGCTCTGCCTCCATCGTCGCCCTCTCTCATGCCCTGCCAATAAAGACTTCTTCGCTTCTTTCCGTTTGTTTTTATCCTCCGGCATACCTCTTGCTCATAAAGGAGTGTACCGATCATGGGTTGGCTGGTGAATGCCGATGGACGCGAGCAATTGTCCGGGACAGATCCCTCTACGATCAGCTTGCTTGGAACGAAAGGGTAAACAGGGGGCAGCAAGCCTCAAAATACAAAAGGAGAAATCTATGAAAACGACCGCTGGTGTATGGATCGATCATCGCAAGGCCGTGATAGTTGTGTTATCGGACCAGGGAGAAAAAACGAAGGTGATCGAATCCGAGGTGGAAAGGCAGCAAGGGCGGTTTGCGGGAGAACGTTCGCTGGAACCCTATGAAGCGCAGAAGGTGCCGGCGGACGACAGCCGCGCGAGAAAGTTTACCGGCCAACTCAATGGTTACTATGATGAGGTCATTTCGGTACTTCGTGATGCCGATTCGATCCTGCTGTTTGGCCCTGGTGAGGCAAAAGGCGAACTCAAAAAACGTCTCATGAAAGACAAGCTTGGGGCACGAATCGAGGCGGTGGAAACGGAAGACTCGATGACGGATCGCCAGATTGCGGCAAAAGTCCGGGAATTTTTCCAGTAAGGGAGCACCACGCGGCTTTAATTTTATACGAGGTGAAAACATGATGTGGGGAAATGGCTTTATGAATGGATGGGGTCCTGGCACCGGAATTGGAGGGATGTTCATGATGCTGCTGTTCTGGGGATTGATTATAGCAGGCTTGGTTTGGCTATACCGGCTGTTCATGAAAAGTGATCGGACCGAGTTTATCGACAGCCGGGAGACGCCGCTCGATATTCTCAAAAAACGTTATGCCAGGGGCGAAATTAACAAGGACGATTTTGAGCGGATGAAGAAGGATCTGGAGTCGTAACCCTGGCGACGGTGGGCACGGCAACAGCTTTGAAGCCCATCACGTTGCTGGCGATGTTCAACACCCCGAATCTGGCCGGGGTAGCCAAGGAAGTAGAGGTTTTGATTGTCGAAATGATGCAGCAATCGGCAGGTTGATTAGTCGCGTTACTCAATCGCCTGAAATCCGCTTTATGAAGGAGAAATGATATGGCAATTGACCCCATCTGCGGCATGACCGTGGACGAAGCATCGGCGCTCTCTGCTGAACGTGACGGCAAGACCGTCTTCTTTTGCAGCGATGGCTGTCGGGAAAAGTTCATGGCAGAACCTGCAGAGGCAACGCCGGAGGAAAGTGCGGGCGATGATCACGATTCTCCTTCACCCGCGCCTGCCCCCGATAAACCTTCGGCAACCAAACCCATTTACACCTGCACGATGCATCTCGAAGTCGAAGAGGATAAACCCGGTGATTGCCCCAAATGCGGCATGGCCTTGGAACTGAAAACAGGGAACGCCGGTAAGGGTAAGGATGCGAACAAAGCTGAATCCGAAGAAGTTCCTTGCGAAGAGTGCGAGTTTCATCCGCCCACCGCCGGCTCGAAAGCGGTATACACCTGCCCCATGCACCCCGAAGTGGAAGAGGATAAACCAGGCGCCTGCCCCAAATGCGGTATGGCCCTGGAACTGAAGGCGGGGAGTGGGGGCTCGGCTGACGAGGAAAACGCTGAACTGCGCGACATGACCCACCGCTTCTGGATCGGTGGCGCCCTGGCCCTGCCGGTCTTTCTCCTGGCCATGTCCCACCTGCTCCCGGGCGTGGACAGTGACTCCTGGGTGGCCAGTCCGGCCGCACGCTGGTTGCAGTTTGCCCTCACCACCCCGGTTGTTTTTTGGGCTGGCTGGCTGTTTTTCCAGCGGGGCTGGCGCTCACTGGTGACCTGGCACCTGAACATGTTCACTCTGATCTCCATGGGTGTCAGCGCCGCGTATCTGTTCAGCGCGGTGGGCATGCTGCTGCCGGATATATTCCCCGCCACCATGCAACACGGGGGCAGGATCGATATCTATTTTGAGGCAGCAGCGGTGATCATTGTCCTGGTCCTGCTCGGTCAGGTGCTCGAACTCCGGGCCCGCAGCCGCACCGGCAGCGCCATCAAGGCCCTGCTGAATCTGGCGCCGCCCACCGCACGCCAAGTCGCGCCGGGGGGTGATAATGAAGTACCGCTCGAACAGGTAAAGGTCGGCGACTGGTTGCGGGTGGTTCCCGGCGACAAGGTGCCGGTGGACGGCGAAGTGGTTGAAGGGCATTCCAGTGTTGAAGAGTCAATGGTTACCGGTGAACCCCTGCCGGTGGAAAAAAATGTCGGCGACAAGGTAACCGGCGGCACCGTCAATGGCTCCGGCAGTTTTGTCATGAAGGCCGAACGAGTCGGCAACGACACCCTGCTCGGGCAGATCGTCAGCATGGTGGCCGAGGCCCAGCGCAGCCGGGCGCCTATCCAGGGGCTGGCCGACAAGGTCGCCGGTATTTTTGTGCCCCTGGTCGTGGCAGTGGCGCTCATTACCTTCGGCATCTGGCTGTGGCTCGGACCCGAGCCCAGGCTGGCCCACGCTATTGTCAACGCCGTGGCGGTACTGATCATCGCCTGCCCCTGCGCCCTGGGGCTGGCTACGCCCATGTCGATCATGGTCGGGGTCGGGCGCGGCGCCCAGGCTGGTGTGCTGGTGAAAAATGCCGAGGCCCTGGAAAGACTGGAAAAGGTCACCACCCTGGTGGTCGACAAGACCGGCACCCTCACCGAGGGAAAACCAAAGCTCATCGATGTCCTGCCGGCGGAGGGTTTCGACGCCAAGGAGTTTCTGCACATCGCTGCCTCCCTGGAGCAGAACAGCGAACACCCGCTGGCCGCCGCCATTGTCAAAGGCGCCAAGGATCAAGAGGTTGATTTGGAGGAGGTCAAAGATTTTCGCTCGGTGACCGCTGGCGGTGTTGCCGGTAGCGTCGGCGGCCGGACGGCGATGATCGGCAAACCTGATTTTTTGCGGGACGAAAAGATTACCGGTCTGGAAGCGCTTGAGGCCGCGGCCGCTAAACTGCAGGAAGAGGGTAAGACGGTGATGTATGTCGCCATCGACGGCAAACCGGCCGGGATTCTTTCGGTGGCCGATCCGATCAAGGACTCCACGGCAGAAGCCATCGCTGAACTTCACGATTTGGGTTTGAAAATCGTCATGCTCACCGGCGACAACCGCCGCACCGCCGCGGCGGTGGCCAAAAAACTGGGGCTTGATGATCTGGAAGCAGAAATCGAACCGGCCGGCAAGGTCGATCATATCAAGAAGCTGACCGCCGAAGGAAAACATGTGGCCATGGCCGGCGACGGCATCAACGACGCCCCGGCCTTGAGCGCCGCAGAAGTTGGCATTGCCATGGGCACCGGCACCGACGTGGCCATGCAAAGCGCCGGTATTACCCTGGTCAAGGGTGATCTGCGCGGCATTGCCAAGGCGATCAAGCTCAGCCGGGCCACCATGTGGAATATCCGCCAAAATTTAATGTTCGCCTTTCTCTATAACGCCCTGGGTATCCCGGTGGCGGCCGGGGCGCTCTACCCGGTTTTCGGCTGGCTGCTCAGCCCCATTATTGCCGGCGCCGCCATGAGCTTAAGTTCGGTATCGGTGATTGGCAACGCCTTAAGGCTGCGGAAGGTGAAACTATGATGAAAGCCTCTGAACTTTTCACATCCTTAGAGAATGAGTTCCTCCATGCATAAGGTGAAGCAATTATATGGCAATCTGCGGTCGAGCTTCTGGTTTATACCTTCGCTGATGGTCATAGGCAGTATTGCCATCGCGGCTGTATTTATTGAAGCAGACTCTGCCGGTAGTGACCGATGGCTGAGCCAATGGCCAAGGTTGTTTGGGGTGGAGGCGGAAGGCGCGCGCCAGATGTTGTCAACGCTGGCCGGTTCGATGGTTACGGTTATGGGTATCACCTTCTCCATGACCCTGCTGGCACTGGTTCTGGCATCGGGACAGTACACCTCCCGCATTCTGAGAAATTTCATGCGCAGCCGCATTACGCAAACGACGCTGGGGGTTTTCGCCGGCATTTTTACATATTGCCTGATTGTGTTGCGTACCATTCGCGGCAGTGGTGGCGTAGACGAGTTTGTCCCGGGCCTGGCGGTATTCTTTGGATTGGTAATGTCGCTCGGTGGCGTAGTTATCCTTATCTATTTCATTCATCATATTGCCTTGTCGATTCAGGCATCCAGTATTATAGCCTCGGTCGCTCAGGAAACCGATGCCTCCATTGACCGGCTATTGCCAATAAAACCGGATCAGGGGACCGATGAAGATAAAGACCCGAATCAGGTTCTTGAGCTACAGGATAAAAGGACCTGGTATCCCGTGCCGGCAGCATTGAGCGGATATATTCAAAGCGTGAATAGCGATGCGCTGCTGCGCCTGGCCCGGCAGAGCCGGACCATCGTGCGAATGGAGCACGGCATCGGCGCATTCGTTGTGCAGAATACAACCCTGGTATCGCTTGCCCTGACGTACCCGCCGGACCGGGAGACAATTGATGCCCTTAACGGTGCTTTCAGTATTGGCCGTCATCGCACAGTTGATCAGGACCCGGCTTTCGGTATTCGACAGATCGTAGATATGGCTCTGAAAGCACTTTCTCCCGGGGTCAATGACACCTCAACGGCGGTGATGTGTGTGGATTATCTGACATCGATTCTGGCTCGGCTGGCTGGTCGACAGTTTCCGCCATCGTACCGTTACGAAGGAGAATCGCTGCGTGTGGTGGCGATTGTTCCGAGCTTTGATGATCTGGCGGCCGAAGCCTTTGATCAGATTCGGGGGAGTGCCGAAGGGAATGTTGCCGTTTTGCTGCGCATACTCGGCGCCCTCGACACCATCGGCAGTCTGACGATCATCCCCGGCTCCTTACGGGCACTCGACAAACAGTTGCAGTGGATTGCCGAGCTGGCCGAGCGCTGCACCGAAGCCGGCCATGATCGCGCGGTGATCGAAAGGCGGCTGGCGGAGGTGCGCAAGACGCTGGCAGCTCAATCTGCATTGGCCGCAGGGGGATAGAACATCCGGACGATTCAAAGAACAACTCTGCTACCGGGGCAGAGCTTCACCTCCGTGCACCTGAACCGAGTGATCAAAAAATATGATCTCGACGTGATCTGCGTCTCCGACACCTATCTCGAAGGCACTTGCAGCGGGATTTATCCCGAGATCAGCCGGTGAAAGAAGGGGCTGTGCAAAAGTTTCTTCTGCCGTGTTCCTTTTTCGTTGGTTTATTTTCTTTTAGGGTAAAGACCCCGCGGCTTGCCGCGTTTTCTTAATCAAAACAAAGGAGCCAAAATGCCTATTCGACTGAAGGAAGAAAACGACGGCGGAGTGCTTGTTGTGCATGTCAGCGGCAAGCTGCTCAAGGCGGATTACGAACATTTTGTGCCCGAGTTCGAACGACTCGTCCGACAGCACGGCAAGTTGCGTGTGCTGTTCGACATGACCGGTTTCCACGGCTGGGAGGCCAGCGCGGCCTGGGAGGACTTCAAGTTCGGTGTCGCCCACTTCGCGGACATCGAACGACTCGCAATGGTCGGAGAAAAGCAGTGGCAGCACGGCATGGCGATCTTCAGCAAGCCGTTCACCAAAGCGGCGGTCCGCTACTTCGATCAGGTCGACGCCATTGCGGCGCGGCAGTGGTTGGACGAGACGGAGTGCACCTGAAAGTCGCTATCACACTTTCCTCGCGAGACTATGACGCGGTGCTCTTTGATCTTGACGGGGTGCTGACCAAGACGGCCCGGGTCCATGCCGCGGCCTGGAAAAAATTATTCGACACGTTTCTCGAACAGCGCGCCACTCAAAGTGGCGAACCGTTTGTCCCCTTTGCCATCGACACTGACTACCCGCGCTATGTCGACGGCAAGCCGCGTTACGACGGCGTGAGAGACTTTCTTGAGTCACGTGGGATTATATTGCCCCTGGGTGCACCCGAAGACGGCCCCGAGGTGCAAAGCGTCCACGCACTCGGCAATCTGAAGGACCGCTATTTCAAAGAACACCTGGAGCAGCAGGGCGTCGAACCCTATGAATCCGCGATCGCCCTGGTGCGTCAACTCCGGGCCCAGGAGATCAAGACCGCTGTGGTCTCCTCAAGTAATAACTGCGCGGCGGTGCTTGAGGTCGCGGATATTGCCCAGCTCTTCGAGGCGCGAGTGGACGGCAAGGACGTTACCCGTCTTGCGCTCCAGGGCAAGCCGGCTCCGGACGCCTTTCTGGAGGCGGCACGGCGCCTCGGGGTAGAACCTTCACGTGTCGTGGTGGTGGAGGATGCGGTTGCCGGGGTCGAGGCTGGACGGGCCGGTCAATTCGGCTGTGTTATCGGCGTTGATCGTGGCGGGCACGCCCAGGCGTTGCGCGATGGTGGGGCCGATGTGGTGGTGACCGATATGGCGCAAGTCCGGGTCGCAGAGGAACCGTCTTCTGCCTGGTCACTGGAGTTTGAGGGCTTTGATCCGGCGAAAGAGGGTATCCGCGAGGTCTTGTGTACCTTGGGGAATGGCTATTTCGCAACCCGGGGCGCCGCCGCCTGGGTGGTGGCGGATGACATCCACTATCCGGGGACCTACCTCGCCGGAGGCTACAATCGGTTGCGTACCGACATCAAGGGCCGCATGGTGGAAAACGAGGATCTGGTGAACTTCCCCAACTGGCTGGCGCTCTCTTTTCGTATCGCCGATCAGGAGTGGTTCGAGGCCCGAACCGTTACCATCCTGTCGTACCACCAGGAGCTTGATCTACGCCATGGCATGCTTTTGCGAAACATCAGCTTCGAAGACAAACAGGGGAGGCGCAGTACCTTTACAGAACGACGCCTGGTCTCCATGAGCGAAATGCACCTGAGCGCACTGGAGCTGACCCTGACCGCCGACAACTGGTCGGAGGTGGTCACGGTGCGTTCGGCAATCGATGGCCGCGTTGTCAATGCGGGGGCCAAGCTCTACCGTAAATTCAACAATAAGCACCTGGAGCCTTTGGCCGGCAAGGTCATTGGCGAGGACGGCGTATCCCTCTCGACCCGGACCTGCCAGTCGAATATCCAGATCTCGCAGGTGGCCCGGACCCAAGCCTTTATGAGCGGAGAGCGGTTAGAGGCGCGACGCCGGATTATCGAAGAACCGGGATACATCGGCCAGGAACTCAAAATCGATCTCAAACAAGGCCAGACCCTGGTCCTGGAGAAGATGGCATCACTGTATACCGGCCGCGATCACGCCATTTCCGAGGGCGGTCTGGAGGCGCAAAAAATGATCGCGCGCACGGGTCGGTTCGATGACGTGCTGGCGAACCATATCCTGGCCTGGAAACATCTGTGGCGCCGCTTCGATGTCCATGTCCGACCGGGAGACCCTGATTTCAAATTGAACGTCCCCATGCTGCTCCGCTTGAACATGTTTCACCTGCTGCAGGCCGTATCAAGCAACTCCATTGGACTCGATATCGGCGTGCCGGCGCGGGGCTGGACCGGGGAGGCCTATCAAGGCCATGTCTTCTGGGATGAACTATTCATCTTCCCGTTTTTCAATTATCGCATGCCCGAAATCACCCGCTCGCTGCTGATGTACCGGTATCGACGTCTGGATGAGGCCCGCTGCGCCGCAACTGCTGCCGGGTACCAGGGCGCAATGTTCCCCTGGCAGAGTGGTAGCGATGGCCAGGAAGAGACCCAGGCGCTCAACCTGAACCCGCGCTCGGAGCGCTGGGTGCCGGACAACTCATACCTGCAACGCCACGTGGGTAGCGCCATCGCCCATAACGTCTGGCAGTACTTCCAGGTCACCCACGATATCGAGTTCCTGCACTCCTACGGCGCGGAGTTGGTCCTCGAGATCGCCCGTTTCTGGTCCAGTATCGCCTGCTTTACTGAAGAGCGAGGGCGGTATGAGATCCACGGCGTCATGGGTCCCGACGAGTTTCATGACCGCTATCCGGATTCGCCGACACCCGGCTTGAATAACAACGCCTATACCAACCTCATGGCCGCCTGGGTGCTGTGCCGAGCCTTGGAGGTGCTCGATCTGTTGTCTGACCTCCGTCGGGCCGAACTGACGATTCGGCTGGGCTTGTCGATAGAGGAAATCGAGCGCTGGGCAGATATCAGTCACCGCATGTTTGTACCGTTCCATGATGACGGGATCATCTGCCAGTTCGAGGGCTACGAGCAATTGGCCGAGCTTGACTGGGAGGCCTATCGGACCCGGTACGGTAATATCCAGCGACTCGATCTCATCCTCGAGGGGGAGAACGACAGCGCCAACCGGTACAAGCTCTCGAAACAGCCCGATGTGATGATGCTGTTCTATCTCTTTTCCGCCGAGGAACTCAGCGGACTGTTTCAGCGTCTGGGCTATCCGTTCAAGGACGATACCATCCCACGCAACATCGCCTATTATAGCAGCCGCTCGTCCCATGGCTCCACCCTCTCCCGGATGGTGTACGCCTGGGTCCTGGCCCGTTCCGCCCGGCCCCGCGCCATGGATTTCTTTGCCGAGGCGCTCATGAGTGACGTGAGCGATGTCCAGCAGGGCACCACCGCGGAGGGTATCCACCTGGGCGCCATGGCGGGGACCGTCGATCAGGTGCAGCGGGTATCAACGGGTATCGAGGTACGAGGCGACATCCTGCACCTCAATCCGGAACTGCCCAAGAGATGGAGCGCCTCGACCTGCGCATCCGCTACCGAGGGCACTCACTCGATCTGTGGCTGACTCGCGATTCGCTGACGGTTCGCGGGCATAATGACGCAGCGCCGCCGATCATCTTGTCTGTGAACGGTACGGTCTCCGAATTCATCACCGGGACCACCCGGGTGTTTCCATTGGAAAAATTTCCATGAATCAGACTAACGCCCGCATCCTGACGATCAACGGCGGCTCGTCGAGCATCAAATTCGCGCTCTTTAAGGCTGACGCCAAGCTCCGGCGAATATTGACGGGCAGCATTGAGCGGATCGGAGAGCCGGAGGCCTTCTTGTGGGTCAAAGGCCTGAAGGAGACGGACAACTTCACCCGGCCGGTAAAGGCAACCGATCATCCAAAGGCGGTCGAGGCGTTGATGGATTGGATCGACTGCCTCGGGCCCGATGCATTGACTGCGGTGGGGCATCGCGTGGTGAATGGCGGGCCGAAATATAGCGAGCCGCAACGCATCACGGCTGAAATGGTTGAGGAGTTGCACCGGCTCAGTCCCTTCGATCCTCAGCATCTACCGGAGGAGATCCTGTTGACTGAGGCCTTTCATCGTCGATTTCCTGACTTGCCACAGGTAGCATGTTTTGACACGGCTTTTCATTATGACCTGCCGCGGGTAGCGAGGCTGTTGCCGATCCCGCGCCGCTTTGAGGCGCAGGGGGTGAGGCGGTACGGGTTTCACGGCTTGTCGTATGCCTTTCTCATGGGAGAGCTGACCCGTCTGGCCGGAACGGAAGCGGCGCAGGGGCGAGTTATCCTCGCCCACCTCGGCAATGGCGCAAGTCTGGCCGCAGTTCATCACGGCAAACCCGTTGACACCAGCATGAGTTTTACCCCTACCGCCGGGGTGCCGATGAGCACCCGCTCAGGGGATCTCGACCCTGGACTGCTTTGCTATCTGCTGCGTACTCAAAAAATGAACGTCAAGCAAATCAGCGAGATGGTTTGCGACGTTCTCGCTGGGTTCTTGTAATTCCTGAGCCTCTGACTCTCTCTTTTCAGAAGCTACCGGAGGAGGCTGTGCGGAACAGCTGCCCCCCCCTCAATATGTTGAGGTCTACCAAATATTGAGGCATGACAGGCCCTTTCCGCCTCCTCTTCTTTTTTCCCCGCTTGATCTTCTCCCATCGAACTTGATGCACTGGTAAAAAGTCCGTCGTCCGCTAGAGATGGCTATGCAAAAACTTCGATATACAGGAAGCGAGCCTGCGAGACTCCGAGAAGTGGTGGTGTCGCGAAAGCGGAGGCGCACATATGGTACGTCGAGCATTTCGTGACCCGCCACGACGCCGTAGATCGGAGTTTTCGCAGTCTTCGCTAGCTGCGATGCCATCAAACTTACGAATTCTCCGGATTCTTTCACCCTGGGTTCACCCATCGGCATGCCTTTTGCTTTACATCACCATAGGACGGACTCTCGTCATTACGCATATGGGGGTGTTTCCCGAAAAAAACTGTAAGGCCATGGACTTGACCGTTACCCTGCTGATCTGCCATCATAAATCGAAGGAAGCGGCATTGGCCCATAAGAACGTGCACAATATATATGTCAACAGCCGTGGGAACGTCCGCTCGCACCAGGAGACTCATTATGACTGATACCTCTACTTTCCTGATCAATGACTGCGCCCTTATTTCCATCGCCACCGGCCAAAAGGCCATGACCCTTGCCGAACTGCGGAACAACCTGACCCTCGTTTCATTAGACAGCATCTACCACCATTTCTGGGGTGGGCTGCTGGTTCCGCGCTTTGAGGAACGGGAGTTCAATAACGATTTTGCCGGCTGGGTACGGCACAGTCTTCGGGACCCGGTGCTGGCCGAAAGGCTGGCGGCAATCGATCCGTCGGCAAGCGACAGCCTTGAAGACCTGCGCCACGAACTGCTCGATCTCATTGAGGAACGGCTTGATGAAAATGAAAACGCAGAGTGGACGAGGGGCTACCGGCAGTTTGAATTTCTCCGGTCGCAACTGGTGGTTTTTGACAGCAACCGGCGCATGGAAAAACCGGAAGACCTGGCGGTGCAGATTCCGCTCCTGTCAACCAGCTCCATCTTTTATCACTTTATAGACGCCCGCCGCAGGCTCGACCAGGGTGGCGATGATTTCAGCCTCTGGCTGACCGGCCTGGGTGATGAGCACCAGGGGCTCTGCGCCCAGCTTGGTGCCATCGATCCCTATTTTTCCAGCCTCAGCCAGCTCCGAACTGAGCTGACCGTCCTTTTTCAAGGGTACTTTGGTGGAGGATTATCATGACTTCTCTCCTCGAATCTTACGCCGCCATCACCGGCAACGATGTCATTGACCAGCTCCGGCAGCTCGCCAAGCCGTTGCTTAATATGAAGGTTGTGCATGTCAACTCGACCAAGGTCGGTGGCGGTGTTGCGGAAATACTTGAAAAACTGGTGCCTTTAACCAATGAACTGGGCATTGAGACCAAATGGGAGGTCATCAGCGGCGAAGCCGGGTTCTATGAATGCACGAAATCCATGCACAACGCCCTTCAGGGCGACAAAGAGCACATTTCACCGCAGCTGCTTACTCTTTATGAAGAGACCAACCTCGCCAACGCCGAAAAACTGCGGTCCGTCCTTGACGAGGCGGACTTCGTTTTTATCCACGATCCGCAGCCGGCAGCCCTGATCAATCATTATCCCAATCGGCGCGGTAAATGGATCTGGCGTTGTCATATCGATGCCAGCCATCCCTATCGGCCGGTATGGAAATATCTGCAAAAGACTGTCGGGTGTTATGATGCCAGTATCTTCTCGTTGCCCGCCTTTGCCCAGCCCCTGCAGCATCCGCAATATATTATCCCACCCAGCATCGACCCGCTGAGCGATAAGAATATCGACTTGCCGCCCGAGGAAGCCTCCCGGGTCTACAATGAATTTAATCTGGATCCGGACCGACATCTGATTGTCCAGGTCTCCCGTTACGACCGATTTAAAGACCCGGTTGGGGTTATCCGTGCCTACCAGCAGGCTAAGAAATTCGTGCCGGAACTCCAGCTCGTGCTTGCCGGCGGAACGGCGACCGATGATCCGGAAGGGGCAATGGTGCTTCGGGAAGTCCGCGAAGCAGCAGGCGATGACCCCGATATTCACGTGCTGCTCCTGCCGCCGGATGCGCACCGAACCATCAATGCCCTGCAGCGCGCCGCCGATATTGTTTTGCAAAAATCAACCAAAGAGGGTTTCGGCCTGACCGTCACCGAGGCGATGTGGAAAAGCAAACCGGTGATCGGGGGCGATACCGGTGGCATTCGCCTGCAGGTGGTCAATTACCATACCGGGTTCCTGGTCCACACCCCTGAAGGCGCCGCTCTGCGCATCCGTTATTTGCTTCACCAGCAGGAGATGCTGACCCAGATTGGCGCCAAGGCAAAGAGCTATGTCCGGGAGAATTTTCTTATAACCCGGCACCTCAGGGAGTATCTGACCCTGATGATGGGCCTCCAATATGAATCGCAATACCGCATCAAACTGGGATAAATATTCGTCAACGCTCCCCATGCAGGCGATCAGGCTGTCTAGCATAATGATATGTGATCATTTCTCAATTTTACCGTGACAAAGATATCGGCAGGTAGCGGGCCCGAAGTTTTCGCTTATCTGCGAGACTCCGAAAATACCATTTTCTGGCAGACACTATCTACAAGCTGGGCCAAGGAATACACCATGAAAAAAAACCAGATGACCGTGTGGCCGGGTGAACCCTATCCCCTTGGTGCCACCTGGAACGGCGAAGGCGTTAACTTCTCCATTTTTTCGGAAAATGCGGAAAAAGTTGAACTCTGTCTCTTCGACCCCAAAGGACGCCAAGAGATCGAACGGATCGAGCTGCGCTGGCAGACCGATCAAATCTTCCACTGCTATCTTCCCGATGCCCGCCCCGATCAACTCTATGGCTACCGGGTACACGGCCCCTACGATCCGAGGCGCGGTCATCGCTTCAATCCTCGCAAGCTCCTCCTCGACCCATACGCTAAAGCCCTCCGGGGAGCCTTCCAATGGAGCGACGTCCTCTTTGGCTACCGGGTGGGCAACCCCCGTGAGGATCTTGTCCGGGACAGACGCGATAGCGCCGCCAATATGCCAAAATGCCGGGTGGTGGATTCCGCTTTCACCTGGGGCGACGACCGACCGCCCCACACCCCGTGGCACGATACGGTCATCTATGAACTCCATGTTAAGGGGTTCACCTGCCAACATCCTGAAGTGCCGCCGATGCTCCGTGGCACCTATGCGGGTCTTGGCACCGGCCCGAGCTTGGAATACTTGCAACGGCTCGGCGTCACCGCCGTGGAACTCATGCCGGTACACGCCTTTGTCGATGATCGCCGACTCGTGCAACAGGGGCTCAAGAATTACTGGGGATATAACTCCATCGGCTTTTTCGCTCCGGAAATGCGCTATTCCGCCAACGGCCTGGTCAGGGAATTCAAGACCATGGTCAAGACCCTCCATTCCGCCGGCATCGAGGTCATCCTGGACGTGGTTTACAACCATACGGCAGAGGGCAATCATCTCGGACCAACCTTTTGCTTCCGGGGCATAGACAACGCCTCCTATTATCGGCTCATGCCTGATGATCCCCGCTATCTCATGGATTTTACCGGCTGCGGCAACACCCTCAACATGCGTCACCCTCGGGTACTGCAGCTCATCATGGACAGCCTCCGTTACTGGGTGATGGAGATGCACGTGGACGGCTTCCGCTTTGACCTTGCTTCAGCGCTGGCCAGGGAACTGCACGAGGTGGACCGGCTCTCCGCCTTTTTTGATATCATCCATCAGGATCCGATCATCTCCCAGGTAAAACTCATTGCCGAACCATGGGATCTCGGTGAAGGCGGCTACCAGGTGGGAAACTTCCCGGTTGGCTGGACCGAATGGAACGGCATCTACCGGGACACGGTACGCGCTTATTGGAAAGGGGACGGCAGCCATATCGGCGAAATTGCCCACCGCCTCACGGGCTCAAGCGACCTCTATGAAAAGAGCGGGCGGCGGCCATACGCCAGCATCAACTTCGTCACCTGCCACGATGGCTTCACCCTGACGGATCTGGTGAGTTATGACCACAAACACAACGAGGCCAATCTCGAGGACAACCGCGATGGCTCAGACCACAACCTCAGCTGGAACTGCGGCGTCGAAGGCCCCACTGACGACCCCGAGATCATGACTATCCGAGCCCGGCAGAAACGCAATTTCATGGCCACCCTGCTCCTCTCCCAAGGTGTCCCGATGATTCTTTCCGGCGATGAGATCGGCCGCAGCCAGGGCGGCAACAATAACGGCTACTGTCAGGACAGTGAACTCAGTTGGCAGAATTGGCAACTCGATGACGAGCAGCAGGGTTTCCTCGACTTTGTGGGGCAGCTCATCGCTTTACGCAAGCGTCATCCGGCCTTTTGCCGGCAAAACTTTTTTTTGGGCCGACAGCTGAAAGGCGCCGGCATCGATGATATCATTTGGCTGCAGCCCCACGGCATAGAAATGACCGACGAAGAATGGGGGGATTCATATGCCCGCTGTCTCGGCATGTACCTGGCCGGTGATGCTATCGATGAATGTGACAGCCGCGGCCGTCACATCGAGGACTGCGATCATCTGCTGCTCTTTAATGCCCATCATGAAGAAATCGCCTTCCAGCTCCCGCCTTATCTTGCCGCGCGCTCCTGGCAAATCGTACTCGACACGACATCCTCGCTCAACGAGGCCGGGACCAACCTCTATCACGGCCGAGATCCATACTCGCTCCAGGCCCGTTCTCTGGTCTGGCTGCGGGCCGACAAGCCCCGGTCTTCCGGCGAAGGGCCGGAAAAATTGTAACCGTTCACCGAGTATGCGGGCAGGCCGATGACAGGTAAGCGACCATCAGGAGACTCAGAAGCAGATTCGATGTTGGTGAACGTTTACGAAAAATGAAATAAAAGCAACAACCAAGAAGGTGGTCCATTGCCATGAAAGTCGTCATCATGACTCGTGAATACCCGCCGCACGTCTATGGCGGCGCCGGAGTACATCTGGAATATCTCTGCCGGGAATTGGCCCGCATGGCCACCGTGGAGGTGAAATGCTTCGGTGATCAGCGCCTCGACTTCGGCAACCCGTCCGTGCACGGCTATCCCTTTGGTAGCGATATGTTCGAGGGCAATCCGCGCCGGGTGCGTCAGTCCCTCATGGTGCTCCAGAGCTGCCTGCACTTCAACGCCGCACCCGTGGAGGCGGACGTTGTCCACTGTCACACCTGGTATGCCATGTGGGGGGGGATTCTGGCCAAGATCTGCTACGGTGTACCGCTGGTGATCACCGTTCACTCCCTGGAGCCTCTGAGGCCCTGGAAACGCGAGCAGCTTGGCCGGGGCTACGACCTCTCATCCTGGGTCGAAAAGAGCGCCCTCGAAATGGCTGACGCGGTGATTGCGGTTTCGGAAAGCGACCGACGGGAAATAGCGAACCGTTTTCAGGTGGCGGCTCATCGTCTGCACGTTATCCCCAACGGTATCGATACCAGCCAATACCGACCGGTGACCACCACCTCGGCCCTTACGAAATACGGCATTGACCCCGACCGCCCCTATGTCCTCTTCCTCGGCCGGGTCACCCGCCAGAAAGGCATATCCCACTTCATCGCGGCCAGCCGGCGCCTCAAACCGGAGATTCAGGTGGTCATCTGTGCTGCGGCCCCTGATAGCCCCGAGTACGCTCTGGAAATAGAAAGATCCGTGGAAACCTTGCAAAAGGAGCGGGGCAGGGTGATCTGGTTACAGGAAATGGTCATGCGCCCCGAGGCCATCGAACTCTATTCCCACGCCGCCGTGTTCTGCTGTCCTTCCATTTACGAGCCTTTCGGCATCATCAATCTCGAAGCGATGGCCTGCGAAACCCCGGTGGTGGCGAGTTGTGTCGGCGGCATCAAAGATGTCGTGGTGCAGGGAGAAACCGGTTTTCTGGTGAATTTTGACCCGGTTGGCGCGGATAATTCCGAACCGGCCGAACCGCAAAAATTCGCCGTTGCCCTGGCGGCGCGGATCAATGAACTTGTTGCCGACGAGAAGTTGCGCCACGCCATGGGCCGCAAAGGGCGGCAACGGGTGGTTGCAAACTTCGGCTGGGGAGCGGTGGCTGAAAAGGTATTTGCTGTGTACGCCGCGGTGAAGGAGAAGGAGTAAGCAAGATGGAACATGTTGATCAGGAGCCGCGAACAGGGATCAATCCGGAGTTGGCCCGCAGGGTATGGATTGAAAATGTCCAGCCGGCCGTCGATGGTGGCCGTTTTCCCATTAAGCGTTGCGTGGGAGAGGAGGTCAGGGTAACCGCCGATATCTTTGCCGATGGCCATGATCTTCTGGGAGCCGTGCTCCTGTATCGCCCTGTCTCAGAGGGTGCCTGGCAGGAGGTGCGCCTGGAGTTGCGGCAAAACGATGTCCGAACAGCGAGCTTCAGAGTGGAGCGGTTGGAGTCGTATGAATACACCATCGAGGCCTGGGTGGATCATTTTGCCAGCTGGCAGGACGAGGTCCGCAAAAAATACCAGGCCGGTCAGGATATCGAGAGTGAACTCCTGGAAGGGGCGGCCCTGATTGAGGCGGCGGCAGACCGTGCGGTGGAGCCGGACCGCGGCTGGCTGATAAAAATCGCCCTGCTGCTCAAATCGGCGGCAGCTCCGAGCGAGCGGGTGGAGCGCGGTCTTGCTGCGGATCTCACTGCCCTGATGAACCGCTATCCGGAACGCTCGCAAAGCTCACGCTACCACCAGCCCCTGCGGGTGTTGGTGGAACGCATCCGGGCCAGGTACGGGGCCTGGTACGAGATGTTTCCCCGCTCCACTGGCAGCAACCCCAAGCAGAGCGGCACCTTTAGGGACGCGGCCAACCATCTCGCCTACATTGCTGCCATGGGCTTTGACGTCGTCTATCTGCCGCCTATCCACCCCATCGGCCACACCCATCGAAAAGGGCCGAACAACACTCTGGCCGCCGGACCGGACGACCCCGGCAGCCCTTGGGCCATTGGCGGTCCGGAGGGAGGTCATAAGGCGGTCCATCCGGATCTCGGCACCCTGGAAGATTTCGATTTTTTCGTAACGGAAGCCTCCCGCCATGACCTTGAGGTGGCTCTCGACATCGCCTTTCAATGCTCTCCGGACCATCCCTATGTCAGAGAACATCCGGAATGGTTTCGGCATCGACCGGACGGCAGCATCAAGTATGCGGAAAACCCGCCCAAGAAATACCAGGACATCTACCCCCTCAACTTCGAGGGCCAGGCCTGGGAGTCACTTTGGCACGAACTCAAGGATGTCATCGTCTTTTGGGCTGAAAGGGGAGTGCGCGTCTTCCGGGTGGACAACCCCCATACCAAACCGCTTTACTTCTGGAGCTGGGTCATCGCCGAAGTCCGCCGGAGCTTTCCGGATGCGGTCTTTCTCGCCGAGGCCTTTACCCGGCCGAAAATCATGCATGCCTTGGCCAAGGCTGGTTTCAGCCAGTCCTACACCTACTTCACCTGGCGTAATACCAAACCGGAATTGATCGAATATGTCACCGCTCTCACCCGCACCGGGGTGCGCGAGTTCTTCCGGCCCAATTTTTTTGCCAATACGCCGGATATCCTGCCGGAGTTTCTCCAGTTCGGTGGTCGCCCGGCCTTTCTTTCTCGGCTGGTACTGGCCGCCACCCTCGGCGCGAGCTACGGCATCTACAGCGGCTATGAACTCTGCGAAAACGAGGCGATCCCGGGCACGGAAGAATACCACCAGTCGGAAAAGTTTCAGATCCGCCATCGAGACTGGAACCGGGCGGAAAGCCTGCGGGAATATATCGCCCTGGTCAACCGGATACGCCGTGATAATCCGGCCCTTCATGCCAATCAGGGCCTGGACTTCTATCCGGTGGACAACGAACAGCTCCTCTTTTTCGGCAAGAGTACGGCGAACCTCGACAACATCATCCTGGTGGTGATCAATCTCGACCCGCATCACGTGCATGACGGCTGGGTGGAGGTGCCCATTAAGGAACTGGGGATTGCCCCAGACGAGGTCTATCAGGTCCACGACCTGATCGGCGCGGGCCGCTATCTCTGGCAGGGAGAACGTAATTACGTGCGCCTTGATCCGGCCGAGAGTCCGGCCCAGATCTACCGGCTGCGCCGCCGGGTCCGCACCGAGCAGGATTTCGATTATTTCATGTAATTACTTAGGAAGGATGCACACTGTTATGACCAAGGCAAAAGAGACTCTCTGGTACAAGGACGCCATCATCTATGAGCTGCATGTCAAGGCCTTCCATGACAGCAACGGCAACGGCATGGGTGATTTTCGCGGCCTGCGCCAAAAGCTCGATTATCTCCAGGATCTCGGCGTAACGGCCATCTGGCTGCTGCCCTTTTATCCCTCCCCGCTGCGTGACGATGGCTATGATATTGCCGATTATCGAGGCATCCATCCCGACTACGGCACTTTGCGGGACTTCCGCGCCTTTGTTCGCGAGGCCCATCAGCGGGACATCAAAGTGATCACCGAGATGGTAGTCAACCATACCTCGGACCAGCACCCCTGGTTCCAGGCGGCGCGACGCGCCAAACCCGGATCGGAGCGCCGGAAGTTTTACGTATGGAGCGACACGGATACCAAGTTTCCCGAAACCCGGATCATCTTCACCGACAGCGAATCCTCCAACTGGGCCTGGGACCCGGTGGCCGGGGCCTATTACTGGCACCGCTTCTTCTCCCATCAACCCGACCTCAATCTCAACAATCCCCGGGTGGTGGAGGCCGTCTGCCAGGTCATGCGCTTCTGGTTCGATATGGGGGTGGATGGTATGCGGCTCGATGCGGTGCCCTATCTCTGCGTCCGGGAAGGAACCAACAACGAGAACCTGCCGGAAACCCATGCGGTGCTCAAGGAATTCCGCCGGCAACTCGACCGCCGTTTTGACAATCGCATGTTTCTGGCCGAGGCCAACCAGTGGCCGGAAGACGTACGGCCCTATTTCGGCGACAATGACGAATGTCACATGGCCTTTCATTTTCCGCTCATGCCACGCATCTTCATGGCCATCAGCCAGGAAGATCGCGAGCCCATCACCGAGATCATCAAACGTACCCCGACCATTCCGGAGAGCTGCCAGTGGGCTCTGTTTCTGCGCAATCACGACGAACTCACCCTGGAGATGGTGACCGATGAGGAGCGCGACTACATGTACCGGCAATACGCCATGGATGCCCGCATGCGCCTCAATGTTGGCATCCGCCGGCGCCTGGCACCGCTGGTCAACAACAGCATGCGCCGGATCGAGTTGCTCAACAGCCTGTTGTTCTCTTTTCCCGGCACCCCGGTGATCTATTACGGCGACGAGATCGGCATGGGAGACAATATCTATCTCGGCGATCGCAACGGCGTACGCACCCCCATGCAATGGTCGGCGGATCGCAATGCCGGTTTTTCCAAGGCCGACCCGGCCAGGCTCTATCTGCCGGTGATTATGGACCCGGTCTACAACTACCAGGGGTTGAATGTGGAGGCCCAGGAGCGCAATTCCTCCTCGCTGCTGCATTTCATGAAACGGCTCATTTCTCTTAGGCGTCAGTATAAGGCCTTTGGCAAAGGGTCCATCGAATTTCTGGAACCGGAGAACCGGACGGTGCTTCCCTATATCCGCCGCTACAAGGGAGAGGTGCTCCTGGCCGTGGCCAATCTCTCGCGCTTTGTCCAGCCGGTGGAACTGGATCTCTCCGAATTTCGCGGCTGGATACCGGTGGAACTCATCGGCCGTACCGATTTCCCGATGATCGGCGATCTGCCCTATTTTCTGACCATGGGTCCACACAGCTTCGTCTGGTTCAAACTCGAACCCCAGGCTCACCCCATCAAGGTGGTGGGGGGCGTTCGGGGGGCGGAGATCAACCTCCCGGCCCTCAATCTGGCCGGCGGCTGGGACGATTTTCTGCGCCAAGAATACCGCTACCAGCTCGCGCAGGATGCACTCCTTGCCTATATCCCCAAGCAACGTTGGTTCAGGGGCAAGGCCCGGCAGATCACGGCGCTGCACATCACCGACTGGACCAAGCTGGGGGCCGGTTTTTTTATCATTTTTGTTTCGGTCTCCTATGCCGAGGGGGACAGTGAGCTCTATTCGCTGCCGCTTAAAATCGCCAAGGGGGAACTGGTCGAGATCCTGAAGGCGGAAATTCCGGAAAGCCTCGTCTGTCTGGTCTCCACTTCCAGGGAAAAGGGTGTCCTCTTCGATGCCTTGTCGGACCGAACCGCCTGCTGCGATCTTTTCACCATCATGGCCGACGGCCGAAGCTTTCCCTCTACCGCCAAGGGGAAGCTCATCGCTTACCGGAGCGCAGCTTTCCAAAAGGAAAAAGAACGGGAAACGGAATGCGGAGAAATGCGCCGTATGTCCGTGGAACAGAGCAACACCTCGATTATCCTTGACGATACGTTCATTATCAAAAGCTTCCGCCGGGTCGAGGCGGGACCAAGCCCGGACATGGAGATCGGGCTGTACCTTACTGAGCACACCACCTTTGCCAATATCGCTCCGGTTCTGGGCGCTATCGACTATCAACAGCCCGACGGCCCCAGGTCAACGGTGGCCATGCTCCAGGTCTTTGAGAAAAACCACGGTGACGGATGGGCATTCACCATGGCGCATCTCACCGCCTTCCTGCATGAGCACCAGACCGGTTCCCCCTCTCTTGACGAGCCTTGGGCTACCAGCACGGCAGCACTCCTGAAGCTTGCCGCGGAGGCTCCTCCAGCCACCTTCGCCCAAGGGATCGGCGACTATATGACAGCCATCGAGCAACTCGGGGGCCGCACCGCCCAGTTCCACCTGGCGCTTTCCGGTGAAAAGCGGAACAGGAATTTCAGCTCCGAGCCCATCACCCCGGAATACCTGGTCACCCTGGCCGACGCCTTTACGACTCAGGCACAGCTGAGCCTCAACCTTCTGGCCCATGGCTCGGCCGGTCTCTCCGAGGAGGTGACGGCCCGGATGGACGCGGTTCTCGCCGCCGGCCCCGCCCTGCTCCAACGCTTTCAAGTCCTCTCGGAGTTGAGCACCATCAACGGCACCCGGATCCGCTGTCACGGCGACTATCATTTGGGCCAGGTGCTGCGCACCGAAAACGATTTTTTGCTGATTGATTTCGAGGGGGAGCCGATCCGGTCGCTGGCCGAACGACGGGGGAAACAGTCGCCCCTGAAGGACGTGGCCGGGATGCTTCGTTCCTTCAGTTATGCGGCGCATACGGCGCTCATCGCCGCCAGCAAAGAGATCGCCGCCAAGGACCAGGCCACGGTGGCACAGCGCGCCCGGACCTGGGAGGCCAGGGTAGGGGCCACCTTTCTTGGCGCCTATCTCAAGACTGCCGAAAACGGTGGTTTTCTGCCCACCGGTCCGGCCCTGAACATTCTGCTGGACGCCTTTCTTCTCGATAAGGCCTTTTATGAGCTGCAATATGAATTCAACAACCGCCCCGACTGGCTCCATATCCCGCTCGCCGGGATCATCGGCTTTATCGAGCGAGAGCGCGGGGCGTTTCCGGGAGGAAATCAATGACCAAGGCACACAGCCGATTGACCAATTATGACCTGCATCTCCTGACCGAAGGCACCCATTACCGGGCCTGGGAAAAACTCGGGGCCCATCTTGGCGAAAAAAACGGCGAGCCGGGCGCCTGGTTTGCAGTGTGGGCGCCCAATGCCGAGCGCGTAGCGCTGATCGCCGATTTCAACGACTGGGACGATACCGCCCATCTGCTCGACAGCCGCGGAGACTCGGGTATCTGGGAAGGGTTCGTCCCAGGCGTCGGCAACGGGGCGCGCTACAAGTACGCCATCCGTTCGCGCAATAATGGATACAAGGCGGAAAAGACCGACCCGTTCGCCTTTGCCGGCGAGATCCGGCCGGCCACCGCCTCCATGGTCTGGGATATCACCGGCTATGACTGGCAGGATGGCGAGTGGCTGGCAAGCCGGGGTCAGCGCCATCGACTCGACGCCCCCCTGGCCATCTACGAGGTCCATCTCGGTTCCTGGATGCGGGTACCCGAAGAAGGCGATCGCTGGCTTACCTACCGGGAGCTGGCGCCCAGACTCGCCGCCTATGTCACGGAGATGGGCTTCACCCACGTCGAGCTGCTGCCGGTCTGCGAGCACCCCCTGGACGCTTCCTGGGGCTACCAGACGGTGGGCTACTATGCGCCCACCAGCCGTTTCGGCACCCCGCATGATTTCATGTACTTCGTTGATATCCTGCACCAAAACGGCATCGGCGTCATTCTCGACTGGGTACCCGGCCATTTCCCCCGCGACGCGCACGGGCTCGGCTATTTCGACGGCACCCATCTCTATGAACACGCTGATCCCAGACAGGGCGAGCAACGCGACTGGGGTACCTTTGTCTTTAATTACGGTCGGCAGGAAGTGAAGAATTTTCTGCTCGGCAACGCCCTCTTCTGGCTCCAGATGTATCACATCGACGGACTGCGGGTCGATGCCGTGGCCTCCATGCTCTATCTTGATTACTCCCGCCAGGAAGGGGAATGGATCCCCAACCGGTTCGGCGGTCGCGAGAACCTCGAAGCCGTCGATTTCATCAAACAGGTTAATGAGCTCATCTACCACGAACACCCTGACACTCTTACCATTGCCGAAGAATCGACCGCCTGGCCCATGGTCTCCCGGCCCACCTATCTCGGTGGCCTCGGCTTCGGCTGCAAGTGGAATATGGGCTGGATGCACGATACCCTGCTCTATATGGAGCAGGATCCGTTCTTTCGTCAATACCATCAGCAGAGCATCACCTTCAGTCTGCTGTATGCCTTCCAGGAAAACTTTATCCTGCCGTTCTCCCATGACGAGGTGGTGCATGGCAAGGGGTCCATGTTCGCCAAGATGCCCGGCGACGATTGGCAAAAATTCGCCAATCTCCGGCTCCTCTACGGCTACATGTATACCCATCCGGGGAAAAAGCTGCTCTTCATGGGCTGTGAATTCGGCCAGCAAGCGGAATGGAACCACGAGCGGAGCCTCGACTGGCATCTACTCGACGATCCGGCCCATAAGGGGTTGCAACGCTGGGTCAGAGACCTGAATACAACGTTACGTGGCGAACCGGCCCTGCATGCCATCGATTTCGCAGCGGAGGGCTTTACCTGGATCGTTTGTCAGGACCACCAGCAATCCGTTCTCGCCTATCTGCGGCACTCCCGGCAGGAAGGCGAGGAGCTGGTCTGCGTCGCCAATTTCACCCCGGTGCCGCGCCACAATTATCGAATCGGGGTCCCCCAGGGCGGCATCTGGAAGGAAATTCTCAACAGTGATGCGCCGCTCTACGGTGGCAGCGGCATGGGTAATGGCGGCGAGGTGCGGGCGACGCCGGTTGCCGCCCACGGCCAATACCACTCCCTTAATCTCACCTTGCCGCCGCTGGCCATTATCCTCTTCAAGATGCGAAAAAATGGCTAACAAAAAGCTCTACTATCGTCATCTCATGCCTTTTGGCGCCGAAGTGAAACCGGAAGGCGGGGTGCTGTTTCAACTCTGGGCGCCTACTGCCGAGCGCGTGGAGCTCTGTTTCGAAGGCGACCAGGAGAGCGGGCCGGCAATTTCCATGTCTGCTGCGGCGGACTGCTGGTATCGACACCATCTCCCCGAAGCCGGAGCCGGCGGCCGCTATCAATTCCGGATCAACGGTGACATCCGCGTTCCCGATCCTGCCTCCCGGTGCCAGGTCGCGGATGTCCATGGGCAGAGCGAAGTGATCGATCCGGCGGCATTTGCCTGGCCGGACGACGACTGGACCGGAAGGCCGTGGGCAGAGACCGTCCTCTACGAGCTGCACGTGGGCGCCTTTACTGCCGAGGGCACCTTCAGGGGGGTGGAAAAACGGCTCGACTATCTTGTCGAACTCGGGGTGACCGCCATCGAGCTGATGCCGGTGGCCGATTTTCCCGGGACTCGCAACTGGGGCTATGATGGGGTCCTGCCCTTTGCCCCGGACCGCTGCTATGGCCGGCCGGAGGATCTCAAACGGCTGGTGGCAGCAGCCCATGCCCGTGGGCTGATGGTCTTTCTGGACGTGGTCTACAATCACTTCGGGCCAGAGGGCAACTATCTCCATCTCTATTGCGCCCCCTTTTTCACGGACCGCCACACCACGCCGTGGGGCTCCGCCATCAACTATGACGGTCCCCAGAGCCGGGTGGTACGCGATTTCTTCATCCATAATGCGCTTTACTGGCTTGAGGAATACCGCCTGGACGGTCTCAGGCTCGATGCCGTTCACGCCATCCGCGACGATTCACGGCCGGACATTCTGACCGAGCTGGCCGAAGCGGTCAGGAACGGGCCGGGCCGGGAGCGGCAGGTGCATCTCGTGCTCGAAAACGATGCCAACCAGGCCCGTTATCTTGAGCGCCAGGAGGGCCGGCCGCGCTGGTATACGGCCCAATGGAACGACGACATCCATCACTGCTTTCATATCCTGCTCACCGGCGAACAGGAAGGCTATTATGCCGATTACCGCAAGGAGCTGGCCACGGCCCTCGGCCGTTGCCTGGCCGAAGGGTTTGCCTACCAGGGTGAGCAGTCCGCCTACCGCGACGGCAGCAAACGGGGGGAGCCAAGCGCGGCACTGCCACCCACCGCCTTTGTCTCCTTTCTCCAGAATCACGATCAGATCGGCAACCGGGCCTTTGGGGATCGACTCACTACCCTGACCGATGCCAAAAGTCTCCAGGCCATGACCGCCGTCCTGCTGCTCTCTCCGTCCCCGCCGCTGTTCTTTATGGGCGACGAGCTTGGCACCAGGACGCCGTTTCCCTTTTTTTGTGACTTCAGCGGTGATCTCCAGGCGGCGGTGACCGCAGGTCGAAGGCGGGAATTTGCCGGTTTTGCCGCCTTTCGCGAACCCTCGGCCCGGGCGCGCATCCCTGATCCGCAGGCTGATGGCACCTATGCAAGCGCCAAGATGCGCTGGGAAGAAGCGACCTCGGGATCAGGCCTTGCCTGGAGGAACTTCTATCAGCGCCTGCTCCGGCTCCGCCTGCGCTTCATTGTTCCCCGGCTGGGTGCGATGGCGGGAAATGACGGCCGCTTTTATGTGCTCGGTGAGCGGTCCCTGCTGGTCGAATGGCGCTTGGGCGATGATTCCATACTCCGCTTGCTGGCCAATGGTGGGGAAAAAACCATTTCTTCCCTGCCCGAGATCCGGGGCACAGTTTTCTATGAAAGCGAGCCCGGCCTCGAGGCCGGATTACGCCACGGCACTCTTCCTGGTTGGTCGGTGGCCTGGTTTCTTGAGGCAAGGGAGTGACCCATGCAGAATATTGAGATTATCGACCGTCTGGCCATCCTCTACGGTATTGAGGAGAGTTATCATGATATCCATGGCAAACAACATCGGATAGCACCAGCCACAAAACGCGCTCTCCTGGTCGCCATGGGGGTGGACACGACCAACGCAGAAACGTTGGCAGCAGCTCTGGCGGCAGAGGAACGCCGACCGTGGCAACGGCTCCTCGATTCGGTTCTGGTCCTGCGGTCGCCGCTCTCTGCCCTGCCTCTTTCCCTCCATCTGTCGCAATCCCACTGCAACAGTCGCTTTGCCTGGGAGCTTCGCGAAGAAACCGGGCGGACTTGGCAGGGTGAATTCCTGACCGAATCGCTCCACTGCACGGCAAAAATGGTAATAGACGGGGCGCTCGTCGAACGATGCGAGCTTACGATCGACGTGGTTCTTGCTGAGGGATACCACCAACTTACCCTGCACGAACTCGATTGTGACGATCCATTGAGCGGAGATCAGACCCTCATCGTGGCGCCGCCTTCGTGTTATGTGCCGGCCGGGCTCCACGAAGAGGGCCGGGTCTGGGGGCCGGCGATCCAGCTGTATGGGGTGCGGTCACGCCGCAACTGGGGAATCGGCGATTTTACTGACCTCGACCGGATTTTCGAGTACTTTGCCGAACGGGGTGCCGGCATCATCGGCATCAACCCGATCAACGCCCTCTTTGGCCATAATCCTCGTCACAAAAGCCCATATAGCCCGTCCAGCCGCCTCTTTTTCAACCCGCTCTACCTGGACATCGAAGCCCTGGCCGATTTCCAGGAAAGTCACCAGGCCCGGGAGGCCGTGCAGGACCCCCAATTTCAGGTCGGGCTGGCAAATCTTCGCGAAGCGGAGTTGGTCAACCATGCCGGGGTCGCCGCCGCCAAAAGGGCAATTCTCGAAATTGTATATCAGCATTTCCGCGATCATCATCTCAACTCAAACGACGATCGCGGCCGCGCCTTCCGGGGCTTCCAGGAAAAAGGCGGGGAGCCCCTGTGGCTCTATGGACTGTTCGAAGCCCTGCAGGAGCGCTTTTATGGCGACGATCCCTCGGTCTGGGGCTGGCCGGTCTGGCCGGAACCGTTTCGCCATCCGGCCGCCGCCGCGGTCCGTCGCTTTGCCGAAGAACAGCAAACGCGACTGGAATTCTTTCTCTATCTGCAATGGCAGGCCAGCCTGCAACTTGGCGCCGTCGGCCGCCGCTCTTTCGAGTTGGGTCTCAATGTGGGGCTCTATGCCGACCTGCCGGTGAGCGTCGATGCTGCCGGGGCCGAGACCTGGATCTATCAGGAGATCTACGCCCAGACCGCAAGAATAGGAGCACCGCCTGATGATTTCAATCTCAGGGGCCAGGATTGGGGCCTGCCGCCGATGATTCCCTCCCGACTCCGGGAGTCCGCCTATGGCCCCTTCATTGCCACCCTGCGCGCCAATATGCGGCACGCCGGAGCGCTTCGCCTCGACCACGTCATGGGACTCAACCGCCTGTTCTGGGTGCCGTCTGGCAAGAACCCGACCGAAGGGGCCTACGTGCGCTATCCATTCGAGGAGCTGACCGCCATCCTGGCCCTGGAGAGTCAACGCAACAAGTGCCTGGTCGTGGGAGAAGATCTCGGCACCGTGCCGGACGAGATCAGGGACGGGCTTCTCCCTCAAAAGGTCCTTTCCTGTCGTCTGCTCTACTTTGAGAAAAATGAAGCAGGGGAGTTTCAGTCCCCAGCCGATTACCCTGCCCAGGCCATGGTTGCTGCCACCACCCACGACCTGCCGACCCTGGCCGGTTACTGGCAAGGCCGCGATCTGGCCCTGCGCACCGAACTTGGACTTTTTCCCGACCCTGATCAACGCAACAGCCAGATCATCGCCCGGGCCGCGGACCGATCCCGGCTGCTCCTGCTGCTGGCCCATCACGGCCTGCTGCCGGAGGGCGCTGGTCTTGACCCGGCGGCATATCCGCGCATGCGGCCCGAACTCGCCCTGGCCGTACATGCCTTTCTGGCCCGGACCAGCTCCAAGCTCTTCCTGTTTCAGATGGAGGATGTCCTCGGCCAGACCGAGCAGATCAACCTGCCGGGTACTGTTGATGAATATCCCAACTGGCAGCGCAAACTCGTCCTGGATCTGGAAGAATGGCCCAATACGGAGCAGATCACTCTGCATGTCGAAGCAATCCGCCGGCAGCGCGACCGAGGCGTCACTCCTCCCGGACGGGGGACGACCTGGATGCCAGGCGAGGCCGGTTCCCGCATCCCCTCTGCCACCTACCGATTCCAGTTCAACCGCGATTTTACCTTTGCCATGGCCACCGAGCTCGTCCCCTATCTGCACGGCCTTGGCATCAGCCATTGCTATGCGTCCCCTTTTCTCAAGGCGCGGCCAGGCAGCCTGCACGGCTACGATATCATCGATCACAATCTCCTGAATCCGGAGATCGGCGACAACAACGATTTTAACCGCTTCACTGAGACGCTTGGCGCGCACTCCATGAAACTGATCCTGGACATGGTCCCCAATCACATCGGGGTCGGCAGCGACAATCAGTGGTGGATGGACGTGCTCGAAAACGGTGAGTCCTCTAATTTCGCCGATTTTTTTGACATCGACTGGCAGCCCATCAAGGAAGCGCTGCGCGGCAAGGTGCTCCTCCCCATCCTCGAAGACCATTACGGCTCGGTGCTGGAAAAAGGGTTGCTTGCCCTGCGCTTCGATGGTGATGGCGGAGAGTTTTTCCTCGACTATCACGAGCAGCACCTTCCCATTGATCCGGCCTCCTATCCGCTTATCCTCGGTCACGACATTGAGCGTCTAGAAGCGCGCTTCCACCCGGACGCCCCTTTCCCCCTGGATCTTCGCAGCCTGGTCACCGCCTTTGACAATCTCCCAAGCCACCGGACCACCGTTCCCGAGGAGCGAAAAATCCGCCTCCGCGACAAGGAGGTGCACAAGCGGCACCTCGCGCACCTCTGTAAGGAAAATATCGAGATCGACCGTTTCATCGCGGAAAACACCTTGCTCTTTAACGGCACCATGGGTGAGGCCTCCAGTTATCAACTGCTGCATGGGCTCCTAGAACGTCAGGCATACCGTCTCGCCAACTGGCGGGTTGCCGCCGATGAAATCAACTACCGGAGGTTCTTTGACATCAATGATCTTGCCGCCCTGCGGATGGAAAACCGCCGGGTTTTCGAGAAGACCCACCATTTTGTCCTCGATCTGATCGCGGCCGAAAAAATCGCCGGACTGCGGATCGACCATCCGGACGGACTCTATGATCCCGGCCAGTATTATCAGTGGCTCAATGAGGCGGCCCGCAGCAGAAGCATCTATCAAACCGGGTCCGGCTGTGTGGCGGTATCCGATGGTGAGGCCAAGGCGCCGGTGGGCATCTATCTGGTGGTGGAAAAAATACTTGCCGTTCATGAACGGCTGCGCCCAAACTGGCCGGTGCACGGCACCACCGGCTATGAATTTGCCAACCTGGTGGGAGGTCTTTTCGTGGAGAGCCGGTTCGAAAAGGAGATGACGGCCATCTATACGCGCTTCATCGGCAAGCGGATCGTTTTCGACGAACTCCTCTACACCTGCAAGAAGCATATTATCCGCGGATCCTTGGCCAGCGAATTCACGGTGCTCGCCAATGAACTCAGGCGGATAGCGGAAGGCGACTGGAACAGCCGCGATTTTACCCTGAACAACATCCGCGACGCCCTGATGGAGATTGTCGCCTGTTTTCCGGTATATCGCACCTATGTCACGGCCGCGGGCATCGACGCCGAGGACCGCCGCTATGTTAAGTGGGCCACCGCCCAGTCCCAAAAAAGAAGCATGGCGGCAGACACCAGTATTTTCGCCTTCATTGGTGAGGTGCTTCTTGACGCCTGTGAAGGACGGGAAGGGGATGCCTCGCATCGGAAAATCCTCGCCTTTGCCATGAAATTCCAACAGTACACTGCTCCGGTCATGGCCAAGGGACTTGAAGACACCAGTTGTTACATCTACAACCGTCTGCTGGCGCTTAATGAGGTGGGGGGGGACCCGCGACGGTTCGGCACCTCGGTGGCCACCTTCCACCGGGCCAATCAGGAACGGGCGGAACAGTGGCCCCATGCCATGCTCGGTACCTCTACCCACGACAGCAAGCGCAGCGAGGATGTGCGCGCTCGCCTGGCCGTGCTCTCGGAAATCCCCACCATATGGAGTCAGCAGGTGCGCCGCTGGAGCATGCTGAACCGAACCAGCAAAAGACGCCTCTACAAGGCCGGCGCACCTTCAAAGAACGATGAATACGGACTCTATCAAATCCTGCTCGGGGTTTGGCCTCTGGAGGATCTTGACGAGGCGGGGCTGGAAAATTTCGCTGACCGGATCCGGCAGTATGCCATCAAGGCGGTCCGGGAGGCAAAGGTCCACAGCAGCTGGATCAATATCAATGAGGACTATGAAAAGGCGACCATTGACTTTATCGGTAGTCTCCTGAGGCCAGGAGGAAACAACCGGTTTCTCGTGGATTTTCTGCCCTTCAAGAGGCAGGTGGCCCGCTATGGACTCTTCAACAGCCTGGCGCAGCTCCTGCTCCGGCTTACCGTTCCAGGAGTGCCGGACATCTACCAGGGAGACGAGCTCTGGCGCTTTGAGTTGGTTGATCCGGACAACCGGCGGCCCGTTGATTATACCTCGCGTCGCCTGCTCCTCCAGGAGACGACCGACCGTTTTGCCGACGCGAAAGGCAACCGGCTCGAAGAAGCGGTTCGCCTCCCGGCAACCCTTGAAGACGGCAGAACAAAATTCTTTGTCATCCAACAGACCCTGGCCTTTCGGAATCTGCACCAAACCCTCTTTCGCGAGGGGCACTATGTACCGCTGGTCGCAACAGGTGAACGGGCCGACCATCTGGTCGCCTTCGCCAGGGTCAACGGGGAGGAGTCCTGTCTGGTCGTGGTGCCGCGGCTGATGGCCCAACTGATCGGTTTTCACGCCGAGATCTTACCTATAGGAGAAATATGGGGCGACACCACCCTGGCGCTGCCGGGGAGCATGTCGGCAAAACGGTTTCGGAACGTCTTCACCGCTGAACTTATCAACGTCGAGGAGGGCGCGACGGGGCCGGAACTTCCGGTCGGCAATCTTCTCGCCCATTTTCCGGTGGCACTTTTTGCCGCCATGGATCTTTGAACCGCACTCTTTTTACGGAGGAATTACATGAATATTGTCGAGATGTTCTTTCAAGATTTTACCTGGGATACCATTATCAAGTCGGGACTCAGGGTCTCTCTGATTCTGATTTTCGCCTGGGGAGTGATGAAGTTGATCCAGAAATCCCTGCGGCGCCTTGAAAAACATTTAATGGACAAGAGTGAAGCGGAAGGCGAACCGCCCTCGGAATCCCAAAAACGCATTGAAACGATTGTTCGTTTGATCAACCAGGCCTTGCTGCTTTCTTTGTGGCTGACGGTTGGCCTGATTGTGTTAAAAGAATTCGGCGTTGAAATCGGACCTATTATTGCCAGTGCCGGTGTCCTTGGCCTTGCCATTGGTTTTGGCGCCCAAAACCTCGTCCGTGATGTTATTTCCGGTTTTTTTATCATTCTGGAAAATCAGATACGAGTTGGTGACGTGGCCATTATCAATGGTACAGGTGGCCTCGTCGAAAAAATTAATTTTCGGACAACTGTTCTTCGAGACCTGGGTGGCGTGGTTCACATCTTCCCGAATGGCGCAATAAACACCTTGAGCAATATGACCAATGAATGGTCGGCTTACGTTTTTGATATAGGGGTCGCCTATAAGGAAAACACCGATCATGTTATCGAAATTATGCGAGGGGTTGGTGAAACCATGCGTCAAGAAGAAAAATACAGCATGATCATGCTCGAAGATCTCGATATTTTTGGAGTAGACAAGTTTGGTGATTCCGCCGTGGTCATTAAAGGACGGATCAAGACAAAACCGATCCGGCAATGGGAGGTTGGGCGTGAGTTCCTGCGCAGAATCAAACTTTCCTTTGATGAAAACAATATCGAAATTCCTTTTCCCCATCGGTCAATTTACTTTGGCGAGAAGAGTAAGTCCTTCAATGTGCAAGTGTTGGAAAAACTGCAAAATCAGGAGTAAAGGAACGATCAAATTAGCAGGAGTATGGCTTTGAATGTCACTGGTGCCCCCCCCTCAATATTCTGAGGGGGCACCAGATATGGAGGTAGGGCAGGTCCCCTCGATCTCTCCTGCAATTCTCATCTCTTCCTCTCATCCCACGTATATAGCGCCTTCACCACATCTTTCCGTTTGTTTTTACCTGACGGCATGTCTCTTGCTGATAAGTAATGGTTACCCCGTCGGAGTATGGCAGGGTAAAACCTCCGCCGCCGTGACCGTTTTTAGCAGTTCTCCAGATGTGCGCAAGTAGAGACCAAAGGGAGACTCCGAGCGGGCCTTGCCTTCAAGGCGTGACTTTCGGCGCATAGTAACAGCATAGCGGTGTCTGCTATGTAACGGAAGTCGCAACACGGTTGGAGCGTGAAATAACGAACAAGATGCGAAGGTTGTATGGTTTACGGGGTACAAGGTTTTTGAGGGCATGCTTTTTGAGGCAATTGATATGGTGGTAACGAACTCAGCTGGTAGCATAGAAGAATGTTGGATTATTTGCTCAATAGCGTCGGCCGTTTTGGTTATTGGAACTATCTGATCATCTTTATTGCCGTGGCGCTGGAATGTCAGGCCTTGTTTGGCTTTTTCATCCCGGGCGAAAGCCTGGTATTGGCGGGCGGGTTCTTTGCTGAGCAAGGGCTCATCGATCCGTGGACTCTCATTATAGTGATCTTCGGCGCCGCAGTGCTTGGCGACAGTATCGGTTATGAACTGGGGCAACATCTGGGTCGGGGATGGTTGCTGAAATATGAGGGACGGTTCGGTCTGCGCCGGGAGCGCCTGGATCGCGTCGATGATTTTCTCGTTCGCCATGGCGGCAAGGCGGTTTTCGGGAGTCATTTCATGCATCTGCTGCGGGCTCTGATGCCCTTTGTCGCCGGCGCCCGGCGGATGCCCTATCTGAAATTTTTCTTCTTTAATGCCATGGGTTGCTTCGCCTGGGCGACCGTGTTCGTTTCGGTGGGCTATTTTGCCGGCGAGAGTTGGCGGATGGTCGCGCAATTGAGCGGCAAGGCCAGTGAAATTGTTGGCGGCATCTTGCTATTCGTCCTTTGCCTGGGTTGGTTGTGGCGCTGGCTGAGGCGGCACGAGGCCGAGCTGAGGCGGTGGTGGCAGAGGGCGGAGGAAGATCCGTGGCTGGTAGCCCTGCACCGAAGGTATGCTCCCGTGAGGGAATTTCTTTGCGAACGTCTCTCGCCCCATGGTTACCTGGGCCTTCATCTGACCATTGGGGTCTTCCTGATGGTCAGCGCGGCCTGGCTCTTTGGCGGCATCGCTCAGGACGTGGTGGCCGGTGATCCGTTGACGGTTATCGATAAGCATGTCGCCAGCTGGTTCCACCACCACCGGACTGCCGGCATGACGACGGCGATGCAGATGGTGAGTGCCCTCGCCTCGACTCCTTGGGTGACGGGCGTCGCGACGGTGGCCGCACTTTTCCTGCTATGGAAGCGTTGCTGGCATCGGTTGTGGGCCCTGGTTCTGATCGTGCCCGGGGGCATGGCCTTGAATATCTTGCTGAAAATTGCCTTTCATCGGCACCGACCCAGTTTCAGGGATTCCTTCCTGATCTTCCATGGCTATAGTTTTCCGAGCGGGCACACGATGGCGGCTACTTTGCTGTATGGCCTGTTGGCAGCTTTTACGGTTATTGCCCTTGAGAATTGGCGTTGGCGGTTGGGGGCTGTCCTTGCAGCTTTTGGCATAGTGCTGCTGGTCGGATTCAGTCGAGTTTACCTTGGCGCCCATTATCTGAGCGATGTGTTGGGAGCCGCCGCCGCTGGTTTGGCTTGGCTGGCCTTGTCGTTAACGGCGGTGGATACCTGGCGCCGGTGTGAGAGGAGATGAAGAGCTCAACACCTCCTGGCCGGGACTGTTTACAGCACGGTGGTGTTGACGACCCGTTCTCCGACGTACTTTCTTGCCCCGTCATCCCTCAATATTTTGAGGGCCAACCGTATGTTGAGGTTAAGCCTACCCTGCAATCTCTTCTTTTCTTTAGTTGTTCTGCTTCAGATCTCCCGGCAATAAAGGTTTCAACCTCTTCTTCGTCTATTCTTGCCTGTCGGCATGGCTCTTGCTGTTACTATTTATCGAGAGAGCAACAGGGCTTTATTGAGAATGCCAGTTGAGCAGCAGATTGAAGCTCCCTGCGTCTCAAAGTCTCAGGCTGTTCGCTATCTGCTGCGGGAAGCTTCAATAATAATTTTTAGGCTAAGGAGAAAACAAAATGACTTTAAACAAGAAAAGAGCAATGAGAACGGGCGTATTGTTACTGATGTTTTTCCTTATGTCGTGCGCGAAGCCGGTACTCAAGATGGAGTCAATCGCGACCACCGAAAATCCCACGGAGCAGATCAACCTGCTCGACAAGGAATTCGTGAAAGCTCGCAACAATCAACTCGACGTCCTGGTGCCGAAGATGTTCGGTAAGGCTGAGAAATCCTTTGCCGACGCCCGGCAAGGCCGGGAGCGCGGTGATCCGATTGCGGTTATTCTTGAAAACGTCTCTTTGGCTCGTGCGCAACTCGGAAGCGCCGAGGGACAGGCTGAGGTTGTTCATACCGCGCTGGCCGAGGTGATACAGGCGCGCAAACTCGCCCGGGAGGCCGGTGCCACAATATTTGATTCATATGCCGAAGCGGAAAAATCGTTTTTGGAGCTCACCAGAGGAATAGAGAATAATAACCTCGGCTGGGCGACAAACAATCAGGCCCGCGTGACCAAGACTTTCGATCAGCTTGAGGTGAGAGCGATCAAGGAGCAAACCATTGGCGAGGTGCGCACCTTGATCCAGCAGGCTGAAAAGGAAGGTGCGCGAGATAATGCACCCCAGATGTATGCTTTGGCCGAGGATAAATTGAAACAAGCCGACGAATTCATCTCCGAACACAGGTATCAGAAGGAAGAGATGCACAAGAAAGCTGAAGCCGCCCTGTTCCAGGCTGGCCGACTCCTCCAGATGACAAGGCTGAGCAAGGAGATCAAGCCCAAGAAACCCGAAGAGATTGCCCTCTGGATGGAAAACATTTTACACCAGGCTGCAACCAAGCTCTCCGTGCTCGACATGCGGAATCAACCAAATCAGGTGCAGGTGGATAATCTCCTAGCCTCCATTAAGGCCGTGCACGACGACCGTCTCTTCATGGTTGAAAAGGCTATGACCAACAAGGCGGAACTTGATGCCGTCAAGAAGAAAAACACGGCGTTAATCGATACTATGCGCACCCAATATCAAACCGAAATCTCTTCGTTGAAAAATCAGATTGCTACTTTGGAGGGAAAAACCCGCGAAGATCAAATTGCCCGGGAACGTCTGGCGGTTGAAATAAACGCATCGGAACAACGCCTTGCCCATGAGAAGCAACTGGCTGATGAACGCCTGGCGGCTGAACGGCGTTTCAATGAGCAGTACAACGTGGTCCAGACCTTCTTTGCTCCGGAGGAGGCCGAAGTTTACAAACAGGGCTCTCAGCTCGTTATTCGGCTGAAAACTATGCAGTTTCCCGTGGGGAAAGCCATCATCATGCCCAATAACTATGCGATCCTGAGTAAGGTTCAGCGATCAATTCGTGTTTTTGCCGTACCCGAGGTAGTGATCGAAGGACATACCGACAGTACCGGCTCGGACGAACTGAACGCCGACCTGTCCAAGCAGCGGGCGGAAGCAGTAAACGCCTACCTGGTGGCAAACCAAACCCTGCCTCCGGAACGGATCGTCGCTGTGGGATATGGCTCTAAACGGCCCCTGGAATCCAATGAAACGCCTGAAGGCCGAGCGGCCAACCGGCGCATCGATGTGATTGTCACCCCGGCCGCTCGGTAAAGCCCGGTGGCGCCAGCCAAATAGAATCCTGGGCTGTCCAAAGTAATAACATTATTGAGAACAGCCCAAATTAATCTATGAAGGAGGATCTGAGGAGAGAGGGGGACACTAGCTTCTTTCCTCTTTCGGCTATTGATTTCAGCAGGTTTTTGTCCTGATCCATTTTGGTTTTCGCTTGATTGTGCTCCTTTGTTAATTAGCGTTGAAAATTGGGGAAGTGTTAAGAGATAATCATGATGACTTGTAATACCACTGGGTCATAAATCTCGATGTCTCATAAACTCGCTTATCGGTTTGACCCGACTTGCGGCTCAACTCAGTTTTATTTTTTAGTACCTTAGCGCTTATTTTCGTGTTTTTTGTGGCAAGATATTAAAAAGTTGTCCTGATTAAAAGTGGTACTGGCCACTGTTGAGGTACTTATCCTGTTTATCTGGGTTACGAGGTACTCATTGATGATAAACCAAAAGAACCCGGCGGGATCCTTCCTGATTTTCTTGCTGTTTTTCTTTATGGTCGTGCAGCCAGTCCTGGCCGCTTTTCCTGGCTTAGCTCCCGAAACCAAACCCCAAGCGGCAGCCCCGGTCACCGTTGAAACCCTCGCCCTGCGCACCACGGCCATCCAGCAAAAAATCAAGGTGATCGGTGACCGGATCGGTGCCGCCAAAAATATGGAAAACGAGGCCACGGCTAATCGATTTGCCATGAGCCTGGAAGATCTTACACTCCGGACGACTGTTTTACGGGAAACCGAGATCATCTATCAACGGCAGCTGGCGGCCCTGACCAAACAGGAATCCCTGCAAAATGAGCTGATCATACTAGACGAAAATGGTGCCCAGGGCACTGACAAAACCATCAGCCAGAGGCCGCCTTACTCCCTTAATGTTTATGATTATTATTTTGAACAGCTCGCCAATTCGACCCGCCAGATTGAGGTTGCCGCCCAGGCCCTTACCGTTGGCAAAAAATTATTGTTGGAGGCCAATGAAACGTTGCTGGGCGCGGAAAAAAAACTCCGGGCCCTGGCGGAAACAACCCAGAAAGATACGGCTGCCGGGGAATGGCAGAAACTTCTGGCCGATGACGGCAAAGAATTGGCTCAGGCCCGAATTGACTTGCTCCTGCTCAACGCAGACAACTACGGACTAGAGCTTAAACGGGCTGAACTGAAACGAAATATCGATCAGCAGAATATCAGCTGGCTTAAGGAAAACCTCACTTTCAGCGAGGAGGAACTCGCCGGTCATCTGGAGAGCATTGATGCACGCCGCGATGAACTGGAACAGCGGATCGACAAACTGCTGTTTGAGCAGAATATCGCCGAAAATAAGTGGCTGGCCGCCCAGCGGCAGGTTGATCCGACCCAACCCCCGGATGAAAGAAAATCGGCCATCGACACGGCCTACCTGCAGGCACGTGAGGCTTGGCGCGAAACCTATCTCCAGGTAATCAGTCATAACAGTTCAATGTTGCAGCTGTTAAATCGGGAGGCGCAACTATGGCAGCGGCGTTACGCGTATTTAAAGAAAGAAACCCCGGCTGGTGAGCTCAAAAACTGGCGCAATGAGGCCCGGGTTGAAATCGAAGCCCTGGGCCGGACCATGGCCCTGCAGCAGAGCCTCCAGAACAATGTTCAGGCGAAAATCGCCGCAACAAAACTCCAGTTGAGTAAAGAAAATATTGATCCGGAGGTCAATAGTCATATCGAATCAACTATCCAGGCCCTGAGTAAGCTCGGGGAAAGAAACTTTGAGTATCTCTCTGTGCTGCAGGGGGCCAGCGAACTGAACCAGCGCCTGCTTCTGGCAATCGACGAGCATCTGCAGGAATTTAATTTGGGCGAGCAGGTGGACGTGGTCATGGCCACGATCAAAGGAGTCTGGACATATGAATTGTTTGTTGTCGATACCCAAGGGGTGACGATTGGCAAAACCTGTATCGCCTTGATTATCCTGATCGTTGGCATCATGTTTGCCGGTTTTTTCACCCGCTGGCTCCATCGGCGAATGTTATTGCGTTTAAAGATGGGCGTTCACGCCACCGCGATCACTGAAAAGCTCACCTACTATATCACCCTCCTGATGGTGATCTTTATTGCCATGCGCTCGGTTAATATTCCGATGACCGCCTTCGCATTTCTGGGTGGCGCCGTGGCCATCGGGGCCGGCTTCGGAGCCCAGAAGCTGATCAATAACTTCATTAGCGGTTTCATCCTGATGGTCGAACAGCCGATCAGGGTCGGTGATCTGGTCCAGATGGACACCTATCTCGGCCGAATCGAAGACATCGGCGTGCGTAGCACCAAGGTCCTCACCTTTGACAATGTCCAGTTGCTGGTGCCCAACAGCTATTTCCTGGAGAACAACATCATCAACTGGACCCATAATGACAATATGGTCCGGGCCAGGGTCACGGTCGGTGTCGTCTACGGCAGCGCCACCAAGTTGGTTAAAAAACAACTGCTCGAGGCCGCCGCTGAACATGGGGAAATCCTGAAGGACCCGGAGCCGTTCGTGCTGTTTGAAGATTTTGGCGATAACTCCCTGGTTTTTACCCTCTATTTCTGGATTCTGGTGGCCCGGGTGATGGATAAGAAACGCATCGAAAGTGATATCCGTTTCATAGTCGAGAAGCTTTTCCAGGATGAAAATCTGGTGATTGCCTTTCCGCAACGGGATGTGCATCTCGACAGCAGCCGCCCTCTGGAGATAAAAATCATCAAGGAAGAAGGCGGCGAAAGTGGGAGTGACCAACAACCCTGCGAGAGCGCATAAAATGATAGTTCCATGAGAAACCATGGGTTCTAGGAGACTCGTTCTCTGGGAACCCTTTTGTTGTGGTGCTACTGGGAAAAAAATGGGCGGCGTTTCCTAAAGCAGATGCGGTTCTTGGATTTATTTAAGAGTCCAGGCGGTTTCTCTCCAATTCCCTCAGTTTGATGAGGGGCCACCATATACTGCGGCTGAAAGGCCCCAGTATTTCTTTTTAGTCTGTCCCCCTGTTGCCTCTCGTTCCTTATCCACAATGGCTTCAGTACCTATCTTCGACTCATTTCGACAAGCGGCATGGGGCTTGCAATCACTCGTAAGTATGAGATTTTGCACATCCAGTTGATATCGGGACGGATCTAAGGAGGTATGCAAGTGGATAGAGCAACAACGTCGTCGGCAATGGTGCGGCAAGCCGTTGGCAAAGATGAAAAAAGTAAGGCTGCCTGAACGGGGTCTGGAAGATCAAAATAAATAAAAGTCACACACAAGGTAAGATCATCATGAAAATTAATAGAAGTTGTAAAATGTATTTTGGGTTTCTGTCACTTCTGAGTGTTTTATTCCTGGCCGGTTGCGGAGGCGGCAACGGCAGTTGGGATGGAGGAAACACCGACACCAGCATTGACAGCACTGCACCCACCGTCACCTCTACGGCTCCGGTTAACGAGGCAACGGGTGTGGCAATCGGCAACAAACTCACCGCCACCTTCAGTGAGGAGATGGATGGTGCCACGATCAACACAACGACCTTTACCCTGAAGCAAGGGGCAACGGCGATTAGCGGCATGGTGAGTTATGTCGGCGTCACCGCAATCTTTGCACCGGCCGCCAATCTGACGACCGCCACCAGTTATACCGCGACAATACGCACGGGTGCCAAAGATCTGGCCGGCAATGCGCTGGCAAGTGACTCGGTGTGGAGTTTTACCACGGGTACTGACCTCGACGTCGACACCATCAGCCCCACAGTGACCCTTATTGTTCCTGCTGATGTCGCTATTGATGTCGCAAAGAACATAACGGTCTCCGCCACCTTCAGTGAGGCGATGGACCCATCAACGATCACCAACCTGACGTTTACCTTGAAACATGGGGCAACGACGGTTGAGGGCACAGTGACCTATGCCGGCCAGGTTGCAACCTTCAAACCGACTCAAATTCTGGCCGCCGACACCGTTTATACCGCCACAATTACCACCGGGACCGCGGATCTCGTAGGCAATGCAGTTGCCGTCGACAAGGTGTGGACCTTTACAACCGGAGCGGCCCAGGACAGTACAGCGCCATCCGTCACCTCTACTCTACCGGCTGATTACGGCATCAATGTGGCCCTCAGCCAGCGACCTCAGGCCACCTTCAGTGAGGCCATGGATCCGTTGACCATCACCAATCAGATCTTTACCTTGAAACAAGGGATAACGGCTGTCAATGGCACGGTGACCTATGTCGGTCTGGTTGCTACCTTTAAGCCGACTCTTCTTCTGGCTAACGATACCACCTATACCGCTACGATTACCACGGCCGCCAAGGATCTTAGCGGCAATGCGCTGACCGCCAACAAGGTCTGGACCTTTACAACGATTGGGGCCGGAGCCATGGGTCCGGCACCGGTGGATCTTGGGATGGCCGGTAATTTTGTCCTGCTCACCAAGACAGGGATTACCACCACCGGCGTCACCGCCATTACCGGCGATATCGGCGTCAGCCCCATTGACAGTACCGGCATGACCGGCTTTGGGGCAACAATGGATCCCTCCAATGTATTTTCAACATCGTCTCTGGTGATCGGCAGGTTATATGCCGCCGATTATGCGATGCCGACTCCGACGAACATGACCACTTCCGTAAGTGATATGGAAACCGCCTACACCGATGCCGCCGGGCGATCATTGCCCGATTTCACCGAACTTGGCGCCGGAGATATCAGCGGCATGAATCTGGCTCCCGGCCTCTACAAGTGGGGTACCGGGGTTTTGATAGATCTTAACGGTGTTACCCTTACCGGTGGTGCCAATGACGTCTGGATCTTCCAGATCGCCGACGACCTCACCGTCAGCAACGGGGCCATTATTACCCTGGCTGGTAATGCTCAGGCCCAGAACGTATTCTGGCAGGTCGGCGGCGGCACCGGCGTAACTCTGGGAACCACGGTTCAGATGCAGGGCATTATCCTGGCCACCAAAGCCATTACCTTTGACACCGGGGCGACGCTGACCGGCAGGGCTCTGGCTCAGACCAATGTCACCTTGGACGCCAACACCATTACGGCCCCGTAAGAGGTATGTAAAGAGGAGCGTGAAAGCAAGCACCACTGGGGAGAACGGCTATTATTTCACCCTTGAACCTGTCTCCCTTTTTGCTTCCCGATAGCTTTATGAATGTTTGATCTAGGAGGAATAACACGATGAAATCCAGTACCAAGAACCAAGCGGAAGGGATGTTTCACAAAGTGAAGGGCACAATCAAGGAGATTGCCGGCAGTGTCGGCAAAAATCCCGAATTGGCAGACGAAGGTAAGAACGAACAAATGAGCGGCACAATCCAGAAAAAGATTGGCGAGATCGAAAAGGTCGTGGGCAAGTAAAGCGGTGTCTCGTAATTGCTTGCCTGTATTTGGGGCTGTACCACAACCCCCATACGGTTTGTCAATTTTTGGAAACTTAGGAGGAGAGTGACATGTTGTGGACCATATCAGTAATACTGCTGGTTCTGTGGGCGCTCGGATTGGTCAGCAGTCACACCATGGGAGGGTTCATCCATGTTCTGTTGGTGGTGGCGGTGATCGTTGTGCTGCTCAATATCATTCAGGGCCGCAAAGTTTTGTAGTCCGGTTCCGAGATTTTATTAAAACGGTGCGCCATGAGGTGCACCGGAAGTGGATGTGGGGTTGAGGGGCTGTTTAATTGAAGCTCACCGTGGCAGATAAGTGTGAGACTCGGAGTCTCCCTGCAGTCGCTTACCTCGAGCTGCGGGGAATGCGCCCTGAAAGAAGTGCCCTTGGGGTGCGTTTCACTTTGCATGTTCAGATTACCAAGAGGAACAAAATGAAAACACACACCATAGCAGCCGTGCTGCTCATCGCCATAGGGATTGTGGCCTTTGCCTATCAGGGCATCAGTTTCACGACCCGAGAGAAAGTCGTTGATCTGGGTCCCATTCAGATAGCGGCGGACAAAACAAGAACGATCCCCCTGCCGCCGGTCGTTGGTGGTATTGCGCTGGTGGGTGGCATCGTTTTACTGGTCATGGGCAAGAAAAAGGCTTGAAATGTTCACCTGTCTCAACTTGATCGGGCTCCGCTTGGGCGCTGCCGTGCTGGTTGCGTGTTTCTATTTTTCGTCTCTCCAGGCGGAGGCCTCGGATCAGCCCGATGATGCGTTTCTGGTCGGGTATGTTGCCTCCATCCTTGAGCGGGAACTGCTCTGGGAAAGAAACAGCTATGCCGTGAAGGTTGTCAACGGCTTTGCCACGGTTACCCTGTTTGTGGAGGACCCGATCCGACTGGAAGAGTTGGATATGAAGCTGGGCGCCCTCGACATCATTCAGGGAATGAAGTTTGTAGTGAAGTCCGCTCACACCAGGTCCGGACCGGGCAGTCGGTTTATCGGTTTAACCGGCGGAGCGGATTCTTTTCCAACCGGCGATCTGTTCCGGCCACTTATTGCCGACCCCAAGCAGCCGCAGTTTTTTGTCAGTTTCAATCGATTTGAATCATCGGGGGCGCAATACACCATGGCCTCGGTGGGCTTCGGAGAGACCTTAGGTTTCTATAAGTTCTACGGAAGTCGCGAGGGAGACGGCCTGCAAATGAGTGTGGTCGGCGGTCTGTTCGCCCAGTTCAATATGAGCACTCCTTCCTACAACCTCATCAATGCCGATTATACCATTGGTTTTCCAGTCACCTACCGGCATGGCAACAACTCGCTACGCCTCCGTCTTTACCACCAGAGTTCGCATCTTGGGGATGAATTCCTCCAGGACGTGAATCCTCCGGAGCGGGTCAATCTGAGTTATGAAGCGGTTGAGTTGCTCTATTCCCTCGAATGGCGCTGGTTTCGAGCCTACGCCGGCAGTGAATATCTGATCCATAAGGAGCCCAAAGATCTCAAACCGCTGAGTGTTCACTGGGGAATTGAGTATCGTGGTAATAGGTCGCTGGTCTGGGATGGCAGGCCGATTTGCGGGGTGGATGTTAAGAGTCTGGATGAACATAACTGGTCCAACGATACCAGCGTCAAGGCTGGCCTCGAGTTCGGTCATGCCGACCTGGGACGGCGTCGTCTGCTTCTCATGGCCGAGTGGTACCAGGGGTTTGATCCCCATGGCCAGTTTTACAATAATAAGGTTCAATATTATGGCTTGGGGGTGTCTCTGGGGTTCTGATCGAATTGGGAGAGGCAAGGAAGTATAAAGGGGTGCTTGCTAGCTGGTGCCTGTCGATAACTGGTTATTTTCCCGGTCGCTTCGTTGCTTCGTTCTTTGAAAGTGCTCACGGACACCAGGCCGCGGAGTTTATGCCCGGTTGTTTCGGGTGCTTTTCAAAATCTTACTAGCTCCTTGTTATCGCACAAAAAATCCTCATTTTTGGACAGACACTAGTCTATTTTTATTTCAAACATTTAACAAAGGATACCGTAATGAATATCACCCTGAGTCTGGCTCCAGTTTTATCGTTGATTTCCGGCGTACTTATTCTGATTGTACCCCGGCTCCTGAACTATATTGTCGCAGTATATCTGATCGTCATAGGATTGCTGGGAGTATTCGGTAATGGACATCTATGATGTCTGATCTCCATGTATGTTTGGGATAACCATTAGGCGTTGGCAGAGCCAAGAAACTTACTGTCAGGTGAAACGGCTTAATGCAAATTTAAAAAGTTTTCATTGTCGTTCAAGATGAATTCATCAAAGGAGCAAAATATGAAGCGGATAAAGAAGATCGTTTTGTTGTTGGGCTGCACAATGCTATTGGTTTCGTTTGTCGGATGCGAGCAAAAGGGGCCGGCTGAAAAAGCAGGTGAAAAACTTGATACCATGTCGAAAAAAGTCGGTGATAAGGTGCAGGATTCAGTAGATGCCGCCGGCAAGAAAATTGAAGAAACCGGGGAGAAACTACAGAGATAACCCCTACGTAGGTGGAGAAAAAAATCTGGACACTTTCCTATTTCGGCCCAAGGTAAATCTAAAATATGGGAGTGGCCGGAATTTCCATTTGTTGGACGAACTACCTACAAAAGCCTTTTAATGAGCGGACCCTTACTGCAAGTATTGCTGTGAGTAAGACCAGTAAGCTCATTACAACTTAGGACAAATTAATACGTTATGCGGACAAGGCGCTCTACAAGGCAAAAGCAAAAGAGCAAAAGGGAAAAATCAAAGTTGTATTAGCTGGCTTATCCGGTTGAGGTCCTCTGATGATTTCTAACTTTAATCTCGAAGACATTAGCCAGATATCCATCGGCGCTTTTGCTTTGGCTGTTCCTGTCTCGTTTTCAGAAGAGGCTTGGAAATTAGGGGAGTCACTTCCTTCTATTAATCTGTTTTTTATTTTCACTATATCAATAACTTTTTTGGCCTTTTACGCATACCAAAGCGTATTTCAAGGAAAAATACAAAACAGGATATCCGACTTTGTTATCCGGATCATAATTGCTTATTTCATCACAGGTTGCATCGTTGCCCTTGTGTTATTCTCAATAGACAAATTTCCTCTTGTCTCTGAGCCTCTCGTAGCCATCAAGCGGTTGATTGTTATTTCTATGCCTGCCTCAATGGGAGCGATCGCTGTTGATGGTCTCGATAAAGAATAAAGTTAAATAAAAAATAAACCTTATGAGTAACCATGTTAGTTCTCGCTTCTGCCATTTGATTTTAGACAACATCCCTGTTGCTGTCGTGACCATGGATGCAGATTTCAATATCACCTCTTTTAATAATCCAGCAGAGGACTTAACGGGGTATCCCGCCTCAAAGGCTATAGGGAAACCATGCTCTGAGGTATTACACAGTAAAAGGGGTGACTCAGAGAATCCTTTAACAATTTTAAAGGAAATCGGTGTCCCGACATCCGGCATTGAGACTGAACTTATCAACCGCTATGATGAGCATATTCCAGTAAGACTAAGTGTTGCTTCAATTGAAAATGATGATGGCGTACTTATTGGTTTTTTGGAGATTATTGAGGATATCTCCAGGGAAAAATCTTTAGAGCGCGAACAGAACAATTTTCAATATATGCTGGCCCATGACATGAAGTCTCCATTGGTTGCCATTTTAGGTCTGACAAAAAGAATCCAGGAACACCATGAAGATATGCCGGCAGACAAGCTTGATACCTATTGTAAAACTATTAAAAACTCCGGGGAGCAGCTCGAGTCACTCGTTTTGGAATTTTTGGAATTCTCAAGACAAGTCACAGATAAGGTCAAACTTAATTTGGAAGAAGTCGATTTACCGGAACTTCTCAATCAACTTATTTTGAGCTGTCAGCCCCAGGCGTTAGAAAAAGGAACTACGATACGTTTGGAGTATGACGCTGTATCTCCTCTTATCGCTGACAGCAGACAACTGCAGCGTGTTTTTGAAAATCTATTCTCTAACGCTATAAAATTTATTCATCAAAATGGGGAGATTGTCACCACTATCAAAGAGAATGACAGGCAGGTGGTTATTCAGGTGAAAGATAATGGCCCAGGCATTGTTGATGATGATTGAGAGCGAACTCGCAAATTAAGGGAGGTATATCCTCCAAAAATGAGGGAACGTTGAGGCAACGCCCCCTCAGCATCAGGGAAGTAAGCTTGGTTATTTGAGATCCTATTCCGCGAACGGCAAAGAGAGTTGCCGTGG
>JAHJAA010000044.1 GCA_018814305.1 Pseudomonadota bacterium
CACGGCAACTCTCTTTGCCGTTCGCGGAATAGGATCTCAAATAACCAAGCTTACTTCCCTGATGCTGAGGGGGCGTTGCCTCAACGTTCCCTCATTTTTGGAGGATATACCTCCCTTAATTTGCGAGTTCGCTCTCACTATATCGGGGAGGACGTGGAGTAAATTAAGCACTATAATTGTGCTGAAACTTTTGGGGACAAAGGACAACTGCATGGCATCTGCATGGACAAAAATCATGTTTTCCGGGACCGCCCCGTTTAATTTGATGAGTCTCGCCTTAGCGAGTCGTAACAGTTTTAAAGACTGATCTACCAGAATCACAGGTCTTTCCCTGTATCGGCTATATATTCCCGCCGTAAAGGCCAGGGCCCCGCAACCGATATCGAGAACGAAACCATCGGATCTTGCCTGCAGAACCTTTTCGACGACCAGCGGAAATTTCGCGGTCGAATATCCCCAGATCAACCTGTTATATATAGGATTACAGGCCACCAAGTCGTACATTGTTCCGAATTTATCGTCATAGGAATTACCCGTCTCATCATTCGAAAATACTGAAAGGATGTGGGGTTCGACAACCCTGATGGTGACATCTCTCTGTAACAGTCCCGTCAGACTGCCTTCATCTAATTTCGTCATGGCGGTCATACCTCGATTGTTTGTCTGAAAAAGTTCTGCCCAAGTTTTTTCATGATTCTTTTGCCAGGATTTTTCTACACGGCTATGCCGGAAAGATACTGCTCGAGGGTGACGGCAAGTTGTTCCATCGTTTTCTGAACACTTAGCGCCGGATCTCTCAAAAAGTTGCGAAGTATGCCAATATAGAGAGAGTAAAGAGCGGCGGTCGCTACCCGCGAATCAATTGTCAAACGGACTCTTCCTTCCTCTTTTTCATGTTCAATCAAGTTGGTCAGAAACTGAAAATGTTGCTCTTCAAGCATGGCGATTGAGGGGATGTCTTGAACCGGTTGGTAAAGAGTATCTCTGATTAGAATTCGATAGAGTTCACGATTTTTGTCATAAAAAGTGAGCATATATGAGACCATATGGAACAGGACATCCTGCAGACCTTTACCAGCGGGCAAGGTGGCAATAATCTGCCCCAGGGCTTGTTCCAGATCATCAGAAAGCGCGGCCTCAAGCAGGGCCGTTTTGTTTTTAAAATGAACGATTACCGAGGCTGCGGAAACCCCTGCCGCATCTGCAATATCCCTGATTGTGCATTTCTCGACGCCCTTCTCCCAGAACATGTCACGCGCTGAGTTTAAGATTAACTCTCTTGTCTCGGCTTTAGTGTCGTCTCTTCTTCCCATACGCAACTCGCTAAATTTGTTTTTTTATTAAACATGTTTATTTAGGGCATGTTTAATAAAAATCCTAAGCGTGTCAATATGGAAAAATTAACTCGCTAGAATATTTACCAGCAATGTAAGTTAAATGGCGAAAAGGAGGGAAAGGGGTCACGTCCTCTTTTGACTCTTCTCTTTCTTCGTTTAAGACTCAAATTAAAGGACCTAACGAACTAACATTATTGATAATGTGGCGGGTCACGCTTGACATTTTGATTTTCGTTCATTGTTCTGTTTGATATGGGACGTCAAGAAGCTGGGGGCAGACGCTTTACGAGCGGACAAAAGCCAGCAGTGGCTGGTAATCGTGGTTGTCGGCCGCTTGCAGGGTCGCGATGTATCTTTTCCGCGCCTCGCCGGGACTTGTAAGGTTGGCGCTACCCCAAGTGAACCTTGGCCGGGCCAGAATATTTTCCAGTAAAAGGTCTGTCAATAAACGAGCATGGCGTCCATTGCCGTTTGGGAAGGGGTGGATATGCACCAGCCGGTGATGAAACCGCACCGCAATCTCGTCTGGAGATTCTGTCCCGCTCGCAATCCACACTTTGCTGTCTTCGCACAGGTTTTTGAGCCGCGGCCCGATTTGGTACCAGGGCCCCCCGATGTTCTTGTCAGTTGTCCGAAAAGTACCGGCCCAGCGCCAGACTTTGCCGAACATCCTCTGGTGCAATTTCCTAATGAAGGTTTCATTGAGGATATCAGTCGGCCTGGCCTTCTGCAGCCAGGAAATGGCATCAATGATATTTCGTTGCTCCCACTCGTCAAGCTCTTGCCGCCGGGTGATATGCTCGGGGATCAAGCCCTCCGCTTCGTCATGATCGAGTGGGGTTGCACCATCAGGGTAATCCTACACCGTCATTTATCCCTCCAAAAATCGGGGGTGAGATTACGGAGCAGCTCTGCGACCATCTCGGCCAGGATCTCTTCGTTACCTTCCTGACTCAGACCCTGGTCTTCAAGATCCATGGTATGGGAGGCCTGGGCCAGACGATGCAAGGCAACTTTTCTGGCCTGCCCGGAGATAATCTCTTCCAGACTGCTGTTGGGAACAAAGCCGTAGACGAAGCGGCAATTGAGCCCTTCGGCAACCTTGCGCATGGCCTTGATGGTTAAGCCGCCGGTCGTTTCCTGTTTCTCAATCTGGGTCACTCGCTGTTGTGAAACCCCCAAACGAATACCCAATTGTCGGGCGCTCATCCCAAGTGCCTTGCGAATGGCACTGATCCAGCCCTTTCGCGGCACACTCACTTCAGCAAGGATCCGCAAGGACAACAACGCTTTATCCAACTGTTTCCTGACAAGTTTTGTATCTTTCATGAGCTTGACCAATTTTATTATTTAAATATTTCACAATATATATGTAGTATCAACCAAAACATAAAACAATATATATATTGTCTTGATCTCAATAAAATACATTATATATGTTGTTGTTGCAGGTGTCTTGTTTGGCTTAGTTGGGGGGAAACCACGCTAACTCTCTGGAATTATTTAGAATGACAAAGCTGGGGTCTGACCACGATAACTGTCTGAAATAATTAATAATCACAGTCTTAATCAGGCCCACTGCAACGCTTTCCGACCAAGCCGACTCCCTTGTGCCAGAAGAAAATAAAATGGGGTCGGACCACGACCCTTCGTGAATCGCGCGGACTCGTTACTCTTTTCTGGGAGAAGCGGTGAACATCTGGCGGATTTCCTCGCTGTGAACCTTTCGGCAGAATACTGTGATCTGGTCGCCGGGGAGAAATCTCGTGGAGCTGTCGGGAATCAGGTGTTGGTCGCCCCTCTTGATGGAGACGATAGAGGTGGATTGATGAAAAGCCACATCTGCTACCTTCTTGTCGGTGCAATTGCTCTCCGGGGCTACGGTGATCTCGACGAACTCTACCCCTCCCTCGGGCCTCAAGGCCAGACGGTCCATCTTTAAGCGGCTCTGCTGTTTTCGCATCATCCCCATCTGGTAGGCTTTGAGAATATCGCTGCGGCTGATCTGTCCGATCAATTTATGCTCGCCCTGTCTGGCGATTACCGGCAGACGGGCGAGATCGCGAGGCGCCATCTTGCGGATCGCCATCCAGATCGGCTCGTCGGCATAGATCGTCACCGGGTCGCGGGTGGCCACCTCGCCAATCTTGATGTTCATAAGGGCAGGTGGTTTATCGTCCCCTTTCCCGTTCTTCTGGTCCTCCTCGATCCGCTGCAGGGTTCGCTCCATGTCCTGCAGGGTGATGACGCCGAAAAGATCCTCGTCGTTGGCCATTACCGGGAAACCCTGGAGATGGGTGGACTGGAAGAGGGCGAAAAGATCGGCCACCGATTGGTCCCGGTGGATGGTGACCGGGGCATGATTCATAACTTCCTCGACCGCCACGCCCTGCAGGATATCGAGGTCGCGGCCTTGTTCGAAGCGGATGCCGCGCCGGCTCAGCTTGATGGTATAGATCGAATCAGCCTGTAGCCATTGAGCGACGTTGGAGGCGATCATCCCGGCCGCCATCAGGGGTAGGATGAGTTGGTAGTCGTGACTCATCTCGAAGACGATGAGCATGGCGGTGAGCGGAGCCCGGGCGGCGGCGGCAAAGACCGCTGCCATGCCGACCAGGGCGTAGGCCCCGATATCAATGGGAATGGTTGGTAGCAGATATTTGACCACATAGCCGAAGGCCCCGCCCAGCATTGCCCCGGTAAACAGTGACGGGGCAAAGACTCCGCCGGAGTTGCCGGAGCCCAAGGTGAAGCAGGTGGCCAGGGGTTTGAGGAAGATCAGCATGAAGAGGAGAAGAAAAGGCGCCTGACCTTTGAGTACCTGATCAAGAAATTCAAAACCGGAGCCGTAGATGTGCGGCACGTTGTCGACCAACGGCAACCCCAGGCGGGAATCGACTGGGAAGACTGAAACCAGGCTGGAGATGTGGGGGTAGAAGAAGGCAAGCATCCCCAGCATCAGGGCGCCGATTGCCGGTTTTAAGGCCTTGGGTGCCGCCATTCGTTCAAAAAAGTTTTCGAAAAAATCCAGCAGGCGGATGAAGAACACCCCGACCAGGGCGGCCAGAATGCCGAGCAGCACATAGAGCAGGATCTCCCAGGGCGAGTGGAGGACATAGGCCGGAACGGTGAAGGCGGGACGGATGCCGAGCATCAGCCGACTGACGATACTGGCCGAGACGGCGGCGATGACCACAGTGCCGAACATCGCTACCTGCAGTTCGGCCATCAGGACCTCGATGGCGAAGGTGATGCCGGCCAGGGGAGCGTTAAAGGTGGCGGCAATGCCGGCGGCGGCACCGCAGGCCACCAGGTTTTTGATCCGGGCGTCGGACAGTTTCAGCCACTGCCCGACTGAGGAACCCAGGGTTGAGCCGACCTGGACGATGGGTCCCTCCCGACCGGCTGAGCCGCCGGTGCCGATACAGAGGGCGGAGGCGATGATCTTGGCGATGGCGACCCGGGGCCTGATCCTGCCGCCCTTCAGAATCATGGCCTGCATGACTTCCGGCACTCCATGGCCTTTGGCCTCGGAGGCGAAATAGACAATGATCGGTCCACCGATCAGTGCGCCCATGGCCGGGATGACGACGAACCAGAATCGTCCGAACCAGGGGATCAGGCCGGCCAGGGAGGAATAGGAGAGGTGATTGATCAGGGCGATCAGACGGATAAACAGCACCGCTGCAAGGCCTGTGGCTCCACCGACCACCACGGCCAGGACCAGCAGGACCAAACCTTCCTTGGGGGCCAGGTGATCCAGAAGTTTTGAGAGATAGCGACTCTGCATAGTTCAGGAATACAAGTGTACGCGAATCACTTCAAGTTAATTTATTCGGCCAGTTAACGGATGGCTATGTAAAGCCTGTTGCAGTGCTCCATACTCCACGGTTAGGGAAGGGGTCAGGTTCGGGGGCATCCATTAAAAGGCCCTTGTCAAGAGATAGTATTCTCCCGGATTCTACCGACTGGAATTATTTTTATGAGCGTGGATGTCTCAAGGAATCAGGTGACCAGCATGTCAGGTGTTTTGTTCTGGTCACGTCATGACCATTTAGTAGTCCGGGAAAATCCGGTGAAGTCCAGAAAGCCCTGAAAAATCAGGGCTTTTTCTTTTATTGTTGTCCAGTTATCTGACAGCCGGTGAGGTCATTTTAGATGATTATCACATCTATGCTTGGTTCTTGCCGACGGCTAGTGAGTCATGCAAAGACTCTCCAGCCATATGAAGTTAAGAGAACTTATTCTAAATGAGGTTTTCCTGTTGACAATAGACATCCTGGCTCATTATATGAAAGAGTTAGTCAGGTATGGGGGGGGGGAGGTGGATAGCTGTGTCACCTCGAAATCTAGCGCGGACGAAAAAAAGATTCATTATCACCAAAAATGGAGAAGGAAATGAAAAAGGTATGTGTATTGTGTTTTCCTATCATGCTCTTTCTGGTCATGACGTCTTCGGCCAGAGCTGCCGATTGGCGTTTTCCGGTAGGTCTTTCACTCATCAGCGGGATGCAGGATATTACCGATCTTTACGAGAGCAACTTAAAGGCGGAGAATCCGTATGCTGATGTCCAGTCGGCGGATTCAATCCCAATGGGAATTTCTTTCACGCCGTATATCCAGACGGATTTTGGGCTCGGTTTGGGGGGAATGGTGGGGCCGGTTATGATGATTATCGGCGATGCCTCTTTCTTTAACCTGCCGGTAGGGGTCGATGCCCGTTATATTTTTATACCTGACGCATCTATGTCACCTTATGTCCGAGCAGGTTTTAAATATAATCTTGCGGGTGGAGATTATGTGGAAAGTTCTACTCCTGGTCTTCTTGCTGGGGTTGGGCTGGAGTTCATGCGGACTCGCCGGGTAGGTTTTGGTTTTGAACTTGCCTATGATACGTCTGAGATTGAATTTGAGGACGTAGCGCATCGCAACACCACAAAGATCAAACCGGTCGCACTGACCCTCTCGGGGTTTGCCATTTTCTAATACTGTTTGGGATAGCACTTCTGGCTGGCCCTCAAATTACTCATCACGGATAGGAATCATTCATCCGGGTGATTGATCGCCATTTGTCAAACCTTTAAAGGGGTGGAAGGGAAGCTGATTAACAACACCCCAGGCTCAACCGGATGGAGGATTAACGGCAATGTGTGAATTCTGCACCAAACATGGCGACGGGCAGATTTGGTTTAAAAATGCAGCGAATTATGCCAATGACCTGATGGCTGATCTTAATCGGCACCACTATATCAAGAATTTTTTTCGGGATACCATCGAAGCAGGGATCGTCACCATCGGCCGGCTCGAAACCATCTATCAAAAAAAGAAAAGTCTGCCGGAGAGGGTTGTTCACCAAATGGTAGGCAAGGCCAAAGAGGAGCATTTCGGTCAGGTGGTGACCATTGAGGATATCCGGGAGATTGTCGGGCGGGCGGCAACAGTGGTCCGGATACCTTGTGCCTGCCGTTGGGCGTCGTTGAAGAAAGAGGCTCGCTGTTGCTACAGTGTCAGCTACACCCCGGAAACCTGGTATCAGGATCTGGACATGGGGTATTTCGGCACCGCTCCCGACATGGGACTTGAGAGGGTTTCCACTGAAGCCGCAATCGGTCAGATGGAGGCTTTAGAAAAAGAGGGTGCGGTTCACACGATCTGGACCATGGTGACCCCTTTTATCGGGGCCATCTGCAATTGTCAGCCCGGTGACTGTCTTGGCCTACGGACCCTGGCCATTAATGTGGAGACCATGTATCGCGGTGAGCAGATGGCCGTGGTCGATTCCTCCCTTTGTAATGGGTGCGGTTCTTGTCAAGAGGCCTGTCACTTTGGTGCCATCGGGAGTAACGGTTCTGGCGAAGAGGCCCGGGCGATGATTGATTGCGGAAAATGTTTCGGTTGTGGTCTCTGTCGAAACCATTGCCCACAGGAGGCCCTCTCAATGATGCCTCGACCTTGGGGGTGAGGGTTGAACCCTCCTCGCCTTTATGGACAAACGTCATTCTTATGAGCCTCATGCAAAATGCACATCTGCTCCGATCGGCTAAAAATTCCCTGTGTTGCGTCTTCTCGTCAAAATCGTCCTCACCGTAGCACAGCTACGCTTCCGGGCGATTTTAACTTTCATCCTTGTTCAGGAAAATTTTCTCTCGATCTCGCGACGAGCTTCATTTTGCAAGAGGCTCTTATTCCAGTAAATTCGGTGTAGTATAATGATTAGATGAAGCTGGGATACCTTTTGGAATTTGGCAGGAGAAACGAATGTGAAATGGCTATTTTGTTTGATTTTTGTGTTCCTTGTTGCCTGTGGGCAAAGCCCTGAGCAATTGTTCGAAACGGCAGAATTCGAGATGCTGCAAACCAACTACCCCCATGCAACTGCACTGTATCAGGAAATCATCGAGAAACACCCCAACACCAGGTTTGCCGAAACAGCCCGTGCAAGGCTTGTGGAACTTCAGGCGAGGCAGGGGAAAAATGGGGATGCCAACGGCAAATAGGTAAAGGAGGAGGTCAACCAAGATGAACCCGCAACTCAAGGCTATTTTTTCCAGACGCAGTATTCGTAAATACCAAGCCCGGCCCGTTCCCGAAGAGTTGATCACCGACCTTCTGCAAGCAGCCATGGCCGCCCCTTCGGCGGTGGCCAAGGATCCCTGGCATTTTATTGTGGTGCGAAGTCGGGATACGCTCAATGCGATCACCGAAATTCTACCCAACGGTAAGATGCTTCGGGAGGCCCCGGTTGCCCTGATTGTCTGTGGTGACATCACCAAGGCCCATTTGCAGGAAGTGTCCTATATGCTCCAGGATCTCAGCGCTGCGGTGGAAAATATCCTGATCGCGGCCAATACCCTGGGGCTGGGGACCTGCTGGCTTGGAGTTCACCCCAGGGAGGATCGCCAGCAAGGGATTCGGCAACTCTTTACCCTTCCCGATCATATTATCCCCATGTGCGGTATTGCCCTCGGCTGGCCGGCAGACCATCTGGAACCCCGGACCCGCTATCAGCAGGAACGAGTCCATCTGGAGAAATGGTAATCCGCCGGGGCGTCACTGGTGCAATCCCACGAGGGGTAACGACTGCAGGGTAGGGTGGTGCTGTTCCCAGAAGAGAGGGGGCAGCGCTTGCTCGCATGGTTATCCGGGCTATTGTCTCGGTTGCAAGCCGAGGGTCGAAGAGGGAAAATTCGCATCAAAAAGAAAGTTCTAAGCTCGAGAGGTTGATTAATCCTGATTTGAAAAAAGAAAAGGGAGTCACCTCAACCTGATCCCCCTTTGGCCCGCGCACAACGAAAAAGCCCATCTCCTTTTCAGGAAACGGGCTTCTTTTACCATCTCAAGCATCAATAACTTCGTTGCCCAGTCGCGATATCTTCTCGTCGCGGGGACTGATATTGCCCCAATCAGGCATTTGCGATAATACTTCTTACTTCCTTGGCCAGGCTCTGAGAGGGGGTGACGGTTACGACCTTGTCCCCGATTGTGGCCGAATACCGGCTGTCACTATCACTTCGTTTATAGGCCTCAGCCAACTTATCGACGAGCGGCAACAATTTCTGCGGCGGGATTCCCTTTTCTTCGGAAAGAGTTTTAAAAGTATAGACTTTGCCATTCTCAATCCAGGCCATACCAAAATTCTTGGGCGGATTGCCGATAAAAACATAGGCGCTGTCATCGGCCGGAACCACTTCCATGGGGTCTTTTACCTTGGAAGTCAACTCTTGGAGCGGCTCCTTCATTGCCTCTAACTTCTGGGCCGTACTTGTATTGACCGCAAGAGCCGGATACTTTTGACCCTTTCCAAATAATTTTTCTAAAAATCCCATGGCATCCTCCTCTTTTTTGATTTTACGGATAAGCCTGCAAATATGCCCGGCAATGGCAGTTGGTTGAAAAGCCCTGTCTCCAGCAATAAAACTTGATCATAACGGATCCAGCACGGTACAAAACGTACTTCTCGGGATGGTCGCGGCGACTTTGGCGCCCGAAAGGGAACACGCAAAAGATAAGCGTGGCAGGTGAAATAAGCCATGGGCTTAACTTGCGTCCCGACCTATACGCTAAACCTAGCAAATTACCGTTGACAATGTCAACCGTCTCAAGGTTTTTTCAGGGCAACTTATTGTGTTTTGGCGTTATAAATGAGTTGAGCCGAGCAATTGTAGTGTGTTTTGTCGGTGCGCTGGTCCGCTGGTTACACCGGGATCTGGCCACGCTAACTGTCCGAACTGATATTATTATGCTTAGCAGGCTTTTCGGGGGGGCAATATTGACGTTTTTAAGGCCAAAAACGTCAATATTGAGTTACATGAAGTAATCCTCGACGAACGGTATGCAGCGGGGAATCTCCAGTCCAAGAATCGGCCGGTAATGTTCTTCGAGGAAGAAGCAGAAGGGTGCTTTCCGGGAGGATGTTGTGATGTAACAGCAGTCTTGGTTTGTCTTGGCAATTTGCTGGAATTATTCAACTATTGTTGATTGTTGAGCGATTCGGCTCCGGTTGACTATTTTCTGTGAACGAGCAATTATGAATGGCATACATCGAAAAGAAATAAACAGGGAACCATTAGGTCGGCAATCATGATATCTGGAGTGCTGAACTTCGTGAGAAGTTTGATCGGGCCTGGTTGGCCAGCCCAAGATCTGTGCCGCCGTTACGGCCAATCCTAAAGGAACCAAAAATGAATAACGAAACGCTGGTCCGGCTGGGCTCTTTTCTGGGGATTTTTATTGTCATGACGATTTGGGAGTTGGCGGCGCCACGGCGGAGGCTGACGGTGGCCAAGGCGTACCGCTGGGGCAACAATCTGGGGCTGATTCTGATTGATACGCTGCTGGTGAAGCTGCTCTTTCCCATGGCGGCCATCGGGGTTGCGACCGTGGCCCACCAGCAAGGCTGGGGGCTATTGAACTATTGGCAGCTCCCGCAGCTACCGGCCATGATCATGAGCCTGCTTTTTCTTGATCTGGTCGTTTATCTGCAACATCTGTTGTTCCATGTCGCCCCAACCCTCTGGCGTCTGCATATGGTTCATCATGCTGACCTCGATATCGATGTGACCACCGGGCTCCGTTTTCATCCCGTCGAGATCATTATTTCACTGGTCATCAAGATGGCGGCGGTCGCCGCCATCGGCCCGCCTGTCCTGGTGGTCCTGATTTTTGAGGTTACCTTAAACGGCACCGCCATGTTCAATCACAGTAATGTCCGGCTGCCGACCACGCTTGATACTGTGCTCCGCCTACTGGTGGTGACCCCGGACATGCACCGGGTTCACCATTCGGTGGCCATTCGTGAAACCAATACCAATTTTGGCTTTAATTTCCCCTGGTGGGACCGGTTGTTCGGCACCTATCGGGCCCAGCCGGTGGCGGGGCATACTGCCATGACTATCGGCCTCTCCCAGTATCGGGAGCCCCGCCAGGTCTCCCTGGATCGGTTGCTGCTGCTGCCGATAATCGGCGATCCCGGCCGGTACAGTCTCAAGCACATCGGTGGTGAGCCCAGGGCACCCAGACAACAGAAGAAGAATTATCCCAAAGGGGGAAAGTCTTAGAGACCGCCCCCTTTGGGGTAATCGATTGGAGAAAAAAATGTCACAGGTTAATCGAGGAAGTCGGGGGGCTGGGATGGAGGAATGGAGCGCTCTTGCGTTTTATGTGTTTGCTGAAGAAATCGGAGCGTGAGGGGAATTTTCGCATGAAATTTCTTGATGCCCATCTTCATTTGCAGGATAAGCGCTTTCAGGGTATGGCCCAAGAGTTGATTGCTGCTGCTGGTACAGCAGGAGTTGCGCGCCAGATCTGTTGCGCAACCTCAGAAAAAGACTGGGGCCAGGTGGTGGAGTTGGCGGCGCGCCATTCGGAAGTTTTGCCCATGCTTGGGGTGCACCCCTGGTGGGCCCATAAGGTACAGCCAGGATGGCGGGAACGGTATCTTGAAATGTTAACCATGACCGGGGCGGGAGTTGGCGAGATCGGTCTGTGCAGTCTGGTGGAACCTGATCCCTCGGCCCAGGAGAAAGTCTTTGCCGCTCAGTTGGCAGTGGCCGCTGAGCTGAACAGGCCGGTTGCGGTTCATTGTGTTCGGCGCTGGGGACGAATGCTTGAGGTGCTGGCCGATTTTTATCCCCAGGAAGCGGGCTTGATGATTCATGCCTTTGGGGCCTCACCAGAGATTATGGATCGACTCCTGGCCCTGGGAGCCATGCTTTCGTTTTCAGGCCGGTTGGCAGATCCTCGCAACGAAAAGATGCGCAGGCTTTTTCAGGAGGCTCCTCTGGAAAGGATCCTTCTGGAAAGTGATGCCCCGGATATGTACTGTGGGCCGTTGGTCGGTGATACCTCAGGGAAAAAGAGTAATAGTGAGCCGGTCATGACCGCCAAACTGTACCGCTTTGCGGCTGATTTAAAAAATATGGATCTTGAGCGATTCGCTGCCCAGGTATGGGAAAATGGACAGATTTTTACGCATTGAACGGCTGCTTGGCCCTGAGCGCTTTGCCCGTCTTACCAGGAGCATGGTGACGATAGCGGGCCTGGGGGCTGTGGGTGGCTATGTTATGGAAGGGCTGGCGCGGGCCGGGATCGGACGGATTCGGGTTATTGATTTCGACCTGATTCAGCAGGATAATATCAATCGTCAGATTCTGGCTCTGGAGAGTACGGTTGGCATGAGCAAGGCCCAGGCGGCCCGGCAACGGGTGCTGCAGATCAACCCCCACTGCCGGGTGGAGGCCCTTGAGTTGTTCATCGATAGCGACAGCATGGAAAAGGTTTTGTCTCCGAAGCCCGATCTGGTGATCGATGCCATTGATTCCTTGGGCCCAAAGGTTTCCCTGCTGGCTGCCTGTGTGTCGGAAGAGATTGAGGTCATCTCATCCATGGGGGCGGCGCTCAGGACCGATCCGAGCCTGGTCCGCTGTGGTGATCTGATGCAGACCAAAAACTGCCCTCTGGCCCGGCGGGTCCGCCGGGAACTCCGGAAACGCGGGGTGGGTGAAGGAATAACGTGCGTCTACTCAACCGAGTCGGTGGATTTTTCCTATGTGGATCCGGAGGAGGAGACGGTGCGTGATGATGCCTTGCCGGAGCATGGTCGAGGTCGAAAACGCAGGGTGTTGGGCAGTCTCCCCACCTTGACCGGCATCTTCGGACTCACCATTGCCAATTTGGCCATCAAAAAACTGAGCACTCTACCATGATTCAGAGCTCAGTATATTCTTACATGCCCAATGAGGCCAGTAAATCGTCCACATCCTGTTGGTCCGCGCCACTCATCTGGCCCGGGGTCAGGTTATCCTCACGGATCTCTGCCGGTTCCTTTTCAAAGAGTTCATTCAGGTTTTTCAGGGTCAGCATAAATTTTTGATCTGAGATCTGATCCTCTGAATACAACTCCATTGATTTTATGAGATGATCACTAAAGGTCTTTTTGAAAAGCTTTTTCTGTTCTTCCGTTAAACGGGGAACCTCAGCGAGGACACTTGCTTCGATCTGTTCCATCAGCGCCATCTGCTTCTCTTTCATCCCCTGATAGTTGTTGTTCACATGGGCAAGCTCTTGACTGCATGATTTGATAACCTTTTTGATCTGCTCAGATTTGCGGGTCAGCTCCGCCGTTCGTTCCTTCACCCTTTTCTCAAGCCCTTCATTGAGTGAGGTGATCTCCTGCTCAGTTTCTTTTCTCTTGGTTATTTCGTTGATAATCGCAGTGAAATAGAGATTTTCTTCGTCTTCATCCTGGATCTTGGAAACAGAGATGTCGATCCATTTGGTTTTCCGGTCAACCGTGACTGTGGTTTCAAAAACTTTGCTCTCGCTTTGGAGAAAGGCCAGGTATTCCAGATACTCACATTTTGAACAGGGTGTTTCATGATCAAAGCCAAAAAGGTCTAATCCTCCGCGTGGGTAGACAGGGACGAAGGCTGTTGGTTTGATGTTCTTCACCGCCGGAATCAGTTCGGAAAAATTCAATCCTTCGATCAGCCCTTCATCCTTTTCAAAAATAACCCGCACCGCAGGGGTTGCATTGAGGATTGTTCCCTGGTCGTCCATGGTCAGCAGCACAAAATCGGCTGTTATCAATATGATATCACTGATATCGGTAATCATCGTCTGTCGGCCCTCTGCTCATTGAAAAATTGACTCTATGACTCCCTCATTTGGCAGGGAAGTGGCATATGGATGATCGTACTTTCGTCCGACACTATCAGCAGGTTGAACGGGAAGCGGATATGTTCCATCTGCCATTGGATGGGGGTATGCTTTTTGGAGTGCGCATGACCCTTTTACAGGTTCGCATGATGGAGTCCTTTTTGTCAACCAGCCAAGGGAGCGAACTTTTCTCCGGAAGGGTAAGACCTCCTTTGTTTTAATTATTTGCAGATGAATTTTGATAATGCAGGAGGCGCTTTTGAGCGTCTGAAAGCAGGGTATAGAGTCTTTGGGGACGATTACTCATTACACCCCTGGTGGTGTTACCCATAGGAAAATTCCTCATTTTTCAAAGAGAAGGTTTCCACGGGGGTGGATGTTGACCTTTAAAACCACAATATCATTATTCAAGTGTGATCCCGTTACCTTTTGTCTTTTGCCCAAATTGCCTCGCGTATGGAGAATACCTAATGAAAAAAATTGTATTGCTGCCTCTATTGGCCGTTGTCTTCTTGTTTTCCTGCATCCGGCCATGGCCAGTGACAGTAAAGAAGTGCGTAAACAACGGCAGGTTGCTCAAAAGGATCGCCTGGGCAAGAAGAAAGAACGAACGGAAGAGATCCAGAACAGAACAAAGTCTTTAGGGATTTCGCCCAAGAACTCAATGGTGAATATAAGCTGCAGTTGGATGAGATCGACACCGAATTCAAGTTGAAAGAGATCGATCTGGAGGCTGAATACGACGCTAACGCCGCTGAGGCGGAGGCTGCATATCAAAAGAAACTTGCCGAACTCTTTCTGACTCCGGGAGTGACCTTTGATCAGGTAACAATTGAGAAACTGCAGGCCGATGGAAAAGCCTATGCCGATGAGTTGTTTCGCTCAAAAAACAATCCGCAGAAAAGGTAGCCCATCAAAAGCGCAAAAACCAACTCTTTAATGACATAGACAAGAAAGCTCTCGAAGAGGCGCTATCACTGGGGTTGACCAAGGAATACTCCCCGATTCCAGCCACCGCCATTGGTGACGGTTTCACCACACAAGAGGAGCGATGGAATGAAAGCGAACTGAAGGAGGTCGAGAAAATCAAGGAAAAGATCCAGCCGACCCTGAATCCATTTCGGAAAGGAGAAATCTTGAGGGATTTGGTGCTCCAAAATTTGAATGAAGACTTTACGCTGACCTGGGATGAAAAAGCAGAACTGCTGGCTTTGGAGGCCAAACAGCTTTTCAATAAGACCGTGTTGCTGCAGGGAGTTCGCGGGAAGGATTTGATCAACAGGCGTTTATAACAGACGTGGCTGATATCAATAAGGAGAAAAAAGCTGATCATAATCAAGTACGATAAAATAGCGGAGCAGAACCGGGTGAAACGGCGGGAAAAGAGGAAGAATATTCTCGGGAATTGACAGATGGCCGGGGCATTGCCCCTTGGCTGGAGACGATGCCAGGGTGGTTTAGACCTTTTTGCGCTGTCGGTCGAGATTCCCAGGGTCTGATTTTTTTTAGTTTCGAAATCGAATGGCTTCTCTTGATGTTATTCGATTGTTGCTCCCGCAGAGATTGGCCAGCGTAAGGTGAAGCGGGCGCCGCCGATGGGCGCCTCCTCGACGATCACCTCGGCGCCATGCCAGTCGGCTATCCGCTGGACAATAGCCAATCCCAGGCCATACCCGCTGGCTTCACGCTCTTCGTCCTGATTCAATCTTACGAAGGGTTCGAAAATCCGCTTCCGGTCCGCTGCGGCGATTCCGGGGCCATCGTCGTCCACATGGATCAGGTGCCGCTTTTCGGTGGTTTCCAGGGTAAGGTGGATGCGCTGCCGGGTGTAGCGTTCGGCGTTCTGCAGCAGATTGCGCACGGCCCGTTCAAGAAAACGGGGATTGACCAGGGCCGGCATTTTGGTGTCAGGGCTGTTGATCCGGAAATCGATCCGGAGATGGTCGTTTTCCTCATTCCAGATGGTGGTGAGCTCTTGGAGCCAGGGCGCCAAATCTAACTGCTCTTTGGGGGGATGGAAATTTTCATGATCGAAACGGGCATAGGTGAGCAGTTCGGTGACCAGCATATCCAGTTCATCGATGTCGCGACGGATTTCATCCTGGCGCTTCTCCCGTTCCGCGCTTTTTTTGGCGTTTGCCATCATCTCCATGTTGAAACGGATCCGAGCCAGGGGGGTCCGCAGTTCATGGGAGACCATATGGGTCAATTCCCGGTGGGAGGCAATCAGTTTCTGGATCCGGTTGGCCATGTGATTAAACGCCTCGGCCAGAGGGGAGAGGGATGATCGTTTGGAGATGGTGGTCCGGGCATCGAGCTCCCCCCGGCCAAAGGCCGTTGCCGCTGTGCTGAGCCGGTTGAGATTTCTGGCCAGGGGCAGGGCCCAGAGCAGGGCGAAGCCGAAAAACAGCACCGCGATAATCAGATAAAACATCAACTGGATCTTTTGCAGTTTGGCTTTGAATTCTGGTTGGTCCTCGCGGGTTGGGATGGGACCCATGGTGAGGATCTGACCGCTGTGGCCTATCTGGTGCAGAAAGACCTCGCCGTCACCCTGGACAACGACATCCCCCTTGTTCAGGCTCAAGGCTTCCGATTCCGTGGTATCCATAGCAGCAAGTGTTGTGATGGTGATCGGAAAGGCAAAGTGGCCCTGCAACTCCACCACGGTGTTCTCCCAGTCAGCCATGGGCCGGCGGCTTAAATCTGCCTCAATGGTATGGTAAAAACCGCGGACGATATCGCTCCAGTAAGATTCTGACTCGTGCTGGTAAAAATCTCTGATGACCATGGTGAAAAGCGGACCAAGGCAGAAGTTGATAATCAGAAAAATTGCCAGCATGTAAAGATAGATCTGAATAACGATGCGTTTCATAGGAGTGATCCGGTGTTATCGTGTCGTTGGATAGAGTGTGGCTTCGGCATATCCTGTGGGGGTATTACCAGGCATCCTTGACCAGGAGGTATCCCTTGCCCCAGATAGTCTTGATTCTTCTGGGGGAGGAGGAGTCATCCCCCAGTTTTTTTCTGAGCCGGGATACGGCGACATCGACGCTGCGATCCGAGCCATCGTAATCAAATCCCCGCAATACCCGGAAGATGGTATCCCGATCCAGGACGGTCCCGGCATTGGCCGCAAGTAACCAAAGCAGTTCAAACTCACCGGTGGTGACTTCCACATCCTGACCTGCCAGGGTGACGCGATGGGCCGTGCGGCTCATTAAAAGTTCGCCCAGGTTCAGTTCCGGATCGGAGCTTTCCACCGGTTCCTGGGGAAGGCCATCTGCGCTTCGGGACGAACGCCGCAGCAAGGCCCGGATCCGAGCCAGCAAGACCCTGGGTTCCACCGGCTTTTTGACGTAATCGTCGGCTCCCATCTCCAGGCCGGCCACCTGGTCCATATCGTCTTCCCGGGCGGTGAGGATCAGGACGGCACCATTGAAATCGGCCCGGATTTGCTGCAACACAGTCAAGCCGTCCTTGCCGGGCAACATTAAATCCAGTACCACCAATGCCGGCCGTTCGTGGAGGATTCTTTGGACCGCACGGTCCCCCCTTCGTTCAACCGCAGCCTGGTACCCTTGTTGCTGGAGGTAGTCCCGGATCAGTTCGGCCAGACGCCGGTCATCTTCGACCACCAAAATATGTTGGCATTCCTGCATGGGGTATCCTCCCTGTTTGCTGGTGATAGAACTTCGATTTTCCTCATGGAACAAAATTAGCATAACCATCTCAGATGTGCTGTTGCTGTTTTGTGATCAATTGTAACAAAGTGTAAAAGACCGATTGCTCTTTTGCCGAAGGTCAGCGGGAAGATCTTGAAAAATGCCGTGTTATCAGGTGGTTTCGGCTGCCCCTGTTCCGCAGTTACAAATTGTCATATTTGTTCACAAATCCTCCACAGATATCTCCCCCGGTTCCGTGTAAGACTCTCTGTAAGCTTGATGTGCAGAGGGCTTCTCGGTGTGCGGACGGGGATGAACGATGGTGAAAGCCAATCCCGATTGAATGCACTCCATAACAATTTTAACGTAGGTGAAAACATGAACGGAAAGAAAAGAAGTGTGTTGGGTTTGGTGGCAGTGATGAATCTGATTGGTGTCTTGGTCGCCGGCAATGTCATGGCCGATGAGGGGAACCAGCAACAGAATTTTCTCCAGGTTAAAGTCGGTATGTTCCAGCCGACCAGTGATCTTGATGACGCCGGGTACGATACCGGCGGCAATATTGCCATCGCCTATGATCGTTATCTCAGCAGGTACCTGATCCTGGAGGGAGCCATCGATCTTTCCGCCACCGAAAATAATGATCTCTCCGGTAACACTGCCGCCACCGGCAAATATGACCTGGACAACACCCTGGCGGTCTCCTCGGTTCTGGTTACCCTCAAGGGGGAATATCCCCTTGGTCCGGTCTCAGTATTCGGCGGCGCCGGTGGAGGTATCTATGGGGTCACCTTGAACAGCGAGATCGATTCCGAGACCCTTGGCACCTTTACCAAGGATGATACCGACGCAGTCTTCGGCGTTCAGGTAACGGCCGGAGCCAACTATGATGTTACCGAACGCATCTTTGTCGGGATTGAAGGGACCTATCGCTGGACTGATGAGGTGAAGATGAACAAGACCGTTGCCTCGGTGCCGGTGATGTATAGCGGTGATTTGGACGGATACTCGGTGACCGTTAATACCGGGTTCCGATTTTAAGCTGGGTTGATCGATCATGAAAAGGATAATAACCTTTCAGGATTTCAGGTTGATGCTGGTCATGGGTGGCGTTTTCGCCACCCTGGCCATTGGGCTCTGGCAATTGACCGGCATGATCTTCTATCTCTATAACTTTACGATCATCGGCGTCTCACTGGTCCTCGGCATGGGGCTTTGGCCACTGTTGCCACAGCAACACAAACCTTGGGCTCGCCGCCTCTCTCAACTCCTGGTCGGTGGCTACATGTTTTTCGGCCTGGGCATGGGATTGATTTATCTGCTTTTCGGGGTGATCTCACCGGAGAACATGCAGATCGAGGGCTTCTGGTTCTGGCTTTTGGGCGGGATCTCTGCCGCCTCGGTCATGCACTACCTGATCGCGAAAATCGTCGGACCCTTTATATTTAATCGGGGGTGGTGCGGCTGGTCGTGTTGGACGGTGGCGCTACTCGATTTTTTGCCATGGAAAAAGTCGGCAGGGCGGGTTTCCCGCCGCTGGGAACATCTCCGGTATCTGCATTTTGTCCTGGGGTTAGGGCTGGTTCTTATCTTGAATTGTTTCTATGACTACGGTTTGCCGCAAACCCTTGGCATGGTCGGAGATTTACCCGAACTAACATTTCCCGTATCCCGTTATGCCACCCTCTGGGAGATCTCGGAACTCTGGTGGTTTCTCGGGGGGAATCTCGCTTATTTCGGGGTGGGAATACTCTTGGCCTGGCGGTTGCGGGATAATCGGGCCTTCTGTAAGTACTTCTGTCCCGTTGCCGTTTTCCTTAAACTCGGGTCGCGGGCCTCACTGGTCAAGATCGGAGCCGACAGTGAGGCCTGCACCGATTGCAAGGTCTGCGAGAAGCATTGTCCCATGGATATTCGCCTGACCGAATATATTCAGCAGGGTCGCCGGGTCACCTGCTCCGAATGCATTTTATGCCTGACCTGCACCAGTGTCTGCCCCCAGCAGGCATTACAGGTGACCTTTGGTGGTGATCTCGGGACGAAGGATTTGGTGTGGCGACGATCTGATTATTTCCCCAGGGACCGGGCCACACGGCCACAAAAAAAAACAGGCCCTCGGGATAGGGGGGGGAGGAGTTTGTTATGAGTAAAAAATCATCTTCGAAACGTTGGCTACGGTACGGTTTGGGATTATTTCTCGTGCTCTCTGTGGTAGTGCCCTCCCGGCTTTGGGCCGAGGAGGGATCGACCGGGAGACAACCCGAGGGAGGAGTGGAGACGGCATCTCCCGATCATCCCTTTGACCAGCAACGGTGGGCGGCCTTTCCGGTCATCGCCAGCAGTCCCGAGACCGGCATGATGCTGGGGGGAATGTTGTTCCATTTTCGGCCGGTTGAGGTCCCTGGGCAGCAGGCTTCCACCATCGATCTTATGGCCTTTGGGACCACCAAGGGGCAATACGGTCTGACGTTTTCGCCGAATATCTTATTGGCCTCGGGTGCGTATCGGATCAATGCCGTGGTGGGTGGGAGTCTCTGGAAAGCCAATTACTATAAACCGGGGAACGATTCTCCCGACCTTTCGGAAAAATATGAAGTAACGTCGCTGACCGGCAATCTCACCCTGGAAAGGCGGTGGTTTGATTCTCTGGTTTTTGATCTCCTCGGTTTTTACGACAAGAGCGAAATTGACGTGGCAACGGGTGGGATGCTGGCAACCGGGCAGGTTCTTGGGACAAAGGATGGTACCTACGTGGGGTTGGGGATGGGCGGGGGGTATGGTACCCGGGATAATACCAACGCACCCACCTGCGGAGTTGTCGCCAGGTACCGGTATGTAAAATATGCCGAGGGTTTTGGCAGCGATCTTGATTTTAGCCTGCAAAACGTGGAGCTGCGCTACTACCGAAAAATCGGCTGGAGAAAGGATTCGGTGCTGGCCTTGGCCGTCGATGTCAAAGGTGCCGATGGAGAGGTGCCGTTCCGTTATCTCTCTTCTCCTGATGGCACCATGATTTTACGGGGGATTGAAAATGGTCGGTATAGGGATCGAGACATGATTTCCCTGCAGTCAGAATATCGTTTCCCGATCTATAAAAAAATCTCCGGGACCGTCTTTGTCGAAGCGGCCCAAGTGGCCCCCAGGCTGGGTGATCTGGAAATCAATGAGTTTAAATCCAGCCTGGGCAGTGGTTTTCGCTATGCATTGAATCAGGATCAACGTTTTAATATCCGCGCCGACGTTGCCTGGGTGGATAATGGAATTGGGGTGATCGTCAACATTCGGGAGGCCTTCTGATTGGTGGTTTGGATCATCCGAGAAAGCAACTGGTGAAGTGGCACGTTACGAGGTGAAGCTGACCCCATAGTAAGGGAGGTGCGCGGGACTCCCTGCCGTGCTTAATGCTGTTGAGAGGTTCTTTGCCCCTCTCCTTTCTATTTGGCAAATCTTTCCCGGTATTTTCGGCGGATCTCTTCGGGCCACAACGATTGAATATAGGTGATGATGGCCAGACTCTCTTTTTTGCTGAGGGTGTCCCCAAAAGATGGCATGGGTGAAGATTTATCAATTGATCCCTCTTGGATATAGTGCAAGAGCAATGTCGGAGGGTGGTGCCAACTGTGGGCTGTGCCGTTGAGGGCAGGAGCCAATCGCTTCCCTTGAGCTGTGGATCCTCCGTTGGGATTCAGGGGGTCTTGGCCTCGGGCGTCTTGCCCATGACATGGCACACAATGAACTTTAAAGAGGTTTTTGCCCAGGGCTCTTTCCTGGCTGGATTCGGTAGTGATACAACTCGTAATGATCGTTCCCGAGATGATCATTACCAGAACAGGCAGGATGTTTTTCATTCTTTTCTCAGAGGGATATGCGTAATTCCGATATTAAGGATGTTCGCTAAAACTTGATTTTGTTGCTTTGGCGATGTGCATCATTGCCAGGATGAGTGCCCCCACGATGAGGCCGGCCACCAGGTTTGCAGCCATGGCGGGCATGATCGCCAAAGCATGGTGCACCGCTTCGATGTTATGGACAAACATCCCTCCCCCAACCAGCAGCATTGCAACAGTGCCGATGACACCAAGCAAACGAATAACCCTCGGCAAAGAAGCCACCAGGAGTTTGCCGTTGAAGCGCAGGCTGTGGGCAGGAATTCCCTCAAGCGTTGCTGCCTGCTTGATCAGATACAATCCGGTATCATCCATTCGCACCAGGAGCGCCACCAGGCCGTAGACTCCGACGGTGGCCAGGAGGGCGACTACGCTGACCACCAGGATTTGAACGGGTAGAGTCTGCCCGATCACCGTTCCCAGCGCGATGACAATGATCTCGATTGAGAGGATGAAATCGGTGCGGATCGCGGCTTTGATTTTGGCGATTTCACGTCGGTCCAGCTCCTTTGGATCCATTGAGCCCCTGGCTGCGAACTTTATGGCTTTGTGACCGATGATCCACTCATAGACCTTTTCCGTACCTTCAAAACTGAGATAGGCACCGCCCAACAGCAAGATGGGCACAATCAACCAGGGCAGGTAGGCGCTCAACAGGAAGGTCCCCGGTAAAATAATCACTTTGTTGAGGAGCGAGCCTTTGGTGATCGCCCAGATCACCGGCAGTTCGCGTGAGGCATGAAATCCGGTCGCCTGCTCGGCATTAACCGCCAGATCGTCACCCAGGATTCCGGCGGTTTTTTTGGCCGCAACCTTGCTCATGACTGCCGCATCATCGAGTAGCATCGCCACATCATCAAGAATTGCAAAAATGCCACTTGCCATCCTGTGAATTCCTCGCCGAAGGTGATTGCCTGTCATATGAAAAAACCGGAAGGATTGCAGGCTTTCACTTGGGCATAAAATGGTTGGGCCTAATCACCAAGCTTTCATGGTGGTCAAGTTTTGGCCGGGCATCAGAACCGTTAAGGTTTTGTTTCCTTCGTCTTCAAGCCATTTGTTATCAATGATGGTAATGGAGAACAGACACTAGATAAATCCTCTTATTCTTTTCCCTGTCCGATGTAACTTCTGGAAGAAATGCCAGGTGAATAAAAGTATCCATTTTTTACTCGCTTGTCATGAGGCGAATAATGGGTCAGCGTGTCTGCTGATGGTTCGTGACCATTTAGTTAGTTTTCATCCAGAAACGAGGATTTTTGTTCGAGAGCAAGGCGCGAAGGCGACGAAAAAGCGGAGCGTACTTGGGTACGTGAGCATTTTTCGGCAACTGAGCAACGCAGCTATCGGACAAAAAGACCGTTTCTGGACGGAAACTAGTTAATCGTTTTGAGCTAAAGAGCGAGTTGAAGGGTTATTGGCCCTACTGACCAAGACAATATGGAACAGTCCTGCCGGTCAAGGAAAACCGTGGTTGGACTTACCGGGTAAAGAAGTGTAAAAACTACTTGTGCGGGACCATGCCGCCTAAGTTGACGCACTCCAGGCAGTATTTTTGGTTTGATGAAGGGCTCTGGCACTTAGTACAGTAGTTTTTGCCGCAAGCCTGGCAATGGTTGAGTGTTGATTGATCAGCCTTTTTGCCACAGATTTCACAATTTACCATCTCTTTTGTCATGGGGCACCTGTCTGAATTGTCCAGTGCGCCTGCCTCGCGCCAGGGGGCTTCCTCCGGTGATAACTCGTCACGAGATATGCAAGCGTATTTGATGAACTACTTCAAAAATCCGTGTTGTTTTATTCTAGCAAAAAATATTCTAAGAATACATCTGGTTTTTGAGAATTATGCGAGGGGGGGCGAGGATCAATAAAGCTGATCGTTAATTCTTGTGCGATGCGTTCCTGGATTGAATGGTATGAAATCTGGTTTGACCCAGCTGCCAATGGTATTTAGAATAGTTCCCGTCTAGAAACGGTCTTTTCGGAGTCTCGCAAGCTTGCTCACCTGCCCGATAGCTGCGTTGCTTAGTTGCCGAAAAATGCTCACGTACCCAAGTACGCTCGGCTTTTCGTCGTCCCCGTGTCTTGCTTTCGACCAAAAAACCTCGTTTCCTGATGGAAACTAGAATAGTTTCCATCAGGCACTTGAATAACATGGGCGCTAATGCCCTCGGGATATATATGGGTCCGTTTGTTTCCCCAGAAAGGGTAATTGGCCGTTTTCGCAGGGGGTCGATCAAGATCAGCTGTCGTCTCAGCCTTGAAATGGTTTTTTTAAGTAAAGTATCTTGATCAATACCGGTACCCATGCTGATGGTTCGTGAAGACTGGTGCTCACCACTGGTTTCCGAATTTGAGCGGAATTTGTGGAAGGTGTTACGGTGAAACCTGAAAACTATAAAGAGTGGGACTTATGACCCTTTTGCCTTGGCGGGGACGGCTGGCACTTATCTTTCTGCCGGTTGCTCTCTGTTTTGATTTGATCCATTATGCGTTCTTTCATGACAGCTCTTGTACCTTTGGCATTTTCTGTCTAAAAAAATATGCTTGTAACTCTTCATCCCCGTCTTTGGCCAGATCCTCTTTCCCAAATACGCCAAGGGGTGGGTCAGGAATTTCTTTTTGAATTATGCGTAAATTAGCTTTTGGATACTCGACCAGGTGCACTATCCGGTGCGCCCATTGTGTGGCCTCAGGAGATCATCCTAATAGTATAAAGATGGACCATGAGACGGCCAAAGGGTTGATTCTGGAGTTGGCCAGGGCAGGGGTCGGCGGAGTCAGCTTTTCAGCTGGTGAACCGATGCTCTACCGCAATGAAATTGGTGAACTGGTGAAGCTGTGCCGGCACAGCAGCATCTATACGAGAATTGTGACCAATAGTTTTTGGGCCAGAACGGATGAGGTTGCCGATCAGTTGGTCGCAGAGCTTAAGGAAAACGGGCTTTGCCAGTTGCGGTTGAGTTTTTCGCGCTGGCATCAGCAACATGTGAGCCGGGACAATATCTTACGGGCGGCGCAAAGCTGTCGGAAGATCGGCCTGGAATATTTTGTTTCATTTATTACCGATTTTTCTGAAGAGGATGATCCATATGAGCAATATTTGCGTGATCATGGCCTCACCTTTTTCCCCGAACCCGTTATTTATGCCGGAAGGGCGGAATCTTTCGATCGCAGAAAAATTTTTACCGATTATCAGGCAAACTGTTGTGAGATGAACCCCTATCTGACGCCGGATCTCCATATGTACGGGTGTTGCGATGCGGGGAGCCATTTCTCTGAAACAAACTTTTTTTATCTGGGGAGCCTGAATGATACTCCTTTGGAACAGCTTTTCCGTAAAAGTGAAACAGATCCGATGTTCACCCTGATTAGGACCATGGGTATAACCAATATCGCCTCATATGCCGGGATGAGTGGGCGCGAGATTATCACCTATAGTAAATGCGAACTGTGTCGGCAACTGTTTAACTCCCCTGAAACTTTATCACGGCTGCGGGCCGAAGTTCATAAACTGTCCGCCTGGAGGCGTTAGGTGATTTGGGTGACAACGGCCCATAACGCACCTCCAAGTCAAAAAAAATCTACCGAGAATGAACAATGCGTTTAATGACTAAAAAAATGAAACTGCTGGTACTTTTGGTCTTTTTAGCGGGGGTTGCCGGAGTATATCATCTGGCCGGTCAGGAGGAAGATGTGGCAGAGGCGGATTTGGCTACCCTGTACACAGAATCTCAATTGGCAGCGAAGGTAATTGAATTCGGGGATGGGCTGTATGCCATGTTGGATACCAGTAAAGGGGAGATTCTCCTGCGGTTGGAATTTGAAAAAGTGCCGATGACCGTGGTGAATTTTGTCGGTCTGGCCGAGGGAACCATTAAAACAAACCGGGGGGAAGGGGTCCGTTTTTATGATGGATTGAAATTTCATCGGGTGATTAAAAAATTCATGATTCAGGGCGGTGACCCCCGTGGAAACGGCAGTGGTGGGCCGGGTTATGAATTCCCGGATGAGTTCCATCCCCAGCTACTCCATCGCGGTCCGGGTATTCTGTCCATGGCCAATGCCGGTCGGAATACCAATGGCAGCCAGTTTTTTATCACCCATGGCTCAACCCCGACCTTAAACAGATTACACTCGATTTTTGGGCGGGTTGTGGAGGGTCAGGAGGTGGTGAACTTGATTGATAAGGGTGACAGGATCAGACGCGTGAGTATTATCCGGGCTGGAGAAAAAGCCAGGGATTTTGTCGCCGATCAGGCGACCTTTGATCGGTTGGTGCAACAGGCAAAAAAGAAATAATGGATGGCAGGATTTTTGGGTTATTTAAGGAGTAAAAGGGGCTTTTCTGGGTGAAAACTCCTGGCAAGTAGGGGGGGCTACTTTTTGCGAAAATCAGCATATATTTTATCGGCACAATCTGGGCAATAGCCGTGGGTGAACTCTGCTTCAGAATTATCTCGGATATATGTTTCTATCTGATTCCAGTAACCACGGTCGTCTCTGATTTTCTTGCATGAGGTGCAAATCGGTAAGAAACCACTCAGCAGCTTCACCTTTTCAAGGGCCTGCTTATGCTCGATGACTTCTTGCTTGAGTTTTTCTTTGGCCAGTCTGATCGTGTCTATTAACCGTTTGAATTCTTTAGATAATTGCCCAATCTCGTCATTGCTTGCCAAGGGCGTGATCGTGTATTGTTCCCCTGCTCGGACGTGCTCAACGTGACTACTTAAGGTCAGGAGCGGTTGAATGACCATTTTGATGAGGAGAGTAAACATGCCTATGATATAGATGATCAGCAAAATAATCAGGAGAGTGATACTGATTTCCGCCCGTGACTGTAAGGCATTGATCTCCCGTTCGTAAATAGTTTTTAAATTGGTAGAGTTCGTGCTTATCTTTCTGATCTCATTGCGAATTTGTTCTATTGTCGGGTTGGGGATTGGTCGGCCAGGGGTTAAATTATCCACCACCCGTTTGATCCGGACAAACGATAGCTCGAGGTTGATGAGCTCGGCTGGTTTGTTTGTATTCGGTGATATTTGCTGAAGTTGCAGGGTTATGGCTGGAATCGCTTTTAGATATTTTTGTAATGATTCGACGTCCGTTAAATCGAGGAGGATATTAATCGCTATTTCCCGGGTGGTTTGATTGACCATATCCAGGGTGGAAAGGGTTTGATTGAAGCGATGGTTGGTTGACCGATACCCATAAAAAATGATGATTGAAACAATCAATACAATGAGGGCGGAAGAAGAGAAGATTATGGTCTTGAACTTAATTGTCATAAAGGGCTCGTATTGTAGCCATGTTTGCGGAAAACCTCTTTCCCTTTTGTCGTCAGGTAGGCATAGAATTTTTTGGCATTCGTCGGATCGCCGGCAGTGGTGAGCAACCCTGTATGTAGTTCATCCTTGACCTGGTACGGCGGTTCCAGGGGAACGACAATAAGTCCTTCCCCTGCCGGGGTTGCGGCCATTACATCCCATTCAATTATCGCGTCGATACCACCTCCTCTGTACAATTTGAGGACATCCTGACTGGAGGACCCGTAAACCACTATGTTTTTCAGGATATCGTTTCTTCGGGGATGTTTCTCAATGACTTGGGTCATAACAATCTGGCCGAGGCTGGCCAGTTTTGGATTGGACATTACGATGCGAACACCTGGTTCAGCCAGATCATCCAGACCCTTGATTCGGTCCTTGGCCTCGGGGGAAACTAGAATCGCGACCACATGCCAGGCAATGAAATTGTTTTCTAAGACCAGACCTTTCTTGGCTAAGATATCAAGATTCTTTTTGTCCCCCGGAAGGAAGATGTCCCCGGTATTGAATTGAAGGATGTAATCCCTCAGAATTGAGGACCCATCAAAATGGGTCTGAACTTTTATGCCGGTTTCCCGCTCGAAATTTGCGGCAATCTCATTCACCGGGACCTTCATTCCAGCCCCGGACAGAAAGAGAAGGTTTTTTGCTTTTTTTTCAGACTCGGAGCACGAACCTATGGCCACACCAAGGGCAATAATTGCTATCAGATAATAATGGTACGATCGCATCCTGACTCCTGAGCTTTGGTTGGTTAACATTCCACTCAAATTACTCGACTGGGTCTTGGGCGTCAAAAGGAAAGATGTGACCAGTTTTATGATGTTCATACGCTTGAAAAGTAAGTTCTGGTGAGTTGGGGATGGAGATTAGAGGAGGGGGCGGGGTATAATCGATTTATATGGATCTTCTCGCCATGATTGTGATTCTTGGCTGTATTTCTCCATTTTTTTTGGGGGTTGTGTCATTCATTTTCACAACCCGCTACTCACCTGTCACACTCTCCAGATAGTCGTTGATCTCATTTTCAATTTTGGCTTCAGTTTCGTCGCCGAGAACGTGGACGGAAACAACGTTCTGGACCAGGCAGGTGCCGATCGAGCAAGCGGTGCATCCGATCCCGTAGCGGTTCAGGATCTCACCGATTGGCGGATGTTCCTTGAGTACTTCGATGATTTGCCGGTTGCCTATAGCATCGGGAAGGTTCATGGTCGGGCCTCCTTCTTCATGGTTAGCCATCATAATAGCCGGATTCTGTCGTGAAAAAAATGATCCAAGTCAAGACTTACTCAGGTTTTTTCGTTGTTTGCTCCCTTTTCACAAAGTTGTCCGAGAATCACCAATAATCTGGTCAGCTATTGGCTCATGGGAAAGTTCATTGTGGCAGAGATCAGAGACGAGTGAAGGGAAAGGGGGAGTCTGTGATTGGTGAGGCATCAACGCGCTTAATTGTTGGATAGATTCGTTGGCACCTGGTGCTAAATACTTAATGAATTGAGGTTCCATGACCCTTTGGAAAGAATTGATAACTATTATCGGCCTCCTCCTGATCGGTTTGGTCTTGACCGGGTGCAATGAGAGGCGTTCGGCTGAAAGAACGGATTGTCTGCCGACCCCGTATGATGAAATCGGCCCTTTTTACCGACCCGGCGCCCCGGTGCGGCAGGCGGTTGGTAAAGGGTATGTTTTATCTGGCATGGTGTTGTCGACGGATGATTGTCGGCTGTTACCCGGAGCGCGTCTTGAATTTTGGCTGGTCAATCCCCAAGGGGAATATGATGATGCCCACCGAGCCACGGTTTACGCCGATCGAAAAGGGTGGTACCATTTTGAAAGTAATCGCCCCATCGATTATGTCGGGCGTCTGCCGCATATTCATATGATGGTGACCGCCGATGGTCAGGAGCAGTTGATCACCCAGCATTACCCCACGGGAAAGACCTCCGGGGCGGTTTTTGATTTGGTGCTTGTCCCGGTGGCGAAACCATAAATGTCTTATTACCTTTAGCTGATCTTCGAAGAAGAGGTGTTTCATGACCGCATTGTTTGAACAAACTTCGCTCCAGACCATGACCCTGAGGAATCGTCTGGTCCGTTCTGCTACTTGGGAAGGAATGTGCGATAGGGATGGTCGACCCACGGAAAAGTTGAGTGACTTCTACCGGGATCTGGCGGCTGGTGGGGTGGGGCTCATCGTCACCGGTTTTACCTTTGTTCGGCCTGATGGCAAGCAGATGCCTGGGAAGATGGGGATCCATACCGATGCCTTTGAACCCGAGATGCGCGCCCTTGCTGAGGGGGTGCATGGGGAGGGTGGTCGAATCTGCCTCCAGCTTGTCCATGCCGGGGGCCAGACCGATACCCGAAATGCCGGACGACAACCTTTGGCGCCCTCCGCCGTTCAGGTGGCGCAGTTCCCCGAGATGCCTGCTGAACTCCGGCGAGATGAAATCGAGGCAATTATTTCGGCCTTTGGTGAAGGGGCGCGCCGGGCTAAGGAATGGGGCTTTGACGCGGTGCAGTTGCATGGCGCCCACGGCTATCTGATCAATCAATTCCTTTCCCCGTTGACCAATCTGCGGACCGATGAATACGGGGGCTCAATCGAGAAGCGCTGCCGCTTTCTTCTGGAGGTTTATGACAAGGTCCGGGCTACAGTGGGGGCCGATTACCCGGTGTTGATCAAGCTCAATGGTTCGGATAATCTTTCGGGGGGGCTTTCGGCTGAGGATGCCCTCTATGCTGCCCGCAAACTCTCAGAGAGAGGGATTGACGCTATAGAGGTCTCGGGCGGGACCTCGGCTTCCGGTGAGATGAGCCCGGTCCGGGCGAAAATCGATTCACCGGCCAAGGAGGCCTATAATTTTGATTTGGCCCTCAAGATAAAAAAGGGGGTTGCCTGCCCAGTTATGGTGGTTGGTGGTTTTCGGAGTCTTGAGGTAGTGGAGCAGGTTATCGTTGAAGAAGGCCTTGATTATGTGGCCATGGCCCGGCCTTTTATCAGGGAACCTGGCCTCGCCAATCGTTGGCTAAGCGGGGACCAAACTCCGGCTCGTTGTATCTCCTGTAACGGTTGCTTTGCCCCCGGCATTAAGGAAGGTGGAATCTATTGCGTGATTGAGAAGAAGGAGCAGGTGCGAGTCAGTACGAAGTAATCATTTGAGCGAATGGGTTGAACCTGTTTGCGTGGTTCGAGGGAAGGATGCATAAGATTCTTAGTAACATCGGCGCGGTACTTTCCGCCATTTTCTTTGCCTTTTGTTGACATGTTTCACTGATCCTGGCCAGTTTAGGTCTGGGGAGTGCAGCGGTGGGGCAATGGGTTCCCAGTCATAAGGGGATTTTCCCCTGGGTAGCCCTGGGGATGATGTCTTTGTCCCTGGTATTTGCCCTAAGGGAAAAGAAGAAGACAGGGAGCAATAAAGGACTCGTGGTTTTTGCCTTAGCCCTGGTTGTGTCCGTTACATTGATCCTCTATACCGTCGTGAAGGAGGGGTTTGTTCCGTTGTAGCGATGATCCTAGAGGTATCTCTCTAGCGAGGGAAAGATTTTTCCCCCCGTTCCTAAAAATATTCTTGTTATTTATGATAGGCTAGGGTAACATTACTACATTGTTGCGCAGTACGTTTGTAGAATATACGAAAAAGGAAACGCACAACCCTCGTTGAGGATGTGCTTTTTTTTTGTACTACAAAAGGTTCTGCCTGCCGGAAATCCGGCGATATTATCGAGTGGTCCTTTTAGGGCCCTATCATGTAAGGAGTAGTACGATGTCTGAAGGAACAGTAAAATGGTTTAACGATGCAAAGGGTTTTGGTTTCATTGAGCAGGACGGTGGCAAGGATGTATTTGTACATCACACCGCCATTCAAGCTGAAGGTTTCAAAACTCTGGCCGAAGGTGCCCGGGTCACTTTTGAAGTGGTAGACGGTCCTAAAGGTCCGGCCGCTGCAAACGTTCGCCAGCAGTAATATTTCGACCCGAATATACTGACTGCAGCCCCGCATTTTGCGGGGCTTTTTTTTGTCTATTCTGTCCTCGATTTAACCCGAGTCCTTTGTCTTCTCTTGGTTCGTTTGCTCCAAGATTCTTTTCTTGTTCTCTTTGGTTGGTGCTCTCTCGCCCCATCCGTGCCTGTTTTCCTAAAAATCCCTTCCGTGTTTCACCCGCCACCAGCCGATGCCGAGAACCTGGTTCATTTTTTTGGCAAGGTCCTTCAGGTCAGGAGCAATCGGCGATGGATTAATCCCTGGAAGCCCTTCATATTTAGGACGGCCGGATAGGTCGGCAATAAAATTCTTGCCGATGACCCTCTTCCAGCCGATGCCAAGGGTATCCGTCCCGTCCGTAAGGAGGTCGCGGCCGACGGCATGGTAGATGAATCCTTTGGGGGCGGTCAATTCGATAAGGGTTGGCCCAATATCGATATGACTGCCGGTTGCGGCTGGATCAATGGTCATGCCCCGCAGGACCTCCGGGCCGTAGAGAATCAAGGGTACAGTGGATCGCTCAAACAGATCGGGACGGCCATTGATAAATTTTCGGCCGAAATGATCACCGGTTATGGCAAAGAGGGGGGTTGTAAGTATGGTTTCGGCTTTTTGGACAAAGTTGCCCAGGCACTGGTCGGCATACCAGAGATGCCCCAGGGTGTTCAGGCTGGTGGTGTTATCAAAGTCCTTGGTCAGTTCCGTAGGGACTTTGTGCAGGGGAAATCCCTTGGCGGGGAGGTCGACATTATAGGGTGGATGATAGCTGGTGGTCAGGATGAGATTAAAACTTGGGATGGCGTCGTCAACTGTCCGGGTAATGAAGTCCAGAAGATACTCATCATCCACCCCCCATTCGTAGGTTGCCACCCCATCGCTCATATGAGGAGCGCCATAAATTTCCTGGACGCCCTGATCATGGGCAAAATCGCCCAGCCGTTGCCAGCTGAGATAACCGCCGTAGAAGAGCCTGGTTCGGTAGCCAAGCTGGTTGAAGATGGCAAAGAGCGAGGAAGGGTAGGGCGTTTGGGCGGTGAGTTGATAGTTGGTCTCAAGCCCTGCATAGGGGAGGTCGGTGATGATGGCGGCCAGGGAGTTCATGGTCCCCTCCGAGGCGGGCAGGAAGTTTTTGAAGTGGAGTCCGGCCTTGCCGATACTTTTCAGGTTCTCGACCAATCCCAGGGGGGCGTAACGGGGGAGAAAGGGCCAGGCGTCACCGCTTTCCATTACGATCAGAAAAATATGGCGCGGGGGGATGGACTTGGGGCCAGCGGCCTGTTTTTGCAGGGCCTCGTCTAGGGAGGCCGGGGCGGGCTGGTCCTGGTTGAATTCTTGAACTGCTTTGCGGATGTCGCCGTCCGGCAGAAAGGTGGTCAGCCCAGTGGCGCCAATCTGTTTTTTATGGTCTCGGACCGCGTAGAGCAAGGCAAAATAGGGATTGAGCACCGCCTTGTTAAGAAAATCGTCCATGGTGATGGCAACGTCCTTCCGTTGGGCCGGGCGACGACCCAATGAACCACGGACCCCGGCGATGATCAGGATGATGATGGCGGTGAGTGCCAGAATTTGAACTGGTCTGGGGAAGACGAAATGGTTCATGGGTGGTGGTTGTTGGATGTTGAGGATGCGACGCTGGGTCTTTACGAGGATAAAGGAGAGCAGAACGATGACCATCAGGATGGGGATAGGGTGGTAATCCGCCCAGATGGTCTGCAGAATGGCCTGGGTGTCATCGTAGTAGAGATTGAAGATGAAGTGGTTGAAATGGGCACTGTATTCACGGAAATAGCCATAGGTCACGATCCAGACGGAGGTGGTTATGGTGATAAACAGGAATCCCCCGGTCCGTCGGAGTAGGGCGGCGACGGGTTGAAACTTTGGTGAAAGTCCGGTGGTCAGGCTGCCGAGGACAAAGGGGGCCACCACCCACCAGGTGGCCACCATGGAATCGTAACGCATCCCATTGAGCAGGGCCAGGAGGATATCATGGAAACTGCTTTTCGGGTCGATCATGTTCCGGAAAAGGAGGACGAATCCCAGGCGGAAGGCTGAAAAACAGGCCATGTAAAAAAGCCAGTGGCGCCAGTCGTGTCGGGCCTGGGTGAGAAATCGGTGAAACCCGCCGCTTGGTTGAGGTGGTGTCATCAGTCTTTGATCAATGTAAAATTATGACTGTCGCCCAGTGATCTGCCCCCCAGGAGATTCTGTTCCAGCCAGGTTAACAACCGGTATTTCAGACGCTCATGTTTATGTCTGGGGCGTTTGCTGTGGGCTGGTTCATGTTCGTAGAGTTTGTCCCCCCAAGAGAGGGTGGCGATCTTTTCCCGCATCACCTGGGGATGGGTCCCATGGTAGCGGGCCACTGCGCTGAGCGGACCGTAATCGAATTCCGGTGGGGCTGATTTGTATTTTTCAGAGACAAAGCGCTTGCCGTGGTGGTTGGTGTCGATGTAGCGACTCTTCATCTGCATCTTTTCAGGAGGTCGGACCCAGCCATAATGGAAGATTCTAGCCCGGGCCGGAACACAGTGGAGTTTTTCGGCCCCCTTCTTGTTGCGGTAACTGACTCCGTCGAAATTTATAATTTTTCGAAAGGACTGGGCCGAGGCAAATGAATGGATCTCGGGGAGATTCCGAACCAGGCGGATTTCTCTTTTATACCAGCCATGGGAGAGGTGGTGGTGGTTATAGTTCCCCCAGAAGTGGAGATAGTCCAAGACCATCCCCTCAACCTCGGGCCGGTTCAGGTATTTCTGGCATCGCTCCCGGAGGACCGGCAGATCTTCTTCATGGAGCACCTCATCGCCCTGGAGGTAGATGAGCCAGTCACCGGTGCAGGCCTGTTTGGCAATATCGGTCTGGTGAGCGTGCTCCATGCCTCTGGGGTACCGTTCGAGGTCCCAGGTCGTATCGATGATCCGGATTTTGTCCGAATCGATTGATTCGATCATTTCACGGCTTTGATCATCTGGATCGCCCTGGCCAAGGGCGACTACAAACTCATCCACCAACGGCAGGGCCGAGCGGATTGACTCGGTTATCGGGTAATAGAGTTTGCTGCCGTTGCGTAAAAAGGTAAAACCACTGATCTTCACAATATAATCCTCATATAGTGATTTTTTGAATTAATGCACGGACCTTGGTGCCATGGTGGATATGATTATATAAGAAATTGAAAATCGCTTTAGTGGAATACGATTCCCATTTTACTAATCTAAAATTGCACTTATCAATCAAGTAACTAAAAGATTCTCTGGAAAATTCATTACAGTGACCAGGTCTATAATCTACCGGGTACTTTTTCTTGTATAAGTTTAATTTTGTCATGAAGAGTTTTGTTTTAAAAGAGATCGAGTTGATGTTCGGAAACTCAAGGAGAGCATATCCATCGTCATTTAATAATTTGCTTATATTGTTCATCGCTGAAATAGAATCAGGAAGATGTTCTAAAACATGTCTTAAGGATATTAGATCAAATTTTTCTTGAAAATTTTCTATTTCTTGAAAATTTTTAACATCTACTTTTATGTTTAGAACAGAATTGACCTGTTCAGCTAATTTTTCTGATAATTCCAGTCCTTTGACTTCCCATCCATCTTTATGGGCATAATGGAGTAAAGATCCATTTCCACATCCAATATCCAGGAATTTTCCTTTTGGGAGGTTGTTTTTTTTAATAAAACAGTAAGTGTTTATAGTTCCTTTGTTCTTTTTGGTGTCAAAGGGGTCAATGTATTCAGTAGCATATTTTTTTTGATTATTGATATGGTTTAAATTTGCAAGGTCAAGATTTACTAATTTGCAATTATTGCATTTGTAGAAAATGAATTGGTCCTTGTTTCCTTGTCGATAATATATGGAAAGATTTGTATCGTTACATAATCTGCATTTCATGCTTCACCTCAGTGCTTTAAACTATTTTTCTTATGAAGATTAATAAATTCATTGGTCGTTGATTATTTAAATGGCTTTTAAGTGGTATTTTGCGACAAAATTGTTTTGTACCATGGTTAGGTTGATGTGGAGCATACGTCTCACTTTTTTTGATCCTCAGTTGATGTCTCCAGCTTTTGTATGTTTTTGATTTTGTGGTTTTGATAGCGCCGGAGGTACTTGAAAAAATTATCTGTGCTGTTTGCTTTAGCGATGACATATCCTCTCCAACCGTCCATAAAACCAAGCTTCAGAATATAAGATTTTAGAAAGGCAAGCCAAGATCGTAAGATAATCAATGGAAAGGGTTTGGCAGGGCCAGCGGCATTTAGTACGGAGTATAGGTCGATTTTTTTAAGAAAGGCACCTACCTCACGGACGGCGTCATGGCGGAAGGAATGGCGCAAACGACTGATTCGGGTTTTTGGGGTCAGGGCCACCCCCTCATGGACCGGGACAGGATGATAGGCGTGGGTTGACCTGTGATAGATCCGGACCAGCCAATCGTTCCCCCAGCCGCTGTGTTTGATATGGCGGTCTAGAAAATAATTGTCGCGTTTGAGGGCGTAAACTCTCAGGGGATCGGAGAAGTCGAGACCGGCAATTTCATCAACCAGTTCTCTATTTAATATTTCATCACTGTCCAGGGCGAGGACCCAGTTGTGCCCGGCCAGGGCTGCCGCTTTATTGCGGGTCGGGCCGAATCCGATGAAATCGCCGGTGCAGACGGTGACATTGGAAAAACATCGGGCCACCTTGATGGTGTCATCAGATGAGCCGTTGTCAAAGATGACCACCTCGGGAAATTGTTCCAGACTGTGCAGGGTCGTCGCCAGGGTCTCAGCGCAATTTTTGGTGAGGATAACGACGGAGAGAGGGATGTTCATGCCACTGCCTCCGGTTGGTAAGCTCTTGGGTGTTGTGGGCCCTTTGGGGCCCCGGTTGATGCTCCTGGGGTGGGTTGCAGGGAATAGCTGAGATAGATTCCGGTAAACAAGGTGAACAGCCCATTTGACAGCTGTTTGATCCAGAGCGGCTCACCCAGGCAGGCAAAGAGGAAGAGGGTCACAAATGTCGTCCGCAAGACGCGGGTCGCGGGATCCGGTAAGGGCATGGTCAAAAAGAGGCGGAAAAAAACCAGACAGAGGAGTAGTCCGACCAGGCCAACCTGGACTGCGGTCTGGATGTATTGGTTATGCATGTGGGGAAACCAGGCGCTGGCCTGATAGCGGGGCATTGTTTTGATAGTGTCTTGAAAGTCCTGCAGGGCGTCGCCGATCCCGCTCCCCAGTAAGGGACGTTCGCTGATCATGGCCAGGCCCACGCGCCAGGCGCCAATTCGCATCCCCAGGCTTGAATCGTACTCGGCATGTCTGATTTTAGAGATTTCGTTATACGTTGTAATGACCCGTTGGTGGAAGAGCGGATTGGCCTGAAAGGCAATAACGAGAATCATGCCAATGGCACCACAAGCCAGCATGAAGGTTTTCAGACCTGACCTGAAGTGGACCAACATCAAGGTGAGTAGACCGGCAATGAAGCCGATTTGTCCGGAGCGGCCGTTAATGGAGAAGAGCAGGATCACGATGAAGAAGATCTGGCCGAGTTTGAGTAGCCCCCGGGAGGATTTGAGGTCTTTTCCCAGGGTCAGGCCCTGGTGGATCAGGATCAGGCCAGCTAGAGCCAGAAAGAAACTGAATTCGATATAGCTCATGAAGGGTGAGGGATAGAGGGGAGTGCTGTCCCGATAGGTGAAAAGGCCTGCCATGATGCAGTAGGTGATCGCTGCGCTATAGGTGACTCCGGCGATAAAGGCTCGGCTCAGTTCCTCAAGGTCTTCCCGGGAACAGCGGGTGGCGATCACCGGGATAAGGCACCAGTAAAAAAAGGTTTTGCTGTTGGAGAGACCGAAGGTCAGGTCCCGGGTCCAGAGGAAGGAGAGGAGATGAAATCCGGCGATACCCAGGAGGGCAAGAAAGGTCGGCGACTTTTTGAGCAATCTTACGTCCGCGCCGATCCCTTTGCGGCAGAGCCAGAGCAAGGGGATTAACATGCCTAACATGCTGACGGCGGTTCGGGAGATCGGCAGGGAGAAGGCGTAGATCACCAGGAAATCGTTAATCAGGTTTTTCCGGGTGAGTCCCATGGCTAGGTTTTTCTCCTTAAGAAAGCTGGGTGGTGTAGAGGGATTCATAGACTCCCCGGGCCGACAAAAGCTGATCATGGGTGCCCTGTTCGATGATTTGGCCGTTCTGGAGGACGATGATCCGATCGCAGTTGCGGGTGGTGGAAAGTCGATGGGCGATGACAAAGGTGGTCCGGTTCTTCATCAGATTTTCCAGAGCCTTCTGTACTTCCCGTTCGCTCTCGGAATCCAGGGCGGAGGTGGCCTCGTCCAGGATCAGGATGGGGGCGTTTTTCAGCAGGGCCCGGGCAATGGAGAGCCGCTGCTGTTGCCCGCCGGAAAGTTTGGCCCCGGCCTCACCGATCACCGTGTCAAACCCCTCCCCCATCTTCTCAATGAAGTCCAGGGCATGGGCGGCCTGCGCTGCCCCCCTGATCTCATCCTGGCCGCGGTCCGGATCACCATAGGCGATGTTGTTACGGACCGAGTCGTTAAAGAGGATGGTCTGCTGGGAGACGATGGCTATTTGGCCCCGCAGGGATTTCATGGTGACCTCACGGATATCGGTTCCATCCAGGAGGATTTGGCCGGAGGATACATCGAAGAAGCGGGGGATCAGGTTGGCCAGGGTGGTTTTACCTGAACCGCTGCTCCCGACAATGGCCAGAGCTTCACCTTTATTAATGGTGAGGTTAATTCCGTTAAGGGCTTTGACTTTCCCGTCATAGGAGAAGGAGACTTCCCTGAATTCGATTTGTTTACTGAGCTGGGGGGTTGACCCGGCTCCCGGTCGATCGGTGATCTCGGGTTTGCGGTCGAGGATCTGAAAGACCCGACTGGCCGCAGCGATTCCTTGTTGCACAGTGCTGTTAACCCGGCTGATGCTCTTGATCGGTTCATAAAACATCACCAGTGAGGCGAGAAAGGCGATAAAGGTACCCGGAGTGGAGACCCCCTGTAAGACCTCGCGGCCGCCATACCAGATGATAAAGGCGACAAAGATTCCCCCCATCAGTTCCATCAGAGAGTGCGAAAGGCTGGAGTAGCCGGTATCCTTGATTCTCACTGCCAGGAGTGAGCGAACGACCTTAGCGAAACGGTTCATTTCGTAGCGTTCCATGCAGAAGGCCTTGACGATTCGGTTCCCGGCAATGGTCTCATGGAGGATGCTGGAGATCCCAGCCATGGTTTGCTGGGCCAGATGGCTGTTGCGGCGATGGAGGCGGCCGAAGACGGTGATGGGAATCAGGGCCAGGGGCAGGAAGATGAAGGAGAAGGAGGCCAGCTTCCAGTTCATGTAAAAGATGACCCCCAGAAGTCCCAGGGACTGCAAGAGGTCCTTGACGATGCCCACCATGGCCTGGGAGACGGCATTCTGGATCAGGGCAATATCGGAAACCACCCGGGAGATCAACTCGCCGGTGGGGGTTTGATAGAAAAAGGCAATGGGCATGGCGTGGAGGTGGGCGAAAACCCTTTCTCGAAGATCACGGATTACGCTCTGGCCGACCTTTTCCAGGAGGACCTTGTAGCCGTAGTAAAAGATACCCTTGGCCAGAAAGACGCCGATCAGAACCAGTGGCAGGATATTGAGGGTCGCCTGGTCTTTCTCGATAAAAATTTTATCGATCAACGGTTTGCAGAGATAGGCCTGGGCCGCACTGAAGGCGGCGACCATGGCCATGCAGACCATGGAGACGGCCAGGAGTCCACGATAGGGTCTCACCGTCTGGAAGATCCGAGCGACAGTGGCTTTCTCCGAGATGAGGGAGATTTTTTTCAAAGAGTAACCTCTGGAAATGAAGGGTCGAGTTCTGATTAGGATCTTTTGGGCTATAGTTCACATCTGGCAACGCTCTTTTTATCCGATACCGGTGCGCCGTTGTCGGAAAATGTCCGCCCACCAACGTGCGCTCGGCTGAACGAATTGCTTTTTCGGCGCTCGTGTGCCAGGTCTCGAACAGGTAAGCGACCGGAGGGAGACTCCGAAAATCCTCGTTTCAGGATGGAAACTATATAATAAATATTTGCCCATGACGCAAAGGGAAGCGAGTTTCGGTGAAAAATGAGGAGGAAGGTGAATTCAAATTTTTTCCGTATTCCGGTTTGGTTGGTTTCCTGCTATAGTTGCCGCGGAACCGAAGTCCTGGAGAATTTCTTTTGGTGCCGCCTGGTCTGACGGAATGGTGGTGAAACAGTTGAAACAGGAATGAATGTGACCGAACATAAAAAGAATCTGTTAACGAAAATAGCCGACCGGACTGCAGTGGTCGGCGTTATCGGCCTGGGCTATGTTGGGCTGCCCCTGGCCCTCCACTTTGCCCGGCAGGGTTTCAGGGTACTGGGCTATGACCTGGATCCGGTTAAGATCGGGGCCTTAAATCGGGGTGAGTCTTACATTAAACATGTTTCCGGGGCATTGGTTCAAGAACTGGTTGATACTGGTCGGCTCAAGGGGGCTTCACTGGCAAGCGATCTGGCCGAGGCGGACTGTATCCAAATCTGTGTGCCGACTCCGTTGACCGATAAAATGGAACCGGACCTCTCCTATCTTAACAGTACGGCCGAAATGGTCGCCGGGGTGATCCGTCCGGGGCAATTGGTAATTCTGGAAAGTACAACCTATCCGGGGACCACCGAGGAACTTCTGTTGCCGCGCTTGTCTGCCGGAGGGCTTCAGGTGGGGCGGGACTTCTTTTTGGCCTTTTCTCCTGAACGAGAAGATCCGGGCAATAAGAATTTTACCGCCGCCAATACCCCTAAGGTGGTGGGCGGGGTGACCGAGGCGTGTCTGGAGGTTACGGTGGCGCTCTATGACTGCATTACCCAGACGGTGCCGGTCTCTTCAACCAGGGCGGCGGAGATGACCAAAATTCTGGAAAACACCTATCGTTCGGTGAATATCGCCCTGGTCAATGAACTGAAGGTCCTGGCCCATCGGATGGGAATCGATCTCTTCGAGGTAATTCGGGCGGCGGCCACCAAACCTTTTGGCTACACCCCTTTTTTTCCGGGCCCCGGTCTCGGCGGGCACTGTATACCCATTGACCCGTTCTATCTGTCCTGGAAGGCCAAGGAGTATGATTTCACCACCCGCTTGATCCATCTGGCCGGTGAGATTAATGTGGCCATGCCTTCCTATGTGGTGGAAAAAGTCGCCGAAGGGCTGAATCGTTTCAAGAAAAGCCTGAATGGTAGCAAGATTTTGATGCTTGGGGTTGCCTATAAAAAGGATATTGACGATGACCGGGAGTCTCCCGGCTACGCCATCATGAAGATGCTCAAGGAAAAGGGAGCGGAGCTAAGTTATAACGATCCCTGGATTCCCCGGCTCAGGCCCACCCGAAAATACGACTTCACCCTGGTTTCGGTGCCGCTGACCCCGGAAATGTTGGCCGAGCAGGATGCCGTGGTCGTGGTCACCGATCACAGCGACTATGATTTTAAAGCCATTGTCCGGCATGCCCGGCTGGTGATTGATACTCGTAATGCCACCGCCAATATTGAGGGGGCAGCTGAGAAGGTTGTTTTGGCCTGACCTTCCTCACCGATGGTCTCAGGTGGGTCGAACCACCTCGATCAGGTCTCCGGGATGGAGTTCTCCCGGGGTCAGTACCTTGGCAAAAACCCCTTCCTTGGGCATAATGCAGTCGCCGCTCTGTTGGTGGATGGCGCACTTGGCATGACACTTCTTGCCGATCTGGGTAATCTCAAGTTCTACCTTCCCTGATATCAACCTGGTTCCGATGGGCAGTTCGGCCAGGGCGATCCCTTTAGTGGTGATGTTTTCGGCAAAGGAACCGGGGACCAGGTCGGGGTTGCCGGCGGCGATCATCTTGTCGACCGATTCCTGGGCCAAGAGGCTGATCTGACGGTGCCAGTTTCTGGCATGGGCGTCACCTTCGATGCCGTGGTCGGGCCGGACCTCGATTGTATCAACCTGTTGTTTGGTGGTGCCGGTTGTGGTGCTGACGTTGACCGAAATGATCTGTCCCATGGGCGTCCTCTCTCTAATAAATCTGATTATCCGGTTATAAACGAATCGAAGATGGCAAAGGCCTGTTTCACCATGGGAACCTCCCGGTCCAGTTCCAGGTAGGAGCCTCCGATGATTTCCTGGGCGACCAGTTCTGAGCTGGCCGGCAATAAGCCACCCAGAGGAAGATCCGCTTCAATGACCGCCTGGTTGATCTTGTCGATGAGTTCGGGGCTCGGTGGATCGGGAACCCGATTGACGATGAGGCAGCGGTGTTTCACCTCTATGGCCAGGGGGCCGGTCAACTCGGCAATTCTCCTTGCGGTGAGAATGCCCCGGGCCGAAGGATCGGAGATTACCAATAAATGATCAATGGTCCTCAGATTCATCCGGCTCAGGTGCTCCATGCCGGCTTCATTGTCGACCAGGATATAGCGATAGTTTCCCGCCAGATGATCCATGGTCATGGCCAGGTACTGGTTAGCGGCGCAGTAACAGCCGGGGCCATCGGGCTGGCCCATGGCCATTAGATCAAATCCGGTGGATTCCACCAGGGCTTGGTGAACCTTCATCTCCATGAACTGGTCCCGGCTCATGTTGGGGGGGATATCTCCTTTCAGCTCTTTGCGGATTGAGCCGATGGTCAGATCGACCCTCATTCCCAAGAGTTCGTTGAGATTGGCGTTGGAGTCAGCGTCAACCGCCAGAACCGGGGTGAACCCCTTTTCCGTCAGATATTTGATCAGCAGGGCTGATATCGTGGTCTTGCCTGTGCCGCCCTTGCCAGCCATGGCGATGATTTTTGGGGTCATATGATTCTCCGGAAGTGGAAATAGTTATTGTAAAGATGAAAATAATAGGGGAGATGGCCCCTCTTGTCAATTCGAGATTCGGCAGGCTGCGATATCCTCTTTACGGAAAAGGTCATTCGATGTTGGTAACCGGTTGGGGCTAAAGATCTAACGGTAAGAAGTTCTATCGGGGTTGGGCGACTGTGGTATTCCGCCAGGGAGAACCGCTAGTTGCGGTTCCCTGCCATCACTTTACCCTTGCAACTTGCTGTTCAGTTGTTATTTTACCCGGACAAAGAGCAGGATGTCGCCCTCCACGGATAATTTCTTTCGTGGTTGATGGCTTTCCAAAGCCAGAGCGGAAAGAATATACAGGCCGAATCCCTACCGGGGTCGGCCTGCTAGATTTTCAGGAGAAAATTCATGGACTACCGGTCGACCCTCAACCTCCCCGAGACTAATTTCAAGATGAAGGCCAGCCTGGCCCAGCGGGAACCAGAAATGTTGAAGAAGTGGGACAATGAGGATCTTTACGGGCGGATTCAACGGGCCACCTCAGGTCGGCCGACCTATATTCTCCATGATGGCCCTCCCTACGCTAACGGTCATCTCCACATGGGCCATGCCCTGAATAAGATCTTGAAGGATATCATCCTGCGTTCCAAAAGGATGGCCGGTTACCACTGTCCTTTTATTCCCGGCTGGGACTGTCATGGTCTCCCCATCGAATTGAACGTGGATAAGGATCTGGGTGCCAAAAAGAAGGAGATCAGCAAACTCTCCTTTCGGAATGCCTGCCGTAAATATGCCGACAAGTGGATCAAGATCCAGAAGGCTGAGTTCCAACGGCTCGGGGTTCTGGGCGACTGGCAGAATCCCTATCTGACCATTCATTATGAATATGAAGCGGCCACGGCCCGGGAGTTCAATCGCTTTCTGATCGACGGTGCTGTGGTCAGGAGCAAGAAGCCTGTTCATTGGTGCCCCTCCTGCGGGACGGCGTTGGCTGAGGCCGAGGTGGAGTACGAAAATCATACCTCGGATTCCATTTATGTGAAGTTTGCGGTCAAGGATGATCTGGGCGAGATAGTTCCAGAGCTCGCCGGGAAGAAAGTTTCGGTGATCATCTGGACCACTACCCCCTGGACTCTCCCGGCCAATCTGGCCATAGCTATGCATCCCGATTTTACCTATGCTGCAGTGGCCACCGGCGACGAGATCTGGATCCTGGCCGAAGGTCTTGTTGAACAGGCCTTTGCCGCCTTCGGGATCGAAGAGTATCGGATCCTGACAACCTTTGCCGCCACCGGTCTTGAGGGCCGCCTCTGCCGGCATCCTTTTCTTGACCGTGATTCGGTGATGGTGTTGGCCGATTATGTTACCTTGGAAACCGGGACCGGTTGTGTTCACACGGCCCCGGGGCACGGTCGGGAGGATTATCTGACCGGGTTGCGCTATAACCTGGATATCCTTTCCCCGGTGGACAGCGCCGGCATTTTCACCGCCGAGGCTGGACCTTATGCCGGTAGAGATATCAAGGAGGCCAATCCGGAAATCTGTCGGGATCTTGAGGCCTCGGGTCGCCTGGTCAAGCACGCCCGGATGAAACATAGTTATCCCCATTGCTGGCGGTGCAAGAAACCGGTGATCTTCCGGGCCACCGAGCAGTGGTTTATCTCCATGGAGCAAAATAATTTACGGGATAAGGCCCTGGCCGCTATCAATGAGGTGGACTGGATCCCTGTCTGGGGTCGGGAGCGGATCGCTGGCATGGTCACCACCCGGCCGGACTGGTGCCTCTCCCGGCAACGGGCCTGGGGGGTGCCAATCACCGCCATTCTCTGTGAGGAGTGTGGTACGGTCTGCAATACAGTTGAGGTTAATGACCGTATCGACCAATTGTTCCGGAAGGAAGGGGCGGATGCCTGGTTCAGCCATCCACTGGAAGATTTTCTCGGTGGGATTATGGCCTGTCCATCATGTGGTAGTTCCAAACTCCGCAAGGAAGAGGATATTCTTGACGTTTGGTTCGATTCGGGGACCAGCCACGCTGCGGTTCTGGAGGAGCGCCCGGAACTTTCTTCGCCAGCTGATCTCTATCTGGAAGGCAGTGATCAGCATCGGGGCTGGTTTCAGAGTTCGCTGCTTGCCTCTGTCGGTACCCGGGGGCGGGCGCCGTTTCGAAACGTCCTGACCCATGGGTTTGTGGTCCGGGAGGACGGGCGGAAGATGTCCAAGAGCGAAGGCACTGGAATCGCCCCCGAAGAGATCATTAAGGTCAATGGGGCTGAAATTCTGCGCCTCTGGGTGGCTTCGGAGGATTACCGGGATGATATCAAGATATCCGACAATATTATCCGGCAACTGTCCGATGCCTACCGGAAGATCAGAAATACCATCCGGTATCTGCTGGGCAATCTGTCCGATTTTGATCCTTCCATTAATCGGGTTCCGGACGAGCAGATGACCGAGATTGATCAATGGGCCCTATCCCAATTGGAATTACTCCGGCAGCGGGTGACGGTGTCCTATGAGACCTTTGAATTCCATGGGATTTTTCACCGTTTGTTGAATTTCTGCACGGTGACCATGAGTAATTTCTATCTTGATATTATCAAGGATCGGCTCTATACCTCGGCCCCGGACTCTCTGGATCGGCGGGCCGCCCAGACTGTAATCTATGATCTGGCCGAAGGGATTCTGCGGTTGATGTCGCCGATCCTCTCCTTTACCGCCGCCGAGGCCTGGGGGTTCCTCCCGGAGAGTCCTGACCGGGAGGAGGATGTGACCATGGCGACCTTCCCCAAGGCGCAACCGGCACGGATCCGTGACGAATTGAACCGTAAGTGGGAAAAACTCATTCAGGTCCGGGGTGAGTTGACTCGGGCCCTGGAACTGGCCCGGCAGGATAAGATCATCGGCCATCCGTTGGAGGCAGCGGTGGAGCTGGCGGTTGAAGGTGAGCTGGCAGCCTTCCTTGATGCCAACTGGGAGACCTTGAAGACCATCGCCCTGGTTTCGGAACTGATTCGGGTGGAGGCGCCGGGGAGTTCTGCCCTGGTTTCCGAGGAACTCCCTGGATTGGCTGTTTTGGTAAGACCGGCGGCTGGCGGTAAATGCGAACGATGTTGGACCAGATCAATCTCGGTGGGCGCGGATCAGGCCCATCCATTAATCTGTGACCGATGTGTCGGGGTGGTTAATAGCCTATGAAACCGTTTCCTATGATCAAGGCCCTATGCTGGGTTCTGGTGGTGGTTGTTGCTGATCAACTTACTAAGCTGTGGGTGGTCGGGGTCTTTTTGCCCTATGAGTCCAAGGAAGTGATTCCGGGTTTCTTTAACCTTGCCTTTGTGACCAATACCGGGGCGGCCTTCGGGATTCTGGCCGGGGAACAAAATATCTGGCGACAGTTGTTCTTTGTCGGGGTGGCCGGGGTTGCCCTGGTGGTGCTGGTTGGTGCCTTCCGGCAGTATCGGAACCGGGGTGCTTTGCATGTCGCGGCGATTATCATGGTGGCGGGCGGGGCCTTGGGCAACCTGATTGATCGGTTGCGGTTGGGACATGTGATCGATTTTCTGGATTTTTATTATCGAACCCACCACTGGCCGGCCTTTAATCTGGCCGATTCGGCGATTACGGTGGGAGTTGGGCTTTTTTTGCTGGCTACGATCCGGGAGCCTGAACCTACCGAAATGGGAAGTGAAACTCATGAGTGAAAAATCGAAGATTGCCTTTCTTTTTCCCGGGCAGGGCTCGCAGTTTGTGGGGATGGGCCGGGAATTTCTGGAAACCGATGAGGAGGCCCGGCGGATTCTGGATCTGGCCGATTCTTTGAGCGGTTTTCCCATCAAGCGTCTCTGTCTGGAAGGTCCGGTGGAGGAGTTGACCCGCACCGCCCATCTGCAACCGGCTATTACCGCTTTGAATTTGATCTGTTGCAACGCCTTGACCAAGGCGGGAGTAAAGCCCGATTTTGTGGTCGGGCATAGTCTCGGTGAATATGCGGCGCTCTGTGCTGCTGGAGTCGTAGGGGATGAGGCGACCCTTAAGCTGGTTACCGAACGTGGCCGGTTGATGGAGAGGGAGGCCGGGCTCAATCCCGGTTCAATGCAGGCGATCTTGAAATTATCCATGGAGCAGGTCGTGGAGATTATTGCCCAGGTTAAGGATTGTGGGGTGATCACTGCTGCCAATCATAATTCTGCCCAGCAGATCGTCATCTCCGGGGAAGTCAGGGCCTTGGAAGCAGCGGCTGAACTGGTTGCCGAGCAGGGCGGGCGGGCAATTCCGTTGCCGGTGAGCGGTGCCTGGCACAGTGATTTGGTTCGGGGAGCGATTGACGATTTTTCGCGGTTCATGGCAACCGTTGAATTCAGCTCACCACAATTACCCCTGTTTTTTAATGTTACCGCGGCTGAAGAGCACGATCCAACGGTCATCCGGAGGATCATGTCCCGCCAGATTGCCGCAACCGTTCGGTGGTTTGAGATCATCAACCAACTTATGGCCCGTGAGGTCCGGGTTTTTGTTGAAGTCGGTCCCAAGAATGTTCTGTGCGGACTATTGAAGAAGATTCTTCCCAAAGATTACGAGCACCGGGTTTTTCAGGTTGATACCCCCGAGGCGGTGGCCCGTTGCCGTCAGGATCTGGCCGATCATCCCTGAATGGTACCATCGTTTATTGGCGCTTGACAGAACGAATTTCAACAGGTATCTTTCCGGGTTTTCTGTCTCGTCGATGTGCCCTGTCAATCAGAATGGGTTGTTGGGCAGTGCTTTTGTCGGCCCCACGTTGGGTTTTTAAAAGAGAATAATGCTCGTCGGTTACGTCAAACGATGAAACTGTGGGCATTTTTATATTTAACTGAAGAATGGCCGAATGGCCGTTTTTGACTGTTGGCAAAGCCCTTATGTTTGACGCCTTATCCGATAAACTCAATAGTGCCTTCAAGAAACTTCGAGGGCACGGCAAGCTTTCCGAAGATAATATCAAGGGAGCCATGCGGGAGGTGCGGACTGCCCTCCTGGAAGCCGATGTCAATTTTAAGGTGGTTAAGGATTTCATCGCCTCGGTATCTGAGAAGGCGGTGGGGCAGGAGGTTCTTGACAGCCTGGCCCCGGGGCAGCAGGTTGTCAAGGTTGTTCATAGCCACCTGATTGAGTTGTTAGGTGGCGCGGCAGAACCACTGAATGTAGGTGGCCCCCAGCCGGTGGTCATTATGCTGGTCGGGTTGCAGGGGTCCGGTAAGACCACCACCACCGGTAAATTGGCTAAACTGCTGCAGAGCCAAGGTCGGCGTCCCTATCTGGTTCCGGCTGACGTCTATCGCCCGGCCGCCATTGAGCAACTTAAGGTGCTTGGCGGAAGCCTTGCCTTGCCGGTTCATCCGTCCGAGGGCGGTCAGAATCCGGTTGATATCTGCCGTGCTGCCGTTGCCACGGCGAAGTTGAAAAATTGTGATACGGTTCTGATTGATACCGCAGGGCGGCTTCATGTTGATGAAGAACTCATGCGGGAACTCAGTTTGATCAAAAAGGACCTGCGGCCGGCTGAGATTTTGTTTGTAGCCGATGCCATGACCGGGCAGGATGCGGTAACCGTTGCTGAGAAATTCAATCAGGACCTCTCGATCAGCGGGGTAATCCTGACTAAGATGGACGGCGATGCCCGCGGTGGTGCCGCCCTCTCCATCAAGAAGGTAACTGACCGGCCCATTAAATTTGTAGGTGTTGGTGAGGGTCTTGACGCCCTGGAAGTATTCCACCCCGATCGACTGGCCTCCCGGATCCTTGGAATGGGTGATGTCCTCACCCTGATCGAGAGGGCTGAGGCGGTTGTTGATCAGAAGAAGGCTGAGAAACTTGCCCAAAAAATCCGCAAGAATACCTTCTCGCTGGAAGATTTTCGTGATCAGATTCAACAGATCCGTAAGATGGGAAATTTGGAACAACTCATGGGGATGGTTCCCGGGATGAGTCGTTTAAAGCAGATGAACAATCTGCCCAAACCCGACGAAAAGGAACTGGGCCGGATTGAGGCGATCATCAATTCGATGACCCTTGATGAGCGGCGTAAATATCAGATTATTGACTCCAGTCGACGGCAGAGGATCGCCCGAGGTAGCGGTACCACGGTGCAGGATGTCAATAAAGTAATCAAGAGCTATAGTGATATGCTCAAGATGATGCAAAAGATGAAGGGCATGGGGGCGTTTGGTGCTGCCGGTCCTGGATCAGGAAAGAAAAAGAGAAAGCGCCCGAAGGGATTGTTTCGCTAGGGCATCCCCGGGGAGATAATGCCCCCGGAAAGAACAGTAAGGAGGAAACCGTTCATGGCTGTAAAGATTCGACTGGCGAGGCTCGGCCGGACCAAGAGACCATTTTATCGTATCGTGGTGGCAAATTCCGAGGCTCCTCGGGACGGTAAGTTTCTGGAAGTAGTTGGAACCTACGATCCTTTGAAGGAACCGGCTGAAGTTAAGATTAAGCTTGATAAATTGCAGCATTGGCTTGATCTCGGCGCCCAGCCTACCGACACGGTGCGGAGTTTGATTGTCAAAGCCCAAGCCCCAGTAGCGGCGGAATAATCCGCCATGAAGGAACTGGTCAGTTATATTGCGGCTTCCTTGGTGGACGACCAGGATGCGGTCCAAGTCAATGAGGTCGACCAGGGTGATGTCAGGGTTTTTGAACTCAGAGTCGCCAAGGATGATCTGGGTAAGGTTATCGGCAAACAGGGCCGGACGGCCAGAGCAATCCGAACCTTGTTGGCCATCTCGGCAACCCGGAACGGTTGCAAAGCCCGTTTGGAGATCATGGAGTAGCCTTTTCCCCTCTTTTGGCAAGTCCCTTGAGCTTTTTGGGCTCTTGGGGGTGGCTGCTGTGATCTCGGCGTTTTCCCGTCATGATTATTTCCCCGGGCCGTATCCGGTCGGGGTAGAGATGGAGTTCGTCGTCAATGGTGCCTGACCCACGAAAATATGTGCATGTCGGCCAGGTGGTCAAGGCCCATGGGATCAAGGGGGAGCTGAAGATAGCTCCCTTTGCTGATGATCCTGCTGACTTTACTTATTATTCCCAGCTTATTCTGATTGGGCCTGGCGATGATATCCAGCACGAATTTAAAGTGATCGGGTGTCGTCCTCAGGCCCGTCATGTTTTGGTTACTCTGGCCGGGAGTAACGATCGTTTAAGTGCTGAGGTGCTGGTTGGTGCCGCCGTATGGGTCCCCAAGGAATTTTTGCCTCCCCTGGCCGAAGATGAGTTCTACTGGCACGATATGGTGGGGCTTTCTGTTACTACCGAGAATGGTCGGTCGTTGGGGCGGGTTAAATCATTGTTCACTGCTGGGCCCGGCGGGCACGACGTGTTGGTTGTACGCGGGACTGGCCGAGAATATCTGATCCCTGCCCGTCGTGAGTTCATCGTCAGCATGGATTCCATGGCCGGTATTCTGGTTGTTGCCGATGTGCCGGGACTGTTTGACTGATATTTGTTTTTCTTCCCCCGTCACGATGGTAACGGTTCCCTCCTTTCCAGTTGACTACCATGCGATTCGATATTCTCTCCATTCTTCCCGGTGTATTGGCTTCTCCTTTGCAAGAGGGGATCATCAGCCGGGCCATCAAGGCCACCAAGGCCGAAATTGAAATTCACAATATCAGGGATTTTACCACCGATAAACATTCCACCACCGATGACCGACCCTACGGCGGGGGTGAGGGAATGGTGCTCAAAGTAGAGCCCATTGCCGCTACCCTGGAGCACGTCACCCGTCTTCACGGGCCCGGTCGGGTGATTATGCTTAGCCCTCAGGGGCCGGTGTACACCCAGAAAAAGGCTGAACAACTGGCGGAACTGGACCATCTTATTCTGCTCTGCGGGCGTTATGAAGGGGTGGATAGTCGGGCCGTTGAGCTCTTTGTTGACGAAGAACTTTCCATTGGTGATTTTATTCTGACCGGCGGAGAGCTTGCCGCCATGATCCTGGTCGATTCCATCATTCGACTATTGCCGGGGGTCTTGGGTTGTGCCGATTCTGCCGTCCATGACACCTTCAGCCGTAATCTGCTCAAGCATCCCCAATATACCAGGCCCCGAACCTACGATGGGCTCGAGGTTCCTGAGGTTTTATTGACCGGTGATCATCAGGCGATCAGCGACTGGCGATTTTTGGCCTCGGTCCGGCAAACTCTGCAAAGGAGGCCGGAACTGTTTCGGGTTGTTGAATTCTCTCAAGCGGAGAAAAAACTTTTGTCCCGACATGGTCTGCTGGGCGAGATTGAACGGTTGGTCTTGAAGGGGGAAGAGTGAATATCAGTAATTCGGGGGATAAGGTGGCTGGGGCTCGGCACGGTGTGCCGCAGATCGATCTGGCATTGATTCATTACCCCGTATTAAACCGCAAAAGCGAAATTATCGGTTCCGCTGTAACCAATCTGGATCTTCATGATATCGCTCGGGCTGCAAAAACCTATGGGGTCAACACCTATTATCTGGTGGTTCCCCACCTGGATCAGCAGTCTCTAGTCAATGATCTGCTCGATCATTGGTTAACCGGCTATGGTGCCACGTATAATACAAAGCGGAAAGAGGCCCTTGGTCTGATTAAGGTCTGTGATGATTTGGATTGCCTGTATCGAAAGGTTACCGAGAAGTGGGGTGCCCGTCCTACGGTGCTCGCCACCAGTGCCGCTTCCGGTCGACAGGTTGTTGGTTATGGCGAGGCCCGGAAGCGAATTCAAAGGGGACATCCCCACCTTTTACTGTTTGGCACCGGCTGGGGCCTCGCACCTCAGGTTATGGACCGGATCGATGGGGTTCTTCCTCCTATACAGGGAGGGGGGGAGTATAATCATCTTTCCGTCCGCTCTGCGGTTTCAATTATTCTGGACCGGTTGCTGGGGCCAGGGGCTGAGTGATTTTTGAAAAAATGACAAAACCTCTAAAACAGCACTGGATATTTTTTTTCTCTTGAGGTATTGTGTGTGGCTTTCGTACCTTTGGTTCGTGCGGGTGCGTTTTATTTTGAGTTGATTCTGGTTGCGGGTCCCGTTCAATATCATCCCTCTGTGAGGCGTGTTGAGGGTGACGCTGCTCGTTGTGAAGACCATCGGGTCTTCCGTTTTACTGTCATGGAGAAGGAACAATGAATATTCTGGAACAGATCGATCGGGAAAACATGCGTTATGACATTCCTGAATTCCGTACGGGAGACACCGTCAGTGTCCATATCCGGATCATTGAGGGAAATAAAGAACGGGTTCAGATCTTTAAGGGCGTGGTGATTCGTTTCAAAAAAGGGACCATGGGGGCAAGTTTTACTGTTCGTAAAATCTCCAACGGGATCGGAGTGGAAAAGACCTTCCCTCTTCATTCACCGAGAATCGAGAAGATTGAGCTGAACACCCAAGGTCGGGTCCGTCGGGCACGGTTGTACTACCTTCGTGAGCTGAAGGGCAAGGCGGCCAGAATCAAGGAGCGCGGCCTCAACTAATAATCCTTGTGGAAAGCGATATCTAAAGAACTTGGCGCTAGGCGTTTTAAGTACTTTGGTTTGATTTATGCCCTGCCGATAACTGGAATACGTTATGGCAGGGTTTTTTTTGTGCCGGGTAATTTTTGATCTAGCCGGTAGTGTGAGGCAATTATGATCCCGCAACGATTGTTTCCTGAGCATGGTTTTGTTGAAACAGATCCCTTTTCTTTCGAGCGGCATTTGAAGCAGCAGGGATTCGGACTGGTGGCCGGCACCGACGAAGCCGGGCGTGGCCCTTTGGCCGGTCCGGTGGTAGCGGCCTGCGTCATTTTACCCGATGGCTGTGATCATCCCGGATACAAGGATTCCAAACAGTTGTCAGCCGTAGCCCGGGCCGGTTTGCGTCGGCAATTGGTTGAGATCGGGGCGAAAATCGGGGTCGGAATTGTTTCACCCGAAGAGATTGATCGGGTAAATATTCTCCAGGCCTCGCTATTAGCCATGAAGAAATCCCTGGAGGATCTGAAGGTGATTCCTGATTTTTTGCTGGTTGATGGTAAATTCCCGGTACCAATCTGTGTAGCCCAAAAGGCACTGATCAAGGGCGAGAGTCGTAGTCGCTCCATAGCCGCCGCTTCCATTATAGCCAAGGAAGTGAGGGATGAGATCATGCTTGGTTATGATCAGCAATACCCGCAATTCGATTTTGCCGTTCATAAAGGCTACCCGACCCGGATCCATCGGCAGAGATTGCAGGAATTCGGGCCCTGTCCGATTCATCGCCGAAGTTTCAAGGGCGTTCGGGAGCATTTCGAGAATCATGACGGATGAACGATTATCCCTTGGTCGAAAGGGCGAAGAGCTTGCCCGGCGGTATCTTCTTGAGCGGGGGTATCGGATAGTTGTTATGAATTATCGAGGAAAATTGGGAGAGATTGATCTGGTGGCTGAGGATGGGGATACCCTGGTGTTTGTCGAGGTCAAGACCCGGCGGGGCAATGCCCTGGGGGATCCTCTGGAGGGTATTGATCGAAGGAAACAACGGCAGATAATCAAGGCGGCCCGGGAGTATCTGATGAAGCATGATTGTCATGAACGAATCTGCCGTTTTGATGGGATCGGCGTGCTCTTGGCCCCCAATGGTCAGGCGCGAGTGGAGTTGGTGAAAGGCGCCTTCGAGGCCGGGCCATGAGTTCGCTGATCGGCATTACCATGGGATGCCCGGTGGGTATCGGGCCTGAGATCATCATCCGATTTCATGAGGATCTTGATGAGGATCCTGAATTCCTGCCGGTGGTGATCGGGGATATCGGAGTTTTGTCACGCTGTGCCGGTGAACTAGGTTCGGCGATTCCAATTTTCCCCTGGCAGTCCGGGCAATTGGTTCGTCGAAACGGTGTTAATGTGCTGCCGCTTTCAGACCTCTCTGGTTCTTTACGCTGGGGGGTGCCAAGCCGGCAAACCGGCCTGGCCATGGGGCGGTATATCGAAGAGGCGGTTCGGTTGATTGGGGCCGGAGAGCTGGCGGGGATGGTCACCTGCCCTATAACCAAGTCGAGTTTGTACGAGGCCGGGTACCATTTTCCTGGTCATACCGAGATGCTCGCCTCCCTCTGCGGAATTGAAAATTTTGCCATGATGATGGCCGGTGATCGTCTCCGGGTGACCCTGGTGACCATTCATATGGGACTGGCCGAGGTGGCAGCCTCATTGAGTTTGAACGCTGTTCTCCGGATGATCGAAATGACCGGGACTTCCCTGATTCGTGATTTCGGGATTACCAGTCCTCGTCTGGCCGTGGCTGGGCTGAACCCCCATGCAGGAGAAGGCGGGATGTTTGGTCGGGAGGAGCAGGAGATTATCATCCCGGCGATTACGGAGGCGGTGGCCAAGGGATGGCAGGTGTCCGGGCCTTTTCCTCCTGATACGGTTTTCAATCGGACCCTGGGCGGCGCCTTTGATGCGGTAGTTTGCATGTATCATGATCAGGGATTGATCCCATTTAAATTAGTCCATTTTGAAGACGGGGTGAATGTTACCCTTGGTCTTCCTCTGGTCAGAACGTCGGTAGACCACGGCACGGCCTATGATATTGCTGGCCAGGGGAAGGCCAGCGCCCAAAGTCTTAAGTCCGCTTTTTCTCTCGCCGGTAATATTGCTAAAAACCGGGTCGGGTTTGCCGAAGAGAGGGAAATCGATTAGAGTCATTTGGCGGTTCGCTGAGGAGCGTTTTTGTATATTGAGTTTTAAAGAGGTTGGCGGGTATGATTCATGATACATCCACCGGGCGGAGGGGATTGTTGATTGCCTTTGAGGGGATTGACGGGACCGGAAAAACGACCCAGATCGCCCGGTTGGCCCAATGGTTGGTCGGCCAGGGTGTTGTCTCTCTGCTGACCCGGGAACCCACCGATGGTGTATATGGAAGAAAAATCAGGGAGCTCTTTGTTGATCGTCGTCGGGTAAGTCGTGAGGAGGAGTTGGCCCTGTTCATGGATGATCGGCGGGAGCATGTCGCTCAGGTGATCCTGCCCGCTCTGGCACGAGGGGAAGTGGTTCTCACCGATCGTTATTATTTTTCCACGGCGGCCTATCAGGGGGCAGCCGGGCTCGATTCTGCCAGGATCATTGCCGATAATGAGGTTTTTGCTCCGGTTCCTGACCTGGTCATCCTCCTGACTCTTACTCCGGCAGAAAGTGTCCACCGGATTCGGACTTTGCGTGGAGAGGCCTTGAACGATTTTGAGCAGGAGGAGACTCTGGGGCGGGTCGACGAAGTTTTTGCCGGTTTGGACCGCGACTTTATTCATCGGGTTAATGCCGCAGACAGTGCCGATCAGGTTCATGCCCAGGTAAGGGGTCGGGTTGAGGCTACTCTGGGTGACGCCATTAAGGTATTATGTGTATAAAGATTGATGAACGCGTAAAAAGTCTCTGGATGACTTGGTCTTTGTTTTGAGTTGATAATTCCTGTCTGATGCTAAGGATACTGATGATGAAAAATTTCTTTCTTTTGCTGCTTTTTGCTCTGCTCGGTTGGGGCTGCAGTTCCATCAGCAGCACGTACCCATTGAATGTGAAGTTGACCGAAGGAATGGATCCCTCGGTGGAGTCCGTTGATACGGAATGTGCTTACTTCTATTTTATGTGGGGTCGGACAGCCGAACTGGACAATAAGCTTGAAGAGGCCCGGGAGGCTTATGAAAAAGCCCTGGTCTGTGACCTCCATGCCGTGCAGGTTATGCGGAGATTGGCTGTTTTGCTGGTCAATATGGATAAGAAGAGAGATGCTGCCAACTGGATGCAGAGAATCATCGATGAAGACCCGGGTGACGAGTCTTCCCGTAATTTTCTGGCCAATCTCTACATCAGTCTGGAAGTGTACGACAAGGCGGAAGATGTCTTTAAAAAGGTTTTGAAGGGGAATCCGGATGATGTGGATACCATGCTTCTCCTGGCCTCTCTGTACGCCCGTCAGAATAAACTATCCGAAGCCCGGGATATTTTGGAGAAGTTAGTAAAAAAGGATAGTCTCTCGTTTATTGGATATCATTATTTGGCCAGGATCTATCAGGATCTGCAGCTTTTCGATAAGGCTCGTGAGGCCTTTAATAAGGCCCTTGAACTGAACTGGTCGCCCATGCTCGCTGCCGAAGTCGGGGCATTCCTGGAAAAACAAGGAGATTATGAGGCCTCCCTTGAGGTCTACCAAAAAATTATCAATGAAGATGAGTCCGATGATACCTCCCGCACCCACATTGTGGCCCTGTTTTTGGAACTCGGTCGGACTGAGGAGGCCGTCCGTGAACTGGAAGAGTTGAAGAACTACTCCAATGACCTTGGCCGGATTAATCTGAATCTTGGCCGGTTGTTGATGGACCTGAAGCGTTATGATCAGGCTATTGTCCCGTTACAGGAGGCATTGCTGGCCGATCCTTCGTTTCAAGAAGCTCGGATTCTCCTTGGGATTATATACCACGAGAAAGGGGATAATGAGGATGCTATCAATGTTTTGAAGCAAGTTGATCCCCAGGCCAACAGCTACGAAGAAGCCGTTCTTTATATGGTTCAAATCTTTTCAACGGATAAGCGGTTCATCGAGGCGGAAAACCTTCTTCGGGAACAAATTTCTGATCAGAAAGGGAAAAGTGCCCGTTACTATATCGCTCTTGCCGAGGTCTTTCAGGACCAGCGGAAGTTTGTTGAGGCAGAGGTCGTATTCAATGAGGCCTTGACCGAATATCCAGCCGACGATCGGATCTATTTCGAGTATGCACTCTTCCTCGAAGAGTCAGGTGATACGAGTAGGGCCTTGACCAATATGGAAAAGGTTCTGGAGTTGAAACCCGATAATCCCTTTGCCATGAATTATATTGGCTATACCTGGGCGGATCAGGGGATCAATCTTGACAAGGCCCATGAGTACATCAAGGCAGCGGTGGCCCAGAAACCCAATGATGGCTACGTTCGTGACAGTCTTGGTTGGGTCCTTTTTAAACTTGGTAAACTCCAGGATGCCCGCAAAGAACTGGAAGCGGCCGCCGTCGCTGTGCCCACAGATTCAACTATTCATGATCATCTTGGCGATGTCTATCATGCCCTTGGCATTGATAAGGAGGCGATTGTCAATTGGGAAAAAGCTTTAGAACTTCAAAAAGATGATAATAAGCGAGTGCTCCTCAGGCGGAAAATCGAGGCGGTCCGGAAGTAATCAACTGATCATAATAAATGGTGTGCCGCAGTCTTGGAAATCCCTTCGGTTTGTTTCCTCTGGCGAAATCTCACCCCCCTGCTTGATTTGATGATAGCAGGGGATTTTTGCTTCAGCCGGGGCGTTACTGTGAACCAGTGTCTGTCCATAAATGAGGATTTTTGGCAAGTGAGAGGTTTTATTACCAAAGGATTGATGGTTCTACCGCTTTTGTTGATTCTGGGCGGATGTGCAACTGTCCAGCCTAATTCTCCCGTGGTCGGTAAAGATCTGGATAGGGTGCTGGAGGCCTTTCGTCTTTTCGTTTCCCAACAGGGGGGCTGCCGGTCTTCTCTTGATGTGGATTTGTCGATCTCCTTTGACTCGATGCTCGCCAATGGGGTGGTTGATGGCTACCTGCAGACCATGGCACCTGGACTGGTCAAGCTCATCGGGGTTAATCCCCTTGGGCAGCCTCTTTTTATCATCGTCTCTGATGGAGATGGGTTCCAGTCTGTATTTCCGGCTCAGGGCAAGAGTTATGAAGGGCGGGTTGGGGCCGCCTCATTTCAACGCTATGTCCCGGAAGGATTGGATCCGGCTCTGCTTTTTTACTGGTTGATCGGCAGGATTCCCCCTGGCCCACTCAGTATATATGGGATATCCCATAATCCTGCGAGCAAAGGGGTCTGGATTGATGTTGTCTTGGGTATTGAGCAAACCAGAAGGGCGCATTTGCAGTTTGATCCCGGCTCAGGGGTTCTCCTGGGGGTTCTCCTGGGCGGAGAAAATCACCGGGATGAACAGGTAATAGAGTATGATGATTATGGCGGTGGAGAGTGCCGGTTGCCCGGACGTTTAAAGGTCTATGGATCGGCATATCCGGCGGTTTTCGAGGTGGTTTTTTCAAAATGGCGGGATGACGGGGTATTTCATAGTTCTGACTTCGTCATCACCGTACCGAAAGGTTATACCAAGATGAGGGTTGAGTGATTCCCGACGAAATATTTGCAGAGGTGAGCCGGCCTGGCCGGTATTGCGGTAACGAATTCAATGTGGTGCATAAAGATTGGAACGATGCCGCCCTCCGGGTGGTATTGGTTTTTCCGGACCTTTATGAGGTCGGGATGTCCCATCAGGGTCTTCAGATTCTCTACCATATTATTAATGGAAGAAGCGATCTCTTGGCTGAGCGGGCTTATGCGCCCGCTCCGGATCTCGAAAAACTCCTTAGGGAAAGGGAGCTGCCCCTTTTTTCATTGGAATCAAGGCACCCTCTAAATCAGTTCGATATTCTGGGCATAACCTTGCCCTATGAACTCTGCTATACCAATATCTTGACCGTTCTGGCCTCGGCCGGGATCCCGTTGTACAGTCGGGATCGCGGTGAAGGATTGCCTCTGGTGATCGGCGGCGGTCCCTGTGCCTTCCACCCGGAGCCGGTGGCCGATTTCTTTGATGCCATTCTGCTGGGTGATGGAGAAGAGGCCATTCTCGAAATTGTCGATGTGATGATCGAGGCGCGGGATGGGGGACTCCCCCGAGGGGAACTCTTGGGCCGTTTGAGCCAGATCGCAGGGGTTTATGTCCCTGGATTGTACGAACCGGAATATGATGGGGATGGACGTTTTGTCGGCATGCAAGGAGCGGCGTGTAATCAGACGGTACGGAAGCGGACCTTACCGGATATAGAGTTGACCGGGATTGATCATCCCCTGGTGCCGTTGACCAGGATCGTCCACGATCGACTGGGTATTGAGATTGCCCGGGGTTGCACCCGGGGGTGTCGCTTCTGTCAGGCCGGGATGATCTATCGGCCGGTTCGGGAACGGTCCGTCGAGCGGATTATGGAACTTGCTGAAACCGGGATCAATAATTCGGGTTTTGATGAATTGGCCTTGTTGTCCCTGAGCACCGGTGATTACTCCTGTATCTCCCAGGTTTTGGTTAAGCTGATGAACCGTCTGGCTCGGCGGCGGGTCTCCGTGTCCATGCCGTCAATGCGGGTTGGCACTTTGACTCCGGATATGATGGAGCAGATCCGCAGGGTGCGAAAGACCGGTTTTACCCTGGCCCCGGAGGCAGGTACTGATCGATTGCGTCAGGTGATCAACAAGGGCATTACCGAGGAGGATCTCCTGTCCGCCAGTCGGTCAGCCTTTGAACTGGGTTGGAAGTTGCTGAAGTTTTATTTTATGTTCGGATTGCCCACCGAGACCCCGGAAGATCTTGCCGCGATACCTGTGCTGGTCCGGAAGGCTTATGCCACCGGCGGCACCGGCGGCCGTAAGATCAATGTCAGTGTGGCCACTTTTGTCCCCAAACCCCATACTCCTTTCCAACGGGTGCCTCAATTGACGATTGACGAGGGTTTTGCCCGGATCGATCAGTTGAAAAAAGAGTTCCGTCATAAATCTTTTCAACTTAAATGGCACGATCCGAGACAGAGTTTTCTTGAGGGGGTTATGTCCCGCGGTGATCGACGCCTTGCCATCGTTATTGAATCCGCCTGGCGGGCCGGTGCCCGTCTTGATGCCTGGACGGATTATTTTCGGCTCGACACCTGGCAGCAGGCTGCCCAGGAGTGCGGGGTTGACTTGGATTCTTATCTGCGGGGTCGGGACGAAACGGAACCACTTCCCTGGGATCATCTGGATTGTGGGGTTGACCCCGAGTTCTTTCGTGAGGAGTATCGTAAGGCCCTGGGGCTGGTTTATACGCCTGATTGTCGGGTCCATGGGTGTCAGAAATGTGGGCTGTGCGACTTTAAAACCATTCGGCCAGTGGTCCATAAGGCCGATGATGTCGTTGGGGATGCCCCAATGTCGGCCCTCAACGGTGAAGGGTCAGAGCCAGATACCCGGAACCATTTTCACTATCGGATTCAATATAATCGATTCGGTCCCGGTCGCTTTCTGGGACATTTGGAATTGATCCAGATGTTTTATCGTATTTTGGGAAAGATCGGACTGCCGCTTCAATACTCTCAAGGCTTTAATCCCGGCCCCAAGGTAACCTTTAGCCCCGCTCTGCCGGTGGGCACCGAAAGCCTGGCTGAATATCTGTTGGTTGATATGTGGAAATTGCTGGCCGACCCGGTTGGAGTGCGAGATCGTCTCAATGCCGAAATGCCGGGTGGTTTCGAGGTTCAATCGGTTGTATTGTGGCCGGGTAAGATTGAGCAGCAACAGTTGACTGGATATCGCGTCTCAGTGGGGCGCAAAGTCGACGGGAAGCTGCTTGCAGGATTCATGGCTGGACCGGGAGGCGAGGTGGCCGTGGTGCGCAAGGGGCGGCAAAAGATGATTAATGCCCAGGCCATGATTAAGCGTCTCGCTTTGGCTGGTGATGGGACTATTGAATTGGAAATATATACCGAAAGCAGTAAACCCGGCCTGAAACCCATGGAGATCCTTGGTCATATCATGGATTTGACTGCAGAGGAACGGGTCCGGGCCCGGGTCGTCAAAGAATGGGTCCGTGAAGGGGTCGCTCCCGCTTCCCCTAAGGTATCGGCTGTCGTATAATAAAGCGGTATAGGTCAAGAAACCCGGTGGGCTCCTCAGGAGTCGAAATCGGTCACTGATAATTTTTTGTTTTTGAGAGAGAAAGAATGGCCACCGATCTTATTGTTAATGCCACTCCATTCGAAATCAGCATTGCCCTGGTTGAGTATGGGACTCTGGTTGAATATTACTTGGAGCGCCCGGCAGAAAAGGGATTGATCAGCAATATATACAAGGGACGGGTGAAGCGGGTGCTGCCTGGAATGCAGGCTGCCTTTGTCGATGTTGGTCTGGAGAGGACCGGGTTTCTCTACGTTGATGACGTCATGGTGCCGCGAAACGGTGACAGTCAATCTGTAGCAGATTGTGCTTTGCTGGTTGATGAAGAAGGCTGCTGCTCAGGGGTGACCACCGAATCATTACCCCGGCGGATTCCGGGACTCCATATTGAAGAGTTGCTGGTCGAAGGCCAGGAGATTCTGGTCCAGATCTGCAAGGACCCCATCGGGACCAAGGGGGCTCGGTTGACCTGTAATATCACCTTGCCCTGTCGTAACGTGGTCTTCATGCCAATGACCAATCATATAGGGATTTCCCGGAAGATTGAGGATGAAGAAACCCGGGAGAAGCTCAAATCCATTATCGAGGAACTGCGACCCGCCGACAGCGGGTTCATCGTCCGGACGGTCGGGGAGAACGCCTCGCGGGAGGAACTTGAAGCGGACATGGAGTTTCTCCTTCATCTCTGGGATGAAGTCAAGGACTCGGCCGGTAAAGCCCAGGTCCCGAGTTTGGTTTATGAAGATCTTGATATCACCCTGCGGATGGTGCGTGACATTTTTTCGCCCGAGGTTGATCGGCTGATTGTTGATAATGAACAGGTCTATAACCGGATTTTAAAGTTTGTCGAAACGTTTGCCCCCCATCTTCGCGATCGGGTTGTCCACTACAAGGAAGATACCCCTGTTTTTGATATCTATGGCTTGGAGATGGACGTCAATCGGGCTCTGGATCAGAAAATCTGGTTACGGTGCGGGGGCTATATCATCATTGAAAATACTGAGGCCCTGACGGTAATCGATGTGAATACCGGTCGATATGTAGGGAAGAACGATCTGGAGGAAACGATTTTTAAGACCAATATGGAGGCGGTCAGGGAGATTGCCTATCAATTGCGTCTTCGGAATATTGGTGGGATCATTATCATCGATTTTATCGACATGGAACAGGAAGCTCATCGGGAGGAGATCTTCCGAGCCTTGAAAGAGGCAGTCAAGAAGGATAAGAGTCGGGTCAATATTTTAAAGGTATCAGAATTCGGGTTGGTCCAGATGACCCGGAAACGGAGCAGTGAGGATCTGAGCCACCTGTTGTGTGAGCCGTGTCATTACTGTCATGGCGAAGGGGTCTTGAAGTCTCGTCGAACGATTTGTTATGAAATCCTACGGAAGATATCACGGAATGCCCTCAAAATGCGGGAGGGCAATATTCTCGTCAACGTTCACCCCCAGGTTGCCGGGCTCATGTTGAAAGAGGAGGCTGAAATCGTGCATAATCTTGAAGATGAAATCGGTCGTCTTATTACCGTGGTACCTGATCAGGAGCTCCATTCAGAAAAATATGAGATTATCTGGCAGAAGGGGTGATGGCGGCACGTTTTAGGTTGAAAAAGATGGGCGGAGATCGTTTATTCCTGGGGAGAACCTCTTTTGTGGAGGAATGCGGTGAATTACGATATTGACCAGATCCTTGCTTACGAAATCAAGAGAGAGATCGCCGAACGGTATTTTGGGTTCCGGAAGGTTATTGAGGAAGATAAGCAGGAACTTGAGGAAAAGGTCCGGCAGCAGTCGTTTATCCTGGAAAAGCGGATTGTTTTTGATTTGATCCGGATTTATGCCTTGTTGGATGATGCCGATCTGATTCGGGAATTTTTGGATCTTTGCAGTCTTGATCCCGCCCTGTTTTATGATCCGATTCTCAATGATTCCAAACCGATCAGGGAGAGGGTCCTCGAGGGGGTCCAAACCCGCGGCTTTACCCGTCGCGGCAGATATCAGTTGCTTGTGCTGGACTGTTATGAACGGCTGGCCGGCCATGTCTTGTTGTACAGGAAGAATTTTGCCGAATTGATGGAGTTTCGCTCGGTTATCGCAGAAGAGATTAGGGCTTTTTATCGGCAGAATGATCTTGGGTCGATTTTAGGTTTTTTACGATCTCTTGGGCGGAGCGACAGTTGCAGCGGGCTGGTCGGTGGTATGGAACCGGGTATGGCCAATGAGTTGGAAAAAAAGATGTTGATTGAGCCACCGCTCCCCATTGAGCAGTACCTCCCGGTGGTTGAATCCCTGCCGGATCCGGCAAAGACTGCCAGAACTTTGAAAAAGCTTGCCGCTCGCGCCTGGCGCCTCCATGGCGGTACTGGACTTGCCGGGGTGCTGGATGGGTCAAAACCCTGGGATCGGTTCTTCACTTCTCGGATCCGGGAGCGGCGTAGAGGTGGGTGATCGACATTGTTCCCAACTTTGTCGATGATTTATGGAGGTCGTGCTGATTAGAGGTTGACAAAAAACACCGATCTGTTAAATAACTCTATTTCTCTCTTCCACCTGCGGAAATGCTCTGGAGGTGGAGCATAGTTGTCTTGGAACGGTCTCGGCCGTGAATTCTTTTTAGGATACTTTTTAAGATGTTGGAGGAGATCATGTACGCAATCGTCCGTACAGGTGGTAAACAATATCAGGTCGCACCCGGAGATCAGGTGCGGGTCGAAAAAATCACTGGTACCGTCGGTGAATCGGTGGAATTGAGTGATGTCCTGCTGGTGGCGGAAGGTGAAGAAATCAAAATCGGTCAACCTGTTCTGGAAGGGGCCAAGGTCTCTGCCACCATCGTTGAGCAGGGCCAGGCCAAGAAGGTTATGGTTTTCAAGAAGAAGCGCCGGAAAGGCTATCAGGTGAAGCGCGGTCATCGGCAACTCTACACGGCGTTGCGGATTGAAGGGATCAGCGCCTGATTCTTGAATTGAACTGTTGAGTTGTTCTGAATCCTTCCCATAGATGGAGGATCGGAATGAATCCTTGCGTGGAAAAGAGGTAGGAAAATGGCTCATAAGAAAGCAGGCGGTAGCTCGAGAAACGGGCGTGATAGTGGTGGCCAGAGACGTGGTGTAAAAAGATTCAGCGGGCAGACGGTCAGCGCTGGCAGTATTCTGGTCCGCCAGTTGGGGACCAAGATTCATCCCGGGACCAACGTTGGGCTAGGTCGGGATTATACCCTTTTTGCCAAGGTTGACGGGGTGGTTAAGTATGAGACCTTCGGCCAGAACCGAAAAAAGGTGAGTGTCTATCCTGCCGAGACTGATCAATAAGAATAAGATTCTCCCTTGTCGGTTCTTTTCTAAGATTTCCTGGCAAGGGCTGCGGCTCACCGCAAACGATTCTCCGTAAAGTAGCGGAGGGGATCCGTTTGTTGTGAGCCGTGTTTGCTTCCCGGTTCGGAACACGTTCCGGCCGCACACGACCGGTTCCCGGCAGGGGCCGGTTTTCTGTTTCCGGGTCGGTCAATAATTACAGGGTGTCGTGCAGATTTTCGGCGGGACTCTTTTTATCCGTTTCGGAGTCTCTGTCGGCCGCCCTCCTGTTTCCGGGAATTGGCCACATCTCTACCGTAGTTAATCATAAACGTGTAATTCGGAGGCCTTTCCTTTGGAGTTTCACGCAGTGGCCTTTTTTCTGAACCGTAATTATACCAGGTGGTATCGCGATGGCTTTTGTTGATGAGGCCAAATTTTATGTCAAGGCCGGTGACGGTGGCAACGGTTGCGTGAGCTTCCGGCGGGAGAAGTTTGTCCCCAATGGCGGTCCCGACGGTGGTGATGGTGGTCGGGGTGGTTCGGTCTATCTTGAGGCCTCATCCCGTCTCACCTCACTGCTTGATTTCAAGTATCGCTCCCATTTCAAGGCCACCGGTGGTCGTTCCGGGCAGGGGAATCGGAAGCATGGGAAAAAAGGGGATGACAGTGTGGTTATTGTCCCATGCGGGTCCCTGATCAAGGACGTCGATACAGGTGAAGTCCTGGTCGATCTCATTGAGGAAGGACAACGCTTTCTTGCGGCCTCCGGGGGGGCGGGCGGCAATGGGAACGTTCACTATGCCACGGCCCAGAACCGGGCCCCACGATTAGCCTCCAAAGGGAAAATTGGGGAAGAAAAATGGTATTTGATTGAACTGAAACTCTTGGCGGATATTGGCCTGATTGGTTTGCCTAATGCCGGAAAATCTACCTTGCTCTCCAAGTTGTCTTCCGCGAACCCTAAGGTCGCTCCCTATCCTTTTACAACCCTTGAGCCACAACTCGGGGTTCTGAACTATCCTGAGTATCCTCCCTGTATCATCGCCGATATTCCGGGGCTGATCGAAGGGGCCCACGATGGTGCCGGTCTGGGGCATCAATTTTTACGTCATGTCGAACGGACCAGAATCCTGGTCCATGTGATTGACGTTTCCGGTCCTCCTGATAATGTCCTTAATGATTTCCACGTGTTAAACGAAGAACTCCGGCAATATCGTGAGGAGTTGGTTGATCGGCGGCAACTGGTGTTGCTTAACAAAACTGATCTACTCGCCGAGGAGACGGACCTTAGCCCCCTGTGCGAGGAATTTTCCCGAGAAGGTCGTGAGGTTTTGTCCATCTCAGCTCTTACTGGGACCGGCCTGGATCCGTTACGAAAAAGACTCATGGAAATTTTGGAAGACGATCGAACATGATCTCAACAATTTCGTCAGCAGATGGGTTAAGACTCCGCCAGGAATATCTGAAAAAGGCGCGACGGGTGGTGGTCAAAGTCGGCAGTGCCGTCCTGACCGGGTCAACTGGGCTGAATACTGAAGTAATGACCAACCTGGCCCGGCAGTTATCCGCTCTACGGAATGATGGACTTGAGGTCATCCTGGTCAGTTCCGGGGCGGTTGCCGCCGGAAGGCGTAAACTTGCCTTGGGTGATCGGAGTATCTCATTGAAAGAGAAGCAGGCGGTGGCTGCTGCCGGACAGAGTCACCTGATGCGGGTCTATGAGGATATTTTTGGGCAATTCGATCAAAAAATCGCCCAGGTTCTATTGACCCGAGATGATCTCTCCCATCGCAGCCGCTACCTCAATGTTCGCAATACCCTCTTTACCTTGTTGCAGTGGGGGTTGATTCCGGTCATCAATGAAAATGACACGGTGTCGGTGGAGGAACTTCGGTTTGGGGATAACGATACCCTGGGAGCCATGATCACCAACCTGACCGAAGCGGATCTCTTTCTGTGTCTGACCGATGTGGCTGGGCTTTATACCGGCAATCCGTCCCAGGATCCTTCCGCAGTGAGGCTCAGTACGGTTGATCGGGTGACCACAGTTGTTGAAGCGATGGCCGGAAATGTGCAGAGTGCCCTCGGTACCGGCGGGATGCAAAGTAAAATTAAAGCGGCTCGGATGGTCTCTGACTCTGGAGGCTGTTCCTTTATTGGCCCCGGTAAGGAGTCTGAGGTGATCAGCCGGTTGTTCAAGGGCGAAGATGTGGGGACCTTTTTTCTCCCGAGCAAGGCCAAGCTCAAAAGCCGTAAACATTGGATCTCCTACACCTTGAGACCCAAAGGTGATCTGGTCCTTGATTCGGGGGCTTGTCGGGCCTTGATTGGTGGCGGTAAGAGTCTGCTGCCTTCAGGTATTTGTCAGGTGAACGGACGCTTTGGACCGGGGGATCCGGTGCGTTGCCTGAATGATGAAGGGGAGCTTATTGGGGTCGGGCTGGTGAATTATCGCTCCTCTGATATCGATTTGATTAAGGGATTGAAGTCCTCGCTTATTGAGCAGACCCTGGGGTATAAAGACAGTGATGAAGTGATTCATCGGGATAACTTCGTAATTGCCGGAGAGAAGTCGGTGGAGTAAGTTGGTTTTGTTTTTGTGGCTGTCGACCCGGAGAATTGAAGGGAGAGATAATGAATATTCGAGATCAGATTACAGATATGGCACGTGCCACCCGGAAGGCCGCGCGGCAGATGGCGCGGTTGTCTACTGAGGTGAAGAATCGGTTGCTCGAAAATATAGCTCGGGGCTTGAAGGAACAAGAGGGATTTATTCAGGCGGAAAATGACAAGGATCTTGCTGCAGGCCGGGAAAAAGGGTTATCCGAGGCAATGCTCGATCGCTTAACCCTCTCTCCCAAGGTTATCAATTCCATGATTCAGGGTTTGCATGAAGTGGCGGCCTTGCCGGATCCGGTGGGTGAAATTTCGGAGATGGTCAAGAGACCCACCGGAATCATGGTTGGTCGGATGCGTATTCCTCTGGGGGTGGTGGGGATGATCTACGAATCGCGACCGAACGTGACTGTGGATGCTGCGGCCTTATGTCTTAAAGCTGGAAACGGGGTGTTTCTCCGGGGTGGTTCCGAGGCGATTCACTCCAATCTGGCCCTGGCTCAGATCATTCGTGACGCCTTGGTTGAGGAGTCCATTGATCCGGCGGTGGTGCAGGTGGTGCCGATGACCGACCGTGAGGCCATCAATGTCATGGTCAGCCTTGAGGAATTCATTGATCTGATCATACCCCGGGGGGGTGAGGGGCTGATCCGCTACGTCTCTGAGCATTCCCGGATCCCGGTCTTGAAGCATTACAAAGGGGTCTGCCATCTCTTTGTTGATGAGACTGCCGATTTCGAGATGGCGATTAAGATCGTCATGAATGGTAAGGTCCAGCGCCCCGGGGTATGCAACTCTCTGGAAGCCATGCTGGTTCATCGTAAAATCGCCGATCATTTTCTGCCGCTGGCCGCTAAGGAACTCTTAGAAGCCGGGGTGGAGTTGCGCGGATGCGCGACCACCTGTCTGTTGGTTCCCGGTTGCACCCCGGCTCAGCCCGAAGACTGGGGCATGGAGTTTCTCGATCTGATTTTGGCGGTAAAGGTTGTCGATGATCTGGACGAGGCCATGGACCATATTGTCCATCATGGCTCCCAGCATACCGAGGTGATTGTCACGGAGAATTATTCCAATGCCCAACGGTTTCTCAGGGAAATTGATGCCTCCGCGGTCATGGTCAATGCCTCCAGTCGGTTCAGTGACGGCGGGCAGTTCGGTCTGGGAACCGAGATCGGGATCAGTACCACCAAACTTCATGCGTACGGCCCTATGGGTCTGAAGGAATTGACCGCCCGTAAGTTTATCGTTTTCGGCGAGGGACAGGTTCGAGCCTGACAGTGGTGAACGCACGCCTGGAAGTTTGAAACCCGGAAACAGGGGCGAACCCGGTGAGCTATTTTCGTCTTGCAGATTTCGACGGTCAGCGACTTGGCCTCCTGGGTGGGACCTTTGATCCCGTCCATTGCGGCCATTTGGCGGTGGCCGAACACGTTCGGACTACCCTGGCTCTGGAAAAGGTCTGTTTGGTCCCCGCTGCGCTCCCGCCCCATAAAGGTGCCGATGCTTTAACCCCCTTCCACCATCGATTCAGAATGCTTGAACTGGCCTTGGCCGACCATCCTGACCTCCTCCTTTCCGATATCGAAGCACAGCGCTCCGGCCCTTCTTATTCCGTCGATACCCTGACCGAACTTCGTCGGCAGCTTGGCAATACGATTCGTTTCTTTTTTATCCTTGGGTTTGATGCCTTCCTGGAAATCACCACCTGGAAGGCATATCATCGCTTGATTGGCCTGGCCGATATTGTCGTTCTCAATCGCTCCCATTCTTCCTGGCAGAGTGCTGAGGCGATTGTTAGGGGCCTGGGCTCTTTTGTCTATGATCAGTATTTTGAGGCCTGGGTCTGTCCTGGCGTCAGCGGGCGGATTCATTTTGTCAGCATGGAGCCGGTGGAAATATCCTCCACTGAAATCAGGGGCCATGGCGAGGAACTGGAACATGTCGCTGGCAGAGTTCCAGCGGTGGTGTTTGACTACATCCGAGCAAATTGGTTGTACACCCGGCAGTGAGGTGAGTGATGATTGAGGTAAGGGTCTTCGGGGATATCACGTTGAAGAGTGTAGAGGTCTTTAGAATGGATCATTGGCTGGTGAATACCATTGGGAATAATCGTATTACATACTCGTATGAATCTTAATTTTTTTTCGTTCGCCCAAATTCCTTCCGTCGCGGCACTTCCCTTGGGTAGTGTCGGTTGAGGTTTCCATCCCCACCCCGGTCTTTTTGTTGTTTTCCCACGTCCCCTCATACCTGATTTCTAATCCTTCGAATATGGATATTTCTACTCCTTCCCCGTGTTTTTTGTTATTTCTCCACTCTCCAGTGAATCTGGTTTTGATCCCGAAAACAGTAGAGGCTTCGATGCCATGACCATGTTTGCGGTTATTAAGCCATTCCCCCTCATAGATAGTACCATTGGTTTGTCGTAGAATCCCGTGGCCATTTCTCTGGTCGTGCAACCAGTGACCTTCATACCTGGATTGTTCGCCAAGAAAGACGATGGTCTCCACTCCATTCCCATGGCGCTGATCCTGCTGAAATTCGCCTTCGTAAACAGAACCGTCAGAATCCCTTTTGATCCCGGAGCCTTCCATTGCTCCATTTACCCAAGTCCCTTCATAGGTAAAGGAATCGCACCGGAAAATGCCGAGGCCATGGGGTACCCCGTTCTTTACATTGCCGCAGTATGTCCCGTACTTATAGAAAAAATCTTTTTGTTCCAGGCTCTGATCGAGATCTGCCTGTGTTGCAGGGAGGCCGTCTTGGTTTGAATCAAGTCCGTCATTACTGAGGTTTTCCGGCTCCTCAGCAGAATCTGTGGGTACCGTCAGGCCACAATGAGTTAGGACAGATAAGGAGTATTCCCTGACGGAACATCAAAAAAACAAATGCATCCTGTTTCTCTTTTTTGGCACTATGGAGATCGACCAAGAACCCA
>JAHJAA010000045.1 GCA_018814305.1 Pseudomonadota bacterium
ACCGCAACCAAAGATAATCGGCTATTGGGAATAACCTTCGCTCTTGTACGAAGCGAACAATACTGAAGAGCCTTGTGCGGGAAAACCGCACGCAGGGATCTGTGAGAGGGCAGTCGGGTAACTGGCTGGTCTATCTTAATTTCTGAATATATTTTTTTGCAGCAACTCCTTGTGAATCAATGCATAATAAAAAATTCCTGGTACCGAAGGGTACGTATCCATCCACGAAACAATCATCAAGACAGAGGACATACCGGCGTGGAACCGCAATCAGCTGTCTCTTCCGATCCTTCCCCCATGGCTCAATCCCTGGAAAATTTTCATCAATGGCTTCAGGTCGAAAGGGGGTACTCAAAAAATACCGTTGAGAGCTACGGCAGGGATCTCACGGAATTCACCGGTTTTGCCAAGATCCTTGATCCGGTGGCCATTGATACCCAGATAGTCCGTTCCTATGTTTATTCCCTGGCCGCCAAGAATAAAAGCTCTTCAGTGGCGAGGAAACTCTCGGCTCTTCGGACCTTCTTTAATTTTCTTCTGAAGCGTAAGTTGATTGAAAAAAACCCGGTAGCGGCCATTTCCATGCCGAAACTTGATCGGTACATGCCGGTTTTTTTGACCGTTGATGAAATGTTCGCCCTCTTGGAAGCCCCTGGCGAACAGGATACTTTTGCCCCTCGTGATCGAGCAATCCTGGAATTTCTCTATTCAACCGGGGTCCGAGTGGCGGAACTCGTTGGATTGACCATGAACGATCTTGATTTCGACACTGAAATTGTTAAAGTGCACGGCAAAGGAAACAAAGAGCGAATCGTCCCCATCGGCAAACCGGCCCTTGAGGCGTTACGAATGTCACTCCCACTCAGAGATAGGTTGATTGCCGCCTGTCTGCAGCGTGGTAATCAACCTGATCGAAATGGACTTTTTTTAAACAGCCGAGGGCAACGTTTGACGGTTCGAAGTGTCGAGCGACTGGTCTCAAACTATGCCCTCCGGGCCGGAATCATCACCAGGGTAACCCCACACGCTCTGCGTCATTCATTTGCCACCCATCTTCTGGAGATGGGAGCAGACCTCCGGTCGGTCCAGGAATTGCTGGGGCATGCCAGTCTATCGACGACCCAGAAATATACCCATCTGAATATGGATTATCTGACGGAAGTGTATGATCGGGCCCATCCAATGGCCCGTAAAAAATCATAAGAGGCAGGAGATGATCGAACAGAATAAGAGAAGGGAGGGCGCTCCCGGACAGATCAGGTCGACGACGATCATCGCCGTTCGCCATAAAGGGTACGTGACCGTTGGCGGAGATGGTCAGGTAACCTTAGGCAACACCGTGATGAAACATCAGGCTCGAAAGGTTCGGCGGCTCTATGACAATAAAGTAATAACCGGTTTTGCCGGGGCAACCGCCGATGCCTTCACCCTGTTTGACCGCTTGGAACAGAAACTTGAGCAATACAACGGCAATTTGATGCGGGCGGCGGTGGAATTAGCCAAGGACTGGCGTACCGATAAGATGCTGCGACGTCTGGAAGCGATGCTGGTGGCGGTTGACCATAAGCATTCTCTCCTGATTACCGGGACCGGGGACGTTATTGAACCCGATGATGGAATCCTGGCCATCGGTTCCGGGGGCCCCTACGCCCAGGCCGCAGCAAGAGCACTGATCGGCCACAGTAACCTGGACGCCGAAACCATCTGTCACGAGGCCATGAAGATAGCGGCCTCACTCTGTATCTATACCAATGACTCCATAATTCTTGAAACGATGAAGGTCGAATAATTCATGGAAAATCCGCAAGCGCTTACCCCAAAAGAGATTGTCGCTGAACTTGACAAATATATCATCGGCCAGGAAAAGGCCAAGCGGTTTACCGCCGTAGCTCTCCGTAATCGCTGGCGTCGACAACAGGTTCCTCCGCCCCTTCGTGATGAGATTGCACCGAAAAACATTATCATGATTGGACCAACCGGGGTAGGAAAGACTGAAATTGCAAGGCGTCTGGCCCGATTGGCCCAATCTCCGTTTTTAAAAATCGAGGCCTCTAAATTCACCGAGGTCGGCTATGTCGGGCGTGATGTGGAATCGATAATTCGTGATCTGACCGAACTTGCAGTCAGTATGGTCAAGGAGGAAGAACAGGAAAAAGTGACAGCGCGGGCCGCTGAACTTGCCGAAGAACGTCTCCTTGATGTCTTGGTTCCACCTCGACCACGATACACCTCAGAACCAGCTTCGATGCAGGTGGAAAGTCCAACTATTCAAGAGGATACCACTCGAGAAAAATTCCGGAGAATGCTACGCGAAAGCGAACTCGATGATCGTGAGGTGGAAATCGACATCGATCAACCCCAATCAATGCCGATGATCGAAATATTATCCGGAGGTGGCATGGATGATATGGGTAATGGTCTGAAAGATGTCTTTGGTAAGATGTTCCCCCAAAAGTCCCAAAAGCGCAAGGTGCTGGTCAGTGAAGCCATGGTTTTGTTGACCCACGAGGAAGCCGGGAAACTTATCGATATGGAAATGGTTGCCAGAATGGCGGTTAAACGAACGGAACAATCAGGGATAGTCTTTCTTGATGAAATTGACAAGATCACCTCCCGATCCGGGGGCCAGCAAACCGCCGAAGTTTCCCGGGAAGGGGTCCAGCGTGATCTTCTCCCCATTGTCGAGGGAGCCAACGTCACTACCAAATACGGCATGGTTAAAACCGATCATATTCTATTCATTGCCAGCGGGGCCTTTCATCTGAGCCGACCTTCAGATCTCATCCCGGAATTGCAGGGGAGATTCCCCATCAGGGTTGAGCTGGACGCTCTGACTGAAGAGGACTTTTTCCGAATATTGACCGAACCTCGGAATGCCCTCATCAGTCAGTATGTCGCGCTGATGGCCACCGAGGGAGTTGAACTGATTTTTGAAGAAGATGCCATTCGCGAAATAGCCAGGATCGCAGCCGATGTCAACAGCCGGACCGAGAACATTGGAGCCCGGCGACTCCATACCATTCTCGAACGGGTTCTGGAAAAAATCTCCTTCGAAGCCCCTGGAATGAAGGGAGAGGATTTGGTGATATCAGCGAACTATGTTCTTGAACAATTGACGGATATTTCCGGCGACGAGGATTTGAGCCGGTTTATCTTATAATTTTTCAACCACTTATAAAAATATTGAAATAAGGAAAGACGAATGCAGGATTTTGATCCGGAACTGAAATATTGCCCAAAATGTAAAGATGAGTACCGAGCTGAAATTGAGCGGTGCGCCGGTTGTGGCGATCGGTTGTTATCCGGGCTGGAGATGTTGAACGGTATGGAAGTCAGGAAATCCAGAAAAAGCCAGCGGAGCAACACCTTGAGCCCGGAGGATGATCTGGTCAAGGTCAGCCGTGGACCATTGAACGATATGAAAGTCTACCGGATGCTTCTTGAAGGAGAAGGCATCGCAACCCTCCTGGCCGGAGACGACAAATCATGTGGAAAAGGCTGCGGCTGCGGCAACTTCGATCTGGTGGTCCGGAGAAGCGATGGTGCTGATGCCATGCGGATGATTGAAGATGAAATCCGCCGGACGACCCGGTTGGCAGACCATCAACATGAGGGTGACTCGGTTTATGATGCCTCAGCAAAGGAGGTTGTCTGCCCGGCATGCGGCCATCGGTTTGCCACAGCCGCCGAATGTCCTGATTGTGGCTTATGCTTTTAAGAATCGCCTCGGCAGAAGTGATGGAATAAACCGACTCTTGAGGGCATCTATCCTCAAGAGTCAGGTCGTTCCCTCCAGAGCCGTCAAGATTTTCTGAATTTCAGCCTCAACCGCTGACAATTGTGAGGGAATCGGTTGACCCTGGCGCTCGGCCCGGCGAATTGCCTTCGAATCGGGCAGGGCGGCAATCGTTTTTTCTCCCAGCCCTGATTCCAGAAAGACGAGGTCGTCGGGTTCCATTATCCGATTGCCCACAAAGTGAACGGAATGAATCCCCACATCATTAGCAAGTTTCTTGACCTTGAGTGCGGTTCTGATACTGGACTGTGAAGGGATAACCACGGTGAGCAGATGATCTACCCCGGCGATGGTCCCTCGCCCCAGATGCTCAACACCAGCCTCCATATCCAACAGAACGTACTGGGTTGGTTTGAGCAGCATCTTTGTAAGCATCCGGCGGAGCACGGTATTCTCAGCACAGGCACAGCCCGAATCCCCGGTTTCTATGGAACCGAGAACCATGAGCCGGAGGCCGTTTTCTTCAACCATAAACTGGGCAAGCAGATCATCAACCTGGGGGTTGATATTGTAAAACGGTGAGCCCTCAGTTTTCCCGGATCGTTCGACCAGGAGAGTTTTCATCTCGGCGATGGGGACAATCCCACCGGGATTGGTTATTCCAATGGTCTGGGCCATATGAGGACTGGAATCCGCATCAATGATCAGGACCTCCTTGCCGGCCCGTTTGAGCAGTTCGGCCAATAGGGCCATAATGGTGGTTTTACCCACGCCTCCCTTACCACTGATTGCAATTTTCATGATTGATGAGTTCCCTGATCGATTTTTTGCAAGGCCTTCAACGGAATTTTATTTCCCACTGGGCGCCCAGGTTCTTGTCTGATTTATATCTTGAAGGAGTAAACCTTTATGGCTTGGGCAAAACCAGTGTGGTTTGAAATCCAGATTATAATCACTTGGCGTGAAAAATATAGATTTTAAGGATAAATTACTGCATGAATGATCTGCAGAACACTGGAAGTTGGTTTTATAGAAATCCCCGGATTCATCCTTTATATTTATGAAAGTAGATTGATTATGATTCAAACTGTGAAAACCGGGCTGGAACAACTGCTCGCAGATTCCACTCGGTTAAAAGGACAACGCCTCGGTTTGCTTTGTAATCAGGCCTCAACTGATCGTTCATTCAGACACGGAAGGGATCTGATCAACCAAACTCTTCCGGGGCAACTCACCTCCCTGTTTACTCCCCAGCACGGCTTCTTTGGTGACAAACAGGATAACATGATCGAATCCGATCATACCGTTGATCAGATATCAGGTCTGCCGGTTTATAGTCTTTACGGTGAGGTGAGACGTCCAACTCCTGAGATGTTCAGTTCGATTGATCTGCTGCTGGTGGATCTCCAGGATGTGGGGACCAGGGTCTATACCTTTATTTCCACTCTCGCCTACTGTCTTGAAGCAGCAAGAGAATCAGGGATCACGGTCGTGGTTCTTGATCGGCCCAATCCAATCGGAGGATTAACGATTGAAGGCAATCTCCTTGAAAAAGATTGTCGGTCCTTTGTCGGGCTCTATTCCCTGCCCATGCGCCACGGTCTGACCATGGGCGAAATCGCCTTGATTTTTAATGAACATTTTGGAATAGATGCCAAACTTGAAGTCATCCCCATGGCCGGCTGGCGGCGGGAGATGACCTTTCCCGAAACCGGGCTCCCCTGGCTCTTTCCGTCCCCCAATATGCCAAGTTTTAACACGGCCCTGGTCTATCCCGGGCAGGTTCTCTGGGAAGGAACCAACCTCTCCGAGGGAAGGGGTACCTGTTTGCCTTTCGAGATATTCGGGGCTCCGTTTATCGATCATCAGGACGTTCTCAACTTGCTGCCGGAAGAGAGCTCTAGGGGTTGTATATTACGGCCCATCGCCTTTGAGCCCACCTCCAACAAACATTGCAGCGTCCTCTGCCAAGGATTTCAGATCCAGGTCACCGATCCACATCTGTTTGCTCCATACCGATTAAGCCTGAATCTCTTGCAGATCATACGTCATCTCTACCCTGATCATTTTTTTTATAAAGATCCTCCCTATGAATATGAATATGAGAAACTACCGATGGATCTGATTATTGGCAGCCAAAAGGTTCGCCATGGTTTGGAACAGGGAGTGACGGTGGCCGATCTGGAAGGTGAATGGTTGAAGGATTTGGCGGATTTTGATTGCCTTCGGCGAAAATATTTTTTGTATTGATGTCTCAATCCCTGGTACAGCTGGATAAATAAGGATTACATTGGCCCTAATCCGGACTAGAATAGTTCATGACACACGACGAAAAGAAAAGAATATCTGTTGATTCCAAAAAAATGGGACGAGCAAGAGGCCCCGCTGGATTATGATTAGCTTTCCATTTTTCAAAACAACCCGACCAAAAAACCGTGGATCATCTGCACTGAACGAATCCCATTCCGACGGAACGGGAGATCCGCGACATGATGTTGAAAAAGAACAGTTCAGAACCGTCCTGGAGACCATGCAGGCGACAAGGATCCAGGAAAGGCTGGAGATCCTTGACCTCTTCCTGTCCATTGAACAGCATGTGACCTTACTGGAACTTGCCGTACTCGTGAGGGAGAAAAATCCTGCCCGTATTCATGATATGAACTTCCTGAAGGAAACCATGGAAATGTTCTGTCAGTGCGGGTTCGCCAGAAAAAGAATTTTTGAAAGTCAGGATCCAGTTTATGAACACCATCATCTGGGAGCGCATCATGACCATTTCATCTGTACTGCCTGCGGCGAAATCAGAGAATTTCACAATCCTGCCTTGGAACGGTTACAGCTTGAGATTGCCATGGAACATCATTTTCATCCATTGCAGCATAAGATGGAAATCTATGGTCTTTGTACCAACTGCCTTGAGCAACGGGAACCAAAGCCACCGCTGCTGCTGACCACGGTGGGTGAACGGGTTAAAATCGTTGAAATAACCGGTAGCAGAGAGGTTCGTGGTCGTCTTGCCGCCATGGGTCTCTCGCCTGGAACAATCCTGGAGGTGATCAACCGGAATCCGGCCGGACCGGTTATAGTCGCCACCAATGATGTTCGAATTGCCCTTGATACCTCGTTAGCCGCAAACATCAGGGTTGTCCATTCATGTCGACACCCCCATTGCCTCGACCAGGAAAATCATCCCTTATCGTAACCATGGTCAACCTGGGTGGCGACATCCTTTCTATAGGCTGAAAACTTCACTATCATGTGATCTGGGTAATAGGTTTCCTTGGCCTGGCGGAGTCCTGGAATTCCCAAATCCTGCTCCCGGTTGACGTAGGTGTACTCCTGCAGACACTCCCGCGCCATCCACTGATTGATCAATTGCCCCAGGCCAGTGAAGTGGGGAAGGGCCTTCTCAAAATGACAGACAGCGGTGTCATGGTTTAATCGTTCCCCGATACAGAACGCTGCGATGTCTCCATCTATCCGAATGGCGCCGCCAAACAGCCTGAAGTTGTTGAAGTGTTGAATGGTTTCAAGAATTGCTCGGGATTCATTCCGCAGCCCTGGATCGAGATCACATTCCCTGATCGTGCACCACTGGGAAAGCAGTTCCAAGCATTCATCCGGGGTATCACCGACCAACCGTTCAAATTCACAGTGATACTTCCCCAGGCATTGTTTTATGTGATTCCTTTTACCGGCAAAATTTCTCCCTTTGAGTTCGATCAGATCCTGAACCCGATAAACATAATCGGCGTTATCCCGATCAGGAGCGATAAAAAATCGAGTCGAGTCGAGTCCGCTGACCACATCAGCAGTCAGCCTCACTCCCCCGATAAGATCGGAACCAAGGTGGTTGAAAATATCCTGAATGGCCGCCGGACCGATGGGTGGGCCAAATAAAACCCATTTATTGGTGTGACAACGATCCGGTTTGATTAAAAAGATCAGGGTGTTGTCGATCTCACAAAACCAGGTGGGGCGGGCCGTGCGCCAGACATAAATATTCGTCAGGGTCAACTCAGAGATAATCGGAGGGTAACGATCGAGATAATCATGGATTAATGGAAAAGACTGTTGATCGATGGGGATGACCGAATTCATTGAAGATGTCATTGGGTTATGAATACTCAGAGCTGTCTTGCATTCGCGAAGGGGAGTGATTAGTATGGCTGATCCGTGGTTGATTCTCTCTATTATTTTTATCTTATTTTTGATTGATTATGAAGGTAATTCTTGCCAAAAATGCCGGTTTTTGCATGGGTGTTCGCCGGGCAGTTGAAACAACCCTGGAAATGGTCCGTCAGGACGGTGAAGGGATTGCGACACTTGGTCCCCTGATCCACAATCCCCAGGTCCTTGATCTCTTGGGTGAAAGGGGCGTACAGATCCTGAGCGATATTCCCGAAACGAGTCAAGGCACCATCATTATCCGAGCCCATGGCGTACCGCCGGAAAGCAAAGCCAGGCTTGAGGCAAGCGGTGCCAAGGTTAAAGATGCCACCTGCCCAAGGGTACTCAAGGTTCAGGCGATTATCAAAAAGCATCATCAACAGGGGTATGCCACAGTGATCATCGGCGACCGTAATCATGCCGAAGTCGAAGGTCTCCTGGGGTTTGCCGAAGGGACCGGTGTGGTGATCAGTAATGACGAAGAGGCCCGGAACATCCATCTGACTTCCCCTTATATTGTGGTCAGTCAAACCACCCAGGATAATGAATCATTCACCCGGATGAGCCAATTGATACTTGACCGTGTTCCCGAAGGGAAGGTCTTCAATACAATCTGTGATTCGACCCATAAACGTCAGGATGCAGTTCTCACCCTTTGTGATCAGGTTCAGGCTATGGTAGTCGTGGGCGGCAAGAACAGCGCCAACACCAAACGCCTTGGGGAGATCGTGAAAAAGAAGGGGTGTCCGGTCTATTTTGTTGAAACCGAAGACGATCTGGATCTGATGGCCTTTTCCCAATATGATACAGTCGGGGTAACCGCAGGGGCCTCAACCCCTTCATGGATGATAAATCGAGTAGTCAGGTCACTTGAGTCCATTCCCGGACAGGACGAAGGCTTTCTTTTTTCCTTACTCTATCAGGTGCAACGGTTTCTGCTGGCCTCAAATCTCTATGTCAGTGTGGGTGGAGGTTTCCTGGCCTGTGTTACCATGGGACTCATGGGACGCTCATTCGGCTCGGTGGTCTTCATGGTCGTCTTCGGCTATCTTTTGGCAATGCACAATATCAACCGCTTTAAAGTTCCCGGAGGTGGTTTTTCCGACCCAAGTAGAGACCGCTTCCGCCGTAAATATGGCTGGATCCTCTGTGGCGGGTCAATCGTTTTTCTAATCAATTCATTCCACCTTGCCGCCACCCATAATGAATATTCCATACTGCTCCTTGCCCTTTTAAGCACCATGGGCATTTTATATACAGTCCGGATTATCCCCCGGGCGGTTTCTGGAATTATCAAGGTCCGGCGGTTGAAGGAAATTCCCGGATCAAAGACTCTCTTTGTCTCCATGGCCTGGGCTGTGGTCATCGTTCTGGTCCCCACCTACCATTCGACGCCGCCTCTTGCAAAGGGTACCCTGGGTGCCGCTTTTTTAATGGTTTTTCTGGTGACCTACATAAGAAGTGCCCTTTTTGATGTTTTTGAAGTTCAGGGAGATCGAATCGTTGGCAAAGAAACCTTGCCCGTTTTTTTGGGTCAGGAAAAAACCCTGAATATTTTATATACGCTTATTGGATTTCTTCTATCCCTGCTGATTGCCGGGCCTCTACTGGGATTGTTAACCCCCCTCGCATACTGGCTCATTCCAGCAGTGGTATATCTCTTCCTGATCATGTATCTTTATCAACGGGGGAAGGTCAATAATGGTTTGCGGTTGGAATTCGCTCTTGACTCGTTGTATCTCATCGCGGCAGTTATGGTCGGAATCGGGTCATTTGTTGACTAGGTCCCTGATAGGAATGATAGATCGAAAAGAAGAGTCCTTGAGATCGGGTTGTCTTCTGGATATGATCAAACGGTAAATGTAAGGAAACTTCATTTTTTGGTTTGAGTTTCGTTTCAAATACCCCTGCTTTTATAAATATGAAAATTATAGGCACCGCCCTGTAATCGGGCGAATAAAGCGATAATCCGGTTGTAAAATTGACTTAGGCGGGGTGAAGGATGTTGGGTTGGTTTCGAAAAAACAAAAAGCAGGTTTCCCCATCAGAAAGCGAGGTATCCCTCGAAACTGAGTCGTCTCATTCCATCATTAATAAAGAAGGGGGAGAACTCGAACCGAGGGATTTATCCCCTGAGAAAGGTAGCGAAGATCCTGTGAGTCGGGGAAGTCTCGCTTCTCGACTTAAGCGCGGTCTCTCCAGGACCCGTGAATCTTTTCTAAAAAAGATCGATGACCTTTTTCTTGGACGCAAAAAGATCGATCAGGATCTCCTGGACGAACTTGAGGAGATTTTGATCACCGCCGATCTGGGGGTGAAAACGGTTGAAGATTTGCTGGAAGCGGCCAGATCGCTGGCTGATCGTGATGAATTGGCCGATTCTTCAGCCTTGAAAAAAATTTTAAGGGACAAGGTCGTAGAATACCTTTCCGTCGCCCAGAACAAAGCAATGGCATTGCCTGATTCCGGACCTTTTGTGATTATGGTTCTGGGGGTCAACGGCGTGGGAAAGACCACAAGTATCGGAAAAATTGCCCACAAGTTCGTGGCCTCAGGCCAGAGTGTCTTACTGGTTGCCGCCGATACCTTCCGGGCTGCTGCCACTGAACAACTCCAGGTATGGGGAGAACGGATCGGGGTTGAGGTCGTGGCCCGCGAATCAGGCGTTGATCCATCATCGGTAATCTATGATGCCTTGGAGTCGGCTCGCGGACGAACCAGCGACGTGGTTATCGTCGATACCGCCGGTCGGATGCATACCAAGGTCAACCTGGTGGAAGAATTAAGAAAGATCAAGCGGGTCATGGGTAAGAAAATTTTTGGTGCCCCCCATGAGGTCATGCTGGTCATTGATGCCACCACCGGCCAAAATGCCATTTCCCAAGCCAAATTGTTCAATGATGCGGTTCAGATCACCGGCCTGACCCTGACCAAACTTGACGGGACCGCAAAGGGGGGAATCGTGGTCAATATCAGCCGGGAACTCTCAATCCCGATCCGATTCATCGGAGTCGGTGAACAACTTGATGACCTGCGCGATTTCGATCCGGAAGAGTTTGCTGAAGCGCTCTTTTCTTCGGTGAATTAATTAGTTTCCATCCGGAAACGGTCTTTTTCGAGAATCTCTGGGTCAAACCGCACAGTTGCTTGTGCGGCGTACCTGTGTACGCCTCCGTGCAACTGTTTGTTTTCCTTGACCTTCTCGAAAAATCCTCGTTTCTGAATTGAAAACAACATGTTTCATCATCCTTAAAGTCTGCGACTTTAAGGATGGAAACTAATTAGGTAATAACCCATGGAATATCGATATCATAGTCAGCCCGGTTGTGGAGGTTGCCTTTTCATTTTCGCTCTGCTTCTGCTGATGACCGGCGGTTTACCGTTACTGTTCAATGTACTTGGGGTTCTTTTTTTCTCCCTCCTGCTCCTTGTTTTTTTAGGCTTCGCCGTTTTCCTCGGTGGGAGTTATCTCCTGCGAAGTAAGATGGCAGCCTATGAACGCTCCCAGACCGATGATCATAATCGCTTTGTTTTTCTGTTGATCCACATTCTAGTCAATATTGCCCGAATTGACGGGGTGGTCAGTCGTGAAGAAATCAATATCATCCACAATTTTTTCAAATACAACCTGCACTACAATCAAAGCCAACTCTTCTGGGTCAAAGAACTGACCCGCGAGGCCATCGCCTCGGAGACGGGTCTCGAAACCCTGCTTGCCGATTTCAAAGAATCATTCCTCTACGAACCTCGACTGATCCTTCTTGAACTGATCTATCGGGTCATTACCTCCAAAGAATCAGTAAGTCCTGCCGAACTTGAAATTGCCGATCAGATCGCCCGGTTTCTCGAAATTTCCGAGTACGAACACCGGGCCATTCGCGCTCGCTATATGGGCCAAAGTGGATCCCGAAGCGGAAGGACCAGGGTCTCTCCCACCCAAGGTCCTGATGCCTATGATATCCTGGGACTCCAATCCGGTGCTTCGATGGAAGAGGTCAAAAAGGCGTACCGAGCTCTCAGCATGAAATACCATCCTGACAAGGTCAATCATCTTGGATCGGAGTTTAGAACGGTTGCAGAGGAAAAAATGAAAGAAATCAATGTTGCATACCAGCAACTAAAAGAGAGACTTAGTTAGTTTTCATCCAGAAACGGTCTTTTTTGAGAATTTCTGCGTTAAACCGCACAGTTGCTTGTGCGGCGTAGCCATGTACGCCTCCGCGCAACTGTTTGTTTTCCTTGACCTTCTCGAAAAATCCTCGTTTCAGAATTAAAGACAACAAGTGTCTGTCCAAAATCAAAGAATCTTCCGCTCGAGAAAATCCGCTTCGGCCGGGGACAGGTCAAAACGAATCTCCGCCGCTTTAATCACTTTGTCCCTTTCTTTCTCGGGTTGTTCTTTGAGCGTTTCACTGATCCAGAGAACCGCCTTCTTGAACTTTTCCCCCTCGGGTTTAGGCAATTCGGTTGAAGCCATGAGTTATTCCTTTTCGACGTCTGTCCATCCTTCCGGATGGAAACTATTCTATGAGCCTGTCGGACTTAGAGAATCGTAGCGAAAATTTGAGAAATTGAGACCAGATTTTCATGGATTTGAGGCGAATAGCAGAAGACACCGCTTCGCTGTTATTTAACGAAAAACCATGGGAATATGGGCCGATTTCTCAAATTTGCAGTAGATTTATGTCTAAGTCCGACAGGCTCCTAGCGAACAGGTTTTAAGATTATCCCACCCAACGGCGGGACAGAGACCTTTACATGATATTGGGCTTCACCAAAAGGTTCATCAAACACCACCTTTTCTTCAAGGTTGTTGATTCCGCTACCGCCAAAGTCCTTTACATCCGTTGAAAAAACCTCACGGTAATTGACTTTATCCGGGACCCCCAGTCTGTAGTCATGAAAAACATTGGGGGTGAAATTCAACAGACAGACCACATGTTCACCACGATCTTTGCCGAATCTGGCAAAAGCGACGATACTGTTATCAACATCCTTAAAATCCATCCAGCGGAATCCATCGTTGGAAAAATCTGTTTCCCACAGCGCCGGAGAATTACGATAAATTTTATTGAGTCTGGTTACAAAATATTGCATCTGAAGATGCAGAACATCCTGGCCGATCAAATGCCAATCAAGGCTGACTTTGCAATACCACTCAGAAATCTGGCCAAATTCACTGCCCATAAACAATAGTTTTTTGCCAGGATGGGTCCAAAGAAAGAAAAAGAGTAATCGTAAATTGGCAAATTGCTGCCATTTGTCACCGGGCATCTTGCTCAAGAGTGAACGCTTTCCATGGACCACCTCATCATGGGATAAGGGGAGGATGAAATTTTCAGAAAAGGCATACAACAATGAAAAGGTCAGGGCGTTGTGATGAAATTTTCGGTAGAGCGGATCGCGTCCGAAATAATGGAGCATATCGTTCATCCAACCCATATTCCATTTAAAACCAAAACCCAAGCCACCCTGATCGGCCGGTTTGGATACCCCGAAAAAGCTGGTTGACTCCTCAGCGATAATCAGAGCATGGGGGTTCCTCTGGTATATGATGCTGTTCATGTGTTTGATAAATTCGATCGCTTCAATATTTTCTTTGCCACCATGTTTATTCGGTAACCATTCACCATCGGTCTTGCCGTAATCAAGATAGAGCATGGCTGCAACCGCATCTACACGCAACCCGTCGATATGAAATCTCTCCAACCAGAAGAGGGCACTGGCAATGAGAAAATTGGTAACCTCATGCCGGCTGTAATTAAAAATAAGCGTACCCCACTCAGGATGGGCGCCAAGCCGGGGATCGTCATGTTCATATAAGGCGGTTCCGTCAAACCGGCCAAGACTATGACCATCAGTGGGGAAATGAGAGGGAACCCAATCCAGGATGACGCCGATATCATTCCGGTGGCATTGGTCGATAAAGGCCATGAACTCCTGGGGGGTACCATGACGGCTGGTGACAGAGAAATAACCGGTGCTCTGATATCCCCAGGATTCATCAAGGGGATGCTCCATAATCGGCAGCAGTTCAAGATGGGTGAATCCCATTCGCTTTACGTAAGGAATGAGGGTTTCGCTAAGTTCACCAAAGGTAAGAAGACGGGTCGGGTCGGCCGGATCACGTTGCCATGACCCAAGATGAACTTCATAGATGGACATGGGGGAGGTGTAAGGGTTTTCCCTCCCACGCCGCTCCAACCAATCATCATCATCCCATTCATATCCTTCCAGATCCCAGGCGACGGAAGCACTCTTGGGACGAACCTCGCTATAGAGCTGATACGGATCGGATTTTTCCAGTATACGTAAATCCTGGGTACGAATTTCATACTTATAAACTTCACCCCGGATCAAACCGGGAATAAAAAGTTCCCAGATTCCGGAATCATCAAGAACCCTCATCTGGTGGACCCGGCCATCCCAGACATTGAAGTCGCCAATCACACTGACCCGCCTCGCATTAGGGGCCCAAACCCGAAACATGATGCCGTCAACCCCGTCGATGATTGCCGGATGGGCGCCAAGATGATTGTATATCTGATAATTGGTACCCCTGTTAAAAAGGAACTTGTCATCTTCAGAAAGTTGAGGAAGAAATGAATACGGATCTCTAAAGCTATGGGTGACTCCATTAAAATAGGTGGCCTCCAGCAAATACGCACAGTCATCCTGGTGGGGAATGACCAGCTCGAAGAGCCCTTCTTCCCGCATTTTGTACATGTCAAGTTTTTGGTCGCCGAGGATAAGTCGCATGGATTCGGCATGGGGCTGAAATGATCGGACAACTGCCTTGAAAGGTTCATCAATGATCTGATGATATCCCAAGACCCGAAAAGGATCATGCAGGTCCGACTGAAGTACTTTCTCGATAAGTTGGCTAATTTCAACTGACATTTCTAGGATCCTTGAAAAAGAACATTATGAACAACTAAATTGGAAGATAGGTTGTCAAATTAATTGTGCTGATTTCATAGTGAATTCAACGGTTACTTTCGGTCATCTCTTTTTTTGCTACCATACCACAATCTAATTCAGGCAAAATGTTTTTTTGACAGAGTCATTAAATAAAAATGGTACAATGGATTAAACAAATTTTTCCAAATAACCAGCTTCAACTAACAAATTTCGTAACTATCCAGCATGATCGCACAGAGGGAACAAGAACCACCGAACCATAAATGTTCAGATGTGCCCCTGAATTGCGCCATCTGGCCGACCAGTCTATACTCCCCGTACACTGGGTGGGCAGATGGTGCGGAGATGGAGTGCTGCTGGAAAGTTACCAAATTTCAAACATGCAAGGCGAGGAGTTTCGATTCCATGGAGAGTCTTCAAGGATGTTTCCTCATTGCCACCACCCGGATGCCCGACCCACGCTTCCAGAAACAGGTGGTTTATATCTGTGCCCATAGCACGGAAGAAGGCGCCATGGGTCTGGTGATCAATCACCCGACCGACCATAACCTGGCCGAAGTCATGGCCGGAGCCGATCTGCCTGTGCCACCTGGAGGACTACCGGAAATATACCTTGGAGGACCGGTTGAGCCTGAAGCAGGCTTCTTTCTCTTTTCATCGGAATATGAAACGGAACAGTGTATAAAGATCACAGAATCGACCTGTTTGTCAAATGACATTGAAATCTTACGGAATATATCCAGGGGATGCCCACCGGCCCGATATCTGTTTGCCCTGGGTTATTCAGGTTGGGCCCCGGGGCAACTGGAATCTGAATTAACCAATAACGGCTGGTTGACCCTTCCGGCCAATGACGACATTATTTTCGACACCCCAGACTCTCTTAAATGGCAGAAGGCGGCAAACCTGCTCGGTATTGACATCACAACCTTTGACGATATGCCCGGCAGGGCTTGATGTTCATTTTTTAAAGGAAGTTCCACTATGGATTTTAAAAAATTTCTCGGGGACGAAGCCCCAGATCTCGAACCAAAAAGAATTGCCTTCATCCTTGCCCCCCTGGCAAAAACTCTTTCCTGGGAGGGGGGGACGGATAAAGGACCGGAAGCGATCATCGCCGCATCTCCCGCTCTTGAGGTTTTTGATGATGAACTCCTCTTTGCCACCTGTGAAAAAATTGGGATCACCACTCTTCCTCCCCTCGACTTCAGCAACCTTGACCCGACCGGATCCTGCGAACTAATCTGCCGCAAGGTACGCGAGGTCCTTGCTGATGACATGCTGCCGATCCTGCTGGGTGGGGAGCATACCGTTACCCTTCCAGGGGTTGCCGCCTGTCTTTCAAAATATCCAGACCTTCATGTCCTCCAGTTTGATGCCCACCTTGACCTCCGTATCTCCTATGGAGGGACGGAGCTCAGCCATGCCTGTGTCATGCGGCGGCTTCATGATCTCGGAGTCCCTTTTACCCAGGTCGGCATCCGGTCTTTTTCCCAGGAGGAATGGGAATTTGTCCGGGAACATCAACTCCGTCCATTTCACAGCAGATACATAAGAAACGACCAGAAATGGGCTGAAAAAGTTTGTGCATCGATCACCGGTCCTGTATATATCACCTTCGATGTTGATGCCTTGGACCCTAGCGTGATGCCTGCCACCGGGACCCCGGAACCCGATGGTCTTTCCTGGCACGAAGCGACGAGAATACTCAGGCTGGTTGCTGAAAACCACCAGGTTGTAGGAATGGATTTCACCGAATTTGCTCCGACTGCGGGAGCCCACCATGCCGCCTTTACCGTGGCGAAACTGATCTATCGGATGCTTGGATATATCCATTCGGCGTCCGACCGCTCAATTGCGGATCCGTTCCTCAAAGGAGGGCTTTATTAAGCCAAGTTACGGGTGGATTAAATTTTGATTAAGCTGATTGTAGAACCACGCTTTTGAAGACATTTATTCATTTTTTCAAACAGGAGCAGTGACGTTGCAAGAAGATTTTTTCAGATGCAAACAGTGCGGGTATTGCTGTCATGGTGAGACCACCGTTTCCCTGACCCAGAACGATGTTGAACGGTTGGTCGATTACCTGCGACTCCCCCTTGAGGAAGTCACCAGAAAGTACTTAAGGATTACTGACAATGTGATCCAGATGCAGACAGTTGATGGTCATTGCATCTTCTTTAGAGATGGCTGCACGGTCCACCCGGGAAAGCCCTGGCGTTGTCGGGAATGGCCCCTCCATCCAAGCATTATGAAGGATACCTCTAATTTCGAGGCAATCAAAAAGTCCTGTCCGGGGATAACCCGTGATCATTCCTATGACGAATTCCGCGACAAATTGGCAGACTTCCTGGGAAGGGTCACTTATGACAAGTGACCCTTCACCTTGGTAATGAGATGCGGTTTGATTTTCTCTTTCTTGGTAAGACCAAGAAATCCTATCTAGCCGAAGGAATCGAGGATTTTCGCCTCAGACTGCAGCATTTTGCCCAGGTTGAGGTCAAAATACTGAAGGAAATTAAACCAGGCCGAAAGACTGATCGCCAGATCAAAGAAGAAGAAGCGGCTATTCTCCTCTCCCATCTTCCTGAAAGCGGAATTAATCTTGTCCTTGATCCGGGGGGAAAACAGTTAAGTTCGGAAAAATTGTCCGATCAACTGCAAAAATGGGAAGAGCGAGGAACCCGCAGGATCTCAGTCATCATTGGAGGCCCCCTTGGTCTCTCCGAAAGTATTCTGGCCAAGGCGGATCAAGTTCTATCCCTGTCAAAGATGACCTTCACCCATGAGATGGCCCGTATGGTTATTATGGAACAACTCTATCGAGCCTATCAGATCCGGGCCAATACCGGATATCACAAGTAATTTTCCAACCCAGATAAACTGGAAAGCAAATAATTCCTCAAGCAACTACCGCAAATACACACCACAAGTAGTTAAAATTTCATACTTTATCGCCGTTGGTTAGCTGAGGGACTGAACCACCAATGACGAACTCCAAACATGGCTCGGGATGGTGTTGCAAGGACGCGAATCTCTTGAAATGCACCTCTGATTAAAAAACAATCTTTTATCAAACCGCTTCTACTGCAGTGACCTCTGGAACTTCACTCCGTAAAAATTTTTCAATCCCCTGCTTCAGAGTGACGTCGGACATCTGACACCCGCGACAGGCTCCGGTCAACTTCACCTTGACTACACCTTGGTCGGTAACGTCAACCAGCAGGACATCACCACCATCTTTCTGTAAGGTCGGCCGAATTTGATTCAGGGCAGCTTCCACCAAGTCTCTCATGTTTTCACCTGTCTCTTTTAATCATTTGATGTCGTTTCAGGGGGAGGGCTTTGTTTTTCGCCATTGAAACTAGCATATGCTTCGGCCGGTGGCAATCAGGATTATCTTTTACTCACCATCTCCGACTGCGAGGTCGATCAGTCCAATTTCCGCCAACAATCGCCGGGCGATATTAAAAAGATCCCGACGACCCTCAGAGGTCCTGGCTTCCACATAAAAACGCACCTTCGGTTCAGTCCCCGAGGGACGAATCATAAACCAGCTGCCATCCTCAAGAATCATTTTACGGCCATCAATATCTATGACTTTTGCAATGGACATCATTTTATTGCCGACCTGTATTTTTTCACCAACGGTGTACCGCTCAAGGAGGGACAGAGCCTCGCGTAGAGAGTCCCCACCGGCAGAAACGGCAACTGCGGCACGGTCAGGAAAGAACCGACCATATTCCTCTTCGAGCTGTTCAATATAATCCCCGAGGTTCATACCCAAGGTCAAGGTCATATCCATAGCCAGCAGCAAACCGATATAGGCATCCTTCTCCGGGGTATGACCAATGATCGAAATCCCATCCGATTCCTCGAAACAGACAACCGCCTGGCCAATGACCGGCTTAAACTCCTTAAAACCGACCCTGGACTCGAACACCTTCTCGCCCAACCGTTCTGCGATGATATTGGCGAAATTACTAGTGGCGACACTCTTGGCCACCAATCCTTTAACATTTTTTTCCTCATGTAGGTAATGGTAGGCCGCTGCTCCGAACTGATTCATCTCGATTTCCTTACGACCATCGGTAAACCGAATCCGGTCGGCATCAGGATCGATGATGACTCCCAGCTTCAACTGTTCCGGACGTTCGTTTAAAGTTCGAATAACAGCCTGCATATTGACAGAAGACGGTTCAGGAGCAATTCCTCCGAAGGTGGGGTCGACCGTATTTCTTAGAGGTATGAGTCGATCAGAATGACGGTTTAAAAAAAGTCCCTTGCCATGAACCCGACTGGCTCCATGGACTGAATCAATAACCACAACCATCGATTCAGTCTCAAAAAAACGATCTATGATTTCATCATAATCCAAATGGTGCTGCCTTTTCCCTCGACGCACCAGGGATTGCCAGGAGGCCAGGGCATCAAACGGTTTGACAAATGTCGGTACAGGGATAGGCAGGGCAAGAGGAGTTGCTGAGTCCAAAATACGATTAACATTGAATCCTATTTGATCAGTGACAATCTTGGCAGCTGGACCGGCATCGGCCCCGTTGAATTTAAAACCGCCATACTCCATGGGATTATGGCTCGGGGTTAAATTAATCGAGAAAGCCGCCTTAAGTTCCATTAAGGCCGCAGAAAGGACCCCGGTGGTCGATTCACCGGCAAAATGAACAATAAATCCATTGGTGGTGAGCAGGGCACAGACCCTCTCGGCCATCAAGGCACCACCAAATCGATTATCATATCCAAGAACACATCCTCTTTTTTGCGCCTCAGCCAGAGATTCAACCCCCAAGGCTTCTCGAAGGTTGGAATCAGAGGTGATTTGACGATACAGATCAATAATGGCCAAGGTGACTACGGTAATGGATTGTATAAAAAAATCCTTGCCGATAATGCCGCGCCATCCAGAGGTGCCAAAAGAAATCCGATGGACGGCAGGACCTGGATTTGTTCTGATTTCATCTTCGATCAACAGATAGACCTCGGAAATTGCCTTATCCCATTCGGCAGGGCCGTGATGAGTTTGATTGAGGTCCCGATGTTGAATCAATTTACGAATGAGGGAGAAATAATCATTTGCTTGATGTTTTCCGGGGGTAATATTCAGCGAAAAAAGCTGGGCAATCGCATCGGTATCGGTCATGGTGGGTCCCTTGGGATTATCCTGGTTTTGTTTCGAAAACAGCTTATTTGAAAAATTCAACAGCCCATGTTCAGACATATAAAATATAAAAAAAGTTTGCGAACCGGCAAAAAGTAAACTTATCATAGTTCAGAGGCAAATTTCCTGACATTTTTTTAACAAAGTACCATAACCCACGAAATTCCTGACAACCAACACGCCCAAACCGACAGCAACAAGACTTAAAAGAGCTTGCAAATAAAGGAAGAAGGTAAGGTTTCGGTTGACCCTATGTAAATGATTCGCTATAAAATGATGCTGATGTACCAAACAGTAGATACTTATGTATAGATGTTTTTTATGCCAATCTCGGGAGAGATGAGTCCCGGCCTTTGGTTATTAATTCAACTTTTTAGCAATAATCGCCGGTTGATCATCGATATCAGCCGCAAATGATGATCGTTTTAACTTTTTTACCTTGGCTTTTCAAACGCTTGAATTTTTCTGGCCCTTCCATAAAAAGAAGTTTTATTTTGGTCAACAGGAGAAAAAAATGGGAAAACATGATGAAGAATTAATCCTTTGGTTTGATGATATCGGAATTGATGATGTACCATTGGTCGGCGGGAAAAACGCCTCCCTCGGTGAAATGTATCGTAATCTGACCTCAAAAGGGGTGGCCGTTCCCCATGGTTTCGCCATCACCGCCTATGCGTACCGATACCTCCTCAAATCCGCCGGGATTGAAGATGCGATCAAAGACGCGCTGGCAGGTCTGGACACCCATGATCTCCGGAATCTTCAGGCCCGCGGCGAGAAGGCCCGAGACATTATTCGAAATACGGAATTCCCCGACGACCTGAGACAGGCCATCATCGAATCGTACCAGAAGATGGAAGCGGAGTACGGTAAAGATGTTGACGTTGCCGTTCGGTCCTCCGCCACCGCTGAAGATCTTCCGGACGCCTCCTTTGCCGGTCAGCAGGAGACCTATCTCAATATCCGTGGGGTCGATGCCCTGATCGATAACTGCAAGAAATGTTTTGCCAGTCTTTTTACCAATCGGGCTATCTCTTATCGCCATGATAAAGGTTTCGGGCAATTTGATGTTTATCTCTCCATAACAATCCAGAAAATGGTTCGAAGTGACTCTGCTTCCTCTGGGGTTATGTTCTCTATCGATACCGAAAGTGGCTTCAAGGATGCGGTCTTTCTCACCGGGGCTTGGGGCCTCGGTGAGAATGTGGTACAGGGTGCGGTTAATCCTGATGAGTACTACATTTTCAAACCGACCCTCAAGGAAGGAAAACGCCCCATTGTCGGCAGGAGAGTCGGAAGTAAAGAGATCAAGATGATCTATGACAACGACCCAGCCACCACCGAACCGGTTAAAAATATCCCCACGACCCCAGCAGAACGGGGTTCCTATGTGATCAACGATGACGAAATTCTCCAATTGGCACGCTGGGCCTGTATCATTGAAGATCATTACAATAAGGGAATGGATATCGAATGGGCCAAGGACGGCGACGGCGTCAAGGTAGGCACCGGAAAATTGTTCATTGTCCAAGCTCGCCCAGAGACCGTTCACTCCCAGGACACCAGAAAAGTAATGGAGACCTATGTCCTGAAAGAGACCGGACCGATCATTGCAACCGGCCAGGCGGTCGGGGCAAAAATAGGTCAGGGTGTTGCCAATGTCATCGAAGAAGTTGTCGATATTCATGATTTCAAGAAGGGGGATGTCCTGGTTACCGATATGACCGACCCCGACTGGGAACCAATTATGAAAATTGCAGCGGCCATCGTTACCAACCGGGGTGGTCGGACCTGTCATGCAGCCATTATTTCACGTGAATTGGGGATCCCCTGTGTCATCGGCACCGAAAATGGCTCAAAAAGAATCAAAGCTGGTTCGGAGGTCACGGTCTCCTGCGCAGAAGGAGAAGCGGGCCATATCTATGATGGACTATTGAAATTTGAAATTGACCGTCTTGATCTGGAAACCATCCCCGAGACCCGCACCAAGATCATGATGAACGTGGGTATTCCCGAAAAGGCCTTTACCGAATCCCAGATTCCCAATGAAGGGGTTGGGTTGGCCCGCGAGGAGTTTATCATCAACTCCCATATCGGTATTCATCCCCTGGCGCTCTACAATTATGAAGAGCTTAAGGCCAAGGCTGCCGGGGATCGGGAAATTGCTTCTGTAATCGAGGAAATTGATCGCCGGACCAGCGCCTATCCTGGAGACAAAAAGCAATTTTTTATCGATAAACTGGCCGAAGGAGTCGGTCGGATCGGCGCCGGGTTTTATCCCAAGGATGTTATTGTCCGTTTATCCGATTTCAAGAGTAACGAATACGCCAACCTGGTTGGTGGCAAATACTACGAGCCGGTAGAAAGTAATCCGATGATCGGCTGGCGTGGGGCGTCACGTTACTATGATCCAAAATACAAATTGGCTTTTGAGATGGAATGCAAGGCCCTGCTCAAGGTCCGCAATGAAATGGGCTTGACCAATGTTAAGCTCATGGTTCCCTTCTGCCGGACCCCGGAAGAGGGGAGAAAGGTTATTGAGGTCATGCGTGAATTCGGGCTGGTTCAGGGAGAAAACGAGCTGGAGGTCTACGTTATGTGTGAGATTCCCAGCAACGTCATTTCTGCCGATGCCTTTGCCGATGTCTTTGACGGATTCTCCATCGGATCAAATGACCTTACCCAGTTAACCCTGGGTCTTGATCGTGATTCCGATCTGGTTGCACATATCTACGATGAACGCAACGATGCGGTGAAAACCATGGTCAAGATGGTGATTGACACCGCCAAGAGAAGAGGACGAAAGATCGGCATCTGCGGGCAGGCCCCCAGTGACTTCCCCGAATTTGCCACCTTCCTGGTTGAATGCGGTATTGATTCCATAAGCCTGATCTCCGACACGGTTATCAAAACCAGACTGGCCATCGCCCAGAAAGAAAAAGAACTGGGGATTAACCCCTAATCCAGATAGTGTACGTTTATTTATAAAGAGGTTGATCCGAAAGTATTCGGGTCAACCTCTTTTTTTTTTTAGAGCAATACTATCCCGGTTACGATTGCCAGCATAGACGATTCGACCCTGGCCTTAGCTTAAGAGACGCCAGTGCGTTGACACTTCGTTTCATGCGATCATTTTATATTAATCCCGAGACAATCCATCGAAGGCAATTGTATTATCTCGTTTTTCATCAATAAAGGTATTCTTTTACTGACCGCCAGGGTGCATGGTCACCCCGACCAGACGGTCCCGGAGAGCTATGAAACGCAACCTGCTGATTCTCACCACAAGCCAAGCTTTGGGGATGGCGGCTGCACCGATGATCGTCCTCATCGGCGGCATCATCGGCCAGGAATTATCCCCCGATGTATCAAAATCAACCCTGCCCATTGCCGCAATGGTGGTGGGAGGAGCTGCCTGTAGCGCCCCCGCCGCTCTGTTAATGGGGCGGGTCGGTCGCCGAAACGGATTTATGGCCGGAAGCCTGTTGAGTCTGATCTCTTCTCTGGTGGCATATCACGCCATCACCATCAGCAGCTTTCCCCTTTTTTGCTTAGGCACCTTTGGAATCGGCGCCAACATGGCCTTTATCCAACAATACCGTTTTGCAGCCGTTGAAAGTGTAACCTCAGATCTGGTGGGCAGGGCCGTCTCCTTTGTCCTGCTTGGCGGTATCGTAGCCGCCTTTCTGGGACCTGAAATAGCCAAACACACCCGGGATTTCATCGTTGCGAAACCATATGCCGGCAGTTTTATCGCCTTGGCAGGTCTTTCGAGTTTGAATATTCTTATCCTTTCCCTCTTGAAATTCCCCCCCTCTCTTACCGATCAGACCAGAGGCCCTGGACACACAGGGCGTAAACTCAGCGAAATCATCTCCCAACCATTGTTCATAACCGCTATTTTGTCTGGACTTGTTGCCTACGCAGGAATGACCCTGATCATGACGGCCACTCCAGTCAGCATGAGGCTCATTGACGGATACTCCCTGGGTGACACGGCGTGGGTCATTCAAAGCCATGTCATGGCCATGTTCATACCTTCGTTGTTCAGCGGTCTACTCATCGACCGAATTGGATTGAGACGAGTCATGCTGGGGGGGATTGTCCTGATGGCAACGTGCGGAATCATTGCCCAGATCAACCATCAGCTTATCCATTACTGGCTTGGCTTGGTCATGCTGGGAGTTGGTTGGAATTTTCTTTTTGTAGGGGGGACCGCTCTATTGACCAGAAGCTATCGTCCAGCGGAACGGTTCCGAGCCCAAGGCGTCAATGACCTGATTGTATACAGTGGTCAGGCCGCCGCCTCTTTTTTAGCAGGGGCGCTCATTTTCACCAGTGGCTGGCAATTTGTCAATTTGATCATTCTGCCAATGTTGCTGGTCATCACTGTGGTTATTTTTAAAATGGGTGCGGTGATCAACCATAAATGACCTGTACCGAGTGGAGACTCTTACGGATCGCTATTTGTTTAATTTGCTTTTAGCGGAGGTCGCTTCTTTGCTGCCGGGGAACTGATCGATGAGTTTTTGGAAGACCAGCCGGGCCGTGCCCTTGTCATTCAATTCTTCAAAGGCGAGACCTTGTTTGAAAAGGGCCGCCGGCACCTTGGAGTGACCAGCATGGCCATCAATAACCTTTTGATACTCTAATATGGCGAGTTCAAATTCATCCTGGTTGTAGAGGCAATCACCAAGCCAATATTGAGCATTGGCCCGAAGCTTATCTTTGGGATATTTTTCGATAAACTCGGTGAAGATTTGAGAGGCGTTCTTGTATTTGTCCTGCTTAAATACAGCGAGCCCTGAATTATAGAGGGTCTCAGCCGGGGATATCGACTCCTGCAGGGCGATCGTGGCGGTCTCATTACCTGAAGAAGATACCTGGCTGCCAGGTTTTTTTGCCTTTTCCGGTGAGAGTGTGGGAATCCGCCCCGAGGCATTCAACCTGGCCCGCGCCTCTTCAGCTTCACGAGCGGCTTTGGCAGCGAGCCTGGCCTCTTCCGCTTCCAAGGCCGCCTGGGCAGCCTTCCGGGCTGCTTCTGCGGCTCTGGACGAAGCTTCTGCGGCTATATCACCTTTCAATTTTCCCAACACGTCACTATTGCTCTTTACCTGATCTGCCAAGGTATTCATTCGGCTTTCGAGGGCAATAACTTTTTTCTGCAATTCAGCCAAACCGCTCTGCTGGGTGTTCATGGCCTCGGTGAAGTCATGGAGTTGGATGCTGAGATTATCACGATAATCGACAGTATCCTCCTGCAAATTCCGGTAATGATGGGAATTTTCCTCTAGCTGCCCTTTTATTTGCAAAAGCTGAGTCCTGAGCTGATCAACGGTATTATCCGTGGAGGCTTGCTGTTTTTGCAAGGCCTCGACACTGTTCTTATTGGCCCGGGTTGTGGTCTGCTCCTGGAGATCGCTAAAATTTCGATCCATACTCAACAACCGGTTGTCCATGGTCCGGAGGCGGAGATCGAGATTTTTAACATCCTGCTCGGTGGCAATGCTGCAATGCAGGAGGAGAGGGGAGAGCAAAGAGATGAGGATCAAAGATCGTTTCTGAATTATTTTTTTCATGTAGGATGCCTTATATACCAACGAAAACACTTTTATCTTGAGCCTTTTGCAAAATGAACGTCGTAGCGAGATCGATCACAACGATTCAACCGAAAACGTATTTATAAATAATACGTTTTCCAGTTCAGATTACCAGCAAAATCCCTTTTTAGACCAAAACTGACGGGTTTATTCTTCCAGTCGTGGTGACCATTGGGGGAATGATTCCTGCCCATCCCAGTCAAACAAAATCCGGAAGCCTTCACCATTTCTGAAAATTGCACAGATCTGTTGATCATCTTTACGTTTTCGGGAGAATACAATTTGGCGACCATCAGGGGACCAGGAAGGAGACTCATGATCCCCCCAAAACTTGGTTAAACGGGTGGGACGTCCACCTTCCGGACTGATAACATAGATATGATACATGTTTTCATAATTGCCTGAATAAGCGATGAGATCCCCCTGCGGAGACCAGGATGGGGTGCTGTTGTAATTACCCAGATAGGTAATCCGGCGAACCGTCTTGTTTTTAAGTTCCATGATATAGATCTGGGGTGTTCCACTTCGATCGGAAACAAAGGCGAGACGACTCCCATCCGGGGACCAGGAAGGCGAGACATTGAGTCCTTCCTTATTGGTTAACCGATCAATAATATCACCCTTGGTATTGATAAGATAGAGATCAGGATTGCCATCGGGACTCAAGGTTACTGCAAGAGTTTTCCCGTCCGGAGACCAGTCGGGAGCCATATTAAGCCCCTGACGCCGCGAAATCGCAGTGGTTGTTTTGCCCTGGGTCAAGTCTGTGACATAGAGATTGGGATTCCCCCGATGATAAGAGGTATAGGAAAGCAAACGACCGTCAGGGGAGAAGCGGGGAGATACGGCCAATTTTTTATGGTTCGTGACCTGACGGAGTTCATCTCCGAAAATGTCGGTGAGATAAATTTCCTTCAGACCACTCTTATCTGAAACAAAGGCTATCCTGGTCCGGCTTATCCCGGGTTCCCCGGTGATAGTATTAATGACCTCATCACAATATTTGAGAATCATCTCTCGCTGTTTTTCCACTCGACCACGATAGCGCCGGCCAAGGATCATACCTCCCGAACTGTTATCAACCAACCGGCATTCGACCGTCATTTCATCTCCTTCCACCTTGAAATTGCCAAGTACGGTGAAGTCGAGATCCAATTCACGCCAGTCATTTTTTTGGCCCCCTCCGTAAGTCTCGGGTGAGATAACCGTAATGAATCCATGGAACACCAAACTCTTGGTGAGGGTAGCCGCCATTTCCTTCCCAATGATGGTCATTTCATCGGGATTATCCTTATCAACAAAATAAGGAACTGCCATGGGGACCTTCCGGAGTTCAGCGGAGGTAATATCAATAACAATTCGGGCTGCGACCAAAGAAGGAAAGCAGAACAGAATCACCAAACCAAGGGGAAGGGCAACAACAAAACGGCGGATCTGTCTGGGAAGTAAAACGAGTTTATTTTTCATAGAATACATATCTTACATTAAGCCTCCGGGGAAGAATGTCACGACAATTTCCTCCTTTTGGGCCTTCAAGTCAACAGGGAAGGGGGGAAGGGGGGAGGATTTCTCCATGGCCTTGGTTACATGTTTATTGAACCGAGCATCTTTTGATTTTTTTTCGAAATGACTTGAAATAACAGTTCCATTACGTTGAACTTCCAACACAATCACCGCTTCGAGCGTTTCATCCCACTTGTGCAACTCCGGCAGTTCCCAGTTTTTTTGGATGTGCTCAATCAACCTGGCTTTATACCGCTCAATTGCCTCCAGCAGGGCAGGATCGAGTCCGTTGATCGAAGCTGGAAGTGGGGTGCCATTAATTGGAGTTGATTCTCCGGGCTTCACAATCTGCTCGGCCCGATTCGTCGTTCGGTAAAGGTCGGCGAGCTTGGAAATCGCCTCTTTAGCCTTGGCCCTGGCCTCCTCTTCCGCCTGTTGACTTTTGACCTCCATTTCAACCTGCTCGAGCCGACGAGCCAAAGTGCGAGACTTTCTGGCCTTGTCTTCTTTTTGCTCCTGCTCCTTAGCCAATCTTTTTTTCAATGGGGCAAGCGATACGGCTTTTGGTGCTTGAACCTCAACTGGTTGCTGTATCTTGACCGGTTGCGACTGAACCTCCACCGGGGGCGCTTGAATCTCCACAGAGGGCGGCACAACTGGAGCCGTTTTTGCCGGAGGAGGTGAGGGTATCGGTTGCGGTGGGGTGTACAACCGAACCTGATAGACTTCCGGAATATGTCGATGGGTTTTCAGCAGGAGAGGGGCGACCAAGGCAAACAGGACCACCCCAAGATGGATACCTACAGCCAAAATCAATGAAGGGGTGTGATAACTGTTATTCATTGCTGCCCCCTCAAAGCTGGTTAGGCAGGTGGATCGAAAAAAGAATGAGTTAAAATATACCTTTAAATTTCGGAACAGCCTTCGCTTCATTGTCCGGCTTTATCGTAAAGAGGCTGGGTCATCATTCCCAAATTGTCAAAACCTGCTTTTTTTATGATATCCATTACTTGTACGACCTGACCATACGCTACATTCTTGTCAGCATTCAAAAAAATCGGACTTTCGGGGTTCTGCCGGGCCAACTCGGTTAATTTCTGTTCAAGACCCTTAAACTTATATTTAATACGGTCCATGGTCAATTCACCCTTGTCATTTACGGTGATGATAACCGGAGTCGTCTTCTGTGGAAGTGGTTTAGACGTCACTTCAGGGAGGGCGACGTCTATTCCTTGACTCATCATCGGCGCGGTAATCATGAAGATGATCAACAGGACGAGCATGACATCAACCAAAGGCGTGACGTTAATCTCGGCCACCAGATTACGATGCCCTTTATGAGGTGAAAAACCCATCTATCTTCCTTCCCGGCAGTAATTGAGAGCCATAATTTATTTTTTCGAAATACAATCGCGTTCGATCAGGTTCAACAGGTCCGAGGAAAAGGATTGCATCCGTTCCTCCAAGGCAGTGAGTTGATTGGCATAAAAATTATAAAAAACAACCGCCGGAATCGCCACGGCAAGACCGGCAGCCGTAGCCACCAGAGCTTCGGAGATCCCCGGCGCAACAACCGCCAGGGAGGCGGAACCCATTTTCCCGATCTCCTGAAATGAGGTCATAATCCCCCAGACGGTTCCAAACAGGCCGATAAATGGGGTGGCACTGCCAGTTGTGGCCAAAAAGGGCAGCAGTTTCCCGAGCCTGGCCGTTTCCATGGCCTCTGCCTTATCGATACTCCGCTTGATATTTTCGATCCCGGCAAACCGCATCTCCAGGGAATCTCCATCCGTTCCAGTGGGTTTGCTCTTGGTGATCTTCTGGAGCTCAAGGTACCCGAGACGAAATATCGTTGCCTCGGGGCAGATAAAATCATTGCTGGTGGCCTGGTTGACTTCGGCAAGATTTTTGCTGCCCCAAAAAGTTTTGAGGAACTTGCCCGAGTCCAAGCGAACCTTTCGGTAGAGCATAAATTTATTGAAAATGATATACCAGGACCCAAATGAAAAAAAGAGCAGCAGAAGCATGACGAATTTCACCATGATTCCAGCATGATAGAACATGGCAAAAAGGTTTAACTGTTCCAAAAGCTTGTTCCTCGATTATGGCTGTTGCGGGTGAGTTAAAATTATCCGGTAGAATCCCAGGCCTCTGGGGATGGGGTGATGAATTCGCCCAAGGGTGAGGAGGCAAAGCCCATCTCTTGCCTTCGCTGAATTTGGTTACGATATCTTTAATTTTTTTTATCGCTGATGTCAATGAGCCATCCCTGCTGAAGTTGACATCTTTTCCCAATGAAGGTATTTATTGTCGACTCTTGTCTCTGTGATTTTCAGGGTTTTTCCCCTTGATAAAAAGATTATGAAGGATTGATATGAGAACTATTAATGTAGGCCTGATCGGATTTGGGACTGTGGGCAGTGGCACCGCCGAAGTTTTGCTCCAACAGGCAGCCCGCCTGGAGCGTCGAACCGGATTTCAGCTTCGGTTGAAAAGCGTTGCCGATATATATGTTGACCGACTCCCCGACCACTTCAAGGACACTCGCCTGGTCAAAGATGCCAAGCAGATCTTTACCGATCCAGAAATCGACATCGTAGTGGAACTGATCGGTGGCATTGAACCAGCCCGAACCTTTATCCTGGAAGCCATCAAGCATGGCAAACACGTGGTTACTGCCAACAAGGCGCTAATCTCCCAGTATGGCATGGAGATCTTCCAGGCGGCGGCGGCAAAAAATGTGGAAGTTGGTTTTGAGGCCAGTGTCGGTGGGGGAATACCGGTTATTAAATCTCTCAAGGAAGGTCTGGCCGCCAATCGGATATTATCGATCATGGGTATCATGAACGGAACTGCCAATTACATCCTGAACAAAATGACCGACGAGGGAGTTCCGTTCCAGGAGGTCCTCAAAGAGGCCCAGGCCAAAGGCTTTGCCGAGGCCGACCCGACCTATGACGTGGAAGGCATCGACACCGCCCACAAACTCGTCATCCTGATGACCATGGCCTACGGCATGGAGATAAAACTCAGTGATATCACCATCGAAGGGATCAGCAATATCGATCCCATTGATATTGATTTTGCCAGGGATTTTGGTTTCAGAATAAAACTGCTGGCGATCAGCAATAATCATGGTGATCACGTTGAGGCCCGAGTTCATCCCACCATGGTCCCGGAACACCATATGCTCGCCAATATCGGAGGGGCGTATAACGGCATCCACTTCCAGGGTGACATGGTCGGTAATGTTCTTCTGTACGGCTTGGGGGCCGGCAAGATGCCCACCGGCAGCGCCGTGGTCGCCGACGTGGTGGATATCTCCCGAAATATTGTCAATAATGCTGTGAACCGGGTTCCCAGCCTTTCCTATCTTCCGGATCAAATAAAACCTGGTCGGATAACCCCCATGGAGGACCTGCGCTGTCCGTTTTATTTTCGGATATCCGCCCTGGATAAACCAGGAGTTCTGTCGACCCTGGCCGGGATTCTCGGCAATAACGGAATCTGTATTAAATCGGTCATTCAAAAGGGGCGCCAGAAGGGGGGGGTCGTGCCTGTGGTGATCAGAACCTATGAAGCCTCAGAATCATCCGTACAAAAGGCCCTGGCCGAGATCGACAGCCTCGATATCTGCCCCGAAAAAACCGTTAAAATTCGTATTCTCCAAGATGAGCAAGACTCTCAAGCATAAAACAATCATCCTGATCGGTGACGGCATGGGCGATCTCCCCATCGCCGAACTGGGAGGAAAAACGCCCCTGGAAGCTGCCGCTATCCCCGCCATGGACCTGCTGGCCCAAGGAGGGGAATTGGCCCTCATGCAAAGCGTCCCCGAGGGACTTCCCCCGGGGAGCGATGTGGCCAATCTTTCCCTGCTTGGATATCGACCGGAAAAGATCTATTCCGGTCGGGCTCCCCTTGAGGCGGCCAGCATGGGGGTGGCGCTTGGCGAGAGAGACATCGCCTTCCGCTGCAACCTGGTGACCCTTGAAGAGGGAGCGAATGGCAGGATCAAGATGGTTGATTACAGTGCCGGCCATATCACCACTGAAGAGGCCGGGATTTTGATCAACGACTTGGGGAGTGAATTCAACTCTGAAAAAATCCATTTCTATCCCGGGGTCAGTTATCGCCATCTGCTGGTGATTGAAGACGGCCCCCGTGATTTGGCGACCGAACCACCCCATGATCACACCGGCAGGGATGTCAGCCGATTCTGGGCCGGTTATCAGTCTGGATTCCTAAAAAATCTGATGGAAGAATCACGGAGGATTTTAGCCAATCATCCGATTAATGACGCGAGAAAAAATGCCGGTCTCCTCCCAGCCAATGCCATTTGGCTCTGGGGACAGGGCCAGGCCCCGGCCATGCCTTCATTGATTTCCCAGTACAGCATCAACGGCTCACTGATTTCTGCGGTGGACCTCCTCAAGGGAATCGGGGTCTATGCCGGCCTGAAAGTGATCAATGTTCCCGGAGCCACCGGATATCTGGATACCAATTATGCCGGTAAGGTTGAGGCGGCTCTTGACGCAATTATTGATGATGATCTGGTGATCATCCATGTGGAAGCCCCCGACGAGGCAGGACATCAAGGCTTGCTCAAGGAGAAAATCAGAGCCATTGAAGACTTTGATCGTCTGGTTGTAAAACCGATTCATGATGGGCTTCTTGCCCTTAGCCAGGACTTCCAACTGGTGGTTGCAATGGATCACTTTACTCCGCTGGCGACCCGCACCCATGACAGTCGGCCCGTGCCGATTATTCTTTTCGATGGGCAAAAAAAATTCGCCCCATCCCAGCGATCTTTCTCAGAAGCAAACGCCATCACCACTGGAATCTATTACTCTAATGGTGCCGAATACTTTCGCCGCCTGATCGACTGATCGCAACTCCATGAACTGCCACCTACCTGCTCCAATCAGATCGGTGCAATACCGAGTCCTTTATGGGGATACTGACTCCGGCGGCGTGGTCTATTATGGAAATTACCTCCGTTTTTTTGAGATTGGGCGGACCGAATTTCTCCGTGATTTTGGGGCATCTTACCGAGAACTGGAGGAGCGAGGATATATCATGCCGGTTGTTGAGTGCTCCAGTCGCTATAAGGCATCTGCTCGATACGATGATCTTCTTACCATTGAAACATCCCTCCTGGAGGTAAAGAAATATTCCTGTCGTTTCAACCATCGAATTCTCAGGGATAACGACGGGCAGCTCCTGGTCAAGGGCTTCACCATTCATGCCTGTACCGATCTGCACGGCAAACTCAGTCGCTTTCCAGACTATTTTCAAGCGCGGCTTCTGGCAGTTACCTCAGGATTATCGCCACTCACCCAATCGTAACACCCTGAATCACACACGGCTTTGCCTTCTGGCTTCATTTTTGAGGGGATAACTCCAGCGAACGGAATTAATCAATCCCCAATGCGGATTTAAACCCATAGGGGGCTATATCTGTTCTTATGGAAATATTCTTTGCAGATATCTCCATTGGGACAATTACACTCTCACCAAGCGTTTTAATCTTATGACAATGATGCCCCGGTTCAAGAGGGACGATCCTTGTAGTCCCTTGTCCTACATACAAATATAGTGAAATGGCGATTGAAAATTGATATTAAGATTTATCAAACTTCAGATCATTAATTCAAAATATGGGAGGGGAGATGAACATCAGAAAATATGTCAGTCTCATATTGCTGGGGCTGGCCATTGTTTTACCTCTATCAGGCTGTGGTGGAGGTGGTGGTGAAACGGATTCGCCTGTTTCTGAAAATTCAACAGGTGGGCAGAATTCCGGAGGAGGAAGCAACACCTCAAGTATCGTCGGTACATGGGCATGTAATTGTAATTGGTATAATACCGGTGCTGATAATGCGACCGGCAGCTGTTCGTCACAGCTCACCTTTAATTCCGATAAAACCTATACCGAAGACAATGGCATCTGGCGATACGATATTGGCAATTATACTATGGCCTTCAATGGTTCTGGAATATGGGCATCGTCCGGCAGCGGCTATCTCTTAACTCAGCATATATTTAATGGTGAAACAGATCTGCAAACATATCCGTTTACCGTTAGTAATAATACATTGACGATGAGTATTAACGGGGATGTCGGAAATGGTATTACAAACCATATCAATACAACATGTACTGGGGGAGGTAGCACCTCTCCTGCTAATAATAGTATCGGGTCAAGCACAACAACCAACTCGACAACCACCACGACCTCCTCTGCGGCAGGCACAAGCACCACCAACAGTTCCTTTACGACTACCACTGGGTGGCCAGCATATACAACCACAACAAACAGTTACGTCACGACTACCACTTTAAATAATAGTAATACACCCTCCTCAGGCATATATGGGACTGTCACCTCCAAAACCGGTCGTGTCTGGATGGACCGTAACCTTGGCGCATCCCGGGTGGCCACAAGCTTGACGGATTCGGCCGCCTATGGCGATCTCTACCAATGGGGCCGGGGGGCAGATGGTCATCAGAGACGCACAAGTCGGACGACAAGTATTAGGAGCAGCACTAATGATCCTGGCCATGGGGCTTTTATTACGCCACCTGACGCCTGGATTGACTGGCTGAATCCACCGCACAACGCTCTGTGGAATACAGCTATAGGCAATATCAATAACCCCTGCCCCTCTGGCTTCAGAGTTCCGACTCAGGAAGAGTGGACTGTCGAAAAACGTTCGTGGAGCAGCTCCGGATCATCAGGCGCATGGGATTCCCCATTAAAGTTAGTTTTGGGAGGTGGCCGCGCCGGCAAGGATGGTCAGCTCTTTCAGGTCGGTACAGATGGTTTCTACTGGAGTAGTTCGGGATACGCGGACCCCGACATGCATTCATACTCTTGGCGGATGAGAATTAGCGAATGGGTTATGTTCGAAGCAAGGCAGCACGGTTTCAGCGTCCGTTGCATCCAGGATTGAGTATGACCAGAAGAAAAGTCAAAGACAAACCGCAAGGATATTTCATGATATCCAAGAGATGGTGAAATAATAGAATGGCGCAGAATGAGAAAATCTCTTCCTTGGAAGCGCAGAACGACAGATAGCTTCTCTGACTGCTCCTGTATGTGCAGACCACCCAGAGGCTGATATCTGCCAGAAATAAGCCCTATCGTCCATATGGTCATCTTTTAATAGGTGCTAGCTCTTTCTCCTTGGGGCTGGCACCTTTTTCTTTTTGTATCGATATCATCGTCCTGACCGTCTATTATCAGTTTATGAAAGCATAAACACCCCCCAATTACTCACCACCATTGGCTTTCCAGCATTTTCTATTGCCCTTGAGGGTTAATGGCAGTTCCGACCAAGAAAACGCCGGTTTTTGCTGAATCAAAATCAAGACAGAAATACAGCGATATTTTGATGAAACAACGAAAGTGTTTCGCTTGACGTATTGAAAGTACGCACTAATTTAACTATTGATGTGTATGCTATACTATTATTGTGTACAGTGAACACGGTGGGAGAGGGTGGGGATTTCACACACTGTATTTGGTGTAAATTTGGTGTAAAAAATCGTTTTACGATTACGCGTTAATTTTACTTATTCTATATATTTTAGAATTATTTTTCAGAACAGTAAGGGCAGGGAAAAGCCCGTGGCAAAAGCCTATTGACATAATTTTTTAAACGAGTAATATGTCCGCTCACTGTGACGCGGGGTGGAGCAGTTCGGTAGCTCGTCGGGCTCATAACCCGAAGGTCGTCGGTTCAAATCCGGCCCCCGCTACCAAGTATTTCCTAGGACTTGGGCCAAAAGCCCAGGTCCTTTTTTATACCTAAGGTTTGATGTTTTTTCAAAAGGATCAACCTTCAAACAATTTTTAAGCCAGAAGGAGTTGTGATGAAAACTTTCCCGAGAATGATCTGTACCTTAATTGTGACTTTGGCCGCCATCGGCTGGTCAACCATGGCATTTGCCGCCGGTCCCCACGATGCGGATTGTATGGACTGCCACAGTCCCCATTATGCCAAAGGAAATTTCATTTTTGGGGCAACCCCCAACACCGTTTTGGAAAATCCCGCGTCCAGTCGGACCAGCCCCTCGGTCCAAGGGGTCGACGCCCTTTGCCTTGGTTGCCATAACGATGATCAGGGAATCATGCCCATTCACCTTTCGACGACCCATCCCACTGGAGTAACTCCCTCCTATGTTACGGTCCCGACCCAATTGCTCAATAACGGCCAGCTCGTTTGTATCAGCTGTCATAATCCCCACCCGGCCAATTCCAACTATAAATATCTGGTCGTTGATACCAATAACGGATCCCAGATGGGTAAATTCTGTGTGGTCTGCCATTCAGAACAGTCCGACCCGGAAATGGTCAATCAAACCCCGGAGATTGTCTTGAACCTTGGTCCCCGTGCCGAGCCCCGGGTACTGGTCAACAACTGAGCAACATCCTCTGCTGTTTGTTCTTTTTTGGGGCCGGATTACCTCCCACGAGGTATCCGGCCCCTTTTTTTTTGAGGTATTCATTATGGCTGCCGATTCCCAATGCACCCGCTGCGGCACCTGTTGCCGGAATGGAGGGCCGGCCTTACACCAATTGGATAGGGAGACCGTGGTCAATGGTTTCATTGGCCCGCACCAGATGATTACTATCCGCAAAGGTGAGCCGGTGATCAATCCAATTACCGGCGCACTGGCATATTATGAGACTGATTTTATCAAAATCAGAGGCCGTGATGCCTCATGGACCTGCCTTTTCTGGCAAGATGACGAAGGATGCGGCATCTACAGTAACCGCCCCCAGGAATGCAGTCTCTTGTTCTGTCGAAATCCTGGCCCAGTCACCGAAATCATGGGCCGTAACTTTCTGACCGTTCGAGATCTGATTCCACCGGATGAAAAAATACTGACCTATCTGGAAAGGCTTGAGCATGAATGCGGGTACCCCGAAGTGTTTAATCTCATCCAAAAACTAAACACCTCCGACGATCACAACAACATTTCCGCCCAGTTGACCCATCTCCTCCAAAAAGATATATCGATTCGGTCAGATTTTTATGATACTTATTCAACTATCAGCAATTGGGAATTGTTCATTCTAGGGCGCCCCCTTTTTAAGGTTCTTGCACCAATGGGGTATCGAATCCATCAGGGAGAGAACGGTCCTTCTTTTTCTAAAGACTCGGATAGCGATCTCAATATTTCGCATTCGGACCCGGAATGAAATGTATTAATTGACAAACACCTTGTAACGGAAATTAATAGAGAACAAAACGAGATGGCGGATCAGGCACGAAAAATCAAAGAGCTTGAGCAACAAATCGCCATTCTGCAAAAAAAGTTGGCCCGACATAACCATGTCGAACCATTGCCGCAGTTGACCGCCCTGGATTATCGCGTCCTCTTTGAGCATGCCTTTGACCCGATGTTTGTCCTTGATGCCGACCAGAACTATGTCGATGCCAATCTGCGAGCCGTTGAGCTCATAGAATATGATCGCCAAGAACTCCTGACCATGAGTGTTTTCGATTTAATCCCGGAAGAACAACAAGAACGCTCAAGGCAACAATTCTCCCAATTGAAAGCCCGTGGGCATTATGAAAGTTTTATCGGAAAACTCGTCTGTAAAGACGGGAAACAGCTTGATATTGAAGTCAATTCTTCGGCAATCTATGCCGAAGACAAAATCATCGGCTCCATCGACATCTGCCGGGATATTACCGAACGGCTCAAAGTAGATGCTGAGATCAAGTCCCGTCTGGAGTCCCTGGTAAATAACCGAACCACCGATCTGGAAAAGACCAACCGACTCTTAATTGAAAAAATAAAACAACGGCAACTTGCTGAAGAGGCCTGGCAGGCCAGTGAAGATAAACTTCGCCGGATTATTGATAACATGAGGAAGGATTATTTCCTTTATTCACGAAATCACTCCGGCGAGTACGCCTATGTCAGTCCTTCCATCCGAGACGTTCTCGGTTACAGTCCTCACACATTTCAACTCCATTCGAAGAATTTTCTCACCACGAGTTCGTTGAACGAAAGAGCTCTCAAGGCTATTCACAAGTGCCTCAAAGGACAGCAACAACCTTTTATCGAACAGGAGTATTTTGATAAAGATGGTAATATCCATATTCTTGAGCTCAGTGAAGTTCCACTCTATGACGCCAAAGGAAATATTTCAGGGTCTGAGGGAATAGCCCACGATATAACCAACCGTAAAAAAATGGAACTGGAACTGCTCAAGACCCAGAAGCTGGAATCAACGGGTCTTCTAGCCGGAGGAATTGCTCATGATTTCAACAATATGCTATCGGCTATCCTGGGCAACATCTCCCTTGCCAAGATCTATGCCGAGCCGGACAGCAAGGTTTATAAAAAATTAGAGGAAACCGAGAAAGCTTCCTGGCGGGCTCGCGATCTTACTCAACAGCTCCTGACTTTTGCCAAGGGAGGTGCCCCGGTCACCCGACCCGAATCCATTGAACTCATGGTTAAGGATTCGGCCTGGTTTACCCTCAGGGGCTCGAACGTAAAATGTGACTATACAGCGGAACAAGGGCTGTGGTCTGTGGAAGTTGACGAAGGACAAATCTGTCAGGTAATTCAGAACATCGCCCATAATGCCGACCAGTGCATGCCGAATGGTGGAACCTTTACCATCCATGCCGAAAATACTGTCATTGATGAAGACTCCATCCTCCCAATTGAGGGGGGCCGTTATGTCAAAATTACCTTGACCGATACCGGACCCGGTATCCCCAAAAAAGTTCTCTCAAAGATTTTTGACCCTTACTATACCACCAAAAAGCAGGGGAGTGGCCTGGGACTAGCCATCAGTTATTCCATAATCAAAAATCATGGAGGACTGCTCACTGCTGAATCAAAGGTGGGTAAAGGCACCACCTTCCATATCTATCTCCCATTTTCAGGTGTGGTGCCGATCACCACCCACCAGAAAGAAGATCAGGTCATTAGAACCGGCACCGGTCGGATTCTGATCATGGATGACGATCAAGTTGTTCGGGAGATCGGCAAAGAAATGTTGGAACATCTGGGCTATCGGCCGGCAACCGCCTCCGATGGGGATCAAGCAATCAAAATGTACCGAGAGGCAATGGCTGACAATGCACCTTTTGATGCCGTCATTATGGATCTAACCATCCCCGGCGGAATGGGAGGGCAGGAAACCATGGATCAGCTGCTCAAAATCGACCCTCTGGTCAAGGGAATTGTTTCCAGCGGCTATGCCAATGACGAGATAATGAATAATTATGAGCAATATGGATTCAAGGCCATTATTCCCAAGCCATACAAGATTGAACGTTTAGGAATGGTCCTTGACAGTGTCCTCAAAAACAGTCATCGTCCTTAATTATTTCTCCCCGGTTCACCCCAATACCGAAACGGATTTTCCATGAAAGTTAAAACCAAAAAAGAACTGGTTGGTAAAGAGGGGACGGTGATCCTTGACACCTTTCGGCGACTTATCCGCCGGAATGCCGTGGAAAACCTCCTCAAGGTGATCAACAAAACCCATCCAGCTGATATTGCTTGGGTATTCCGTCATTTCACCTCGGATGAACGAAAGTTCGTCTTCAATATTATTGCCCAGACCGCTAACGCCGGAGAATTTCTCAGCGAACTCGATCAAGCCATCCTCCTCGAACTTATCGAAAATTTGACCCCACAGTTCATGGTTTCGATCTTGAAGGAAGTGGCCTCCGACGATGCTGCCGATATTCTTGAGATTCTTCCTGATTCCTTTGCCGAAGAGACCAGACGTCTCATGGGTAAAGAAGATCGGGAAGAGGTTGAAGACCTGCTCCAATACCCCCCGGACACCGCTGGTGGAATCATGTCGCCCGACTATATGGCGATGAATGAGGAAATGAGCGTTGGCGATGCCATCAAAAAACTCCAGGACCTCAGTGAAGAGATGGAGATGGCCTTTTATCTCTATATTACCCGAGGCGAGGAAGGGAAACTGTCCGGAGTCCTTTCCCTGCGCCAACTGCTGATGCATCCGCCGTACCGGATATTAAAAAACATTATGAATCCCAATGTTCTGGCGGTCACCACCGATACCGACCAAAATGAAGTCGCCCACATGGTCGCCCAATATAACTTCCTGGCAATTCCGGTTATTGATACCACCTATAAACTGGTGGGAATCGTAACGGTGGATGATGTCATTGATGTCATCAGAGCTGAAGCCACCGAGGAATTTTTACAGATGGCCGGTGCCGGTAAGGATAGAGAGATCCTTTTAAAATCAACCATTGAAAATGCCATGACGCGGGCCCCCTGGCTTTTCGCCAGCTGGCTCGGCGGGATCGTCGCCATGGTGATTATCAATGTATTTCAAAATGAACTCAGCAAAGTCCTGGCCCTTGCTTCATTTATCCCTATCGTCATGGGCATGGGAGGGAACATTGCCACCCAGTCAAGCACCATTGTGGTTCGGGGTATGGCCACCGGCCGGATCAATATGCAGGAATTGACGAAGATCATTTTAAAGGAAATGCGGGTCGGCCTGCTACTGGGAACGGTCTATGGCCTCTTGTTGGGTGTGCTGGCCCATTTCGGATACGGCGAGATCACGCATTTCGGTTTGGTTATCGGACTGTCGGTATTGTTCTCCATGACCCTGGCTGCCACCGTCGGCACCTCGGTTCCCCTGATCATGCGTCGTCTTGATATAGATGCAGCCATTGCCACCGGTCCATTTGTCACCACGACCATTGATATTCTGGGAGTATCGGCATATTTTCTAGTGGCCAAATTAATCCTGAGTCTTTAACGAAGACGCCGCAGAGGGTATCTTTAGCCAATCGGAGCAGATATTCATTTTGCAAAAAGCTCCATAGGCTACAAATATCATATGCCAAAACCGTATTGGGTCTTTGGGCCTTTCCTGTGACATGAATCAAGTACAAGACCTTAATCCCCCACTATAAAGCTCCGGACCAAATGCTTTCACATCCCCACCCGCCCCCAAGAAAATTTCCAGTCACCCTGGTCATCATCATATTGATTATAGGGGTCTGGTTTTTCAGGGAGAAACAATGGCAAGAGGTGACCAATCCCGAGGCCAGGCCCAGGATAGTTACTCCCAGTGGAGAGCTGGCCGCTGAAGAGACCAATACTATCAATGTTTTCAAAGAAGGTTCTCCCTCGGTGGTCTTCATCAACAGTATCGAAGTTCGCCGTGATTTCTTTTCTCTAAATGTCTATGAAATCCCCAAGGGTACCGGTTCCGGGTTTATTTGGGATACTGACGGACGAATCGTCACCAATTATCATGTGATCGATGATGCCGCCCGGGTTGAGGTCACCCTGGCGGATAACTCCACCTGGAAAGCCGTCCTGGTCGGGGCAGCACCGGACAAAGACCTTGCTGTCTTGAAAATCAACGCCCCAGCCGACCGGCTCCAGCCGATATTGGTGGGTGACGCTAAAACCCTGCAGGTTGGACAAAAGGTCTTTGCCATCGGGAATCCCTTCGGTCTGGATCATACCATGACCGCTGGAATCGTAAGCGCCCTGGGGCGCGAGATTAACTCGGTAGGTGGCAGAACGATTCAAGGTGTCATTCAAACCGACGCGGCAATCAATCCAGGTAACTCGGGCGGTCCTTTGCTGGACAGTTCCGCCAGACTCATCGGGGTTAACACGGCAATTTACAGTCCATCAGGTGCGAGTTCGGGGATAGGATTTGCCGTCCCGGTGGAAGAAATCAACCGGGTGGTGCCGCAACTTATTCGATACGGCAAGATGATTCGTCCCGGTTTCGGGGTTACTCTGGCCGATACCAGAATCGCCGAACGGCTGGGGATAGAAGGGGTACTGATCATTACCGTTCTCCCCGGTAGTGCCGCCGACAAAGCCGGACTGCAGGGAACCCGGCGAGTCCTTGGAGAAATCATCATGGGGGATATCATCACTTCCGTAAATGATCGGAGAGTCAAAGATTATGACGAGCTCAGAACTATACTGGATGACCATCAGGTCGGCGATCTGGTGGTGGTAAAATTAATGCGAAATTCCAAGCAGATGTCGTTATCTGTCAAGTTGGAAGAGGTGGAATGAAATGACTTGGTGGACCAAAGCCATTCGGAGTCTGATCTCCTCCAACGAGGGCGACCAGCTGGATCTCTTCCGAATCTTTCCCGGAGTCAGGAGATTCCTGGCCGCCCGCCATCACTATGCCTACATCCGGACCGGGGCTGATGTGCTCTTTGTCCTGGTCGTCGTTTCCGGACTTTTCGGCCCGGCAAGTCCCGATGGCAATATCGCCGTCTTTTTAACCTGGGGACTCCTCTGGCCCTCCATTGTCCTGAGCTGGTTTTTTGTAGGGCGGATGTGGTGCGGCATCTGTCCTTTTCCCGGTCTCGGCGTTTTTCTCCAAAGACGCGGTCTGAGCCTGTCCCGGCCGGTTCCTAAATTTCTCCAGAAATACGGGGTCTACACCTCGGTCTTTCTGCTGGCCCTGATCATCTGGATCGAGGTGGTTGCAGGACTCGACCAATCTCCCAAGGGAACCTCATATCTGGTCATGTCCATCGCCTTTGGTGCGGCACTCCTTGCAGTTCTCTACCCAGGACAGGCTTGGTGCCGCCATCTCTGTCCATTGGGCAGGATAAGCGGCGCCGCCGCCACCCTGTCCATCACCGAGTTCCGACCGGATCACAACCGATGCAAGGTATGCAAATCATTCGCCTGTAAGCGAGGGAGTAAAAGCAACCGGGGTTGCCCGGTTTATCTGGGGGCCTACAGTGTCCAAAACAATCTCCATTGCCTGATTTGCGGTCATTGCCTGCCTTTATGTGATCTCGATTCTCCACAACTGCTTTTGCGAAATCCCTACTCTGAACTCATTCGGAACAAGGGCCGTTATATTACCTGCACCTACATTGTTCCCTTTTTGATTGGTTCGCAATTAGCCAGATTCTTCCGTTTGAAACCGCAATTCGGGATTTTTGAATCATGGATGGGACTCCCCGATGCCATGGCCTTCAGCATCCTGCTGGTGACTGGTTTCGGGCTTATTCTGTTGCTGTTACGATTCGGCAGCCGACTCTTCGGGATTACCGAAGATCCGATGTTCGGTAAATTCTCCCCCCTGGTACCAATCTTTATTCCCATGGCCTTTACCGGAGAACTGGTCTATCGGATGTCATTCTTCGCCTCAGGGGTGGGCGATTTTCTGCCCACGGTTGGTAATCAATTCGGGATTTCCTGGTTACATGAATTCGTCTTTCGAATTCCTGATTTCCCGATCCAGATCCTCTCCGCATTCTTTATGCTCAACGGAGCCATCGCTGGAACCTATATCCTGTGGAGGATGAGCTTGGAGGACTTTGAAGGACTGGTCAGCCTGAAAAACTTTATCATGATCAACTTCCTGATCATCGCCCTGCTGGTTACTTACCTGGCGGTAATCTTTTAAGGCCGACCACCCGCAGATACGTTGGCATCAAGAATACAACGGGGCAGGGGACTCTGTTTCGTTGTATTCTTGATATCAACTATCTGCTTACCGCATTCCCCTCCGTGCGTTTTTTTCTCTCCATCTTGGCAAGGGTGCGCATATCCCGGGTTTGATCCGACTCATCCATTATTTCCTGCCCGACTATCTCCTCGATAATATCTTCCAGACTGATAACCCCAGTTACACTGCCGTACTCGTCTACAACCACAAAAAGATGCCGGCGTTTTTCAAAAAAATCCATCATGACCCTGCTGAGCGGAACCGACTCGGGTACAAAATGAACCGGGCGAGAGAGGGCTGAGAGATGCAATGAATCCATCCCCCCGGCGGCGGTCTGCATAACATCCTGACGGATAATAATTCCAACGATATTATCAGAATCTTTGTGATAAACCGGGACCCGGCTATGGCGGTTCCACTGATCTCGATAATTTTCCCAGGCCTGGGCCACAGTAAGGTCGTCACTCAAGGTGAAGGTCACGGTCCGGGGGGTCATCACATCAATCACATATTTATTCTTGAGATCAAGGATATTCGTGATCACCATTTCCTCCTGACTCCCAATTTCACCGGACTGTTTACTTAAGGCGGCAATGGCGCTGACCTCATCGGCGGAGACCAGAGGAACTCCGGTTCTTCGAGGGATCAGTCGGGTCAGTGCATGGCAAAAGCGAATGGCCGGATGAAGTATCTTGACCAGGAACATCATGGGATAGGCCATGATCGGCGCCAATTCCCGGCAATAGGCGACTCCGATGGTTTTGGGAAATATTTCAGCAAAAACAAGAATGAGCAAGGTGAATATTGCCGAAAACAAGCCTAAAATATTCGAACCAAATATCGAAGCGGCCAGGGCTCCAGCCACTGAGGCCCCCATGGTGTTGGCGATGGTGTTCAAGGTAAGAATTGCGGTAATAGGTTTATGAATTTCTGCTTTTAACTGTTTTAAAATTCGTCCTGAGGCCAGCCCTTTTTTTTCAAGAAGGATAACCTGTCCCATGGGAACTGAGTACAGGGCCGCCTCCATCACACTGCAAAGGGCAGAGACCACTATGGCCAGGGTCATCACAATAATCAGTTGGATAATCAAAAAACACCTCATCATTTTCGTATTGTCGACTGCTGCAGAGACAGTCATTTTATTATGATCCGCAATATACGAACAAAACATCTTCAAATGCACAAAAAAATGTGTATTGGTCAAATACAGCTTCCAAACAGACCGGTTTTATTGGAATAGACCGGGGAAATACCGATTGAATCTGCTATAGTGAGGCCGCTGCAAACTAGTACAATTAAACCGAATAGATCAACCGCGACCACAGATTCCGTCTTTTATGAAAGCCGGAATGAGATCAGGAGCGTTTTGATTACGGTAGACCCTCTGCTGGAGATTTTATGATGATTACGACAACAGCCCACCCACTTTCGGAACGGTCCGGTGATGCGTTGGTATATTTTGTGAGAGAACGAAACGGAAAAATTTCGTCCTGTCCGGATCGAACCTTGAACATTCTCATCAAAAGGGCCCAGGCGGCTGGTGATTTTTCGGCAAAAACCGGAGAAACGCTCATAAGTTATCCCCTGGTACAAACAAATTCTACTACCCCAGCGGCCACTACCACGGTTCGGATTATGGTGGTGGGACTGGGCAGCGATCCAATTGACGAAGAACTCCTTCGAACAGTGGGCGGCAATACCGCCCAGGCCCTGGTCAAGACCCGTGCCACCAGACCAGGACTCATCCTGCCAACCGGCCTCCGCCGTTCCGAGGAAAATCTCAGTCGCCATCTCGTTGAAGGCCTCATCCTCGGCGATTATCGTTTTCACAAATACCAAAAAGCCCAGGAAGACGATGAGGAGAAAGGGCGAGGGCTTGAGACCATCCAGATCCATGGCCGTGATCTCCCTGGCATTAAAAAGGGGATTCGAACCGGTCTGGTCTTCGCTCATGCGACCTGCCAGGCTCGAGATATGGCCAATGAACCGGGAAATCTCTGGACCCCGGACCAATTCGAAGAGGAAGGCCGCCGGGTTGCTGAAAAATACAATTTAACCTGCGAGGTTTTGGACCGACCCCAGATGGAGGAAATGGGCATGGGCGGACTCCTCGGAGTGAGTCGTGGGTCGTCCCAGCCCCCAAAATTGGTGAGTTTGACCTATCGATCCGGCAAGAAGGTGCCCACACTTCTTCTGGTCGGGAAAGGGCTGACCTTCGACTCAGGGGGGATTTCGATCAAGCCGGGGGAAGGCATGGCGGATATGAAATACGATATGTGCGGAGGGGCCGCCGTTCTGGCCGCTATGCAGGCCATCGGCGAGTTGCAACCTGAAACCCTGGATGTGGTCGGAATGATTCCCGCCTCGGAAAACCTGCCGGGTCCCGATGCTTTAAAACCAGGTGATATCATCACCCAGTACAATGGAACAACGGTGGAAGTGGCCAACACCGATGCCGAAGGGCGACTCATCCTGGCCGATGCTCTGGCCTATGGTATTAAAACGTATCAACCGGATTATGTCATCGATATTGCCACCCTGACCGGGGCGGCAATAATTGGTCTCGGTCATCATACCACCGCTCTCCTTGGCAATGACGATACCCTGGCCGAGAAAATTCTGAAGATCAGCGAACGCTGTGGTGAGCCCTGCTGGCGGCTCCCCCTGGGTAAGGAATATCGGAAACAGCTCAAATCCAAGGTCGCCGACCTGAAGAACATTGGGGGACGGCCGGGGGGGACCATAACCGCTGCCTGTTTTCTGGAAGAATTCGTCGGAAAAACACCTTGGGTCCATCTGGATATCGCCGGCACGGCCTGGAATTATACCAAGAAGTCCTATATTCCGGAAGGCCCGTCCGGGGTAGGGGTGCGAACCATAATCGAACTCATCCGAACCTGGGCAACCTGAGCTCTTTTACGGATTCAGATCAAAGGCTGCCGCAAAAAGTTTACGGCTATAAGGATGGGTCGGTTGATCAAATATTGAAGCCGGACCATATTCCACAACCCGACCGTCCAGCATAACGGCGACCTCGTCGGCCATGGCCCTGACCACCCGCAAGTCGTGTGAAATAAACAGGTAGGTCATGTTGAATCGGGCTTGCAGATCCCGAAGTAAATCGATGATCTGGGACTGAACCGTCATATCAAGGGCGCTGGTCGGTTCATCCAGCACCAAGAAACGCGGTTGCAAGACCACGGCCCGGGCAATGGCGATTCGCTGACGTTGACCACCAGAGAACTCATGGGGATAGCGTTCCGCCATTCCCTGATCAAGTCCGACCGTTTCGAGAACCGCTTCGATCAATTTCCTCCGCGCGGTACGATTACCACCGATACCATGAACAATCATGCCTTCGGCAATGATCTGTTCAATGGTCATTCGAGGGGAGAGAGAAGAGAATGGATCCTGAAAAACAACCTGTAACTCCTTACGTAAGGGTCGCATCCGTCGCTGGTCGTACCCCAGGAGATCCTCACCCCGGTAGAAAATCTCACCCCGGCAACCGGTTAATCGAAGGAGACAAAGTCCCAGCGTGGATTTACCCGAACCCGATTCTCCGACCAAGCCCAGGGTGGTTCCCTGCCGAATAGTCAGATTGACTCCGTCGACCGCCCGATGAACCGAAACAATTCGTCGAAGGAATCCACGGCGAACCGGAAAATCGCATACCAGCTTGCGGATTTCCAACAGGGGCTGACCTTCTTCCTTGGGGGCCGGGCCTCCTTTGGGAAAACACTCCAGCAGATGTTTGGTATAGGGATCTTGGGGGGAGGAGAAGATTTGGGTGGTGGCTCCGGATTCAACGATCTTTCCTTGATGCATAATATGGACGGTCAGAGCGGTTTTTCGGACCATGGCCAGATCATGGGTGATAAGCAGCACAGCCATCTCCATTTCGGCCTGAAGATCCTTGATAAGTTGCAGAATCTGGGCCTGGATCGTTACATCAAGGGCCGTGGTAGGCTCATCGGCAATGAGGAGAACAGGACGGCAGGCCAAGGCCATGGCGATCATCACCCTCTGACGCTGGCCACCGGATAACTGATGGGGATAGCTATCGATTCGTTGCCCGGCATTACCGATCCCGGTCCGTTCCAGGAGCTCGATCGCCTTGGTACGGGCCGTTTTCGAGTCGAGCCCCTGATGGATCGCCAACGATTCCATCACCTGAGCTCCCACCGAGTACACCGGGTTCAGTGAGGTCATGGGTTCTTGAAAGATCATGGCAATCCGGTTGCCCCTGATCCTCCGCATGGCCTCCTCATCAAGGGTGTTGAGATCCTGACCCTCGAAAAGAATCTTTCCGGAAACCTTCGACACCTCAGGATCCAACAGACGAAGGATTGAAAGGGCAGTTACCGATTTTCCGGAACCGGATTCACCGGCCAGGGCGATGGTTTTTCCCCGCGGAATGGTAAAATTTACCCGATGCAGCACCTGGGCGGTCTGCTCGTCCGTCTGGAATGAAAGATCCAGGTCACGAACTTCAATAATATTTTCCGAGTGGACTGCCATCAATTCTTCCTGGGATCAAAGGTTTCGCGCAAGGCTTCACCGATAAAGATCAGCAGAATCAAGGTGCCGACCAGAACAACAAAGGTACTCACCGACAGCCACCAGGCCTCAATATTGTTCTTCCCCTGGGAAAGGAGTTCTCCAAGACTCGGGGTGGGTGGAGGAACGCCCAAACCAAGGAAATCAAGACTCGTAAGAGCAAGAATTGCTCCCGACATCCGAAACGGCAAGAAAGTGATGACCGGGGTCATGCCGTTGGGTAGCAAGTGACGATACATGATGGAAAGATTACCGACCCCCAAGGCCCGGGCCGCGGTGACATAATCCATGTTCCGCCCCTTGAGAAATTCCGCCCGGACGTAGTCAGCCAGACCCATCCAGCCGAACATGGACAAGAGAACAATCAACAGGATGGCACTCGGTTTAAAAATTGCCGCAAAGATGATCAAGAGATAGAGCTCGGGCATTGCCCCCCAGATCTCGATGAACCGCTGGAAAAACAGATCGGTTTTTCCACCGAAATACCCTTGCACCGCCCCAGCAATGATCCCGAACAGAGTTCCGATGATGGTCAGGGTGAGACCGAAGAGGACCGAAAGCCTGAATCCGTAGATGAGCCGGGCAAGGACATCCCGACCCCGGTCATCCGTCCCGAGATAATTCTCTTGGTCCGGGTGAGAAGGAACTGGCCGGTCCAGTTGAGTATTGATCGTGTCGTAGCTGTAGGGATTCAACGGAAAGAGGACCCAATTGGGATCTCTGGTGATTTTTTCAAGGATATACGGATCACGGTAATCGGCCTCCGAATCAAAATCCCCCCCAAACGTAGTTTCCGGATAGGAATAGAGAATAGGACAAAAGTAGTGGTTGTCATATTTGACCAGGAACGGTTTATCGTTACTGATTACTTCGGCGACAAGGCTCGTGGTAAAGAGGAGGGAGAAAATCAGGAGACTGTAATAGCCCCGGCGGATTTTCTTGAATTTCCGCCAGCGACGGCCGTTCTTCCCCGATTCGATGGAGTTCATTGGGTTTCCACACTTTCAAAGGTAATCCGTGGATCGACCATAACATAGCTCAAATCGGAAAGGAGTCGAGAGATTAACCCGATGATTGTAAAAAAGTAGAGCGTGCCTAAGACCACCGGATAATCCCGATTTAAAATGGATTCATAGGCCAAAAGACCCATACCATCCAGAGAAAAAATGGTTTCGATGAGGAGGCTGCCGGAAAAAAAGGCGGTGACAAAGGATCCGGGAAAACCGGTGATAATTGGAATGATGGCATTGCGGAAAATGTGGCGGTAGAGCACCTGGTTCTCTGAAAGCCCTTTGGCCCTAGCGGTTAGGACGTACTGTTTGCGGATCTCTTCCAGAAAGCTGTTCTTGGTCAATAAGGTCATGACGGCAAAACTCCCCACCGCAATGGAGGTAATGGGGAGAACCATATGCCAGAGATAATCGAGAATTTTGGAGATAAAGCCCAGTTCAGACCAGTTATCGGAAACCAGTCCCCTCAAAGGAAAGATATTCCAGAAACTCCCGCCCCCGAACAGGACAATAAGGAGAATAGCCAGAACAAAACCAGGTATCGCATAACCGACCAAGATAACGGAGCTTGAGAAAATATCGAACCGACTGCCGTCTCGCACCGCCTTTTTAATGCCCAGAGGGATACAGGTGAGATAGACCAGAAAAAACGACCAGAGGCCAAGTGACATGGATACCGGCAGTTTTGATTTAACCAGGGCAACCACACTCTTATGGTGATAATAACTTTCACCGAAATCAAAGAGGAGATAGTTTTTCATCATCAACAGAAACCGCTCAACTGGTGGCCGGTCAAAGCCGTATAGGGCCTTGAGCTGGGCCAACCTTTCCCGGTCCAGGCCTTGGGAACCCTGATAGAGCCCGGAAGTGGTAGAGCTTCTGACTTCGCCAGCATGACCGCTGCGACCTTCAAGTTGAGCGACCAGCTGTTCCACCGGTCCACCGGGAACAAATTGAGTCACCACAAAGGTTACCAGCATGATCCCAAACAGGGTAGGGATCATCAACAGGATTCGACGGAGGATATAACCGGCCATGGCAAAGGGGAGATCTCCGAAGGATTGAAGAAAGAGAAAATTAATGAATTCTGCAGTTCAGGGGTATACGTACCATTATTCCGAAACATAATCCCAGAATCAGTTGTTTCATTGTCCTTGCTCTGGCTGATCCGCAATCCACCAGGTCATGAGGGCCTGAAGAGGAGTATAGAAAGAAGGAGCAGTATCCGGCTGACCAAAACGATTCCAGTAGGCGACTCGATGATAGGCGAGATACCAGTTGGGGACGACATAATACCCATACCATAAAACCCGATCCAGCGCCTTGCAGGTAGCGGTAAGATCTTCACGGGTCTCGGCATAAATAATTTTATCGACCAACGCATCGACCACTGGATCTTTCAGCCCGATCAGATTCTGGGCCCCTTTACGGTCAGCCGAGGAAGAGTGCCAGAAATCACGTTGTTCATTCCCCGGAGATTGGGATTGCCCATAGACGTTGACCACCATGTCATAGTCGAATTCTTGCAAACGTCTGGTGAACAGAGCGGGATCAATTGTTCGATATGTGGCGCGAACTCCAAGTTTGTGAAGATTACTCACAAACTGGGCCATAACCCTTTCGAATGAGGGCGAGACCAGCACGATCTCAAACTCAAAGGGTTGCCCTGAATCGTTGGTCAAAACTCCATCCTTAAAACCCCAACCAGCTTCCTTGAAGAGCCGGTTGGCCTCGCGAAGATTGCTGCGGGTTGAAGAAGGAGGGGCGGTGGAAGGGGGAGCAAGTGGTAGAGAAAAGACTTCTTTCGGGAGTTGGGTTTTGAAAGGAGTAAGGATTTCCAGTTCCATTCCTTGAGGCACGCCAGTCGCGGCCAGATCAGAGTTGCTGAAAAAACTGTGACTTCGGGTGTATTGATCGAAGAAAAGCGCCTGATTGGCCCACTCGAAGTCAAAGGCCAGACCGATAGCCTGGCGAACCCTCCTGTCCTGGAAAAGGGGCCGTCTGAGGTTAAAGACGAAACCCTGCATGCCCTGATTGTTTTTATGATCAAGGGTTTTTTTGATAATCTCATGTTTTTCAAACCTGGGCCCGGTGAGATCCCTGACCCATTGCTTGGCGATATTAATGGGCATAAAATCAAATTCATGGGCCTTAAAGGCCTCCACCGAGACGATCTGATCTTTGAAATATTTAATGGTGATGGTGTCAAAATTAAACATGTTCTTGCGAACCGGGAGATCTCGAGCCCAATACTTGGGATTTCTCCGATAGGTGATCGACTTTCCCGGATTGATGTCTTGGATAAGATAAGGTCCGGAGCCTACCGGAGGGTTCATGGTGGGATCATCAAATTGATTGGATTCATAAAATTTGCGGGACAGGATCGGCAACTGACTGGCAATCATGTGTAATTCACGATTTTTTTTCAAAAAGAAAAAACGTACCTTGCCGGGGCCGATGACCTCCGCTCGATCGATATCAGCCAAATAGCTCTGATAAAAAGGATGGGCGGCATCACTCTTTAAAACAGTAAGGGAAAAAACCACGTCTTCGGTTGTAACAGGGGTTTCATCTGAAAATCGAGCGGCTGGGTCCAATGTATAGGTCACGGAAAGTCCGTCCTGGGCCGTTTCGATATCCTGGGCCAAGAGACCGTATTCGGCGAAGGGTTCATCAAGACTCGGTGCGGCAAGGGTTTCAAAAACGAGCATTTCCAGAGCATCTGGAGCGCTCCCTTTCAGGGTAAAAGGGTTCATCTTATCAAAGCTGCCCAGCCCGTGCAGGACCAAATCGCCCCCCTTGACGGCTTGAGCAGAAGTGTAGTCAAATTGTTTGAAATCGGAAGGGTATTTCAAGTGACCATCGATACTGACCCCGTGGGCTGCATTTACCGGCGAGGGTCGATAGCCAATGAAAATCGCAATGGCGCTGAAGAGGACCATCAGGGGAATATATCCAGTGGAACGAGAGGATAGGGCTGGAGCTGATATTCTGTTCATTATGGGTAACCTGATGAATGATGACCAAAAAAAATCGTTGCCAGAAGTTAAAACATTGCAGTCAAAGATGCAAGCAGCCAGACCCATCGCCATCAATGGTCAAAAAAAGATGGCTTACCTGCAGTATTAAAAAACACACTGCTGCCAACGGCCGCCAGCCTTCACGGTTATTGTAATATCATGGGAATCGGGATGATCGATGAGGATATGGTGGTGTTTACGACGGCATTTCCTGGAGACGGAAAACTCCGTCGAGGGAGACGGCGAAGACATTGGCCAGGAGGGTAAGAATCTCCATATCATGCTTGGAAAAATTACCGTTTTTCTTGTTGATAATCTCCATGACCCCGATGAGCTCGCCGTTAATATGCAGGGGAACCGCAAGGACCGAACGGGTTTCAAAACCGGCTCTCACCCTTTGGTCGACCTCGGAATCAAAACGATCGTCAAACCTTACATTGGAAACGCGGGCCGGTTGTCCGTGGCTGTATACCCATCCCGCCAAACCTTTGTCTGAAGGGATGGTCCGCCCGTCCAATAAATCCTTGTTGGGACCGGTGGGGATGGCGATCAACATCTCATGATTCTCCGGATTGGCCAGCAGAATATAACTACCTTCACAATCGAGTAACTCATTGGTCATCTCAAGGATCTGATCAAAAAGCCAGGGTCCTCTCCCTATGGATTGAAGAAGCATGGCAATACGGAGGAGGTACAGAAGTTCGCTGCGGGACAATCGGTTAACCATTGCCTCCGGAAGAACCTGATGGAGGAGACCGGTCCGGAGATCAATGGGGCCGATGGCCTTCATTTCCATCAGAATCTCACCAATACACTTTTCCCGATACTGTGACCCTCCCATCCAGGCCAGTAAACGTTGGCGCAAAGACCCGGTATACCCTCTTTTTCGGAGTGACGATTCTTTTTCCTGTTCCTGAACATTCAAAGCGGATTTCAGTTTTTCACTGGAGACAAAACCACGATCGTGGAGGACGTCCCCGAGACGACGCCAATGACTGTTTTGGTCAAGGACCTGATCGGAGAGATTTGCCGTGATATTTTCCAGATATGGATTGCGGCCATCGCCGAAGAAAGAAACGAGATATTGATCCATTCGTCCCAGCGAGGCAAGGCGGGGTAAGACGAACTTTTCATAAAAATCAACGGTTCCTTCAATCATCTCCTGGGCGGAATTAAAGACTCGGATTCCTTTCGCTTGAATGACCTCACGGGTCTCGACCTCATAAGCCTCTTGAAGTTCACCGTATAAGTCATTGATTCTCTTTATGTAATCAACATCGGCCATCTGGGCGACCAAGTCAGCAGAGGCCACCATGCGGCCAATGATTTCTTCTTGCCGATTGGCAAAGAGGCCTTCTAGCTGAAGGGGACCGTGAAATTTTGTAGTCGAAATAATATTAGGGGCCAGCACCCGGCTTCGCTCAGGCCAAGGATGAGAGGTGAGATACTCTCTGGCTAATTCCATACTTCTGTCTTCATGGGAGAAAGAAAATTTTCCGCCACTACCAAAAGTATCCCCTTTCTCTTTAATATACCCAGTATCATGGAAGAGGGCAGCGGCAATAGCGTTTAAGAACATCGGTTCATCGATAACCGGGTGCTCCTCACTCAGGGGAAGCTTGTTCCAACCACTAATCATCCTGGCAGTCAAAAGAGCAACATCAATGGCATGACCATGATTGTGATACCCTGTTTGACAGGCTTCATGGGACGGCCATTCCCCTTGATAGAGATCAGCAACATCAGTAAGAAGGGAAGTAAGAAGCGGATTGACCAGGCCATATTCATGGCCGGTAATGTCAAGAATCAAACCAGTCCTGTTTTGAATGTCGGAGTGCCCATTCGTATTATTATTGGGACCAGTCAGTGACATAAAGTATTGACTCTCTAAGGAAGGAAATTCTATCGTAAAGAACCGAGTAACGTGTAAAACGTTAGCAGTATTTTATAAAAAAGGTCAAGTTCTTTCAAGAAGATGCATCAAATTCGCCGTGGTTCAAATCTTCATTGTCAGCCTAATAGCCTGGGATCAAACGAAGATAAGCCTAAATTGAACAATTATACGAAATGATCCTTGCAAACTTTTCAAGTTGCACTAAAATTAAACGTTTTGACCGAATTTTCTGACAAACAACACTCCAAATTACAGGGAGGCACGGTAATGGGGATGACCATTGCTCAAAAAATTTTCGCGGCCCACACTCGGGATAACCCCTCGGCCGACAATGTGGTTCTCGACCTTGATGTAGTCATGTGCCATGAGATCACCACCCCCATAGCCATCAACGACCTTGTTGCCCGTGGAATGGACCGGGTTTTTGATCCTGACAAAATCAAAGTGGTTATCGATCACGTAACCCCCTCCAAGGATACCAAGACCGCTACCCAGGCCAAGATTCTTCGCGACTGGGCCAAAAGAAATGGGATTAAAGATTTTTTTGATATCGGGGCCAACGGGGTCTGTCACGCGCTGTTCCCAGAAAAGGGCTTTATTCGACCAGGGTATACCGTAATCATGGGCGATTCACACACCTGCACCCATGGGGCCTTCGGAGCATTTGCCGCCGGGATAGGCACCACCGACCTGGAAGTCGGTATTCTAAAGGGGGTATGCTCCTTTCGGATGCCGGATAGCCTCCTGGTGAATCTCACCGGATCGCTCCCGGATGGGACCTCAGCCAAGGATGTGATCCTCAAGATCATCAAGGAACTCACAGTCAACGGTGCCACCGATCTGGTTATGGAATTCAGAGGTCCGGTGATCGATGCCATGAGCATGGAGTCAAGGATGACCCTCTGTAATATGGCCATTGAAGCCGGCGGAACATGCGGAATCTGCCTGCCCGACCGGGTCACCGCAGAGTACCTTTGGCCTTTTATCAAAGATCAGTACGTAACCCTTGATGATGCCATAGCCGATTTTCACAAATGGCATTCAGATGCTGATGCGCACTACCTGAAAGAATTCAAGCTTGACGTGTCCAATCTTGTCCCCCAGGTGACCTTCGGTTTTAAACCAGACGAGGTCAAGGATGTCACGGAAATGGAAGGTACGTTAGTTGATCAGGTTTATATCGGATCTTGCACCAATGGCCGCATTGAAGATCTTCGACAGGCCGCCAGAATTATCAACGGCCGGAAACTGGCCGACTCGGTTCGAGGTATTCTTTCACCGGCAACACCTGCAGTTTACAATCAGGCTCTGGCCGAAGGGATTTTGCAACAGTTCATGGCTGCCGGGTTCTGCGTGACGAATCCAACCTGTGGCGCCTGTCTAGGGATGAGTAACGGAGTCCTTGCTCCTGATGAGGTCTGTGCATCAACAACCAATCGAAATTTTAATGGACGGATGGGAAAAGGCGGGATGGTACACTTGATGAGCCCCCTGTCAGCGGCCGCAGCCGCCGTGGCTGGTCGGATTACCGACCCGAGACAATACCTTAAATAATCAAGCTGGATGGAGGAAGTCTGATGAAGAAGTTCGGCGGACCGGCCATTTGCCTCAATAGAAATGACATCAATACCGATGAAATTATTCCTGCGAAGTACCTGACCGAAAACAGCAAAGAGGCCTTGAAGCCCTTTATCTTAGAGGATCTAAAACTAGATGGGTTTGATGCAAAATCAAACAAATTAACCGATGCCAAGGTCATCTTGACCAGGGCAAATTTCGGGTGCGGTTCCTCACGGGAACACGCAGTCTGGGTTTTTGAAGTAAATGGGATCAACACGGTGATCGCGGAGAGTTTCGCCCGGATATTCCGTCAGAATATGTTCAACTGCGGCATGCTGGCCATTGAACTTGCACGTGACCAGATCGAAAAAATCATCGACTTAGGCGACGATATCACGATCATGGTCGACCTTGACACCAACCAGATTACCGCCAAAGGCGGAACCGGTGAGTTGACCTTTGCCTTTACCCTGAACTCCTTTGATCGTGACCTGGTGGTGGCTGGGGGTTGGCTGGCCTACGCTGATCGAAATTACTAATCAGGGGTGGTGATAAGATTAAGAGATTTGTTGTGAATATTTTTAATGCCTCTTAACGAAACTCAACGAATAAAGCGAATACTTAAATGACGAGGCAGGGAGAGGTTCACCTGTTCGAATATTCGTAACTCGTTTGTTCGTCAATCAAAGGTTCGTTGTTTCAATGGAACATAACGCTGAACGAAACTTAGTCCAACAAGCCCTTAAAGGTCAACCCCTAGATCAGAAGCGATCTCCTTCAAAAACTTGCTGATCATCATTTTGGCCAGCCCCAGGCTGTTGCTACTGGCCAAAATCAGCATCAGGTTGACCTGGCAACATCCACCAATGAATAGATGCCCCGATGAATTGGTGTCGACTTGCACAAAACGTCCCAATCCCAGGCCGATATTTCGAGTTGAATTCTGGGCGGTTACCAACAGATTGTTGGCAAAAACCCCAGCTTGTTCCAATTTAATATTACTCCCGTCAGTCCTCACCAGTTGTAATATTTCTCCATTGGAGGTAAGCAGGGCAGCCCCGGCAAAGCCATCAATGGAAGAGAACTCCTTAAGTTTCGCCTGAAGTTTGATTAAATCGAGCTTATCAAGATTAGCCGCTTTCTCTGGCGACTGTTGATGGACCGGGGCAGGGGGGGGAGAGACGGATCCTTTTTTTTCGGTTAAAGGAACCACCGGGTCTTGCAAGACTTCTTCAGGTTGGCCGTGAACCTCATCCTCTTCATACTCATCATCCTCATATTCTTCTTCTTCGTCACTCAGTTCACCCGACGCCATCTTTTCATCCTGTAATCGAGCCGCCTCCATGAGGAGGCTCATAATGGTAAGTTGGCATTTTCGATCAGTAACATCCAGTTCATGATCTATCTCAATGTGCATTCCTTTGCTGCTCCAGGTTACAATCTCTTGAGCGGCTTCATCGCCTTCCATTTTGTCGGCAGCGGCATTCAACAGATCTCCTTTGTCGAGATACATGGTGCCAATTTTCTTCCCTGACTTGATCGTCAGGGTGCAGGTTTTTGATTCGATGTTGATAAGCTGGAGAAAGGATTGGAGTGATATGCCGTTCACATGACCCTTTTTTTTCTTACGTGGCGGAGCAAAAATCTTGCTGAAATCTATTTCCTCCAAATCCTCAAAGGAAAAGGGTTTGGAAATAAAACGAAGCACCCCCATGTCGGTAACCTTCTTTTTAATCTCGGGAGTGGCGAAGGCAGACATGACGATAATCGGAGTGGAAGGGTAGGTGTTATTCATATGGGCGAGTAATTCGAACCCATCCATCTTGGGCATATTCAAATCGGTCATCAGAAGATCGACGTTATGACTTACCAAGGCCTTGACAGCTTCAAGACCATTCACGGCCATCACTACCTCGAAACCGGCATCAGCATGGGTTGCGGCTAACCACTCAGATAGGGTAATCCGAATAGTTTCTTCGTCGTCGACAATTAAAATGGTTTTATTCATTAGATGATTTCCATATTCAGGCGGGTTAGATTATGACATTGTAGCATGCCACCCCTTAGATAGTTTTCATCCAGAAACGGTCTTTTTCGAGAATCTCTGCGTCAAACCGCACAGTTGCTTGTGCGGCGTACCCATGTACGCCTCCGCTCAACTGTTTGTTTTACTGGACCTTCTCGAAAAATCCTCGTTTATGAATTGAAAACAACACGTTTCATCATCCGCAAAGTCTACGACTTTACGGATGGAAACTAGATAAACCGGGATTTTCCGGCGCTTCGGTAAGACTCTGTAGGTGATTCTTAGAAAATAGTATATATACAAAGTCGTATTGACTGACAAGCAGGTTTACCGGAAAACCCTGTTTTTTCAAGGAATGCTGCTCGTTTTTATAAAAAAACCGGTAAATTTCCCCTTTCCACTCGATTCCACATGCATACCCATACACTCTTTATAGAAAAAATCATCAGCGGCGGTTTGGGATTAGGACACCTGCCCGATGGCCTGGTGGTCATGATCCCCGATGTTCTTCCTGAGGAAGAAGTAACCTGCAGACTCCATACCAAAAAAAAAGGATACGCCCTGGCTGATCTGGTCCAGGTAGTCGTACCGTCCCCCCATCGCATAAAGCCGACATGCCCGGTGGCCGATCAATGTGGGGGGTGCGATCTCCAACATGCCGATTATGATCTTCAGCTCCAGATCAAGGGATCAATTCTCACCGACCATCTCCTCTCGGCCCGAATTATTCAAAATAATGAAGTAACGAACGTTATTCAACCGCCCATTGCTTCTCCCCAGACTTTTGGCTATCGTCAGCGCATTCGAATGAGGGTCGAACACGGGCGTCCAGGGTTTCTCCAAGTGCATTCCAAAACCATGGTTGCTGTGAACCACTGCCCCCTTGCCCGGCCTGAAATCAACGAATTTCTGGCCACGATTCACAATAAAACCGTTCTGCCCGAAATTCTCAGAAAATGCCTTGAATTAGAAATTCTATTCAACCAGGCCGACGGAGGAGTTGTACTCTTGCTTCATTTGGCCGCAAAACCTCGCGCCGCAGATATTAAAACAGCAGAGCTCATCCCAAAACAACTGCCCATGGTTCAGACTGTATTTCTGAAGCATCCCGACCAACACCAGATGGGACCTTTTGGTGCCTCGGACCCATATCAGATGGGACTGAACTTTCCAGCCCACCAAGAGGGGAGGCTCCCGGAATATTCCCTGCACTTTGAACCTGGCGGTTTTTGTCAGGTCAACCTGGAACAGAACCGGAATATGATCAACCAGCTCTTAACCTGGTCTTCCTCGACGCCACCACGACGGGTACTTGACCTGTTCTGCGGTATGGGCAATTTTTCAATCCCCATGGCCTATGTTGCTGACCGGGTGGTTGGGATGGACCTCCAACGTTCGTCAATCAGGAGCGCCAGACGGAATGCCGAAACCCTCGGACTCACCAACTGCAATTTTGAAAGAATCAGCGCCGAAGACGGCATCCGGGAAGTGACCTGCACCGGGCAGCAATTTGATCTGCTTCTACTGGACCCGCCCCGACGAGGATGTAAAGAAATCATTCAAGAAATCAAGTCCCTCGGCAGACCGCCAATCATTATGATCTCCTGTGACCCGGCAACCTTAACCCGGGATCTTGCCGGGATCTTACCCCTGGGATACAGATTGAATAAGGCTGGTTTGGTCGACATGTTTCCCCAAACCCACCATCTTGAAACGATGGTCCAACTCCTCCCCCACGAACCCAACCTGAACCACCAAACATACGACAACCCGCCTCAAGGGTCTCTTGGAAAGGTTTCCGTCTGATACTTTCGCAGCAATAACAGCAACCGATCCCTATTATTATCAGGCTGATTCAGGATTATGGCAAAACTGTCCCCATCCGGAAGATATCCAGCGTAAGAATATACTCCGGACAGGGTTCCCGATTTCACCAATAGCCCGTCCCTCTCGGGAAGCAGTTCAGCATATGGACGAAATCGCTCCAGAAGAGCAAGCATCCCTCGAACACTCAGGCGATTTTCTCCGGCCAACCCTGATCCTTCAATTACTGAGATTTCATCGTCTAAATCCAAGTCCCGGATGCAATCCGCCATGGCGGCCCTGGCCTTGGCCCAGGTTGCAGGGGGGCCAAACTCCTTCATCCCCAGGGTGAGAAAGAGTTGATTTGCCACATAATTATTGGAATAACGCAGTAGATCGCGAACCAGATCGGTCAGAGTTCTGCTTGATTGATGACGATAGATCAGGGTTGCCTGATCAGGTGTCACTCCATTCTGAATAACACCATTCCCGGGGATGGCCGACTCCTGTTGTGCCCAGCGAAAAAGCTGACCGGTGAGCTCAGAGATCCTTGCTGGAACGGTGGATATATTGACCCGATGAACTCCCCTCGGCAATTTTCCGCCAACAGAAAGCATCATCGGGAGCAAAGGTGTCTGGGGCTCAGCCGACCGTACCGATCCGTCCTCCATGACCTGGATATTAATGGTATTGAAGTTGACCGCCAGCCCACCGTTAAGGACATCATAAGGGTTAAGACTATCGCTGGCGCCTTTTGGAGATGGATCTTCCAAGGCGAAAGTCGATCCGTCTAAAATGATCCGATTGATCGCGGGGATCCCTTGACTCTTCAGGTGCTCCATGATCAAAGCAACCTCTTCTGAGACCAGGAGGGGATCACCATGGCCACGGATAAAAAGATCGTTTTGCCCGTTCATCAGAAAATCGGTGGTAAACCGGTACGTAGGTCCCAGACGATCAAAGGCAGCCAGTGAAATGAGAACCTTTAAGATACTGGCAGGGGTGAACAGTTGGTCCGGATTATGGGAAAAGAGCAGGGTCCCGTTCCGGCTGACCCCAAACCCTCCGTTAGTGACAAGTTCTTTCATGGCAGCCGGAAGTTCCCTCTTTGCGGCCGCTGCCTGGCCAATGCCCGACAGAAAGAATATTCCGGCCAGTAAAACCACCTGAATTAACCGCATCGCAGGGGATTTATTGACAAAGCGCATCCGCTGTACTATGTTTTCGGCTTCATTCATATCAATGATAACTTCCGGATATTTCTCAAAATCATGAAAGAATTTCTTCTCGAAAAACTGAACCATTCGATTGAAGCCAAACAGAAGCTGGTCGAGACCCAGAGCGAGACCATCATCGCCCTTGCCAAACTTATGGCCGAAATCTTTCAAAACGGCAATAAGCTTCTGATTTTTGGTAACGGCGGGAGTGCTGCCGATGCCCAACATATGGCGGCGGAATTCGTCAATCGTTTCATGATGGACCGCGCTCCCCTTGCCGCCATTGCCTTAACCACAGACACCTCCAACCTGACCAGTATCGGCAATGACTTCAGCTTTGACGAGATCTTCGTCAAACAGGTCCAAGCCTTGGGCAAACCGGGGGATCTGGTGATGGGTATTTCCACCAGCGGCAACTCCCCCAATGTAATCCAGGCCATTCGGTACGCCGCCAGCCATGAAATGAAAACCGTTGTTCTGACCGGTGGCACCGGCGGACACCTGGCCGAACTGGCAGAAATAGTGGTCAACGTACCGGTAACCACAACCCCGCATATCCAGGAAGCCCATCTTTTTGTCGAACATGTTTTATGCTGGCTGGTTGACGAAATTCTCTTCGGGAAATTCCGATGACCCTTACCCCGCTTAAATTTGACCAGCTGAAGACTTACTCAGTCCACGACCGGTTCAGCAAGGTGACCGTGGATAACTTTGCCACTCCCGTGCAACCTGGGGTGTCCCTGGCGGATTTCATCAAATCCCTTCCCGACCAGTTGTGCGGTCGTGATCTGCCCGAATTGATTGAACGACTAGCCAAAGGTCACCGGAACAATCGTCCCTTAATCATTGGGATGGGCGCCCATGTGATCAAAGTAGGCCTGAACCCCTTGCTGATCGACCTGATGGAAAAAGGAATCCTGACTGGCCTCGCCCTAAACGGGGCCGGGATAGTTCACGATACGGAAATAGCCATGGTCGGTCGAACCTCGGAAGATGTCGACCAGGTCTTGAGCTTAGGGGAATTCGGGGCTGCCCGGGAGACCGGAGAGGCCGTCAACGCAGCAATCGTTGCCGGGGCTGCGGCCAATCATGGCATGGGCGAATCAATCGGAGACTATCTCCTGAAGCAGGATTTTCCCTATAATCGATATAGCCTCCTGGCCTCGGCTCGCCGCCTGGGTATCCCCGTAACCGTTCACGTGGCAATCGGCACCGACATCGTCCACATCCATCCCTCGGCCGATGGAGCTGCCATCGGCACAACCAGCTATCTTGATTTTCAACTCTTCTGCCGGTTGATTTCACAATTGGAGCAGGGTGCATATATCAACATCGGATCCGCCGTCATTCTGCCGGAAATCTTTCTCAAGGCCTTGACCGTGGTTCGCAACCTTGGCAATGTGGTGAACGATTTCACCACCGCCAATTTCGATTTTATCCGTCATTATCGAACCATGACCAATGTGGTCAATCGTCCCACCGCCGGTGGTGGCAAAGGGTATAACTTCATCGGGCATCATGAAATCATGATCCCCCTGCTCATCGCCGGTCTCCTGGAACGATTGGCCGATCATGGCTGATTTCGAGTTGAAAGGGTTATGCTTTTATCATCCACCACTTTCAGGTATAGTAGCTCATGCCTTTATTTGATTTTATCTGTCAAAAATGCGGCAAGGAGTTTGAAGAACTGGTGTCAGGCTCCATCAAACCCGTTTGCCCTTTTTGCGGAAGTAGTAATCTAAAAAAGCTCATGTCATCCTTTGCCTATCGAAGCCAAGGGAAAGGCAATGGTAGCTCAAGCAGTTCGGGATCTCAATGTTCCGGGTGCGCCGGAGGAAGTTGCAGCAGTTGTCACTAAATGGAATATCTTCGTTTCGAAACGATCATCTTTAAGATGATTCAGTACTCTTTTGATAATTTCAGCAGCCAAGGAAACTACCGATGCAGAAAACAGTTAAAATCGGAACCAGGGCAAGCCTCCTGGCCATGACCCAAAGCACAACCATCAAAAATCTCATCGAGAAGCAGTATCCCGGAACCACCGTAGAATTGGTGAAGATCATCACCAAAGGAGACAAGATCCTCGATGTTCCGCTGGCCAAGGTCGGCGGCAAAGGTCTGTTTGTCAAAGAGCTGGAAGATGCCTTGTTAAATCGAGAGGTTGATATCGCTGTGCACAGCATGAAGGATGTCCCCTCGGAACTCCCCGAGGAACTCCACATCGGCATCGTGACCAAAAGGGAAGACCCCAGTGATGCGTTTATGGCAACCAAATACGCCTCCTTGAAGGATCTGCCCAATGGCGCCAAAATTGGCACCAGCAGTCTGCGACGAAAGGCCCAGTTGGCCCATCTCCGACCAGATGTGGTCATTGATGATCTGCGGGGCAATCTGGACACCCGTTTACGGAAATTGAATGAGGGCATGTATGACGCCATTATTCTGGCCACCGCCGGCTTGAACCGGATGAACTGGTCGGACCAAATCACCGATCGCTTCACCCCGGAAGAGATGTTACCAGCAGTTGCTCAAGGGGCCAATGGCATTGAACTCCGCAAGGACTGCGGGGAACTTCTGGCTGGCCTGAGCTTTTTAAACCATGACGAGACGGCTATTGCCGTTGTCGGTGAACGGGCCTTCCTCCATCGACTGGAAGGAGGGTGCCAGGTTCCCATCGGCGCATACGCCACGATCGACGGCAATACCATAACCATTACCGGCCTAATTGCCTCAGTGGATGGAAAGGAAATGCTTAAAAAATCCGTATCCGGATCCATCGCCGACGCTGCAAGTCTGGGGCGTGGACTTGCTGAAGATCTTCTTACCATGGGTGGTCGGCGGATTCTTGAAGAGGTTTATGGAGCCTCCATTCAATAACCAAACAACAACTATTCCTGGACCGAGCGGGAATTAACACTCTACAGCCGGACACGGAAAGAGCGCAGGAAGCGAATCCCTGCGCTCTTTCCGTGTCCGGCTGTCATAATAAATGGATGTGATTGTTATGACAGTCCAAGAAAATTCACCGGTATCAGGCAAGGTTTATCTGGTTGGAGCAGGGCCCGGTGATCCTGGTTTGATTACGGTCAAAGGGAAGAAGCTGCTGAAGCAGGCTGAGGTAGTAGTTTATGACCATTTGGCCAATAAGAGGCTCTTGAAGCTCGTACCGCAACAGGCTGAACTTATCTATGCCGGAAAAAGGGGCAACGTCCACCACGCCTTCACCCAGGACGCGATCAATCAAATTTTGATTGATCGCGCTCAAGCAGGGAAGCGGGTGATTCGCCTCAAGGGTGGCGACCCCTTTATCTTTGGCCGGGGTGGAGAGGAAGTCGAAAAACTGGTGGCCGCTGGAATCGCCTTCGAAGTGGTCCCCGGGGTAACTTCAGCCACCGCTGCTGCAACCTATGCCGGCATTCCGATCACCCATCGAGACTACACCTCCTCGGTAGCCTTTATCACTGGCCATGAGGATCCGACCAAAACAAACAGTCGAATTGCCTGGGACAAAATCTCCACTGGAATCGGGACCCTGGTCTTTTACATGGGCATCAAAAACCTTGCTTCCATTGCCGAACGCCTGATGGAGCATGGTCGACCGGCCGATACCAAAGTCGCCGTTATCCGTTGGGCATCAACCCCGATGCAACGTTCCGTGGTCGGAACCCTGGCAAATATTGCCGAACGGGTCATAGAAGAAGGAATCACTCCTCCGGCCCTGGTGGTGGTCGGTGAAGTCGTCGCGTTGAGAGATACGATCAACTGGTATGAAAAAAAGCCTCTCCTCGGGAAACGAATCCTGGTTACTCGAACCCGAGAACAGGCCAGCGAACTGATCGATCTTCTTGAAGAGGATGGGGCGGCCTGCCTTGAAGGAGCGACCATCGCTCTGGTTCCCCCTGATTCCTGGCAAGAACTGGACGAATGTCTGGCCCGACTCAACACCTATGACTGGATCCTGTTCACCAGCATCAATGCAATTCAATTTTTCTTCAAGCGTCTCCAGGAGAAGGGGATGGATGCCAGGGCACTGAGTGGATCCCAGGTGGGTGTCGTCGGAACCACTACCGCAAAAATCCTCCTTGGGTATGGCATCAAGGCGGATCTTCTGCCGGAAGAGTTTACCGGAGAAGGCTTAGCCCAAGCAATGCTGGAGAAAGGGGTCACCGGGAAGAAGATTCTTATCCCCAGGGCCCTCGAAGCCAGGGAAATCCTCCCTAAAAAACTCCAGGAGGCAGGAGCCGAAGTCACAGTGGCCCCAGTCTACAAGAACATAATGCCCGAGGGATTTGACGAGGTCCGTAAGGCCTTGGAAGACAAGGAGATCGACCTGATCTCCTTTACCAGTTCTTCAACGGTAAAAAACTTCCTGGAACTGCTCAGCATCAAGGATGAATCGGAATTCAAAACGCTTCTGGATGGGGTTAAGGTCGCGGTGATCGGGCCCATAACCGCAAAAACCGCCCGGAACGGCGGGTTAACTGTGGATATTGAACCGGAAGAATATACCATTCCAGCCATGGTCAGAGCTATCCAGCAGTATTATGAGAAGAAATAGAATAGACCAAGGGGCAGGGAACAGACGAATTTAGTTGGCAGTAATGGTACGATACCAATCCAAAAATTGATCAGGGGGCAGAGGATGACTGACATGAAAGCCTTGGATAAAGTCGCACCCTAACCGTTTGAGTAGAATCTGGGTGTCATTATTTTCAACCCCCTCGGCAACCACCCATCGTCCGATATTGTGGGCCATGTCGATGGTCGATTTCACAATAACAGCGGAGTCTTCGCTCTTCAACATGTCCATTACAAATGATTTATCGATCTTAATCTCTCCAGCTGGAAACTTCCGCAGGTAGGAGAGCGAGGAATAGCCGGTTCCGAAATCATCGATCGAAAGCTTGACCCCGATCTCTTTCAACTCACCAACCACGGTGGTGACCCGACCAGGGTCTACCATGATACTGCTTTCAGTAATCTCCAAGGTCAACTCTTCCGGCCTGATCTCCCATTTTTTAAGAAGTCCAGCCACCTCGGCAGAAAAATCATAGTCGTGCAGATTTTTAATAGAAAGATTGACCGACATCGGAACAGAGACCCCTGCTTTCTTCCATTGAGCCATTTGCTTTAAGGCATTATCAAGGACCCAACTGGTCAGCGCCTTACTCAATCCGGCCTGTTCCGCCAGTTCAATAAAATAGCTGGGATACACTAATCCTCTTTCGTCATGCTGCCAGCGGATAAGAGCCTCGACCCCGCTTAAACTTCCATTGAGGACTGAAACCTGGGGTTGATAATGGAGCAATAACTGTCCCTTGGCGATGGCCGAGCGGAGATCACCCAACATGGTCAAGCGATTCCAGGTCGCCCGGTCCGCCATCGGATCAAAAACAGCATAATCGACATGGTTACGCTTGGCCTCATACATAGCGATATCGGCATGTTGCAGGATTGATTCGGTGTCTTGTCCGTGGTCGGGAAAAACGGCAATCCCGATACTGATCCCAACAGACAATGATTTACCTTCAATCTTAAAAGGTCTGGCCATTATGTCGTTGATTTTATAGGATATCCGAATAGCATGATCCCGATCCAGGTCGGGAAAAAGAAAGGCGAACTTGTCCCCACCCCATCGAGCCAAAGTTTGTCCGGATTGAATCACTTCACGAAGCCGTAACGCCACTTTTTGCAGGAGGTAATCGCCATAAAAATGGCCCAGGGCATCGTTTACTTCCTTGAATCGATTGAGATCGAGCAGAAAGACCGCAAAACTGGCTTGATTGTTTTCAGTCCGAGAGATGAGATTGTCAAGACGGTCCTGGAGATAGGTCCGATTGGGGAGTTCGGTGAGATCATCATGCAAGGCACGATAACGTTCCGCCTCAACCATGGCCATGATATGACCGATGGATATCTTGGCATTTCGCACCACCAGGATCACGAAAACACTCCCTCCAAACAGGATCAATGAAACAATCAGGCTTAACCGGCTTGGTTCCGTATCCAACAACAGTATGGCAAAAGCTAAATAACCGATGATAAAGAGTATGGTTAATGCACCGAGGACCTTCCAGGAACGCACGCCTTGATGGTCCTTCCGGCAAAGTTCCCGAGTTGGAAAGAGAGAACAGACGAGCAGTAAAATCCCACCCATTATCATTAAAAATTGCAGTATCTTCAAAAGGTATTCCGTTTATTGAAGCCAAGGAAAGGAGGGCATTTCTGTTGATTTGGCACGAATGTGTTTATTATACCCGCTTAAGAAGTGTTTAGTAGAAAAAAAATAAAAGAACGTCTCACTTTTTGGGATCAATTCTCAAAAAGTTATTTTTTTCATAGGGTCATGGACTGGGTATTCCAAAAACAAGCTTATTGATGCAAGGCGATTGAACCGATGGCCACGTTCAACCGGGGCTCAACCCATATTTTTTCAGTTTACTCTGCAGAGTTTTACGGGTGATTCTGAGACGCCGAGCCGATTCGCTTTTGTTCCAATCCGTTTCACGCAGCGTTTGTTCAATGACCATCTTTTCAGCATCTTCAAGGGAGGAAGGAGATGACTCCATAGTGGGTGTTATGTTGTTTTTTTGAAACCAATTATGGATGGAGAGTGGGAGACTTTCTTCATCGAGATAGTCCCCCCTCATGAGAATAATGCCTCGTTCTATGGCGTTTTCCAATTCACGAACATTCCCTGGCCAGGGATATTTCGTTAACATAGCCAGGCAGACAGGAGTAATCCCGTTTAATCCCCGTCCGTTTTTTTTGGCAAATATTTGCGCAAAATGCTCTACCAGTGGAGGAATGTCTTTCGGTCTTTCTCGGAGAGAAGGGATATGGAGCGCTACCACATTTAACCGGTAGTAAAGATCTTCCCTAAACCGACCATTTTTAACCTCTTCTTCCAGAATCCGGTTACTTGCCGCCACAACTCGAACATCCACGCTCAATGTTTCCTGCCCACCGACCCTCTGAACCTCATGCTCCTGAAGAACTCTGAGCAGCTTAACCTGCATGCTCGTTGAGGTTTCTCCAATTTCATCAAGAAAGATGGTCCCACCGTCGGCCTGGAGAAATTTTCCGTCTTTTCGGCGGTCAGCGCCGGTAAAGGCTCCTTTTTCATGGCCGAAAAGTTCCGATTCCAGGAGAGTATCAACCAGTGCGGCACAGTTGACCTTAACAAAAGGCTGTCCGTTTCGGGAACTAAGCCGATGCAGGGCTGAGGCAATAAGCTCTTTGCCGGTACCGGATTCACCTGAAATCAACACAGTAGCCTCGGTGGGAGCAACTTGTTCAACCATCTTCAGAAGATCAGCCATTCCGGACGATTGATGAATTATCCCTGGGAATTGGCCAGGAATCGTATCATGGTTACCAGGCGCCCGAACAGCCTCTGCCACCTGTCTGAATTCCATGGCTTTTGCCAGAGTGAGCTGAAGGCGTTCAAAATCCAGAGGTTTGGTTAGATAATCATGGGCTCCTTCTCGCATGGCTTCAACCGCAGCATCGACCGTTGAATAGGCCGTCATGATCACGATGGGAAGCACCGGATTTAAGATATGAATAGCTTTTAATGCTTCGATCCCGTCCATCAGGGTCATCCTGACATCCATCAGAATGGCATCAAAATTCCTCTGTTCAACGGCTTTCACTGCAGTTGTCCCATCGTCGGCCTCTTCGGTAGACCATCCCCACTGGCGCAACATTGAGCTGAGCATGAATCGATGGGAACTGTCGTCATCAACAATAAGGATTCTTCCGATCTTAGGGATCACGGCCATATGAGATATCCTGGTTTATTAAGGGGTGGAATGATGCTTAAATTTATTGATAAGTGAATAACCAAAACACAAAAAACCAAATCGCCCAACTTGACACTTAACCATAAAACTGCTACTAGCATTACACAATATTTTTTGCCTTTCAAAGGTCTTTTAAGCCGGCGTAGCTCAGGGGTAGAGCAACTGATTCGTAATCAGTAGGTCGCGGGTTCAATTCCCATCGCCGGCTCCAGTAATATCAAGGACTTAGCCTTAATTGGCTAAGTCCTTTTTTGTTGGTGCTACCGTCGTGCTACCTTGGCACCCTTGCAGGGCAATAAAATCCTCGTAGTCGATGACGTATACACTTTTTTGGGAAGATGGCGAGGGCGTAAAGCAGAGGCTCTCTAAAAAATTCAATATCACACCCATTCGAACACTTTTTTTGCTAGGTTTTTTTGGGAGGGGGAAGTTTTATTTAATCAGCGGCATGAATTGCCGGGGGAGGGGAGACGTATACACTTTTATTATTGATGAGCGGGGAATGAGAATAGGTGCCGCCTGTGTTTTTTGCCCGTCGATAATCAACCATTATTCATGAAAAACAGGTCATTGTGACAACCGTAGGGTGCGCCCGGCGCACCACATCGTGCCAGGCATGTACAACCGAGGCAAAAAGAACGGTGCGGGGACCGCACCCTACCCGGGTCATTCGTACCCAATGTCGGCATCGAAAGCAGGTAGTGATGCTCCCCAACTTGAAGGATATATCCCGTCCTCAACATATCGGTGAAAGGTTGAATAGGGCCAGTCTTTCGGGGAGGCTACAAGACCGTGTTTCACCGAGTTGTAATGGATATAATCGCAGTGGTTCCGCAGATCCTTTTCATCCCGGATCAGGTGTTCCCAGAACCGCCGTTGCCAGAGGGTTAATTCATGCCGTTTCCGTTGCGAAGCGTTGAGCCGGTCCGGGCGTTGCAACCGATGGCACCTTTGGGAGACATACCGTTTGATCATGGACCAGCGGAGGCCGAAGGCGTGATCATCCGGCGGCAAGATCCAGATGCAGTGGAGATGGTCGGGAAGAAGAACCCAGGCATCGATAACAAAAGGATGCGTTCGACGGGCCGCAGCAATGGCATCCCGCAGCAGACCCCGAATATCATCGTCACATAAAAACCGTTCCCGCCGATAGGTGACAACGGTGAAGAAATAGGTGCCGCCTTTGTTTTTTGCCCGTCGATAATCAGACATTGTTCATGAAAAACAGGTCATTATGACAACCGTAGGGTGCGCCCGGCGCACCACATGGTGCCAGGCATGTACAACCGAGCAAAAGGAACGGTGCGGGGACCGCACCCTACTCGGCTACTCGGCTTGGATTCAACAATTAAACAACGTCCCCCTGCCCCTGGTGAAAAACAGGTCATTGTGACAACCGTAGGGTGCGCCCGGCGCACCACATGGTGCCAGGCATGTACAACCGAGCAAAAGGAACGGTGCGGAGACCGCACCCTACTACTCGGCTTGGATTCAACAATTAAACAACGTCCCCCTGCCAACCCCGTCGATAATCAGACATTGTTCATGAAAAACAGTCATTGTGACAACCGTAGGGTGCGCCCGGCGCACCACATGGTGCCAGGCATATACAACCGAGCAAAAGGAACGGTGCGGGGACCGCACCCTACTCGGCTTTGGTCTTTGCCCGTCGATAATCAGACATTGTTCATGAAAAACAGGTCATTATGACAACCGTAGGGTGCGCCCGGCGCAACACATTGTGCCAGGCATGTACAACCGAGCAAAAGGAACGGTGCGGGGACCGCACTCTACTCGGCTGCGCCCTATCGGGACGCAGTGGGAAAGGGTCAAAGAGTCAAATAATCAAAGTGTCATTCCTCTATGCAACGGAGGCTGCGGCCGTACGCCCGGCGGTAGCTGTAGACGTAGGCGTCGCCGCTGCCGAAGAACAGGTAGCTGGCGAAACTGCCATTGACCGTACTGCTCCAGTAGTTGCCGAAGATGCCTGCGTTGACGACCGAGCCATCGCTGCTGTGGCGGTACCCGGCCGAGACAAGCTTCAGGGGCGAACTGAAAGCGCCATCACGATCATTGGAAGACCAGGTTACCCGTTCCGCCTCCCATTCCACGTCAGTGGGCAACCGGAATCCGGCCGGACATGGGTTGTTAACGCCACTAACTCCCTGCCAGAGATTATTGTTCTGAGAACTCCGCCAATCATAATTAGACGAAGATGAACCTAAGATGAAACTCCCATGCCCGGGAGAATCACTGGAACTGAGGGTGGACGTTGTGGAACTGTTCCGCTTCTCATGACCGTCGGCACCCCGGCCCCACTGGTAGAGAACACCGTAGGCCTCGGAATCATTATAGCTGGTGGCGACCCTGGTGGCACCCAGGTTACGATCCATCCAAACCTGCCCAGCAGAAGAAATAGTGGAAAAATTACGAAGTTGTAACGTGTAATCGTAAAGCGCAAGTATTTCAGTACCTGAAATTTGTCTATTATAGATACGAACGTCATCGATCTTTCCTTGCCATTGCCTCCCTGATGCGGCATTTTTTTGTTGTCCTATTTTTGTTGATTCATTCCCATATGTAGCATACCCCGATGCACTTGAATAAACGTCAGTACTTAACTCACCATTTACATAAAGATATACCCCCTCACCCCCCCATGTAAAAACAACATGAACCCACTGCTGCAAAAGGATATTGTATTTTTCAGCATATATTGTTTTGCCAGAATTACCATCAAGAATACTACATCCAAACTTGCTGTTTGTAGGATGAAGAGTGCAATCGAAACTATTGATTCCTCCCCCCCATTGGCCATTTGAAATGAGAAATCGGTAATCGGTAATGGTCGCGACATCAGCATAAAACCAAATACTTATCGACCCGACCATAGGCTTTAACAAACTAGAGGCTCCAAGATCGATGTATTGATTGTATCGCGAAAATACATATGCTTGATCAGATGCGCCAAACATATCATCTGTTAATGTTGCACCTATCACATTCCCATCATTGCCATTCCAACTTTCATCATTCGCATTTCCAGCAAATGGATAATAGGCGACAAGGCCATTTTGCATAAACGTGTTATCTTGAAAAAGTGTGGTTGTGGTTGTCGATGAAGTCGTTGTGGTAGTTGGATTTTGGGTTGTTGTGGTAATTGGATTTTGGGTTGTGGTTGTCGATGAAGTCCCCCCCGTCAATGCCATTGTGATCACACCACAATCATAGGTCTGCCCGTCCGTTACCATAATATTACTCACACTCCCCTGATAGGTCACGTTCCCGGAACCGTCCAAACCCTGAATGGTCAAGGTCAGACCACTACCAACCGGTACGCCCGAGATCTCTCCGTGGCCAGCCGAGGCAGTATAATCCTGAACCATTTCGCTCATCCCTGTCCCAGTTATTCTGGCTCTAATCGTGGTCACACCAGATGGCGCAGAACGGGGCGTGGTGACTGCACGGAAAACAAAAGAGCCACTATCCTCCCAGACTAGGGTCATGGTCAACGATCCCGTGGAACTGGAATTGGTCTGATCAAGCCCCCCTCCACAAGAGAGAAGAAGAGAGCAAAGAAAAATGGTCATTACTGTGAGGGCGAGGAAAGGTATTTGTTTCATGGTTTTGTATGCTTTTCCCTTTTTTAAACTGCGAACAGTCGAATGACGAACAAGCGAATTACAAACATTCGAACAGGGAGCCTCCTCCCACTTCGTCACTCGATTGCTCGTCATTCGTCAATCGATTGATTTCTTTTTTCCCTTTCGGTAAAGGCTGATCACCAGTTAAAGCTGACATTGCCTGACCCTCCTGATGACGAACTGCTACCACCACCTCCGCCGCCGCCACCCGCAGCAGCGGCAATGGCACCAACAGCCACAAGGCCAAGCCCCCATTTCCACCAACTGGAGCCTTTTTCTTCTTTCGTTTCCGGAACCTTGACCTCAGGCGGTAAGTCGGAGACCAGCGTTTCTTCAATAGGCTCGAATTTATTCACCATACCGGCATAGGATGGAGGGATAGCGCAAGTCAAAACCACCAAAAAACAAAGAAACAAAGAACACATTCTCTTCATAACCAATTCCTTTTATTTTTTTTCTACTAATACCATCCCAAGATCGCCAATAATGGTTGGGGTCTGCTCCCGTTTATAAAGCCGGTAAGCATAATCGTTGACACTATCCACATCGGTTAGGCTAGCCCGGATATCACCCAGGGTGACTGGTTTGCCCTGCGCCACTGTATTCTTGATACCTTTCAAGAAAAAATAAGTGAAGAGTCCATGCCTTTTTTCCCGGTACCAGGAGCTGATCTGATCATCAGAAGAGCTGGTGATAATGGCGGTATTTGGCAGGGCCAGAACCGGCAATTTGGGCCGAATGCCGATGGAGCTGGCATCAGAGACCACAGCGGCCCCATCATTGCTCATCCCGGAGAAACAGGCGTCAAAAACCATGGTCAGACTCCGAATATCTTTTTCCTCACCCAGACGGTTAAGGTTGGCATAGAGCAGGTCAAGAGAATACGCAGTGAATTTAATGGAGCTTGGGTCAGCTTCCGCAGGCAGGAGAAAAACCCGTTTGGTAATAGTGTCTGGCGCACCGTGACCGGAATAGAAGATGAAGACATCCGATTTCCCTTTGCGGGTTCGAGAATAGAGCTCGCCGCGATAATCGTCCTTATCACCAAAGATCTTCAGAAAATCTGTCTTGGTAGCGTTCTGCTGGAAAATGATATTGTGGTCGGCAAAACCCAGGGTGTCGATTAAGTACTGCCGAATAACCGAGGCGTCACGGATAGCGAATTCCACCTGCGGAACCCCCTGATGCGCATAATCCTTGTTGCCAATGACAACGGCAACCGCATCGGGTTTGACTTGGCCAGTCTTGGGGGGAATATCAACATCTACTGAAAGACCGGGGGCCGCAACCTGCCATGGTGCTGAATTTAAGGGCAGGTCGGCTGACAACACAATCTTTTGGGGTGACTTCTTCTCCGGTCGGTTAAAGGCCAGGTCAAGCTTTTGCTCGGCATTGTGTTTCGACCGTTCTTCAGTGAGTGCAATGGAAATCGGGATGTCGGTGGCCTTTTTGGAGGCAAAGACCGCAAAGGTAATATCATGATATTGCCCTGCGGGAAGCGAGCCGATGGTAAATTCCGTCTGGGTATCTCCGGCAGGAAAAACATCCTTGCCGATGATCACCCTGGCCGTGACTCCTCGGGCATCGCCACGGCCACTGTTAAATATCCGGGCGGTGATTTCAACGATCTCCATGGGCTCGATCTGGCCGTTTTCAGATTGATCGGCAATGCCGATATCCGCAACCGTAAGCTTGGGAGGATCATAGGCCTTGGTCGTCATGGTGATGAGCATGGGGTCAGGGGCGAACCCATTTTGTTCCTGGGCATTGACCCGAATGGTCAGGGTATCGTTGGTCAACTCTGCTTCTTCCGTGGTAATGGAAAAATCAATGGTTCGGCTTTGCCCCGGCCCGATGGATGAGAGGGTCTGGGCGCCCGCCAGGCGCAGCCCGGGGATTCTTGACTCGGCCTCGGGGCTGATCTGGACATTCTGGCCCTCGCCCTTGCCGGTGTTGGTGACCGTCACCTGGAGGCTACCGGATTCACCCGCCTCCAGAACCTTGTTGCCGTTGGCATCGGCCAGATTGACCTGCATGTTCAAGATTGCCGGATATTTAGGCACCTGGGCCTTGGCCAAGGTATCTCGATAACTCCGATTATTGGGCTCAAGGGTGACCGCTCTTTGGGCCAGCTGCAAAGCCCTTGCCTGATCCCCTTCACCATCGGTGATCATCAGATAGGCCAAATTGTTTAATGCATCTGTATGGTTCGGGTCTTTTTTCAGGGTTTTTTCGAGCTGACTCCGGGCTTCGCTCAACAGACCCCGGTCATAATAGACCATGGCCAGATTGAAGGAAAGGGCCGCACTCCGGGGGCACAGCATCTCCGCCTTTTCAAGACGGCTCTGGGCGCCGGAGGAATTGCGGGAAGCCATTTTTGCCGCCTCCCGGGCGAGACTCGCCGCCTCGTTACAGTCAGCGGCAAAGGCCACAGCAGCAAGCCCAAGGGAAAGCATAGCTAAAAAAAACCCAACCCATGATTGCATTCGTGCAATTCTTCTCATCAGCTTCATCAGCCCCCCCGTTTCACAAATAAAAACATAACGATTTATTATTCAACAAATAAACAATTCGTTAAAATAGTGCATATAATTGGTGGTCAACACCAATTACCTTTAACCGATCTCCACGGCCTTGTCATGTCAGTTTTTTTACCCTTCAAAGCTCCTTCTCAAACCCTTTGATTTTACTTTATTTGCTCGCATTGGTTAATCTTCTGCACCAAGGAACTTGCCACGCAGCGCCGCAGAAGTTTCACGTCATCCGCATCAATCAATAAAAAAGGATAGGTTGCAAAATACATTGCTGAATTTATCGGTAGTCGTATAGCTTACATCATCGTAATAGGATGAGATCGTTCCGAAACCGGATACATTGTTGTACATCACACCAGCTGTTACCGAGAGCACTAAATGCCTTGCTACTGCGAAATTAAAGCCGACCACCGGACCACCGCCCAAGCGAAGCAGAACCCAATCTGAGCTACTATTACCATAGTCTTCACTTCCAGCGTAGAATCCTACTTTAATCTCGGGGCCGATCCACACGCGGAATTTCTGCTTGCGAATAAGCCCAAACCCCCAAGCGTGTGTCATGGCAATTCCAGTACTATCCTCGTCAGCATCATTGTATTCTTTGGTCAAAGAATCGAGACCAATAGCAAAACGGTAATTGACTGGTCTTTCGTCACGCAGTGCGTTGTCCAAAGTAAAGCCCAATCCTCCTCCAGAGTAATTCATGTCTGTTTCATAACTATTACGGTCGTCAACTTCGGCTGTTTCAGTGCCACTGCCGCTTTCTAAATTAAGGTACCCACCGAACCCTGTAGCGCTTGCCGTAGAGGCCAACGCCATCAGAGAAAGGAACAGCCCAATTGATGTGTAAGAGATTTTTCGCATCTTGCTCTCCTGATTTTTTGTGAAGTACCCTGTGTTAATGAAGGAGGAGGAGGAGGGCAGAGTCAAAGAGCAATTCTTTGATGGGGGCCCATCCTCCTGCTCGGACTGAGGCCCTTGCATCTTCGATCTCCTCAGTGGTTCGCTCGGTCAGTTCTTGAAGGGTTTTCATGGGGTTATATCAAACACCCTATTCTTAATCAATAGGTCCCGGGTTCAATTCCCATCGCCGCTCCAGAGAGCAAAAGGTCCTGCCCCACCCGGGTCAGGACCTTTTTTCTTGCTGAAAGTCAATTCACGACCTATCTTACCCCAATAATGGCATAGAAAAACAACCTTGAACCCGGATTGCCATAAGGAGAACTATGCGAATGGCCACAAAGACTTCACTGATTGTATTCTGCTTAATTACCTTGTTTCCTCTTACCGGTTGTGGAGGAGGAGGAGGGGATACTCTCGCTAATACCTCAACAACAATATCGCAGACTTCAACGACCATTGCCCTCACAACCACAACCCAGGTTCCAGCAACAACCACCACAGCCTCACCAACCACCACCACAATCCTCAACTCATCTCAGGGTATATTGCTGGTAGACTCTGGTCAGACCGGAGATTACACCACTGTTTTCGGTGAAGACTCCGATTATACGATTCGCCCACCTTCGTACACTATCACAGGTGATGGAACCGTAATCGACAACCAGACCGGCCGAATCTGGCAACAAAGTGATAATGGCTCTTACAACTGGTACCAGGCTTCCGGCACGGAAAATTCACTCTATAATTTCGGCGGTGCAACCAATATCTGCGGAAATTTGACCCTCGGGGGACGCTCCGATTGGCATCTTCCCGCGCCCAAGGAGTTAATGAGTATTGTCAACTTCGGAACCCTTTCTCCAGCCATTGATACGACCATTTTCCCGGGAACATCTGACACCCCATACTGGACAGAAACTCAGAGTGATATGAACCCGGCCAATGTCTGGTATGTCAATTTTACTGATGGCACCGTTGACACCCAAGGAAAAGCCAACGCCGCGAAAGTTCGTTGCGTCAGTGATGGCAACTGAAACAGTTCAGATTTTTACGAAGGATATGATTATGAAATCCAGCCTGACTTTTTGCTCAATATTCCTCCTCAGCCTCCAGTCCCTTGCAATGGCATTTACCGTCAACACAGATGGAACCGTGACGGATCCCACCACCGGACTTGTCTGGCAACAAATAGTTGATACGACTCCAAGAACCTGGGAAACCGCTCTCATCTACTGTGAAGACCTGTCTCTCGCCGGGAATAACGATTGGCGCCTTCCTAATATCAAAGAGTTGAAATCAATTACCGATGACTCAGCGCATTTCCCGGCAATTGACACCACAATCTTTCCAGGTACCTTGAATACATTTTACTGGTCATCGACTTCCATTGTTGGAACCCCTGACTCTGCTTGGCAAGTAGACTTTAATGATGGACGGGTAACCTCCAGTGGCGGGGTAGTTCACGACACCGGCAAGGCCAGCAGTTTCTATACTCGCTGTGTTCGGGGTGGACAATAATCAGTTTTTCCCAGAGAACTTGATCCTTGTCATCCATGAATTGATTTAAGACCCGCACCTGATGGATTTAATATTTAACGAAGAGTATGGAGCCGACCTGAGAGGCTTTTGTTCGATTTTAATCAGGAAAACATCCGTAGTTTTCCTATCGCAACATAAAAGGCCGAGGTATCCTCTGATGCCTTTAGGAATCGGATCACATGAACATTAAACAGATAGTTGTTACGATTGAAGGAGATGCCGATCAGGTCTCTGAGGTTGCGGAACTTCTCGCTGAAAACGGCATAAATATCATTTTCATTTCATTACCCGACCACTGTCCGTCCCAACCAAAGTTGTTACGGTTGATTGTCAATGATGTCGAGAAGGGAAATAAAATTCTTATGCAAAGAGGCATTAAAGCGGATTTAACTGATGTGGTCGTTGCCGAAATCCCTGACAAGCCCGGTGGAATGGCCAGAATCCTCACTATTATCAAAAAAAGCGGGTTGATTAACCATGCCCTGCAGGCATATTCCCAACGCAGTGGTGAATGTGGGCTGGTGGTGATCAACTTCCCCTCAATAGACTATGCCATCACTCAACTCAGCCAGGCCGGAGTGAGAATACTGTCAATTGAAGAGTTATTGGCTCGTTGAATTTTAGATATACCAGCAGGGAAGTAGGAGAAACATCAACAGCGTGATCTTCCAGGATGGGAATCAACTGCTAATGGATAACCCAACAGGCAAGACAGCCTGCCATCAATCATTTAAGGCCAGAAAACAGACCAAACCAGTCAAGACAATGGCTGCGGCAATCGCCAACACCAGCCACTTCCCCTTACCATCAAGAATTGATCCCTGACTGATCGCCTTAAGTTGAGCCGTGTTGTCAAGTTGCAGGGTCACATCAGTGATTATTCTTTCAGGATGCCATGAAATTTCGGCTCCGCCCAAAGTTGAATCGGCGGGACTCCGTCCAGAAGCCGCCTTGGCCAAAGCTTTCAGAAACTCTGCAGCTGTTTGAAAACGTTCTTCAGGATTCTTGGCCAGAGCCATAAAGATCACCCCGTCCATCAATCGTGGGGCCTGATAATTCAGGTCGGAGACCTTGATTGGGGCGGTATGTAAGATCCGGTGTTTGATCGTGGTAATGGAGTTTCCCGGGAAAGGCTTTTCCCCTGTCATCAGATGATAAAAAATAGCCCCAACAGTAAAAATATCGGTGCGATGATCGACCCCGTTACCATCAAAATGCTCCGGAGCTGAACACCAGGGGGCATCCATTGCTTCAGCCTTACCCCCCAATTCGGCTTCAACCTCAGCCAACCCAACCCCGGTTAACATGACTCGACCATTCCCTTGAATCAAAACATTCGTCGGTTTTATCCCTTGATAGACTACCCCTTCGCCATGGGAAAAGGCGAGGATAGTCAGCAACTGGTTGATGATGTCAATACTCGTTTCGACGGAAAAATGATGGCTTTGATCGAAGAGGTGCTGCAGGGTCTCGCCTTGGACCTTTTTCATGACAACATAAGGGGTGCCATCCTCAACCTCGATTTCGCAGGCCGAAACAATTTGAGGATGTTTGAGTAAAGCCGTAGCCTTGAAATTCCGCTGGAGATCTGATAAAAAATTCCCCTCAGTATTTTGGGGAATGAGGTCCTTACGGAAAACCTTTAATAATACAGTTTCGGTGGAATCCGGGCCAATTCCTTCATAGAGAGCCCAAACTGCTCCTTTTCCGAGAAAACTGGTGATACGGTATAATCCGAGGTGATCGATTTCGCCCATATGGTGCAATCCCTGGATAAAAAATGACCGGTTAATGGTGAGGATACAGTCAGGTTCAATTTTACAATTTAGAATATACCAATGGATCGGGGCTCTAAAGCGATACTTAAGTTTTTATGTAACTATCCAGCTTCCTAACCGGGCGGGCCCGGCCTCTATTTTAAAATCAACAAAATCAACATGTTGCATATTTATTACTTAGAAGCTTAATGCTGAAAATGATCAAAAACCACCAGAATGTAACTGTTCAGATGTGCTTCAGGTGTGCTCAATGAGGACTTTCAGCTATACATCGGTATGCTGGAAGGCCGAATCGAGCGCAGATGGAGTGCAGCTGGATAGTTACGTTTTTATTCACCAATATAATTACCATCACGGAAGAATCCTTTAATCCTCTTACCATCGGGATAGGTGTACATACCTTGACCGGTTGGGACATTATCCTTCCATTCTCCATCGAAGCTACTGCCATCGGCATACTTCATAATACCATGACCATTTGGTAAACCATTAACAAAATCCCCAACATACTTCTCTCCTTTAGGGGAAGTCAGAGTACCCTCTCCTTGGGCGGCCCCTGCCACAAATTCTCCCTCGTAAACAGTACCATCGGGAAACGAAAGTATGCCAAGACCATGTTTTTGATCATTTTCAAACATGCCGACATATTTTTTCCCGTCAGGATAGGTCAAAATCCCCTGGCCGCTCCGTTTATTTTTGAGAAATTGCCCCTCATACCTTTCTCCGTTTGGAAAATCATAGATTCCCTGCCCACTGAATTCATCCATAACAAATTCACCGGTATACCGAGCGCCATCCGGGAAAGTGAGGGTACCCTGACCATGGGGCATATGCTCTTTAAACTCTCCTTCATACCGTTCTCCGCCTTCAAATTCTAAAAGGCCTTTGCCATTCCGACAATCACCCTCAAGGCATTTACTATGCGCAAATCCAACGGAGAGAAGAGAGGTTATAATGACAGTCATAATAATCAGTGACGATTTCATTGAACGATCCTTAAGCTGAAAGGGGGTACGAAAAGAGGAAAAACAGCACGAATAAGTGTTGCATTTGAGTTATCCTTAAATTTAATATGTTTTTTCGTCAAGTAAAAATCTGTCGCCAGGATGGTGACAAATATCTTGAAAACATTGCATTTGTAATGACTTTCTCACCTGACTTCTTCCATGGATTTTTCTCCAGAATATCATTCGTGACAACAACAGCGTCCATACCAGGAATCATCAAGCAGCATTTTTGCTCTTTTTGCGGATTTTATTTCCCCGGGATTCATATTTGTTTCGTTATTCTTCTCTTCTGTTGTTCGGGTTGTGCGGCAAGGCCCGTTGCCAAAGTAATGGAAACAACCGCTTATTGCGGGTGCGGCCAATGCTGCAGTTGGGAACGTGGGAGTTGGTATTTTTTAAAACTTGATCTCTGGAACCGATATATCAGCTCAGGCCCCAGCAGGGGACTGGAATATTCTGGAAAAACGGCGCGTGGCACTGAGCCAAGGGAACCGTATCCCGGACTTTTTTCCTGGGACAGTCTCTTTCGGCCATGGGTTATCCCGGTCCGGCTCGTTTTTTTTCCATGGCTTTTACTGCCCCACGATGGAACCATCGCCGCAGACACGCATTATTACGGGTTTGGCACTAGAATGTATGTCCCCGGATACGGCTGGGGAGTCGTGGAAGACCGCGGCGGCGCAATCAAGGGACCAAATCGAATCGACCTGTTCATGGCCTCCCACGAACACGGTCTACGTTGGGGAAGAAAAAAGTTACCCATCAAGATCTACAAAAAATAAAATTTTCCAGAATGAGTCAAACCTCAAAAACATAAGGATACGGCGATGCCCAGTTGTCAATCAGGCCCTGAGATAGAGTACCCCTGCAGATGGCAATATACAATTATCGGCACTCACCGCGAACAGCTACGAGATCTCATTGAAGAGATTGCCGATTCACGACAATACACCCTCTGTTTTTCAAAAGTCAGCAGTTCTGGAAAATATCATAGTTTCGACCTGGATATTGAAGTTAGGTGCCAAGAGGAACGCGATGCCCTTTACCAACAGTTAATCTGTCACAACTTGGTCAAGGTCATCTTATAGATCATCACCCCAGAAGGAATGAATACATGGCAAATTGGTTTGCAGCGTCAAATGGAAAATCCCTCGGCCCCTATACAACCCAGGAAATGATCAATGCCCTCCAGTCAGGACGTTTCACCCGTGAAATGTTGGTCTGGCGTGAAGGATTCTCGAGTTGGCTGGCCATTGAACAGGTTGATGAACTCTCCGGCCAGGTAAGCTCAACCGAAATCCACCAACCTCCCACGCCACCTCCTACCGAGGGCAAAAAAGCCCATGAAATTGATTTTGAGATCATCGGCAATGAAATGCAATTTGTTGAAATTGAACTTGATCCGGGGGAGAGTGCAGTGGCCGAAGCCGGAGCCATGGTTTACATGACCGATGGAGTCGAAATGAAAACCGTCTTCGGTGATGGCAGTGCAGCATCCCAATCCGGTGGCATTTTCAATAAACTCCTGGGAGCAGGCCAACGGTTGATAACCGGGGAGAGTCTTTTCTGCACGATCTTCACCTATAAGGGCTCATCCGGCAAAGGAAAAATCGCCTTTGGGTCTCCGTATCCCGGCAAGATTATCCCTCTGGATTTAACGAATTTTCATGGCCGGTTAATTTGCCAAAAAGATGCCTTTCTCTGCGCAGCGAAGGGGGTTTCAATTGGAATCGCCTTCCAGAAACGGATAGGTGCGGCTCTTTTTGGTGGAGAGGGCTTCATCATGCAGAAATTGGAAGGAGATGGACTGGTTTTTATTCACGCCGGGGGAACCATCGTGGAAAAACAATTGGCACGAGGAGAAACACTAAGGGTTGATACAGGATGCCTAGCCGCTTTGACCGACACAATACGATACGACATTGAATACGTCGGCAATGTCACCTCTGGGCTCTTCGGTGGAGAAGGTTTTTTCTATGCATCCCTGACCGGCCCAGGCCATGTCTGGCTCCAGTCATTACCATTTTCCAGACTGGCCGGGCGTATTCATCGGGCGGCCCCCCAAAACAGGGGCGGAGCAAGCACGGTGGGGGAGGGCTCAGTACTGGGGGGATTGGGCAAACTTTTTCAAGAGTAGAAGCCGGTTGCCAAAAAAAAAATTTCTGAAACCTCAACTCTTAATGGCATATTTTTCTCAGCCATTCCGGGACATCATAAACCTACTCAACAAGCATAACCCATCCCTACAACCCTTTAACTGCAATTTAAAACTCGGGGTCCTTGGTCCACCAGGAATATCATTCTGCCTCAAATCCTATATCAGCAATAGCCTTCTTGATAACTTCTTTGGAAACCGTTTGTTTTTCGTCGTAGGTGGCCTGTCCCTTGTCAAGATCGACCTGAACATTACTGACACCCTCAATTTCACTGAGTGCCTTGCTTACCGACCCAACACAATGACCGCATCTCATCCCGCTTATCTTAACAGTTGCCATGGCTAAAACCTCCTCATCTAAATTATCGTGCGTGTGGACAAGAGGGGAGAAACAGACCGACTCTGTTCATCCTATTATGGAACGTAAAAGCCCACGAACACTTCGTTTTTGCTTGTATACTATGACAAAAATCTTATATGTATCAATAGCTTTTTAAGCTTTTAGTTAATTTTTTTAATACGCCAAACCTGACCACCAGGAGACGGGAATGAACGAAAATCAGATTGAATCTGCTCAAGTAGCCATCAAGGGGATGCATTGTGCCGCCTGTTCCGCCCGGATTGAAAAAGTTCTGTCAGCGACCCCCGGGGTTATCAAGGCCAGTGTCAACCTGGCCACGGAAACAATGTCCATCTCCTGGGAGCAGGACCACGTAACGCTCGTCGCTTTAGCTGAAAAAATTTCCGGTCTTGGCTTCGAATTGGTTATCCCCCAGACCGAGACGGAGGCCCGCTTTGAAATAGAAGGAATGAGTTGCGCCTCCTGTTCCTCTAGAATTGAAAAGGTAATCGGGGGGCTTCCAGGAGTCAAGTTGGTTACAGTGAGTCTCCCTGCCAATTCAGCAATGATCCAATTTGACTCATCCCTGGTAAGCCAGCGAACGATCAGAGAAAAAATCAACACCCTTGGCTTTAAAGCCACACCAGCTTCGACCTCCTCGGGAATTTCTGATGACGGCCGCATAAGGGCAGAAAAAAAGCTGGACACCATGAAGAGGGATCTATTCCCGGCCCTAATCCTTGGAGGACTTCTTCTCTTTGTTTCCATGGGAGAGATGGCAGGAATACATCTTCCTGATCCGGTGTCTCCCGATCATAACCCCTTGGGTTTTGGTTTGCTCCAGTTGATCATTGTTTTACCCCTGATGTGGCTGGGTCGACGTTTTTATCAGGTCGGAGTTCCAAGTCTCCTCCGGGGAGCGCCCAATATGGACTCCTTGATTGCCGTCGGTACCGGTGCCGCCTTTATTTATAGTGTCTGGAATTTAATAGAAATTGCCGCAGGCGTTGCAAAACTCCATCAGGCCAGAGACTTTTATTTCGAATCGGCAGGAGTTATTATCGCCCTGGTTTCGCTTGGTAAATATATGGAGGCGCGATCCAAGGTCAAAACATCCGACGCCATCAGACAACTCATGAAACTGACCCCGGATAAGGCAATCCTGATCCGGGGTGATCAACAGGAAGAAGTTCTTGTTGAAGAAATCAATCCCGGAGACATCATCCTTGTCCGGCCTGGTGATCGAATTCCGGTTGACGGTCTTGTTGTCAAAGGAAATTCAAGTGTTGATGAATCAATGCTGACCGGAGAAAGCATGCCGGTCAAGAAAAAATCAGGCGATCAGGTAGTCGGCGCGACCCTTAACACGACAGGAATTCTCCATGTCCAGGCAGAACGAGTAGGACAGGATACCGTCCTTGCCAGAATCATCAAACTGGTCCGTGACGCCCAAGGCAGCAAAGCACCAATAGCCAACCTGGCCGATCGGATCAGCCTGTACTTCGTTCCAATCGTGATGGGGCTTGCGCTTCTTGCCGGACTCTCCTGGTACTTCATCGGGGGCGCTGATTTTGCTTTTTCCTTGAAAATATTTGTCGCTGTGATGGTCATCGCTTGTCCTTGTGCCATGGGGCTTGCCACCCCGACTTCCATCATGGTTGGAACCGGGCGGGGCGCTCAACTCGGCATATTAATTAAAAGCGGCGAGGCCTTAGAAAAAGCCCAGTCCGTGGATACCGTGGTCTTCGACAAAACCGGAACCCTGACCCATGGTCGGCCGATGATGACAGACTTTATCCTGCTCACCTCATCCATGGCAGAAAAGGAACTACTTTCTCTTATTGTCGGGGCTGAATCGGTTTCCGAACATCCTCTGGCCCGGGCGGTGATGAAATCGGAAGAAGTTAAAGATATTCCCATTGCTCATCCTGAATCTTTCGAGGCTCTACCCGGTCGAGGAATCTCCGCTCGAGTGAAAGGTCACGACGTTCTGGTGGGGAACACAAGTCTTCTTCTGGAAAAATCAATTATCCTTGCCGACCAATTGGCCTTTGAACAAAAGATTTTATCTTTGTCTGAAGATGGCAAGACCGTAATATCCATTGCTGTTGACGGAACACTTGTTGCCCTGATGGGAATAGCCGACCCCTTGAAACCTGACGCAGCTGCAACCGTTGCTCGGTTAAAGGCCATGAACATTCTTTCGGTGATGCTCACCGGAGACCATGAAGCCACAGCCAAGGCTATTGCTCGTCAGGCTGGAATAACTGAAGTCATCGCCCAAGTCTTGCCGGAACACAAGGCGCAAAAAATTATCGAGTTACAAGAGCAGGGGAGAACAGTAGCCATGGTTGGTGATGGCATCAATGATGCCCCGGCCCTGGCCAGGGCGGATGTTGGTATCGCCATGGGCACCGGCATAGATGTGGCAATTGAATCTGGTGATATAGTTTTGATGAAAGGAGAACTCACCTCCTTATTAACCGCGTTCCATGTAAGCCGAGCCACCATGAGAAATATCCGCCAGAATCTCTTTTGGGCCTTTATCTATAACATCATTGGTATCCCCATAGCCGCTGGTGTTCTTTTCCTGATGGGCGGTCCGACTTTAAACCCCATGATTGCAGGGGCGGCCATGGCGATGAGTTCCGTTTCGGTGGTAACTAACGCCTTGCGTTTACGCTTTTTGCAACCCCCAATATTTAAATAAACTATAGAATGATTTCACTCTGTTCAGATCTGGTGGTTATGCGATTGCAATCATTCCGTCCAGACAATGGTTCAAATAACCGTTTAAAAAACTCTTTGACAAATAAATGAGAAAAGGTAGAAAATATCTATCCTGTTCATTTCTGTTCTATGTTTCATTTCAATCCAAGTCATAACCCGATTGTAGAAACCATATATTTATGGGCCTCCCCCCATGAATCTCCAAAGGATGGTAGGCGTATGTTAAAAAAAATATATATCTTCCTGCTCATTGTTTCTCTTTTTATTCCTCTGACCACTGCCTTTGGCGATGGGCTTGGGATCAAGAAAAAAAACCCCAAACCCCATGAATTCGGAGATCTCATTCTTAACAATTTTTCCACCAAGGCCAATCGTGCCCCGGTCCTATTCCGCCATTGGCTCCACCGGGCCAAATATACGTGTCGGCTGTGTCATGTTGATATCGGATTCAGCATGCGCTCGGGAGAAACCGGAATCACCGAGTCAGATAATGAAAACGGCCTCTATTGCGGATCCTGCCATAATGAAAAGGAGGCCTTTGGTCCAACGAGTACTGATACCTCCGGAAAGGATATAAAAAATTGTGATCTGTGCCACAGGGTCGGCAAAGAGATTCCCCTTAGAAACAACTTTTATGAATTTCGCAAAACGATGCCCCGGGAAAGATTTGGTAATGGGATAGATTGGATCAAGGCGGAAGAGCAAGGCCTGATCAAATTAAAAGACTATCTGGAAAACATCTCAATCAAAAGACCTAAGATTGATGATCCGGCGGCTTTGACCATTGAACCGCATGAAAAAAACATGCCTGAAATCATCTTTTCCCATGAGAAGCACGCCAAATGGAGTGGATGCGAACTCTGCCATCCTGATATCTTCGGTATCAAAAAAGGGGCTGAACCCTACACCATGCAAGAAATATTTGACGGAAAATATTGCGGCCTCTGCCATGGCCCGGTCGCCTTTCCAAATATGGATTGTCAACGGTGCCATACCAAACTGGCTCAATAGGTATCCAGAATGATCTCTTTTCGGCTTTTAACCATAATAGCTCTTGTCATCTTGGGTTGCCACAGTCCTCTTCCGGCCCAAGCAGAGCAAGCTTTCTGGAAATTTCCAGAACTCCCTCCCCCCCATCAATATGGAGATATCCTTATCGATCGCCTCTCATCCTCCAAAGGAATGAAACCGGTCTGGTTCTCCCATTGGAGTCACCGACTTAAGTACAGTTGTCGAGTCTGTCATCTTGAACTGGAATTCTCTTTTAAAAAAAATACAACATTAATGACCGAAGAAGAAAACCGGAATGGACAGTATTGCGGAACCTGTCATGATGGAGAAAAGGTCTTCGGCCATGATGAAAAAAATTGCGCCCGCTGCCATACCGGGGAAATCCAATCCGATCCCAAGCGATTCGCAGACTTAACCCATGATCTCCAAAAATCACCCTTTGGGAACAAAATCAATTGGGCAGGAGCCATGAGAAGTGGAAGAATCAACCCAATTTATTCCCTCTTCAATCCAGAAGAAACACCAATGCCTTTCAAAAAGAACCTCGAACTTGAGGCGGAGTGGCCCTTTGTTCCACCGGCCCTGTTCCCTCATAAAATACACGTGCAGTGGCTCGACTGTGCCAACTGCCATCCTGATCCTTTCAATATCAAGAAAAAAACGACCGAACATTTTCTGATGCAATATATTCTGGAAAATCAATTCTGCGGGGTCTGTCACCTCAAAGTTGCTTTTCCATTAAATGATTGTACCCGGTGCCATCCAGGTATCACCATGGAAAAATAATCGTATGCTATCCTCAACCAGAAAGATTTTTTTTATTCTCCTCATTGTCCTGGGGGGATGTTTATGGCAGGTATCACCATGTGCTGCTTCCGATGAATGGCGGAGTGAGTTTGACCGAATATGCGGGGTGGTCGAAAAGGCAGGGGAGCTTTCCTCGACCGAACTATCACAGTTGATAACAGATAGTAACACCCTGGAAAAGCGCATAGAAACGGAAGGGGGGAAAGAAAAGAAACTATATTTGTTCCGATTGAAAAAGTGCCGAAATTTCTTTCAATTCATTTTGGAAAGTAACAACCTCAAAAAACCATCTCAATAAAGAAAGGATGCCCTGATTTGTCCCATGATTTAGAAATCCGGGTCAAAGGTCAGGACTTCCTTAGAGATCTTCAGCTCCGATCTGACGAGACGGAATCCGGTATCGGCATATTGCCCAACCTGTTTATTCTTATAACGGGTTGCTGATCTGATATTCCCGGCAAAACGGAACCATGATCCGCCCCGCAAGACCTTCATCTGTCCATTCTCCGGGCCTTCAGGATTCTTTTCTGAACTCAGCTTATAATAATCAAGGCCGTACCAATCATTACACCACTCCCAGACATTGCCATTCATATCATAAATTCCTAAACCGTTCGGAGGAAAACTTCCTACTACAGTCGGACTTTTCAGATAGTTGTCCTTCATGTTGAGACCAAAGGAAACCGAGCCATTAAAGTTAGCCTGTTTTGAGGTGATGATTTCGCCGGTGAAAAAAGGAGAGGAGGTCCCAGCCCGAGCGGCATATTCCCACTCAGCCTCTGTCGGTAAACGGATAACTCCTTCACTATTGGTCTGATTTAACTTTTCAATGAATTCGATAGCGTCGAGCCACGAAACCATATCAAGAGGAAAATCTGGATTATCTTTAAAATGTGACGGGTTGAATTCCATAACCTTCTGCCATTGAGCTTGAGTGACCTCATAAATCCCCATCCAAAAGCCATCAAGACATACTTTATGCAAAGGAAGTTCATCGGCATAATACTTATGATAATCTTCATCTCCAACGGATCTTATCAAGAGCCGACTTTCAGCAATGCTCTGTCCCATTTGAAAACAACCCTCTTCGACCCAGACGAATTTCATCCCAGTAACGGGTTCTGTCCAATATTCTTTCTCACTGCCCTCTGACGGGGTATTCCCCTCAGCGAAGACGATTGAAGAAATCGACCCCATGAAAAAAACAAAGGCCCCTAGAATGGCTACGGCAAACTTCATACGTAATAGCCTCGCTTTGATAAGATCGTTATTTATGAATATCCCGAAATGACAGAAAAAAGAACCACATCGGTCCTGAAACAAGTTCAGGAACCTGGTTCGCCGACGTCAACCCAGATGCAGTTTAATGGGACATTCCCATTTCACAAAAAACTCCGCAAAAAACAACACTATCCTGATATCTTATAGATAACCATATTGTTGTCCATATTACAGAATATTTTTGGTAAAAAGAAAAAGAGCCGGTTAAATATATGCTTGATAATTTCTTGACTTCCTTACCATAAACTAATAATAATGGAACAATGGTAAATAAATGGTGAGAGAGAACACCATACCGATGATCCCCCAAACGTCTAAATCCAAAGTATCAATCAATATAACTTCCCATAAATAATAAATTATTCCCTTCACTGGGTAAAGCCCCCGAAGAAAACCTGCGCCTAAATTATTGGTAGAGAATAGTTTGTTAAAATATGTTTCCAGAAAGTTTGTGGGCAGAAAAATGTATTGGCCGTTGTGCATACGTTGTATCTCGTGATATGTAAAAAAATCCACGAATTGAAATTCCATTTTTTAAATAAATATATTTTGTCAAATTCGTGATAGCTATATGTTTCCCACAACCAGTCCTTGATCTGGCCGGAGAAACTCTCTTATTGAAGGTATAAGTACTTCCAATACTTTTTCAGAATTATAATTACCGTGACACAATGTGTCCCCAGCCTTTAACAAGCGCCTGACTCAATACTTTACTTGCGACAATAATCGCGGAACATCATTCAATTATCCCATCTTTGAAAATCAGACCCCCCAACATCCATGAAGAGTGGCGATGTAATCTGACCACTCATCGAAGTGATGTCTGGTAAAACACCTCCGGTAGGGGAGCGTCACTATTTTAACGTACTCCTTGAATTATACGTTATTAGATGGACTGACGCGGTTTGTACAGACGGATTTTGTCCCAATACAACCTGAAGTCAGACAGGAAGAGAGCCAGTTTGGTCCTGAAAAACCAATTTTGAGCAGGTTACGAGTCAATTTCAAATAATAGAGATTATTATTACATGTATGGCCTCGATACAGGGCCAGAGAACAAGCCTATCACGTGTGCACAAGCAGGAGACCTTTTTTTTTAAAAAATACTCCTCATTGCTGCAACCGCTCGCTCACACTCATTGATAGATATAGAGAACGAATACCACGTTACTACGTCAAGCGCTTATAAGGAGATGAAATCCGATGAATTTGTCTGAATTAAAATTGTTAAAGATCAACGAACTGACCAAGATGGCCCAAAAATACAATATTGAAGGAATCAGTGGCCTCAGGAAACAGGAATTGATCTTTGCAATCGTCAAGGCCCAAGCCGCCGCCCAAGAAAAAAACGGTGATAACCGTGGAAGTGGTGTGCTGGAAATCCTCCCGGATGGCTTCGGTTTTCTCCGCGCTCCAGACTACAACTACCTTCCTGGCCCGGACGATATTTACGTATCGCCCTCGCAGATACGACGTCTCAACCTCATGACCGGTGATACGATTGAGGGCCAGGTCCGTTCTCCCAAGGAAGGCGAACGGTATTTTGCCCTGCTGAAAGTCAATACAGTCAACTATGATCCTCCCGAAAAAACCCGCGACAAGACTCTCTTCTCAAACCTGACCCCTTTACATCCTGAGAATGCCTTCAAACTCGAACGGCAACCCGACAACTACTCCATGCGCGTTATGGATATTTTTGCCCCAATCGGCAAAGGCCAGCGAGGACTTATTGTTGCTCCACCCCGTTCTGGAAAAACAGTCCTCATCAAGGATATTGCCAACAGCATCACTAAAAATCATAAAGAAGTAATTCTTATTGTCCTGTTGATCGATGAACGGCCCGAAGAAGTTACCGATATGGCCCGCAGTGTAAATGCAGAAGTCGTCAGCTCCACGTTTGACGAACCCCCGCAACGACATATCCAGGTTGCCGAAATGGTTTTGAATAAAGCTCGTCGCCTGGTTGAACACCAAAAAGATGTAGTGATCCTCCTCGACAGCATTACCCGTCTTGCCAGGGCCTATAATACGGTGGTTCCACCCAGCGGCAAAATTTTATCTGGTGGTGTTGACTCCAACGCTCTGCACAGACCGAAACGTTTTTTTGGGGCAGCTCGGAATATCGAAGAAGGAGGCAGTCTTACCATCATGGCCTCGGCCTTGGTCGAAACCGGCAGCCGAATGGATGAGGTTATTTTTGAGGAATTTAAAGGAACCGGCAACATGGAAATCGTTCTTGACCGGAAACTCGCAGATCGACGTATTTTCCCGGCCTTTGACCTCAATAAATCCGGGACCCGAAAAGAAGAACTTCTCCTTGCTCCTGAGGCCATGAACCGGATGTGGATTCTTCGCAAGCTTCTGTCCAATATGAATCCAGCCGATGCCATGGATTTCTTAAAGGATAAAATGAAGGGAACAAAAAATAACGCTGAATTCTTTGAATCAATGAATGGATAAGATCCATTACCGGTTAAAAAGAAAAATTCCACTTGGCAAATTATCCTTTTCGGTTATTATACTCAGTTTTTTAAGTAGCACAGCATTTCATCACCAAACTAAACAGACGCTTGAGGCGGATTAAGTCTCTTACTATTGATACAATACGATCGGAGGTCGGGAATGAAAGAAGGTATTCATCCGGAATATCATAAAATTACTGCCAAATGTGCCTGTGGCAATACAATTGAACTTGGCTCGGTTGAAACTGAGATCAGCACTGAAATTTGTTCCGCTTGCCATCCGTTTTTTACCGGCAAACAGAAACTCATCGATACGGCCGGCCGCATCGAAAAATTCAAGAAAAAGTACGCCAAACATTTGGAGCAGAAGTAAGCCCCTTTTAAATCTGACTCTTTCAGGCTCCTCATGAGGGTTCAGGTGCGGAAATTTAATTCTGCCTGAACCCTTTTTTTATAGGCACTCAGGTGCCTCCGACTTTGCAGATCTGTAAGGTCGTCATCATCTCCTAGCGCACGGTTGCCATGTTTTCTCAATTCGACGATCTAAACGATAAAATCGAAGATATAGAACAAAAGTTGGCCGATCCTTCACGAATCGCCAACCAAGAAGAATTCGGTCGTCTTGCCCGTGAACATGCCCAACTTTCCAAAATGCGAGATCTCTACGACTCATATCAGCAAGTAGACCGAGACCTCAAAGAAAATCAGCAGCTCCTGGTCAACGAAAGCGATGAGGAGATGATTGAGCTGGTCAGAAATGAAATTGACGAATTAAGGGACCATCAGGAAAAACTGAAAAACGACCTTCAAGCATGCCTCTTACCCAAAGACCCTAACGACTCAAAAAATATTTTTCTTGAAATCAGAGCCGGAACCGGAGGTGATGAAGCCGCCCTTTTTGTTGGCGACCTCCTCCGAATGTACTGCCGTTATGCCGAGAGTAAATCATGGAAGGTTGAAACCATGAGCAGTAATCCCACCGGTATAGGCGGATACAAGGAAATAATTATTCTCATCAGCGGTGATAAAGTCTACAGCAAATTAAAATATGAATCAGGGGCACATCGGGTGCAAAGAGTCCCCGAAACTGAAGCCCAGGGAAGAATCCACACCTCGGCGGTGACCGTTGCCGTGATCCCGGAAGTAGAAGAAGTTGAACTGAATATAGCTCCCAACGAACTTCGTTTTGATGTCTTTCGTTCGTCCGGCCCCGGCGGGCAAAGTGTTAACACCACGGATTCCGCGGTCCGCGTCACCCATCTCCCCACCGGAATCGTGGCAACCTGTCAAGATGAAAAATCCCAACACAAAAACAAAGCCAAAGCCCTCCAGGTTCTAAGAGCACGTCTGCTCGACAAGATGGAGCAGGACCAACACGACATGATTTCAGCAGACCGAAAAAGTCAGGTTGGCAGTGGTGATCGAAGTGAACGGATCAGGACCTATAATTTCCCACAGGGGAGGATGACCGACCACAGAATCAACCTTACTCTTTATAAACTTGATGATATTATGATGGGTCGGCTTGATGATTTAATTATGCCTCTTCTAGCTCATTTCCAGGCCGTGGCCTTGAAGAACATCCAATAAACCCGCAACATGGTCCAGATTGTCCGATGAGAATCAACAACTGCTTCCAAAAAATCATCAGACAACTCAATGACGCGAATGTTCCAAATCCGCGACTCGAGGCAGAACTTCTTCTTGGTTTCACCCTGGGACTCGATCGACTTAAATTGTTTCTTGCTGAAAGGGAGATGAACGATGATGAAGTCTTACGCCTCAATCAAGTTCTCACCAGACGCCTCAACCGGGAGCCCCTGGCCTATATCACCTCGGAAAAAGAATTCTGGTCTTTACCTTTTTATGTTAGCTCTGGTGTTTTGATCCCCCGACCGGAAACAGAAGTTTTGATAGAGGGGATTCTTGGCCGGATCCCCGATTGCCAACTCTTTTCAGGCTTAATCGCCGATCTTGGAACCGGCAGTGGGGCTATCGCCGTCATCTTGGCCCGGGAGCTGCCCAAAGCTCATATCATTGCAGTTGACACCTCAAAGGTGGCCTTGAAGGTGGCAGCAAGGAATCTCGAACGTCATGGAGTTTCAAATCGGGTCTCTCTAGTTTTGGGCAACTGGTTATCTTCATTCATCCCGTCCCGTCTCTTTCAAATAATCGTCTCAAATCCTCCCTATGTGTCAACAAGGACAAGGGGAGACCTGGAGCCGGAATTGGCCTTTGAACCAGAAACAGCACTCTTCGCAGGTGATGATGGTTTAGACGAGTACAGGAAATTGATTCCCTCCCTCATGAACTATCTCAGCCCCGGTGGTTTGGCCGTGTTTGAAATCGGCTCAGATCAGGACCGCACCATATCGGAACTGATTTATCTACAACCAGGACTCGGTAACCTCTTTGTGCTTAATGACTATAGCAATCTCCCCCGGGTGATCGGCTGCCGGGCCAACTGAGCAACGAACCACCTCGGATCAATCGGGATCATAATTTCGTTTTAAAAGGAACTCTTTTCAATGGACACATTGATAATACAAGGCGGCAAAACACTTTCCGGAACCATCCCCATCAGTGGTGCCAAAAATGCAGCCCTGCCAGCTCTGGCGGCAACGATCCTGGCACCGGGCCGCCACATACTCCATAACGTTCCCGATCTCAGAGATACCAGAACCATGCTTCTGCTTCTGGAATCATTTGGTATCACCTGGCAACGCCGGGACGATGGTGCTCTGGTTATCGATGCCACTGAAATTGACAATATTGAGGCTTCCTATGATCTTGTCAAAACCATGCGGGCATCCGTCCTGGTCCTGGGTCCATTACTGGCCAGAATGAAACGGGCCAGGGTCTCTTTACCCGGCGGTTGTGCCATCGGCGCTCGTCCCATCGATTTTCACATGAAAGCCCTTGCCATGCTGGGTGTCGACCTCACCCTTGAACACGGTTATGTTGAAGGTAAGGTTTCCGGCCGATTATCTGGTAATACCGTCTATTTTGATATCCCTTCAGTCACTGCCACCGAAAACATTCTCATGGCCGCTACCCTGGCCAAGGGAACCACGGTGATTAAAAATGCTGCACGAGAACCGGAAATTGGCAATCTGATCGATATGCTCATTGGGATGGGCGCAACCATAGAAGGACGTGATTCAGACCAACTTATTGTGAAGGGCACCGAGGAACTTTCTCCCGGTGAAATATCCATAATCCCGGACCGAATCGAGACCGGAACCTACCTTCTCGCCACCGGATCAGCCGGGGGGGCGATTACAGTGACCGACTGCCGCCCAGATCATTTACCAGCTCTTCTTGCAAAACTCCGGGGGGCGGGACTTGAAATTGAGACCGGCGAGGATTTTATCAGGATAGCCAGGACCAAGATCTTGAAAAGCGTGGACATCAAGACCTCACCCTACCCGGGTTTCCCCACAGACTTGCAAGCCCAGACCATGGCATTGATGTGTATAAGCCCGGGCCTCTCTGTCATCGCCGAGACTATCTTTGAGAATCGTTTTATGCATGTGGCGGAATTACGGAGGATGGGGGCCGACATCAGAATAGATGGTCACAGCGCCATCGTGATGGGTGGCACCCCGTTATTCGGTGCACCAGTGATGGCCACCGACCTCCGGGCCAGCGCCTCCCTCGTGGTGGCCGCCCTGGCAGCCGAAGGTGAAACCGTCATTTCAAGGGTATATCATCTTGACCGTGGGTATGACAATCTGGTAGGCAAATTATCCAACGTGGGCGCCAAAATCAGGCGGATTTCGGAGAAAAGAGAATAAGAGACAAATCCATTTGATTTAGCTCACCTCTCTTAGATACAGAGGGAGTTGAACCGCAACCTGAGTGCCGCTATTGACCTTGCTGGTCACAACAATACTTCCCCCGTGCTCCTCAATTATCTTGCTGGCCATCGAAAGCCCGAGCCCCGTGCCGTCCTTCTTGGTCGTATAGTAGGGATCGGTAATCCGGCCAAGATCCTCCTCTGCAATGCCAATCCCGGTATCTTCGACATCAATCTCCACCGCCCCCAGATCCTTTCTCTCGATGATCGCAACCTTCAAGACCCCTCCGGCTTGCATGGCCTGGATACTATTGAGATAGAGATTCAGCAACACCTGCTTCATCCGGTCTGGATCTAGCGAAATTTCACCGAGCTCACTGTTAAATTGAAAACAAATCTCTATTCCCAAGAGTTCTGCATCCGCTCGAATCAGACGAAGGGACTGATCCACCAACGTATTGAGATTGACCGGTTTTATTTCCAACGGTGTCGGTCTGGCATAATTAAGTAATTCACTGATTGATCGGTTCAAACGGGTGGCCTCGCTCACCAACAATCTTGCCGCTTCATACTCAGAACTCCCCTCGGGAAATTTTGATCCAAGAAGGGTGGCAAACCCTTTGATGGAACTGAGAGGATTCCTCACTTCATGGGCGACTCCGGCCGCCATCTTACCCAAGGCAATGAATCGATCATTGCGGCTGATTTTTCGTTCAAGTTTCTTCAACTCAGTCAGGTCATGAACCAACAATACCCGTCCAGCAAAGACCGCCTCTTCATCAAGAATCGGCGCAGAACTGATTAAGAGATCACGACTATTCCCCTCTTGATCAAGAAACCGAATCTGCCGATCCCGCATTTCTTCCTCAGGATTCAAGGCAAAGGCACTATGAAACGATGAAGGAAGACTGTCAACAGGTTGGGTATTCAAGACCCGTTCGGCAATAACCCCGGTCATTCCGGTCATTCCTTTATTCACGGTCTGGATTCTTCCCGTTGCATCGGTGGCAACGATGCCGTCCGGGAGTTTTGAAATCAGGAGATTGGTAAAGGCCTCAATTCGCTTCAGGGTGTTTTGCGAGACTCGATACCCTTGGGCAGTAAGTAATGACAACCAGCCGGCAAGCCCTACGAGAAGCAAGGCCAGGGAGATGAATAGAATGTTGATCCGGTGCTGGCGGATGAGTTTATGTAATTCCGTCATATCGAACCCCACCAGAATCTTCAACTGGTTTGATTTCAAATTGGGTTCGGGGAGTCCCGGAAGCGGATACCATTCATCCTGGGGATTGCGAGCACGAGCTGGAGCATTTGCTCCCTGGTCCGGACGGGTCCCCCCGGGAAGACCTTGATGATTTCTTCGCATCCGGTGCATTGGACGAGGACCTGCTAGAAATGGTCTGAAGGCATTATACACTTCGAATATTTTGGTGCCTTGTTGGTCTGGGGAGATGATTTGATAGTTGCCATGGAGATTCCGCTCTTGAAGAAAAGCATGATCGCCAGGCATAATGGCGTCGATTTTATCCGGATCATTATGGGCCTTGATAATTCCATCCGGGTCGATAATAGCAATATATGCAATTTCCGGGTCAGCGGCAGATTGTTCGATGACCTGTTGCACATGGACGGAGATCGAAGTGCCTGTTGCGAGAGAAGCGCGAGCAGTGGCCTCGATGAAACGGATCAGGTCCAATCCCTTTTGAAGTTTAGCTTCGGTTAAAAGTAGGGTGCCGCGTCGAAGATTACTTGCCGCAAATATTGAAATAATTACGAGCAAGAGGCCCACGGCAGCCCCAAGCAACCAGGGGGAGACATAGGCCAATCGGGTTTGATTCAACATTTCCTGCTTTTTCATGTTCTCAATCGGAAACGGAGTGTGAGTTATGATACACGAATCCATCCTCCGCCAGGAGGGACTCCATATATCGTAGCAATAATTAAGCAATTTTTATGCCGCAAAATTGCTTCCCAAGGTTAGTCGATTCTAAGCAGGGCACCAGGCTATACGCCATTCACTGGCTGATGCTATGGGGAAAAAATATCCAACAGGGGAGAGATGGTGGTGATTTTTTATCCACACCACCATGACTATTCAGGAGAAAGCCCTTATATAGAAGACCAATTGAAGAGTAAGGGCTTGAGGAAAAAAGATATTGAGTGAACGGGCTTTCCTAAATCTGAATTTTGATCATAGAAATTTAAAAACACATAAAAATAAAAATCAGTGGGTCAAACCGGTGCCTCGACGATTTTCACGGGTGAAGATAGTACCGATTTCAGAAAGCATATGGTCTCTGATCGCTTCCACTTTTTCCAGAGAAACATCGAGGATCAAGGCAAGATCATCCAGGCCATAACCTTCACCGAAATGGCGCTCCGCGATAATAATCTTTAAAAAATCCTCTGCGACCTCCATCTGGATCCCCAGATCACGATCAGCAACGGTTTTACATGCTTGATCGTATGTTTTTCCACGTTCGACTTCTCCTCGAAGCCGTCGGATGGTCTGATCATAGAGGAGGTCTTCTTCCAGACCGGGAAGGGGAAAAAAATCGTCAGTTTGATTGTTTCTTGAGCCCATCACAAAATTTTATAACAAAAATTAATAATTACATCTCCAGTACGACCATTTGGAAATGTCCTAAAAACATCGTCAGACAACTATCTGAATGAAGCAAAACTAAGAGTACAAAAGTCGATTTCTACTTAGTTTCCATCCAGAAACGAGGATTTTGGGTCGAGAGCAAGACGCGAAGGCGACGAAAAAGCGGAGCGTACTTGAGTACGTGAGCATTTTTCGGCAACTGAGCAACGCAGCTATCGGGCAAAAAGACCGTTTCTGAATGGGAACTACTTAGCAATTCCACTAAGATTTGTAAATCTTTTCTTATCCGAATTGATGCATATCATATCAATCTACTCATAATCAATATTTCAGCGTAATCCTGATCGCCGACAGCCCTGAAGAATCCTGCTGATAATGCCTTGATCATACTCCCTTAACCGCCAAAGTCTTGCCAAGTCCATGGCATTTGCGGCCAAATCATCTATTGCGGACGGAGCAATATCCAAATCCTCTAAAAAAACAGGGCTCTTTACCTTTTTGAACCAGGACTTCAAGCTATGAATACCTTGGTTGGCCGCCAACCGATCATCACTTTCCAAAACCCCGAAAACCCGACGGGCAAATTGCGCAAATTTCAACGGATTCTGCTCATTCCGCCATGTCATCCAGGCCGGAATGACTACCGACAAACCAGCTCCGTGGGGTACGTCAAAAAGGGCACTGAGAGAATGTTCAATCATATGCATGGGAAAACCGACCGGCCCGAGCCCAGCCCCGGTCAACCCATTTAAAGCCAAGGTAGCACACCACATCAAATCAGCTCTGGCGTTGTAATCTTTTGGATCAACCAGAATCCGTTCACAGGCCTCCATGATATTCAGGACCAATCCCTCCATCAACCGATCTTGGACAGGAGTAGTAGGATCGCCGGTGGTGAAATAAAATTCCAAAATATGGGCGATGGCATCCACGGCGCCATAAACCGAATAATCTAACGGAACAGAAAAGGTTGCTTCAGGATCCAGGATAGAGACCTGAGGTTTCAGATGCTGATTTCCTGTCCCGAATTTCTGACGCAGGTCGTCATTGGTCAAAACCATCCCGCCATTCATCTCGGAACCTGCAGCAGCCAGAGTCAAAACACAGGTCAGAGGGAGTTTCCCTGCAACTGACTTTTTGCCTTTAAAGAAAAGCCAGACATCATGGTTCACCAGAGCTCCGGCAGCAATGGCCTTGGCACTATCAATAACACTGCCGCCACCTACGGCTATAACAACTTCGATACGATGCTCTTTGGCTACCCTTATTCCTTCTCTCACATGAGAGAGGACCGGGTTGGAACGAACACCAGGATATTCGATAACCTCAAGACCGGCTTCAGTCAATGAAGCCATGACCCGATCATATATTCCGTTTTCCCTGATACTCCCAGACCCGTAAACCAAAAGGGCTCTGGTGCCGAAAACGATGCTCTCAGATCCGATGGATGAAATGGTCTCTCTGCCAAACAATATTTTTGTCGGTTGATGAAATACAAAATTCTGCATCGGGATTCGCTCCTCCGAGACAAGGGCTTTAAAGCAAAGGTATACTTTATGGACAGCTCATCTCAGATGAGCTGTCAGTTGTGGGGCTAACCTCCCGGGTTAAGGCAACAAAATCTTCCACAGTCAATTGTTCAGGCCTAATCTTGGGATCAATTCCGGCCCGAGCAAAAACAGCAGAAAGTTGCGCCCGACCTGTACCGTGAATTCCCGAAGCAGATATGCTGTTCAATAATGTCTTTCGTCTCTGTTGGAAAGAGGCCTTGACCAAACGCTTCAGCATATCAAAGTCATAAGAGGGCAAGGATTTCACCCGAGCCGGTACTGGAACAAAGGCAATATGGACCACCACCGAGTCCACCTTGGGTCTTGGGTGAAACTGTTCCGGCCCAACTTCCATCACCACACTGGTCACAGCACAACTGTTCAAAAGAACCGTCAACACTCCATACTCCTTGCTGGATGGAGAAGCCGCCAACCGACAACCAACCTCCTTTTGCAACATCAAGGTGGCGGAATCGATAATATTACGATTCTCGATCAATTTAAAAAGAAGAGGATTGGAGATGGAATAGGGTAGGTTGGCCAAGATCTTCAACCGTCCCCCCGGTATCTGGCCAGCCAACTCCGTAAAATCAGCCTTGAGAAGATCTTCGTGACGCAAGAGGACATTTTGAGGCAAGACTTGCTCTTGCTCGTGCCACTGAACAATCCCGGCGTCTATCTCCAGGCCAATAACCTGCTTGACCTTTTCTGCCAGCGGCAGGGTCAGGGAACCAAAACCGACCCCCAATTCAATCACTATGTCGTCAAGGGATACCCCGGAACAACGGACAATCGCTTCCGATATCTTCGGATTGACCAGGAAATTCTGCCCTCGTTGGCGACTGGGGGCTAATTTATTTCCGTGAAGGATCTTTTTGAGTTCAGAATCAGTCGGCATTATTGTCCCTGACTGTCTGCCGGGTAAGGCGTTGGGCCGCCACCGACTTAAATATTTTTAAGGAGAGCAGATAACTGCAGAGCGCAAAAGGGGCCGCCAGGATGGAACCACCCAGGAGCAGAACGATCAAAGCGGAAAATCCGAGATGGCCCAAGGCCATGATAATATCAAAGAAGGTGGCTCCAGAAGAGATCATGGCCATGATGGCCTCAATCCTCTCCCGAGACAAATGCCCCGGGAGCAGAAGGTTTCCGATGAACCAGGAAAAATAATATTGGGGAAAAAACGTCAGGGGATTACTGACCACGAAGGTCATCAACAGGGCGGACACTTTACTGGTCCTGAAAAGCACCGACAAGAGAATAGTCAAGCCCGTATGCAGAGGAATGGTCGGCGTTATCCCGATAAAAGTTCCCAGGGCAACCCCTCTGGCCAGAGACTCGGGGTCTCCCTTAATGCGGAGCAGCTTGAGATAATAAAAGCGGACTGTCCTTCTCAAATCGATCATGGGGAGCTGGAAATCATATTTATGACCACGTTAATATCGGTGAACGGGAATAGACATCACTCTCCGGGGCAATCGCCGCTCTTGCCAAAAAATTATTGGCACCTGCGTAGGCAATCATAGCGGCGTTATCGGTGCAATACGAAAGTGGGGCCGGATGAACTGATATACCCTGCTGTGTTCCTTGTTCCTTCAATCGTAAACGCAATCTGGGGTTGGCCGCGACTCCTCCAGCCAAAACGATCTGATCGCATTGATTCATCCTGGCCGCCTCTAGAGATTTTTCACAGATCACATCAACAACCGCTTCCTGAAAAGAAGCGCAGACATCTGGAATATTCAATGATTCACCATGCTCCGTTGTCTTGTGAATGTGATTGGCAACTGCGGTTTTCAACCCACTAAAACTGAAATCAAGGCTTCCCGGACCCAAACGGGCCCTTGGAAATTGTATTTTTTCACAATCTCCATCAGAGGCCAATCGGCTAATCACCGGTCCGCCTGGGTAACCAAGACCTAAGAGTTTGGCGACTTTATCAAACGCCTCACCAGCGGCGTCATCTCTCGTCCTCCCCACCAACTGAAATTGGGTATGACTGGTAACTTTGAAGAGACTGGTATGACCGCCGGAGGCGACCATGGCGACAAAGGGAAATTCAGGGGGATCGTCCCCCAGAAAAACCGACAACAGGTGACCAGCCAGATGATCTACGCCAAGCATGGGGATTCGCCGGACCAGAGAGACGGCCTTGGCAAAGGAAAAGCCGACCAGAAGGCACCCAACCAGACCTGGTCCCTGGGTAACGACTATGCCGTCTACCTGATCCAAGGTTATGCCTGCCTGATCCAGGGTCTCCCTAACCACGGGTAAAATATTTCTCACATGCTGCCTGGAGGCGAGTTCCGGCACAACTCCCCCATAGCGGGCATGGACGTCGATCTGCGAGTTTATGACACTTGCAAGAACATTCCGGCCGTTGGCAAGGAGAGCCGCCGCCGTTTCGTCACAAGAACTTTCTATACCTAAGAGAATCATCTTGCTGGTTGTAGGTAATTTAATTAAATGATTAAGATACATCTTCTTCTGCGGGGTTCCAATTTCACCGGAAGAGGGCCCCTCTTAATTCGTTTTCAAGTTGAAACTACTTAATCGAATATCACCATTAAGGCGAATATTTTCATCGTCACCCAGTTGGTTGAAAATCAATAATGAACACCAAGGATCACATACTTCAAGATTCATTTGCCCGTCAGATTACCTACCTCCGGGTGTCCTTGACCGACCATTGCAATTTCCGTTGCAGCTACTGTAAACCTCGCGGAGTAGAAAATAAATTAGAGCGAAGCCAGCTGTTGAGCTATGAGGAACTGATCAGGATTATCACTATCGCGGTTGGAATCGGGATCAAGAAAATCCGCTTGACTGGTGGGGAACCGCTCCTCCGAAGAAACATTCTTGAATTTATCCGACAGCTGGTGGCAATTCCAGGCCTTGAAGACATCAGAATAACGACCAATGGAAGTCTTCTGCCTGAAATGGCAGCGAATCTTTACGCCCTAGGCATCAGAAAGGTCAATATCAGCCTCGACACCCTCCGCCGAGATCGCTTCAAAGAGATAACCGGCGTGCAGGCCTTTGATCGCGTCTATGACGCCATTAACCAGGTAATTGCCCTTGGCTTTGACCCAATCAAAATCAATGTCGTGGCCATGCGTGGGGTCAATGACGATGAGCTGGTTGATTTCAGTGAACTCACCAGATCCCGAAAAATCCAGGTCAGATTTATCGAATTCATGCCGGTGGGGGCACAATCTTCATGGGATAAGAAATTCTACCTGCCAACGGAGGAGATTCGCCAAACCATTGAAAGAGGAGGGCAACTTGAAGCGATCCCTTCACAACAAATTGACGGGCCGGCCCGGGTCTATCGACTGCCGGGAGCAACCGGAACGATCGGCTTCATCAGTCCCCTCAGCGAACATTTCTGTGATCGCTGCAACCGGCTGAGACTGACCTCAGAGGGGAAATTGAGGTCATGCCTGCTGACGGACCAGGAAACCGATTTAAGATCCTTATTGCGGGCAGGATGCAAAGACGAAAAAATCATTGAATTGTTGATCAAAACCATCCATGACAAGCCCAAAGGCCATCTTCTCGGACGTGACGGCGGGAGCTGCCATGGCCAAATGTCGAGAATCGGGGGGTAAAGGAAGAATTCTGCTCAGGTAGACGCCCGGGGAAAAGACCCTAGAAATTTATATGAGGAGCATACAGTTTTCAACTGATCACATCCCTGCTGGATGCGCTCATCATCGGCATGCCCTTCAAGATCAAGGAAAAAAAGGTATTTCCCGGGCTCTCCTTTAACTGGCCGCGATTCGATCTTGGTGAGATTGATCTCCCGAGAGGCAAGAATACTTAACGATTCATTTAAAGCCCCTGGCCGATCAAGGAGCCCAACCAGAAGAGACGTCTTATCAACCCCACTGGCCCGTGGTGACTCAAGACCGATCAAAACAAAACGGGTTGAGTTGCCACGATAGTCCTCAACTCCTTTAACCACGGCCTGCAAGCGATATGTTTTTATCGCCAACGTACTGGCAATGGCTGCAATCGATGAATCTTCCGCAGCCATCTTGGAGGCCAAAGCCGTGGAAAAAACGCTTTCAGTTGGAATGTTCGGCAGGTTCTTCTTCAGCCATTGACGACACTGGGCCAAGGGTTGGGAATGGGATACAACCTTTTTGATATCTTCTAGATTTCCAGATAGGTTCACCAGATTATGACGAATATTCAAATTCAGCTCACCGCAGATCTTCACATTGTATTTCATAAATGAATCAAGGGCCGAGGTAACTGAACCTTCGATTGAGTTCTCAATGGGGACAATACCGTACTGAATCCGTTGTCGTTCAACCTCGACAAAAATATCTTCAATGGTCTCAACTGGGCGGTAGGTGGCATTGTGTCCAAAATACTCAACCCCAGCCAGATGAGAAAATGTTGCCTCAGGCCCAAGATAGGCTACATTGACCTTTTTTTGAGATAACCGACAGGTTGTGATGATCTCATGAAAGATCGCATCGAGCGATGACTCTGGAAAAGTGCCGGAGTTTTCACCATGTAACCTTTCAAATATTTGCCGTTCCCGGAGAGGATCCCATTTGGCGCGATTACTCTTAGACTTTATGCGACCAATTTCCAGAGCGCATTCCAGCCGTTCCTTTAGCAAGGATAGCATGGTGGAATCGATTTCGTCGATCCTGGTCCGAATCTTCTTTAATAAATCCATTTTTAATTATATCCAGCTCTGATTCTGAGGGAGGAGAAGCACGGTGATCTATTAATGATTCAAAGCATCCATAACCCAATATTTTAAAGGTGCGCATCATAATTCGAAAGTGTTCATTGAACAAGTTCATTATTGCATTCTAGCATGATTTGTTCTACGGTTTGATTTTGGATACATGAGAGATTTCCCCAATAACACTCATACAAAAAGGCATGTTTTATGAAGGTAAAAAACTGGATGAAAACAAATCCGGTCGTCATAGAACGAACGGCACTGTTGCAGGAAGCCGCCGAATTAATGCGTGATCACGCGATCAGACATCTTCCTGTGGTGGATGATGGAAAACTGGTCGGTTTTATCACCCAGACCGACCTGAAACAATATTTTTTCCCTTCAATGGTTGAAGATATTCCAGTCCATGAAGTTATGGCCACTAATCCGATTACGGTTGATGCCAACTCAAGCATCGAACAAGCAGCCAAACTTATCCATGATTACAAAATCGGCGGATTACCTGTTTTAGACAAAAACACTCTGGTGGGAGTAGTTACGGCCTCCGACCTTGTCTCTGGTTTCATCGAAGTTCTTGGCCTTCTTCGTTCGTCGATCCGACTTGACATCATAATTGACAAAGACGGCGGAGTTGACGAAGTCACGAAAATCATTAAGGATTGCGGACTCGAAATTATGAGCGTAGCCAGGGAGAGTAACGATTCACCCGGTAAAATCCATTATTTTCGACTTGGGCAGGGAAATATTGACCCTTTGATCAAAAACTTGGAACAGGCCGGTTACAAGGTCGTCTCGGTAATGGAATAATTATTAACTTCAGCAGTGGATTCCGCCATGTCTCATATGAAAATCAATAAAACAATCGCTGAAATCAACGAGAAGATTAAAACCGGGCAGGCGGTGGTCGTAACCGCTGAAGAGATGGTTCCAATCGTCAAAGAACATGGTCCTGAGGAAGCAGCCCGACGGATCGATGTGGTGACCACCGGGACCTTTTCGCCCATGTGTTCTTCCGGGGCCTTTATTAATTTCGGTCATACCCGTCCCACCACCAAGGCTTCTCAAGTCTGGCTGAACGAAGTACCTGCCTATGCGGGGTTAGCGGCTGTTGATATTTACATCGGAGCTACCGAGGCCAGTACAGATGATCCTTTAAACAAGGTTTTCCCTGGAGAATTCCGCTACGGCGGAGGACATGTCATCGAAGACCTGGTCGCCGGACGGGAGATTCTCTTGCGGGCAGTGGGATACGGCACAGACTGCTACCCCAACCAAAAAATGGAAAAGAAGGTTACCCTGGCCGACCTTCCCTACGCCCTTCTTTGTAATCCAAGAAATTGTTATCAAAACTACAATTGTGCAATCAATCTTTCCGACAAGACCATTTACACGTACATGGGAACCTTGATGCCCAATGGACGGAATGCAACATATTGCAGCGCCGGAGAATTAAGCCCTTTGATGAATGATCCTTTTTATAGGACCATTGGACTGGGAACCAGAATTTTCCTGGGGGGGGGGATTGGCTACATAACCTGGCATGGAACTCAGCACAATCCAGGAGCTCTTCGTGGCGAAAACGGAGTCCCCAAAAGACCGGCGGGAACCCTGATGCTCCAAGGAGACCTCAAACAGATGTCACCGCGTTGGCTCAAGGGAATCAGCATGCAGGGATATGGCAGCACAATGGCTGTTGGTGTCGGTATTCCCATTCCCGTGCTAAATGAAGAAATTGCGGCATCCACAGGGGTTGGTGACGAAGATATATTTACTCAGGTCGTGGATTACTCCCATGATTACTCCCACGGCATCGCCCGAAACTATGGTGAAGTCAATTATGCCCAGCTAAAAAGTGGTTGTATTGAGGTCAACGGTAAGAAAGTTCTTACCGCACCACTTTCCAGTGTAACCAGAGCTCGCGAAATCGCCGAAACTTTAAAAAATTGGATAGTGAAGAAGGAGTTTACCTTAACCGCACCAGTCCAGCCCATGCCCTCTGAATAGCCTTGGATTCAATAATAGATTACCTGCGCCAAACCACTTCGAATTCTCTAAAGAAAGACAAGGGATGCCCCACACTACCTTAGCCCAATATGACGTACTTAAAGAAAAAATAGCCGGGTATGGCTATTACTCTGTAGCTTATTCAGGTGGTGTTGACAGTTCACTTCTCTTTAAAGCTACCTTTGACGTCTTCGGTGACAAGGCTACGGCACTTTTAGCCGACTCAGTACTGCTTTCACCCAACGAGGTAGACCGGGCATCGACGCAGGTTGCTTCCATTGGCGGAAGGTTACAAATTTTCCATTATGATCCCTTAGCCTGGCCGGAATTCCTCACCAACCCAACTGATCGGTGCTATCATTGTAAGAAAAAAATCTATTCTAAATTTCTCGAATTCCTTCGAACCAATTCCCAAAATAGTTTCTATGACGGCAGCAATTTGAATGATCTTCATGATGACAGACCCGGCAGAAGAGCTCTCGTCGAACTGGATATTCCAACACCACTCATTGAAGCGGGTTTTGACAAAGCGACCATCCGGCGGGTAGCAAGAGAGCTGGACCTGCCGACTTGGAATAAACCTTCCTCCTCCTGCCTTGCCACCAGAATCCCTCATGGACTCAAAATAGACCACCGGAAGATATCATTAGTCGCGTCATGCGAACAAACTCTCCTTGGCCTTGGCTTTCATGGATGTCGAACCAGGCTGTTGGATGATGAAGCACGAGCAGTTTCAATCGAAATCACAGAAGAAGCCTTTACGACATTTACCGACACAAAGATTCGCAATAAAGTCGTTGCCGCGCTTAGAAACAAGGGGTTCAAGCAAATTTTCCTCAACTTGGCTGGGCGCTGACACAAAAAGTCATTATTCTCCACAAATTAAACCACTTAACAACAATTCCAGGGTCATATCGGCAGAACAAAACTCCTCGACCTTTTAATTTTCTCTTCATTTTTTCGATTAATAGCTTTTTTTTTCTTGATCTTTGCTTTTTTTTAGGCTGTAGTAATGAACAGTTTAGCCAAGTGTGGTAACGGTTTTTTGTTTGACAATCAGTTTTCAGTTGTTTAAATCAATTACTAATTGATGTAGTAGTAACCAAGGAATCAATCCACAAATCACAGGAGGAATAAGAGCATGAATAAAGGTGAACTGGTAGAAAGCATGGCTGATGCTGCAGGAATCAGCAAGGCTGCTTCAGAGAGGGCCCTCACCGGTCTTCTTGATGCTATTTCTGGTGCATTGGCAAAAGACGACAAAGTAACGTTGGTTGGCTTTGGTACTTTTTCGGTGTCCAAGAGAGCTGCTCGTCAGGGCCGTAATCCTCAGACCGGTGCCAACATCAAAATTCCGGCTCGTAAAGTCGCCCGCTTTAAACCAGGCAGCAAACTGGCCGACGCTGTAAAATAATATTACCTCCCGTTTAGTTGTCTCCTGAATTTTATTCTTGCATGCCAGGGGTTAGAAATTTACCCTAACCCCTGGCATGCTTTTTTTTTCAGATCGGCATGACTGATTCTCTTCTTGTTCATATCGCATTAACCATCTATGAAATCATCTGGGTACTTTTTCGCCCCATTATTAGCCGTCACCCTCGCTTAAAAGAGGGATTAAAGCAACGTCTCCTAATCCACCCTCCTAAACCGGCAGACCTCTGGCTCCATGCTGCTTCGGTGGGAGAGGCATTTCTTGCCCTTGAAATCATTAAACAGTTCGATTATCCCCAGCCACTTAATCTCCTCATTTCCACAAACACCAGCCAGGGGAAAGAGGTTCTTGACAAAGAACTCAGCAGTCTTCAATCAACCACCGCAAAGAGCTTGACCATAGCAACGACCTTTTTCCCGTTTGACCAACCTTCTCTTATGCGTAAGGCCCTTTCAATAATCAATCCCCGATTGCTTATCCTAATAGAAGGGGAGCTCTGGCCCGGTCTCCTGGCCGGATGCCATCAAAAGAGAGTCCCGGTTATTCTCGTAAACGGCAGAATAAATCAAAAAAGTCTTGAGCGTTATCTACTGTGGCCAGCCTTTTGGAAGTATCTCCGTCCCAAATTAGTCCTGGCCATCTCCGAGACGGACAGCAAAAGATTCGCCCGGCTTTTTGGTAGAGAGAGAGTCGTCATTGTTGAAAATATCAAATTCGACCGAGTCGCGGTTACTATAGCCACGCCAGCAAATTATAATCCGCTTGACAGCTTCCTGAAACTCAGCGATAAATTCATCGTTCTTGGCTCGGTCCGACAGGAAGAGGAATTATTACTCACCCAAGTAATCTCCTCGTTGTTCCACCATGATCAAGATCTGATCATCGGGCTTTTCCCCAGACACATGCATCGTCTCTCTTTCTGGAACCAGGCATTAGCCAGCTCCGGGATTTCATTTCTCCTCCGTTCGGAAATCACCCCCGGAATGGATGTCAAAAGAGGGACCGTAATCCTTTGGGATCGCATTGGTGAATTGAATTTCGCCTATGCCATTTCAAAAGCAGTTTTTGTCGGTGGAAGTCTGGCCCCGGTTGGGGGGCAAAATTTTCTTGAACCACTAGCCCATGGGGTCAGGCCGGTCATTGGTCCCTACTGGACAAACTTCGCTTGGATTGGGAGAGAGATAGTGAATATGGGCCTGGTTGAGGAAGTTAATGACCATCTTCAATTAACCGAAACCTTACTCGCTCGAATTTCAACCACAAGCCAGCGACCTCAAGTAACCCAAGATTTCCAGAACTACCTGAAACAACGCCGAGGAGGAACCGCTAAGATATGCCGGACGATCATCGAAATTCTACAAAACCAAACGGCAGGGAAGATCACACCGTGAAAAAACTTCCGCCTTGTTATGGGGTTATCCCGGCCCGCTACGCCTCATCAAGGTTTGAGGGGAAACCCTTAGTCCTCATTCATGGGAAACCTATGTTTTGGCATGTCTATACAAGAGCAAGAAGATGCTCGCTCCTCACCCAAATAACCCTGGCTACGGATGACCAGCGGATCTTCGAGGCAGCTGTTCACCATAATGTTCCGGTGCTCATGACGAGTGATCAACATCGATGCGGCACAGAGCGAGTTCTTGAAGCCGCCACCATGATGAAAGTCCCGGACCACGCAGTTATTATTAATATCCAAGGTGATGAACCAACCCTTGAACCGGATATGCTTTTCCAACTTATCCAACCGTTCACAGACTCCTCGGTTCAAGTGACGACTTTAGCCCGGCCCATCACCCACGAGGAGGCCCTCAATCCAGACCAAGTTAAAGTTGTAGTATCAGGTCAATCGGATGCCCTTTATTTTTCACGTTCACCGATTCCTTACCCTAGAGACGGAGAAAATGACGGATATCTTGGGCACATCGGGATATACGCCTTTAGGATGAAAACACTGAGAGAGTACGTCGCCCTTGACTCATCTGTCCTGGAAAAGAAAGAAAAGCTGGAGCAACTTCGCCTCCTGGAGAACGGCTACAATATCCGCGTTGTTGAAACAGAGTATGTCTCTTATGGAGTTGATCGCCCTGAAGATATTGCCCTCATTGAAGAGGTCCTGAGCAAAGTTGAATAAACCCTGGAGGATGATCAAGGGAGGGCGAAAAACCCTGGACAGATTCACTGTGCCATGCTAAATAAGTGCATCTTTTACAATTAGATCTCGGGTCGGGACGTGGCTCAGTCTGGTAGAGCACAGCGTTCGGGACGCTGGGGCCGGAGGTTCGAATCCTCTCGTCCCGACCAATTGATTTTAAGGCTTCCTGATAGGAAGCCTTTTTTTTTAAGTCTGTTTCTTGAAAATCCCAGACATCTCCTCACGGATCAAGAGCAACCTTGCATCCTCTTATACACAGTTCCAGTTCGCATCAACAAAAACGTCTTATCTCATTGATATTAAGAATAAATAAAATGAATACTCCCCAAACGCCACTGATTGCTGTTATCGGACCGACCGCCGTCGGAAAAACCGAACTTGTCTTAAAAATTGCGGCTAGACTCGGAGCAGAAATTGTCAGTGTCGACTCAATGCAGGTATACCGTCACATGGATATCGGCACCGCAAAACCATCATTAGAGGAACAACGCCTCATCCGCCATCACCTAATCAACATGGTCAACCCCGACCAAGACTACAACCTTGCCACATATATCAATGACGCAGAAAAAATCTGCACCATGCTCAGTAAAGAAAAAAAAGTCGCTCTTTTAACCGGCGGAACTGGCCTTTACCTGAAAGGTTTTCAAGACGGCCTGTTCAGTGACCCCGGCCCCGGGAACTGTCCAGAAATCCGAGAGAAACTCAATCAGGAACTTATCCAAAAGGGAAGGGAAGCCTTATTTAATCGATTACAAACTGTCGACGCAGCTTCCGCTTCCCGGATTCACCCCAACGACACAACCCGCCTACTTAGGGCTCTTGAAATATATGAAACCACTGGGACACCATGGTCAACTCACCTCCTCAAACAACCCACCCAAAAGTCAAACGCCAACCGTAGGATCATTTTAAAAATCGGCCTGAACCGACCAAGAAAAGAACTTTACAACCGAATTAATCAAAGATCGGCAACCATGCTGCGCCAAGGACTCATTGAAGAAGTTGAAACATTGCTCAGCCAGGGATATTCCAGAAAATTAAAACCGTTGCAGGCTATCGGATATCGCCACGTGATTGAATTCCTTGATGGCCACAAAAATCGTGATGAGACAGAACTCATCCTGGCACGCGACACCCGACATTACGCCAAACGTCAACTCACCTGGTTTCTTCGTGATGAGGAAATCCAATGGCACCACCCCAGCGAAATAAACGAAATTATCGCGAAGTCGGGTGAATTTCTGGATTCATATCATGGATAAATCAGCCCCTCCCAAAAAGTGGCTCATAAAAGCCTCTCCTCAATTATCAAAGGAAAACCCGATCGGTTCTAAGGAAGGCATTCCCCGAGCCTTGGCGAACCTCCTACCTCTTCGGGGGGTCAACACCGATGATGAACTGATGAGATTTCTTCATCCAACCCTCGACCAACTACCGAATCCCGATGAACTTCCAGGGATTAAAGAAGGGTCAAACCTGTTGGCCAAGGCCATCATCAATAATTTCCCGATTGTTATCTATGGCGACTACGATGCCGATGGCATTACCGCTACAGCCCTTTTATCCCTCTTCCTAAGGGACTTGGGGGTGACTTCATCGAGTTATCTGCCAGACCGTGAGGGGGAAGGGTATGGACTTCACACCAAGGCTATCAAAAAAATTCACGATGACCTTTCAAAAAACTCCCCAAACAAGCCCCTTATCCTAATCACAGTGGACTGTGGAATATCAAATAAAGACGAAGTGGCCTTCGCGAAAGAACTTGGATTTCAGGTCATTGTTACGGATCACCATCACCCACCAAAGGCACTACCGGAAGCAAACATATTGATCAACCCACGATTACAAATCACAAATTCTCCATTCCAGATACTGGCGGGAGTTGGGGTTGCCTTCTATCTCGCAGCCGGTCTGCGAATGCGGTTGATGGAGAGGGGGGTTTTTAGCAAAAAAACTCCGCCAAACTTGAAAAATTATCTCGATCTGGTGGCTCTAGGAACCATAGCTGATATGGTTCCTTTGATTGGGGTAAACCGAATCATGGTCAAGGCTGGCCTCGAAATCATCAACAAATCCCCAAGGCCAGGAATTGAAGCACTTTTAAAATATACAAGAGAACCCCAGGGACAAATCCGTTCCGAAACAATAGCATTTCAATTGGCACCAAGAATCAATGCCGCCGGAAGAATGGGGTGCCCAAACCGTGCCCTTGATCTCCTCATGAGTAATTCCGTTACATCAGCAAGACATCTATCTGAAATAATAGACAAAACAAATGATAAACGACGACAACTTACCGATTTATGTTACGCCCAGGCAAAAGAAAAACAGCACGAAAATATTAAGCCGGATCAATCAAGCCTTGTTTTGGTTTTCCCCGAATGGCGACAGGGAATTTTGGGATTAATTGCAGGAAGGATAGCACAGGATATAAATCGACCTGTTGCCGTATTCGCTAAAACTGACAATTGCACCCTCAAGGGATCAATACGCTCAATTGACGGTGTAGACATTATCAGCGTACTTAATCAATGTTCAGCAGAACTCATTCAATTCGGAGGCCACTCTGCCGCAGCTGGATTGACAATTGACCAATCTCAGCTTGATCGTTTTACAGAAAAATTTGAGGAGATTATCTCCCTAAGTATGAAGGAAATCTACCTTGAACCAGTTGTTCATATTGACCATGAAATCAACATCGAAGAAACTATGACCAAGATCTTTCTGGATAAATATGTTCTCTTTGAGCCTTTTGGGGTTGGCAATCCAGAACCAATTTTTAGTTGCCCTAATACCGTTATCGTCACCAGGGCAGAACAAAGAGGGAAAAACACTTTGTATTACCAAATACAAGAAAACGAGAAATGCTTTGACGGAATCGGTTTCGGCATGGGCGGACTGAGTGAATTGCTTATAAACAAAAAAATTAAATTAGCCTTCAAAATCTCTTTGAACAGTTTTCGTGGAAAACAACGATGGGAGCTTCGAGCAGAGGACATTAAACTACCAGCTTAACTGATTATATTTATTAAATATATACCAAACTATACATAATATACATTATGCGACACTACAACAAATCATAATAAATCGCTCCATTGAAGGCGGAGTCTTTGCCAAGCATTTTCAAGCGAATTCTGGTATATGATTCTAGGCAATACTCAGCTTGAAGTCGTGTTTTCCTTGGGCTATTACTGGGTTCCAGCCCTGAATAAGTTGTTGCCATAAAACATTCATCATCCCTACATTAGCAAGCCATCACGAGTTTTATAGCTGAGTTTCACGTAAAGGCACTTTCAAGCAAAGAACAACAGAGATCATCCCACCAACCCCCAAACCAGGACGATTCCATTACAAACGAGGACACAATGAACCGAAGTATCTATCAAGAACCCCTGGTTAGCAGATATACAAGCCGGGAAATGCAACAGATTTTTTCCGAAGAAAATCGAATAAAGACCTGGAGAAAATGCTGGATAGCCCTGGCAGAAGCCCAACTGGAACTGGGATTAACCCATATTGTCAAACCAGAAATGATCGCTCAGCTAAAAAAATATGCCGACGATATCGACTTTGACTTAGCCGCAGCCAAAGAAAAAGAAATCCGCCACGATGTCATGGCCCATGTCTACACCTACGGCCATAAATGCCCTCTTGCTGAGCCCATAATCCACCTGGGCGCAACCTCCCAATACGTTGGCTGCAACACCGACCTCTTGCTTCAAAAAAACGCCCTCTCCGTGGTCAAGAAATCCCTCGTCAATGTCATCAGAAACCTTGCTGATTTTGCCCGAAAACACAAAGCCCTGGCCACTCTCGGCTACACCCACTACCAGGCAGCCCAGCCAACCACAGTTGGCAAAAGAAACACCCTCTACATTCAAGATCTCTTAATAGACCTTGACTCCATTGACTTCATCGAACCACAGATCAAGGCCAGAGGTGCCAAAGGAACCGTCGGCACCCAAGCAACCTTCCTCGAGCTCTTTAACGGCGACCACAACAAGGTTCGCGCATTGGATGAACTTGTTGCTTTAAAGCTAGGATTTAACGATATATTTTCAGTTACAGGACAAACCTACACTCGCAAGCTCGACATGAAAATAAGTGAAACCCTAGCCGGCATCGGAGCATCCGCCCATAAATTTGCCGTTGACCTTCGCCTCCTATCCAACCTTAAAGTCCAGGAAGAACCCTTTGCAAAAAACCAGGTTGGAAGTTCCGCCATGGCATACAAGCGCAATCCCATGCGCTCAGAACGGATGACCGGACTAGCCCGTAAACTCATGGGACTCCCTGCAAACTTCGCCGCAACCTACGCCAACCAATGGTTTGAGAGAACCCTTGACGACTCAGCCATCCGCCGCATGGACATCCCTCAAGCCTTCCTACTCACCGACGCTATCTTAAAGCTATACATGAATATAACTTGCGATATGGTTGTTTATCCGAAGCAAATCAAAAAACATCTCCTCCAAGAACTTCCCTTCATGGCAACTGAGAAAATCTTGATGGCGAGCGTCGCAAAAGGCAAAAGCCGTCAAGAAATCCATGAGGTCATCAAAGTACACTCCATAGCAGCCGGCCGAGAAGTCAAGGAAGAAGGTGCTAACAACGACCTCCTCAAACGATTGGCAGACGATCCGGCTATCCCCTTCCAACTTGAGGAACTTTTTGATTTGATCGGTGACGGCTCGGAATTTACCGGTCGGGCCGAGGCTCAAACCGATGAATACCTTGACGAAATCGTCGAACCGAGACTCGTCGGGCTCAAGAACCTCATCGGCAATACCGACCAAACCCTGTCAGTTTAATTTTCACGCCGATGACAACAAAAGCACAACTCAACCTCCTTTACGCCCACATCAACCCTGAGCGCATAGGTTTTTTGAGATTTATCCTCGAGGGCTATGACGGATTGGCCCAGGCATCAACTGCCTGCCCCAAGTCCGCACTGGTTACCCTTCGCTACCATTACAAAAACAGAGCTACGCTCATCTCAATCCTGGACAGCCTTGAAGAGAAACTTGTTAACCAAAAATCTCGATTAATCAAATAAAGCATTGAAACAACATCCTATATCAACCAAATCATTAACGAAATAACACGAGCAACATGCAGACCAAACAGGCGTATATAGAAACTTTCGGCTGCCAAATGAATGATCGGGACTCTGAGATCATGGGACAGCTTTTAGAACAAGCCGGTTATTCTTTGATAGATAATCGGGAAAATGCCGCTCTGATCGTGGTGAATACCTGCAGTATCCGAGGCAAGGCAGAGCAAAAAGCAATGAGCCTGCTTGGGGGGCTCAGAAAGGCCAAAAAACTCAATCCTGATCTCATCGTAGCGGTTACGGGATGCGTTGCCCAACAGGAAGGGGAAAAGTTACAAGAAAGAATGCCCCATATCGATTTGGTGGTCGGACCACAAAACATTTATCAATTACCCCGGTTAATCGACACCGTTCGCTCATCCTCAAAACCATCTACGGCCATCGAACAAACCGACAATTTTCTAATTCCTTCATTCCTTCCCAACCTGGAAAGCCCCCACTCCTCCCCTTTTAGAAGATTTGTTACTATCATGCAGGGATGTAATAACTTCTGCACCTATTGTGTGGTTCCCCATACCAGAGGGCGTGAAGTGAGTCGCTCCCCCAGAGATATCTTGGCTGAGGTAAATCATCTTATTACTAAAGGGGTAAAAGAGATCACCCTCCTCGGCCAAAATGTTAACTCCTATGGACTTGACCGGCGTAGTAAAGGAGAAAACTACCCCGACTTTCCCAACCTTCTCCGCATGGTCGCCTCAACAGACGGACTGATACGAATACGTTTCACCACATCCAACCCCAAAGACCTTTCCAGGTCCTTGATGAATTGTTTCATCGATCTCCCCAAGCTATGCCCTCATTTTCACCTCCCAGTCCAGTCGGGATCAGACCGGATCTTAAAAAAAATGAATCGAAAGTATACCGTTGCCTCTTATCTTGATTTGGTCGCTGAACTCCGCACTATTCGACCGGACATCACTCTGACCACAGACATTATTGTTGGCTTTCCAGGAGAAACCGATGAAGATTTTGAAGGCACCATGCAACTCCTTGAAAAAATTCGTTACCATGGAGCCTTTTCCTTCAAGTATTCGGATCGCCCCCATACTGTTTCGGCAGGCTTTTCCGACAAGGTTGCCGAGGAAGTAAAGTCGGAACGACTGAGCCGTTTACAGGAACGACAAAAACAGATCACTCTGGAGCGTAATAGTGAGTTCGTCGGACAGGTTCTGGAAGTGATGGTAGAAAGCCAAGAACAAAACACACGAGGTCAGTGGTGCGGCCGATCAGCCGGGAACCTGATTGTGAACTTCACAGGCGGAACAAATCCGCGTCAGGGTGAGTTGTATAACATTCTCATCGAGAAAGAATGCCTCCACTCCCTCAGAGGTTTAATTCAACAACAGGAAGGAGTATAAAGATGATTGACCTGCACACCCATTCATTGTTCAGTGACGGTGAACTTGTTCCGGCCGAGCATCTCCGGCGGGTTGAAATCATGGGCTATCGGGCTGTGGCCATCACCGATCATGCCGACTCATCGAATTTGGATTTCATTATTCCCAGGATAGTTAGAGTGGCCGAAGACTTGAATCGTTATTCCAAGACCGTTCTCATTCCTGGTATTGAATTGACCCATGTACCGCTCGAAATGTTTGAAGAATTATCCCGCAAAGCCCGAGATCTTGGGGCCAAAATTATCGTTGCCCACGGAGAGACGGTCATGGAGCCGGTGCGCCCGGGAACCAATCTGGCTGCGATCAAAGCAGGGGTTGATATCCTGTCTCACCCCGGATTCATCACTCTTGAAGAAGCAGGGTTAGCTGCTGAAAAAGGAGTTTGCCTTGAACTCTCTGGACGAAAGGGACATTCCCTGACCAACGGACACGTTGCCCGGATTGCCTTAGAAGTTAGTGCAACGCTGGTGGTTAATGCGGATGCCCATGGTCCGGGTGATTTTCTGACTGCGGCAATGGCGGAAACCGTTGCCAGGGGTGCTGGTCTGAGTATTGAACAGTACCAACGGTTGAAGGATGACATGACAGCCCTGGTAGAAAGGGCGCTAAGCCACCAATAACAGGTTCAGATTGGTGGATCGGCAGGAAGTCCTCCCCCACCAATGACTATGAATCCTTCTCCCGAATCATCTGCCAGGAAAAACGTATCAACAGGGGACGAACCAGATATACTCCCACAGCTGCAGCAAGGGCAGCCACGGCGAACACTGACATAACCAGATAAAAACGATCAACACCATAGTCGTCGGTTACATAGCCACCTATGGCGGTAGCCACAGAACCAATCCCGAATATCAGGAAAAAGTTCACGCCGAAACCCATCCCATGGGAAGTCTTCCTGGTATATTTAGAAATCAAGTAATTATGTGACGGCTGCCAGGCATAATACACCAGGCTGAACAGGGCACCCATTACCAGCAAGGGTGTATTGGAGTATGACCCGATAAAATACAGGGAAGGCGCCACCACCAGAAAAATAAAGATCGGGAAGTACTCCGGCGTCTTGATTTTATCATTGATGTACCCACCAAACCAACTCCCAATCAAGCCAAGAGAAAGAATAGCCGTGGTAATGGTCCCGGCCAAAAAAACAGGCTCATCGCTGCTGCTTATAAAATGGATTTCCTGCTGGAGAAGTTTTGGGAAAAAGGTCAATGACCCCCTAAAGATAAAACCGGACAAAATACTGCCGGCAAAAAGAAGCAACAAGGACACCGGAATGATACTCGAAGGGTTCCCCTCCCCTGCTTCAGGTGCCTGGGCCATCTGGTTTGGTGGAGGTTTCACCGCACTGCCCATTAACAACCGCAAGGGGTTGCCCAGTAGATCAGTGAGTTTAAGATCCTCCTCGTGTTTTATTCTACTGAAATGGAAGTACAGGGCAAACAGCAACCCAATTACTCCATATACCAAATAGGCTGCCCGCCAACTGCGAAATAACTTTACCCCCAGAGCAGCAACCATCGGCGTCATAAAAAGCCCGACATTTCCCATGACCCCGTGGATCCCCAAAGCCTTCCCTTTCCGACTTTCCACCCTTCGAGCAATAAGCGACAGGCCCGCCGGATGATGGATGCTTGCAAAAACCCCCAACAATGCGTAGGTAAGAGTAAACGAGACGAGCCCCTGGGACAACCCGATCAGCATCGACGAAACGGCCATACCAAACAAACCAATGGTTAACAATCGCTTCGATCCATATTTGTCGGCAAGATATCCGGCCGGGAAGGCCCCCAGGCCATAAAGAAAATAACCGACATTGGCAATGATCCCGATATCGGTAAAACTGATTGACTGCTCCGCCGTAATTACCACGAGTACCGCTGGCAACAAACTCATGTAACCATGGGTAATAAAATGGGAAAAGCTGGCCAACCAGGTCAGCTTTTGTTCGTGGGAGTCCATTATTTAGCCTCCCAGTCCACCGCTTTCTCTAAGATTGGATCAATCCTGACCACTCCCATTTCCGAATCATCCTGATTATCAAAGATCAATTCATCAATCTTCTCCCGGTTTCGGCTCCCAAACCAATTATTGGCCGCTTCAACTGGAAAGTCCTGGGCCTCAGCCATGGCAATATTGTAATCACGGTTATCATAAATATTGTTATGGTCAAACACTACACCTTGGGCCTGGTAGAGATAGACTCCTTTTTTGTTATTGGTAATTTCATTAAAACGTACCGAGACCTTGTTATTTTCCTTGGGCCAGATTCCAAAAAAGGTATTATCTCGAATCTCATTATGGGTAATTTCCGCATCTGAATTTCTAAAGCCGATCCCTCCTTTATTTTTGGAGAATAGATTCTCGGTAATAACGAGATTGGATCGTTTTCCGAACCATGGTACGCCCGGAGTTTCTTCTTCTGCTTTAAAACTCACCCCGACACCATTCTTAACAAATTCACTATGGGCAACCCTCACTGATGACCCATGGGCATGGATCCCGTTATAGGCGCAGAGTATTTTTGCATATTCAACGATATTGTCTTCAGTACCAAGAAAATTCAAGGCACCCCAATCGGCGGCTCTAGGATCAATCTCAGCCGAGGTGAATACAATAGGTTTCTTTGGAGTCCCTCTGGCGAGAAGGCGCCCCCTGATAATCAACTCAACTTGGGGATAATAGGGAGAATCAATTCCGAACATATTCTGATCGCTGGTCTCTTCGATCCGCTTAAACCGGATTGTAGTCCCCGGCTCTATGGTCAGGGTTATTCCCGGAGGGATATAAACATCACCGTTGACCAAAACCTGCCCACTCCACGTGGTATCATGTGCCAATGTTGACATGGGGAGTTCCATCACCTTTTCCCTGCTGCAACCGGCAAGATTAAGGAAACTTATGAAAAGCGCCGAGACAAGACAGGATCGCCGACAATAGGAATAAAAAGTCACATTATTATTCATGAACAAATCCTAAAAAAATAGAAAATCAATCAAGGCCAACCTGATACTCTGGGGCTATACCGTATCCGCGGCGTCGGTTAAGCACCCCGACGGCAAACATGATAGCCAAACCGAGAAGCACTGCCACTTGTCCCGCCGGAGGAGTCCCGGCAGCATTTCCGGCCAGATTCCAGTTCTGGGCCATGGCTGCCCCGGCAAACATGCCCATAACGGCAGCACCGGCATCATTATCTCCCTGACTGGCTGAAATCAGTTGGCGCAAAGGGCAGCCCCGGATAAGGACAGAGCCGAAACCAACCATCACCATAGCGAGAAAGGCCCAGCCATAGCTACCATTGGAACTCGGTTGCCCAGTAAGACCAAAATGAAACTGCCCGGTTAAGAAACTTGCCACAAAGGCAAAACCTACAAAAGAAATTAAACTAATTAATAACCCCGTTGAACGAGGGCAATTCAAGACCTCCCTTGGACCCCAGAGAAATATTCTTGCGATACCACCGGTTATACAAAACTGAGTGTATTGAGCAAGTGCTCCGATCAAAACACTGACTCCGAGGGAGAGGAATAGCGGGGCATACATGGCCCCCGAACCCTTCTCGCTCCTGGCGATAAAATCAGGATCGATCACAGCCAGGATCAGCAGTAAAATCATCAATCCGGGGACAAAGAGGCTATTGGCTTTCGGTTGCGCCATGGGGCGCCCCAGCCGGAAGCCGTTTTCGATGAATTCCAGTCCAATATAAATACCAACCACCAGACCAAAAAAACCAACCAAGGCGCCAATATCACCGCCAGCCAGGCGGAGAAACATTTTAACCGGACAACCGATAAAAATAGTACAACCGACAATAAGAAAAAAGCCTATAAGAAAGCGTAATAACGGTGAACTACCACCGGAGGGTACAAACTCACGGCGGAGAAGCGAAAGGCCAAAAGCCCCCAGGACAAATCCCATGATCTCTGGGCGGAGATATTGCATCCGAATGTTGTCGTGGAGCCCCATAGCTCCTGAGACATTTTCCATAAAGCACGAAACACAAAGGCCTGTATTCGGGGGATTGCCGAAATAGGAAAGGAGCATGGCCCCACCACCAATCACGGCTCCCATGAGAACGAACCATCCTTTATGCATACCGTACCTCGCTCATATCATCATCCACAACTACCGGCCACCCTGCGCAACATATAGTATAAAATCTCTTTTTGTGTTTTAAGTTGCCCATCTCTTGGATTCTTTGCCAAACCCTCTTCAATGGTGATTCTGGCCTCGTCAAGGACCCCTTTTATTTTCTTCCCTTGAAAGAGTGAGGTTTTTTTATCGAGATAATCCGGGTTCAAATCAACCCCCTTTTGATATTGAATCATGGCCTCAATGGGTTGTTGTCTACGGAGAAAGATATCACCCTGGAGCATATATGGCTGACCTTCATAGGGTGATTCAACAATCAAATTTCCTAGAATTTCCTCAGCTTTTTCGAGATTACCGTTATCAATAAGGGATTTGGCCAATGTCGTTTTCTTGTCTAATTCGGGATTGATAACGATCACCGATTGACTTCTCACAGAGCGCCCCCGCTTACCAGTGTTCTCAGTGCCCATTTGGATAGTGATAATCCCCAAGGCCGCAATGACCAGCAAAATAATACCGATCACAGCGAAAACATCCAGAGAATCGTGCTCTATCCGGGAATCAGCCGCTCCCCCATCCTCTTGTCCATGGACCATAGAGGCCGGGATACGGCAGGATTCCTCGGGCATTATATCTTCAGGTTCATGAGCCAAGGTTGGTGCCCGAACAGTTAAGGTGTCGTAATTTGTAAAAATCTATTGACCAACGACTGTCAAATCGAAGTCGGAAATATCTTCTTCAAGAATTTTCTCAATTTCCAGAAGGTAACCATTGGAGGGCGGGAAGTCAGTAATCGCTCCTAAATAAAACCTCCCATGGGGAAGATAGAGGACGTATCTTCCGTCCTGATTGGTCCAGGTAGAAAAATAGGAGGGGAAATCACCAGGTTTTTTTCTCTGATCGGCCATGGCATAGGCCATGGCAACGGGTTGTAGTTTGCTATCCAATAACCGCCCAGTAATTTTGACCAAATCACTGTTTTTTTTCTGATTACTGAGGGCCGCTTCCCGAAGATCCATAATGGTAAAATCATGCGACACCTCGGTTCGGCCATCTGGATTAACACTATACGGATCGCCGGAGTGCCGATCATCCTTGCCGAGGGGACCGAAACCGGCACCATTCTTCCTCAAAATGGCCATGACCCAATACGTCCCTTCAGGGAGTTCAAGCCGGTACACACCGTCCATATCGGTCTTGTGGGAAATCAAGTCAGCCGGTCGTTTAACATTGGCAGTGACATAAGCATAGACTTCGGCCCCGGCCATTGGTCGCCCAGAGATATCTAAGATTCGACCATTAAGGACAAAGGATTCGGTGGCAACGCTTATCCCCGAAAAGATTAGGCCCACCAAAAAAGCCAGAAAAGCCCAAACAAAATAGCGGCAAACCGTATGCATCATATTTTCTACCATTGAAAAACCGTAGAATTCTTCCCACTTAGAATTCTATCCGATTGTTTTATCAACTGTACTTTGTGAAACTTCGACGAACTTAGTCCCGCTTCGGCTCGAAAGAGTATCGGGATACAAACTTGATTGCTCATTGAGCCTAAAAATTCAACTCAAGGTTTAACAATTCAGGCAAAATCGGTTCAAAATCAACCATACCGATAAACGATTCGACCCTTCCGTCAAAAATAGTTGTCGGGGGGTCAGATACTCCCCAAAAGTTTTGTCGGGCATCAACATCTTCATGATCGAAGTCACCCAGTCGCAGATTGTAACGACTGTTTCCATGGAGATTATTGTGGTGAATTGAGAGGCCTGAACCCCCTTCCCTCACAAATATTCCTATTTCATTGCCGGAAATTTCATTTTCGGCGATCTCCATTTTCCCGTGAAATGACCTGATCCCGATACGGTTACCAGTCACTACTGAGCGACGCAAGGTCATGGGACCACTCCTGAATTTTATTCCGATATCATTCCCAGCAAAACGGCAACCATTCAGATCAATGGGAACAAAATGGATATGAAGTCCCCATTGAGCATGTTCAAACGTGGCAAAGTTAACCGTGCTGCCGGTGGCCCTTTCTAATTGAACTCCGAGCCAATCTTTCTGCCCTGAACGACGAACTGAGGTAAAGATAATTCGTTGCTCTGCAAGTCCTTCGGCATGGAGTTCCCCGTTGACCAGTAGCCCCGCCTCCTCATGAGTAAATTCCATCACGGTGGCTGGGGCAACATTCAAGACGGCAGCATCACTTACTGCCAGGAGAGTGTCCACCCGGATCAAACCTGACCAATACGCCTTTCCATCAATGGTTTGTCGGGGCCAGGAAAAAGGGAACGGCTTTACAGAGGCCGGAGAATAAAGGACTTCTCCAAGGGAAGAATCGTCCTTGTGGTCAAAAATCTCTTTATTGAGATCACTGGTGCCCCACCAATTATCTAAAGCGTGAACATCACCATCTGATTCAAGGCCGATGGCATAAATTCCATTGTTCTGGATGTTGTTGCCGGAAATAACCCCGGAAAAGCCCATGACCCCAAGGCCTCGTTCACCGTTGTGAGCGACCAGATTCCCCTGAACCACAGCCCTGGTATCCCGCAGGTTCATCCCATTCAGACCGTTATCGGTAATAGCGTTTCCATTAATTTCAATATTATCGTTGTTGCGGGCCACCAGGCCCGCTTCAAGATTATCAGTGATCACATTCGCCGAGTAATTCCCAAAGAGTGCGTCCGCCACGACCAAACCGACTCGATTTCCAGCCATCAGATTCCGGCTGATTCGGGCGGTACCCTCCCTGATCCTCAAACCATCCCAGTCATTATTGGCAAAAACGTTATCACTGGCCAAAAGATTCAACCGAAAGAGATTTGCTCCATTCAAGTTATTAAAGATTTCGTTAGACTGCAAAACAACCTCAGAGTCCCTTGCCTGGATACCGCTGCGGTTCTTGAAAAATCGAGAATTCGTAATAGCTACCAACGATTCCTGAAACTGAATACCACGATAGTTATCATGGAGAACCACATGGTTGACTGCAACATTGGAGTAATGGAAATGCATCCCCCGGTAGGCGTTTTGGATGCGACAATATTCAACGATATTCTGGGATTGATCACTCCCCAGGAAATTCAAGGAGTCCCAGTCACCCATTTGAGGATTTTTTTCTACGGAACGAAAAATAATCGGCTGATCTGGGGTCCCCTTCGCAATCAATTGTCCTTGAATCTGGATGCCATTTTCACCGATTCCATCAGCATTGGTATCATGCTTGGTAAACTCGACAATGGTTCCGGGCAAAATCACCAGACGGCCGGTGGGAGGGAGTCTCACTTGCCCATCAACCAGCACCCTCCCCTTCCAGAGAGTAAAATTCGGCAAGGCCTGGTCCTGATAACTGGCCGTAATGGGAGGCTCAGGAAGTTCTTGGATAAAGGTTGAAAGCCCTAACTGCGTCGAACTGCCGGTGACAGTATCATTTTTTTCATTCCCCTTGGTTACATCATCAAGATGCTCAACAGATCCACCATTAAACACCAAGGTTCCATAGTCATTACCGGTTATCGTAGTTCGCCGAAGAACGACTGCAGCCCCAGTCCCCTGAACCACTAATCCATATTTATTCTTCGAGATAATGGTATCTTCCAGGGTCGCCCTGCCATTCACTACTGACAGTGCGGCCTCACTCCCCATCACTCGTCCATGACTGAGCATTATTTCACCCTGGTCAACAATAATCCCGGCCCACGGCTCTTCACTTCCGGCAGACTCAAGGTCAAAGACAATTTCCCGCCCCATCTCCCCCAGGGCAATTAACCTTCCCCTTACTAAAATTTCTGTCTCATGGGACAGAAACTCAGGATCAATCTTGGTTGAATCAGCCGCTTTAACCCTGATCACCGTTCCCGGAGCTATTGACAAAGTCACCCCCACCGGGATAATCACGTCATCCTCCACAAGCACCTTTCCCTGCCACAAAGTGTCGGCGGTTAACACCGAACCAGAGGCCGTGGAATTCGCCAGAAGTCCAAACAAAATAATGAGAGAAAAAAAATTAGGCATTTTCAGCAAATCCGAAATATAGCAACTCCAAAAAACCCCTATCGAACCCAATCCACTGGACTCATGGTATCATTGCCTGAAGTTTCTGTTTCTAATTCAACAAAACGAATCTCAACCCTGCGATTAAATTGCCTGTTTTCATCAGAATCATTGGGAGTTAACGGTCGTTCGCTGCCCAAACCACGGATTATCATTCTGCTTTTCGAAATTCCCTTATGGGCAAGATAATCAGCCACAGCCTGGGCGCGAAAGAGAGAGATTTTTCGATTATTTTCTTCATGACCTTTATCGTCGGTATGACCGTCAACTTCAATCCTGAAACTAGAATGGTTCTGAAGAAAATTCACCCATTTATCAAGTTCCGCATAGGATGGCTCATTGAGAACATGGCTGTTGGGAGGAAACATTATATCATTCAAGGTGGTCCCTTGACGGAACTTGGGTGATCCCGAGGCACCTTGAATTGACGCCTTGATCACCTCAGGGTCAGGCACCATATACATATAGAGATCAATATCAGCCAGCGATTCACCAACCCCTCCCGCTATAGTTCTGGCCTTGCTGTTATCGTGTTTGATAACCCCAGGAGGAGGACTACCCGCGCTGAAAATTGAAGGCGCAGCTAAACCGGTACTCGACATAATCCCGTACGTTCCAATATAACTCCCTGGTCGCGGCCTGGCGTCTGCAATTGTCTCCCTGGCAACCAGGTAATATTTGATGTCGGCCGGCAACTCCAACTGGTAAGAGCCATCGTCCCCGGTTTTTCGTGAAATAAATTCAGGTTTGGGCATGTTGAGTTGCGATTTACCCAAAACCACTACCCCGGGAAAAGGTTCCCCATTTTCCTTTCTCACCGTCCCCTTGACTATAAAATGATCACTCATCCCATCAAATGACTCAGGGGGGGCACCATCTATGGTTTCGACATTACTTTCCAATTGCGATGTAACGATAAAAGTTCGAAGCTTTCCCTCACCTGAAGTAGCAAAATAAAATTTTTCTCCCTCTCTAGGAGGTCCTGGAGAGGGCCCCGATGTCCTGAGCATAATCCCGATGTAGTATTCATCCGCCATGAGTTCTACATTAAAATAACCGCCACTATCCGTCGAAGATAGAGTCTCTGGAACCCTTCGCATTCCCCCCTTAATCGGAGGCGGACCTTTCTTCGTTAAAAAAAATGAAACCAACACCTTGGATTGGGGCTTTCCATCAATAAATATTCGACCTTTCAAGCTTCCGAAATTACCGTGGTAGGCAAGAGGCTCCTTTGCTATTACAACTGAAGGGATCAATATCAGCAACGTCAGCAGTATATGAATGGTATATCTCATTGAGGCAATCCAGCTTCCTTACAATTAGGTGGCAACAACACCATCTTTGAAGATCTATTTACCACTCTACATTGTAACCACTTTATAGAAAATCTCATCAAAGAAACCTGCCCAAAAAACTGCTATGTCAGAAATATGCCGTCAAATAAATTTCCTCCGGCATCATAGAAAATGACCAAGAAATCCGCTCATACTACGATCCGAAATAATCGTCAGTGGCTGATGCGAGTTTGATCTGAGGCCAGGGCCAAAGCTAATTGAGCTACCCGAGATGACGCCCCCCGTTCGCCAAGCATTCCGATGACCCAAGCAATTTCCTCTTTCATCTTAGAGGACTGTGCTTTATCGGAAAGGAGGGTAACAAGGGCCTCGCTCAAGGACTCAGGGGTGGCGGCATCCTGAATAAGTTCAGGCACGACCTGGCATCCGGCAACCAAATTCAAGAGTGAAATGTATTTTGATTGGGACAGTCGCTTGATGATGGCATAAGACAAGGGAGAAACTCGGTATGATACAACCATCGGAATCCCCAAAATCCCCAATTCCAAGGTCACAGTCCCGGAAGCGGCCATCACGACTTCACAAGCCGCCATCAAATCATAGCGATGTCCCTCCACGGGAATAACCGGAACGGTGCTTTGGGCAAGCCCGCTTTCATTGAGCTCATCTAAAGTGATGGTCGAAGCGATGGGCAAAAGGAAGAGAGTTTCAGGAATACTTTTCTGGATCCGCTTGGCCGCCGCCAGAAACAGGGGTAGCATCGTTCGAATCTCCTTACGGCGACTCCCGGGGAGGAGCCCCACAATTCGTTGGCCACCACCTCGTATCCCCAACGAAGCCAGAAAATCTTCTGGATCCGTTTGTCGTTTAACCGTATCCAACAGAGGATGGCCGACAAATTCAACATCCATCCCTCGTTGTTTGTAGAACGCTTCTTCAAACGGTAAAATTACGGCCATCTTATCAACAAGCCGGCTGATTTTTTTAACCCTGCCACTCCGCCAGGCCCAAACCTGTGGACTAATATAGTAAAAGACTGGAATGCCCAGAAGTTTCGCTTTTTTTGCCAACATTAAATTAAAATCTGGAAAATCAATGAGAATCAATAGAGCCGGCCGGTTTGACTCCAGACGTTTTGCTAAAACCCGCTGGGCTTTTCTAAGATCTCCAAGATGACTAAAAACTTCCGAAAGCCCAACCACCGCCAACCGAGAGGCATCAAACAGTATTTCCACCCCTTGGGTAGCCAGATCCTTTCCCCCCATGCCATAAACCCGAACCTGGGCCATTTTTTTCATTTCCCGAATCAGGTTAGCGCCATGCATGTCGCCGGAGGCTTCACCGGCTACAATCATTATTTCAAGCTCATTCAAGGGTGATTTACCTCTGGGCCGAGTCCGAGTTGTTGGCTATGCTGCCTGGCATGATCTCGGATCTGCTGGATAATTTCCGACGCAACCTGCAGGGCTCGTCGCCCTTCTCGACCGGAAACAATGGGGGTCAACCCGTTTCTGACATTATTTACAAAATCCTCAAGTTCAAGTTGGAGGGCATCTTTTTCCATAAAGCAGGAAGAAATGACCTCCTGCCGCGGCATATTATTCTCATCCATCTCCCCCAAAAGCCTGATTACGGTCAACTCCTTTTTCCCATAATCAACCGAAATAAATGAATTTGGCTGGAAGATTCTAAGTCGGCGAATATTTTCCTGGGAAATCCGGCTGACGGTAATATTGGCGGTACAACCATTCTCAAAGATCAATCTGGCATTGGCTATATCAGTAGTATGGGTAACCACAGGCAAGCCAACAGTATGAATGGTCTGAATCGGTGATTTTACTATATTGAGGATAAGATCAATATCATGAATCATCAGATCGAGAACTACATCAACATCAAGCGCCCTGTTTTTAAAAACATGGATCCGATGGGATTCGATAAAGAGGGGGGTGGTAATAAACTGATCCAAAGCCATCACCGCAGGATTAAAGCGTTCCAAATGACCGACCTGTAGGATACTCCCATTCTGGTCGGCCAAACGGATCAATTCATCGGCCTCTTCAACGGTAGTCGTCATTGGCTTCTCAAGCATGACATGGGTCCCACTATTGAGACAGTCTCTGGCGACGTCAAAATGCAAACTAGTGGGAACGACTACGCTGACGGCATCCGTTTCTCTGAGGAGTTGATGATAGTCGGGAAAAGCCATAACACCGTGTTCAGCGGCAACTTTTCGGGCTGTATCAGGGTTGGCATCGGTCACGCCAATAAAATCAACCCCGGGCATGGCAGCATATTTTTGGGCATGAAATTTCCCAAGATACCCGACCCCGATAACTCCGACTCTAACCTGTTGCATGATACGTCCTATCCTTTAAATGTGATTCTGCTCGGAGATAACAACTTCGTCGACGCTCGTCTTCCGGCACCGCTGTGAAGGTACGCAATATCCCCTCTTCATACAAGATCTTTTTAAGCTCATTTCAGGATTCCCCCATCCAGACTCAAAAAGGTATTTACACTTACGGCTAAGCAAATCAGTTGTCACAATCATGAATAAGTGACAATCTACTTGTCATTCAACGGTGTCATGCTAAAATCACCTCCAAGAATCTCGAAAGACTAAGCACCATACACGTAAATCATTAAGCTATCGGGGGTAATCCGTGGTGGAACGGAGTAACTGGAAATCGAACGTCGGATTTTTACTGGCATCCATCGGATCGGCAATCGGCCTGGGGAACGTCTGGCGATTCAGCTACATGGCCCATCAATACGGGGGCGGCGCCTTCCTTGTCCCCTATATTGTTGCCTTGTTCGTGGCTGGAATCCCTATCATGATTCTTGAATACGGCTTGGGACACAAGGAAAAGGGCTCTTCCCCCTTAAGTTTTGCCAAAGTAGATCCCCGGTTTGAATGGCTGGGATGGTGGATGCCTATTGTGGCCATGTTTGGTATAATGCTGTATTATTCTGTAATTATCGGTTGGTGTATTAACTATCTGTTTTATTCATTCTCCTTAGGTTGGGGAGCCGATCCACAATCGTTCTTTTTCAAGGATTTTCTCCAGATTACCGACTCCGTCGCCATCTTGGGCGGAATCAGAATACCCATTCTGTTTTCCACCATGCTGGTCTGGATACTCTGCTGGCTGATTTGCTTTCGGGACATCCGACATGGCATTGAAAAAGCCAGCCTCATCTTTATGCCCATCCTCTTTGCCCTGACCCTTGTTATTGTGATCTGGACCATTTTTCTTGAAGGAGCCCCGGACGCCATATTCAACCACTATCTCCATGCCGACTGGTCGAAAATCAATCTTTTTGCCACAGATCCACTGGCCAGGAGTGAGGCCGGCACCGTCTGGGCCGCAGCCTTCGGGCAGATATTTTTCACCCTGTCCCTGGGTTTTGGCATCATGATTACCTACGCCAGTTATCTTCCCAAGAAAACCGACATTGGCAAAAACGCCTACATCACTTGCATAGTAAACTGCACCTACTCTCTGGTGGCTGGAATCGCCGTCTTCGGGATCGTCGGATTCATGGCAAGTAATCAAGGCGTTCCCTTTGAAGAGGCCATCAAAGGGGGGCCCCAGTTGGCTTTTGTGGTTTATCCCAAGGCCATTTCACTCTTACCTCAATTTAATGTCCTTTTTGGCCTTCTCTTTTTTCTGATGCTGGTTATCGCAGGCCTAACCTCAGGTGTTTCATTAATTGAGGCCTTCACCTGCTCGATCACCGATAAGTTCGACTGGCCTCGCCAACAAGTTGCAACAGCCGTCTGCATCCTCGGTTTTCTGGGTAGTATCATTTTCACCACTCGGGGGGGGCTGTATATTCTGGATATTGCAGATCACTTCATCACCAACTATGGGTTGGTAGCCGGTGGCCTGCTGGAGTGTATCCTGATCGGCTGGATACTGAAGGCTTCAGTAGTGAGGAACCATATCAACCGTTATGGGCTCGGTGTTGCAAAGGTTTGGGAATATTTCATTAAATTCAGCACCCCGGCAATTTTGATTTATCTTCTGTACTTATCTATTTCTAGCGATCTGGCCAAAAACTACAGCGACTACCCGACCGACCAGTTGATCCTCTATGGTATCGGTTGGATGCTTATTTGTCTCACCCTCGCCCTTATCCTTGCCTTCAGACCGTGGAATCCCTCTAAATTAAAAAGACGCCACCGTCCAGAGGATGACGACCTTCTTGTTTAGGGGAAGACTTCCATCCTTGCGAAAATCCTACCTAAAGATACCTCCACATTTTTTATCGGTGAGTCTTGTGATTTCGGCACTCCATAGATGAAAAAAGCAATCATCATCATAGCGGGCCTTTCGCTGATTCTGCTAGGAGTTGTTTTTTTTGTTCCAAGCCTATTTCATTGGGATCGGATCCAATCCCAACTGGTCAAACGATTATCCACTGAAATCGGCTGGCAGGTAGAAGCCCAACAGGTGGACTGGTACTGGTTGCCCCTTCCCCATTTTTCTCTCTTTGAAGTCACATTATCCCGAGAAAATGCCTCTATCACCCTCCCGGAAACCAGGCTCTATCCACGGTTCAAATCTCTTCTCGACGCTCAACCTGATTTCGGCGAGATCCAAATGGTTCATCCGTCAGCGACCATCACGAACCTGACAGGATTACCCAAGAACGATGAAAAAATCCGCTTCCGAGGTAAAATTTCCATAATCAATGGCAAGCTTAATTTAGGAAAGAACATCTTAAAAAAGATAGGCATTCCAGGTTCGGATCTAGAGATAACCGGCATAGATGGCATGTTTGAGGTTGCACCTGGGTGGATAAATCTACTGTTATCAGCCAAATCCTCCCTGGCCGATGGAATTTTCATGAAAGGATATTACGACCTTATCAACAATACCTATCAAGGGAAATACGAGCTTAATTCTTTTAAATTATACCAAGTCTTCCCATCTTTACTCGCTGGGGGCTTGGAACTTCCCAAGTCAGGCCTTTCCTTTTCAGGTCAGATCAAGGGCCAAGGGAATGATCAACTTGAAGCATCGATCAACGGAAACTTCCCCTGCTTCACGACCCCATCAGTCCCCGAAAAGTTGTTTCTTGACTGCGGAGAGGCCCATCTCAGGGTTGAGAAAAACGCTGGTGAAATTACAGTGCACATTGACCAACTCAACCTCAACAAACCAGGACTGATTCTGTCAGGTAAAGTGTCAAGATTACACGATTCATCGCCCAGTGATAGTATAGCGGAACCGGTCTGGCTTTTGGATTTATATGGCAAAGATATTAACGCAGGTTCTCTGCGCACGTCACTTCTCACTCTATGGCCCAATGATGAAATCGTAAAAATAGTGAGTGATATTGTCCTCGATGGTCTGATTGGCAAGGCTTCTTATTACTTTAGAGGCCCGGTTGAAGATTTTATGTATCTCGAAAAAATGAAAATAACTGCAGATGTGGTGAGTGCGTCGATTCATCCGCCAATGACCCCGCTGTTTCTTAATAATGCATCTGGACCCATCGAGATTACAAACGGTTATCTGTCGGGTCGAAATCTTACTGCCCGATACCAGGGAAGCAGTGGGAAAAACTGTTCGCTTTATCTCGACCTTCTCTCCCGAGACAATGCCTTTCGCCTCGATCTTGATTTAGAGGTAGATTTAACGAACCTACCTCCTGTGTTGGATAATCTGGTCAACCATGACCTGTTCAAGAGTGAACTTCACCGCTTTACAAATGTTACCGGCCATGCATCTGGACATCTCACCCTGGGTGATACCTTAGATAACATTCTTGTCGGAGTTGATGTCAATCGCATGAAAGGTCATTTCAGCTATAACCGTCTGACCAATGACTGTTCGGTACAAAAGGGAGACCTCTCAATTCGACCGGAAAAAGTTAGCTGGAAAAACATTCAGGGCAGCTCAGGGCCGCACCTTATTCATGAAAGCAGCGGTGATGTTTCCTGGCAACAACAGGTTATGATTAATCTTACTTCCCTTTCCGCGTCCGTTGAGTCAGGCCCCCTTATGCAGGAACTCGCCACCTCAAAAGCCCTGCCGGATGAAATCCACAAGGCCATCAGTCGCGCCGAAGGTCCTGTAGAAGTGAGCAATGTCAACCTTCAGGGACCCGCCGCTCAACCGCAGCTATGGCAATACTCCTTTGATCTGGATAGCAAGGGGAGTCGCTGGGAAAGCCCCATGCTCCCTCAACCCATACTGGTTGAACGCGCCAGAGGGAAAATCACCCACGAGAATATCCTCCTCAAAGAAAGCAAACTCTGGTTTTTTGAGCACCCTCTCTCTCTTGAAGGGGATGTCTTGCATCATCTCTTCACCGATTTAAATGGGTGGCTTCGGATCAGTGGCACCCTGAAGGGCAAATTTGCTCAATGGCTTAAGGATAAAAAATCCATACCAGAGAAATATTTCCCCAGAATCCCCTGCACCTTGGATAAAATGAAAATTGGTTGGAAAGGAAAGACATCGAGCCTGGAAGGCACTGTGCTTTCAGGACTTGGTGAGGCGGATAGTGTAAAGGCTCGCATAAATCTGGAGTCAAATCAACAAAAACTGATGGTCCATGAGTTGGTATTTATTGCCAAAGAAGAAATCGGCAGACTGAGCCTGGAACACCCACAAGAGGACAATAGTATTCTCCATATGAACTGGCAGGGATTCCTCTCAGGATCAACTTTGAACGAGCTCTTTCCCGTCTCCTTAGATCCATCCGGCCACCTTGAAGGTGATTTTTTTATCCAGGCGGAACAACTCAATGGATCAAATTTTTTCCAGGGATGGCTGAAAGCTAGAAATATGAATATTCCATCGCTTGAGGAGAGACCTGAAATACGAATAGACTCCCTCATCCTTTCTTCTGGAGAACAGGATGGAGAGTTGAATATTAAGAATTTAATACTGAAAGTGGCTGACGAACAGATGATGATAACCGGCTCTGTTCAGGCAGAAAAGGAGATTATCAAACTTGATCTTAACGTGACCTCGACCAAACTATCCCGCCAAAACGTTGATGAACTAATAAACGTTTTAAACACAATTCAACCAAAGCCCTCCCCCCCACCGACAGGTGAAAATTCATATTCTCCCCCAAATACCCCGTGGGCACTAATCGGCCGAATCGAATTCAATATCGATCAATATCTCTCGACCCCCTCAAATATTCCTGACAAGGAGAACACCCCCCCTGAGCATACCGAATTTGGAACACGCTTTTCCGTCACACCTTTACGAGGATACATATCCCTTCTCAATGACCGGACGTACTCGGTTGATATCCGCTCATCAAATCTCTGCGGACTTGATCTTTCCGGTCAATGGCATTCCGTATCAAGCCTTGGGGACACCTCTTTCAACATTTACACTGACAGCAAAGCTCCTCCCCGATTCGAAAATGTCCTGACATGCCTGGGTATTGATCAACATATACTTGAAGGCGTGGTCCATCTCGATGCCAAAATTAAAGGCCAAGATAATCTCTGGAAGGAAGGAAACATAGCCCTCTATTCCGATCAAGGTCGGATCCGGCGCCTAAATGCCCTATCAAAAGTATTCCGGTTTATCAACCTCACTGATTTTTTTGCCAAGGGTGGTCTCCCAGATTTAGAAAAGGAGGGGTTTGGTTTTTCACGTTTGGATTTTCATGGACACATAGCTGATAATCATTTAATCGTTGACGAAGGAATTATCTTCGGGGATGGTCTCAATCTTTTTCTTCAAGGCGACATAGGAATTGCAGACCGTACAGCCGATATGGTTCTGATGGTCGCCCCATTGAAAACCCTAGATGTGTTGGTGACAAGTGTGCCTCTGATAGGAAAAATCGTCGGAGGAAAAGATAAGACAGTTATTTCTATTCCAGTAAGGATCACCGGCGACATTAGAGATCCGGTTATCGAAATCCTGCCTGCAGAGGAAATCGGCAAAGGAATACTTACCCTGATCGGTAAGACATTGCTGTTCCCCTTTATCATCGTCAATCCGGAAACGAATCAGTTCCAATAGGACCTGATCATGGTTTCGTGCCAACAATGCCTAAAACGGAACAAACGATTAATATATTTCTTCCGTTTTGGAGTGGTACGGTATATTGATGTTGTTAATTTTAATTTCCCCTAATCCCCTTCAACAATAATGAGCTAGAGACCATGTTGGTTAAAGATATTCTGAACTCAAAAAGAACTTCATTCAGTTTTGAATTCTTCCCCCCGAAAACAGAGGAAAGCTGCAATAAACTATTTCATAATATAGCGCATCTTATGCCGCTCAAGCCATCCTATGTCAGTGTGACTTATGGCGCCGGAGGTTCGACCCGTGACCGGACCCATGAACTGGTGGTTCGCATCCAAAAAGAAACCGACCTTACAGTTGTCTCCCACTTGACCTGTGTAGGATCATCCCAAGGAGAAATAGAATCTGTTCTGGGAAAATACAAGGATTCTGGCGTTGAAAATATTCTGGCCTTACGTGGCGATATCCCCAAAGGAGAAAAAGAATGGCAGAATCCACCGGATGGGTTTAACAATGCGGCGGAATTGGTAAAATTTATCAAGAATAAATTCCCTGGAATGTGTATCGGAGTAGCCGGTTTCCCCGAAGGTCACCCTGAGACTCCTAATCGTTTGAAGGAAATTGAGTATCTTAAAGCAAAGGTCGATGCCGGAGCCGATTACATTGTATCCCAACTTTTTTTCGACAACCGTGATTTCTACGATTTTTGCGAACGATGTGAACTGGTTGGAATTAAGGTGCCTATCCTTGCTGGAATCATGCCTATTACATCCAGACACGGCATGATCCGAATGGCCGAACTCGCAGGAGGAGCTCGATTACCGGCGAGACTGCTCAGGGCTGTCGCTCGAGCGGAAGACGATACCTACGTGGAAAAAGTTGGGGTCCATTGGGCCACTGAACAGGTCCGTGATCTTCTGGACAACAACATAAGAGGAATACATTTTTACACTCTTAATACCTCAGAAGCGACTTTGAAAATCTATGAATCACTCGGGGTAACCAGTTCAGAACAATTGATATCCGGCTCTCGCATCTAGCTTAAGGTTGACGGCATGACCAAATTTGAGAATCAACTTGAACTGGACCGTCGGAAATATCCCCGGATCTTTTTTTCAGTGGATGATGAGGTCGCTGCTTCCATTACCACCCCCAATACCAACAATCTCCCACCCTTCCATGCCAAGGTCATGGATCTCAGCTTAGGAGGCCTCTTTTTCACGATAAAACGTGGTGAGCTCTTACCAATCAACGAAGGCGACTTCCTCCTCTTAAAAGATATCATCGCATTTTTTCAATTTCGAATTACTTGCGAAATTGAAATGAAAGTTAAACGAGTCCAGGATCATCAGTTTATTGAGTATATCGGTTTCGGTTGCGAGTTTATTTCCCCACCGCCTGAAACGGAAGAACAGATCAGAAATCTATTAAACTTGATCCACCGAAAAGATCAAAAAATCAAGGCCTGACCAGGCCCCCAAAAGGATGTCATGACCCTCACCTGTCCCGCCTGTACCTCTTCTTACAGGCTCCCTGACGGGGTAATTCCGAAACGAAAATCTGCGATACGATGCAAAAAATGTGGCAGAAGAATCGTAATTAACCCTGGATGCTTATCGACCCATAAAAACGAAACCAAAAAGCCATACCCGAGCGTTCCAGGTTCACCAAGCGATCATTTGGCCAAAAAGTCTGTCCTTCAAGGGAAATCTGCACGTGGGAGGGAAACCCCTGGCGCATCCGAGGAAACAACACCAGATCCATCCTCGCTCAATAGTACTCATCTCCCCTCCGCTAAGGTTCCCAACACCCTCAACAAGAAGCAACCAGAACATAAACATGACGTGAATCCAGAATTGTTCACGACTTTTCCTCTTTTAAACAAACTTTCTTCAGAATATTACTGTTTCTCATCCATATTCTCTTCCAGAGACTCTCTCCTTTTGAGGAGCCGCGAAAATGGCATCAAAACTAAATTGCTCTTGGCACTCAACCATTTATTCACTGAATCCCTCCTTTTACCTGGAGAACAAATTTATAAAATCACCATGGGAATAGCTTATTATCCTTTCGAGATTCCATATTTAAACGGCATCCTTACCTGTTATTCCAACTACTATGCAATAGTATGTACGAATCAGAGAATCCTCCTGGTTAATGTCAATAGAAACTTGACCAAACCGACTCGCTACTTTTTCCAAATATCCTACCATGAGCTTACCGCGATAAGTCGCGGCATATTTCTCAGCAGCCTGATTTTTAAAAATCGTTTTGGAACGATCAATAACTTAACAACCATAAGCAGAGTAACTGCGAAAGATATTATTATCTTTATCAAGCAAGAAACTCAAAAAACCACAAAGCTTTATGAGACCTCAGATCATCACAATACTTATCACCTATGCCCTTCCTGTTTTTCCCCTCTAAATGACTTTTTAAAATCATGCCCCACGTGTGGGGTCCTTTTCAAATCATCACATATCGCCCTGCTATTTTCTTCTCTTTTACCGGGATCCGGATCATTATATCTAGGCCTTTTCCCCTTGGGAGGAACAGAACTATCGGCTTATTTCTTTGTTTTATTTATCGTAATAAGTAAATATCCCGATGCGACACCTTTTAGCTTGGGCTTAACTGGAGTTCTACTCGTAATTTTTCATCTCCTTTCGGGTAATCTTGCCTTTTTCTCAACCCGCAAGGGGTATTTGCTCAAAACACCGAGAAAGAAGATCCTATCAAAGGAAAAAGATATTCACTAGTACAGACATAATTTGACCCATCTCATAGAGAGAAATACTCGACCATGAGGACACATTCTTACGTATGATTTTTATGTATTTTTTTTCACTACAGACTATAATCTTACAAGCTACAGTTTCACTTGGAGAGAAACACTGATTGCAGGGGGAAGACCGAAGAAGGGAGATTCACAACAATTACTACAATAGAGGTGAGTCCTTCCTAATAACATTAAGATATCGCTCAAGAAAATCCGCCCACGCGCATTTTCCCAAACACTCTAACATATCAAAACACCGAGTGAGAAGAATTTAGGCAAGATTCGTTTGCCGCGAAGAAAATCAGCGAACTAAGTAAACGTATTCGTAACTATCCAGCTTCCTAACCGGGCGGACCCGGCCTCTATTTTAAAAGTAACAAAATCAAAATGTTGCATATTTGTTACTTAGAAGCATAATGCCGGTAACGAGCAAACCCGCCGGGATGGAACACAGATGGAGTGCAGCTGGATAATTCGTATTCTTTAGTTTCATCATGCCTTGGGGAGGGAGAAGACATGACTTTAGAAAAAAGCATAACTGAGGAACGAAGACAGTACAAACGCTACCCGGTTAGAGATGGCGCCTATACAGCCAACGCCACCAAACCCGGCAGAATAATTGACATTGGCCTGGGAGGTTTAGCCTGTCAATATATTGACCGTAAACTTTGGCCAAATCAAACTCATTCCATGGATTTAATCTATGGTGAAGATAATGCCGTCCGAATCATCAATATTCCATACCGGGTAGTTTCGGAACATCCGGTTAAGGATGAACACCGCTTTGATTCAACTATTATCAAGAGACAAAGTATTCAATTTGGCGAACTTACCCGACAACAAATCAGTGAGCTTGAAGAATTCATCAAAAAGAGCGCACTATAAACACGTTAAATGTTCCATGTCTCTTTTCGTCTGTTCTCCATCAATCTAGCCAAATGGCTTGAGTAATTGGGTACTAACACGGTCAAACCGCAACATAAATATCGGTCATCTCACTGAAAACACTTCGAAAATAGCTCTTCCATTCTTCACGAGAAACATATCAACACATCAAGAAACTGGACTGGATATATGGGATAGGACAATATCATTTTTTTAAAGTGCTCCTTCCTTAATTTAGCGAATATAGCATTAGGCTACTTTCCTCATTACAGCACATGGATTTTCCAATTAGACTTCACCTATAAAGAGGCATTTCAAAGCCTCAAACTCGTCATGAACCAAAAACCTTAAACAAAAAAAGACTCTCTATACTCAATCAAGCTTTTAGGGGAAGATAGTATCGAAGCGAACCATCACTACTTCGTTATATAGATACGAGTTATAGTTTATCCCAAGAACAAGCCCAAATAAGTATCAATGAACATGTTTTGCTGCTGGGAAGCAATATGTGATTTTAAGATACCGCCTTTGTAAGTTTCAACTTGACAAGGACGTCTAATTTCTGTACCCTGATAATAGTATTAATCAAATTATAGCCTCATCAACTTGCGTGGGGGGGGAATTAATCATGCAAAACAAGGGCGGAAAGATGGTAAAAAGGGGAAAGTTTTTGTTGTCGTGTGTAACGGCAACCATTGGACTTGGCGCGGCAGGACTCGTTAGTGCTGCTGTAATCGGACCCTGTGTTGATTGTCATACTATGCACAATAGTACGAATTCAAATGTGGCCACATTTGCCGGTACCGGTGTTGGTGATTATGGCGGATGGAACGGAACATCCTTGTCGGGTAGTGACAACACTTCACAGGGGAAATTGTTGAAATCTGATTGTATCGGTTGTCATTCTTCAACCGACAGTTCCACTACTGTTGTCACCTTGGGTAGCGGTCTTAAAATACCCGTCGTTTTCAACATTGGTGGGTATCCTGCAGCAGCCTTGGCGGGTGGTAACTTTTTCCAGACCTCACAGGCTGGCGGTCAGGGTTATGGTCACAACGTTTGGGGCATTGCAGGCAATGACCCGGATATAGCCGATAATCCTGCGGCAATTTCCTGGGCAATGGCAGGTTGTGCCAATAGCTGTCATACCGATCTTGCCCTCGACCCTGCTGCAACCGCTTCACCGTCTGACCCAAGATTTTCCAACAAAAATGGCTGCGAGGGTTGCCATCTGTATGCTACTAATATCGGTGGCATTGGTGGACATCACAATAGTGCTGACACATCCTATCGTTTTCTCGGTGGTCATCAAGTACCAACGACTGGGGTCGTTGATGCCGGTGGTGCTGGAACACCCTATGAAGATTCCGACTGGGAAGCCACTAAGGGTGCTGGAGATCATAACTTCTACCGATGGCAACAACCTGATACCGATGACACTCTGAATTCAATGAGTATTGGTCGGTTCTGCGCCGGTTGTCATAACCGTTTCCATGCAAATGGTCGCATTGATGGCAATGCCTTTGGTCAGGACAATGGTGGCGATTCAAATGCCGACGATATTGCTAGTAACCAATCCAGTCCTTGGTTACGTCATCCAACCAATGTCCAGTTACCCAATACCGGTGAATATGCTGCCGTCAGGGGAACTGCATACAATCCCAATATCCCTGTAGCCCAGAATCCAACTGACTTTGGTGGTGCCGCAGCAGATAACGTAACCATCGGTGATCAGGTCATGTGCTTAAGTTGTCATCGGGCCCATGCCTCAGATCAACCTGATGCTTTACGATTTAATTACACTAATGTAAGAGCACATGAGGTAACTCTTGGAAACGCAACCAATGGCTGCTTCTACTGTCATACTACTAAGGATGATTTATAATTAAGTAATTTTCATTCGAAGTTTAAAAAGGCCATCCATCTGGATGGCCTTTTTTTTTGGGGTATTTCAAATCCGATAAATGTAAAGTCTACCGTTCATTGTTATAAATGTTTCTATAGCAAACTCAGCAGAACAGACTTCGCCTCTTCGAAAAGAACACGGTTATTGATTTTATCCTGCGAAAGTAGTCATTGGCATAAAAGACTGATGTTCTGCCTCAATCAATCCCGAGAAATACCTAAGTTCCGTTCAACCTTACGATACATTGAAATAGCGATCCTTCGAATGACGAACAAACGAGTTACGAACATTCGAACAGGGGAACCTCCCCAGCTCGTTATTCGATTATTCGTCATTTGAGTTTCGCTTTATGAGCTGATTTTCGTTAAGAGGCACTTTGTTAAATGTCCAAAGCCATCAACACCAAATCCCGGAACTTTTTATAATGGCTTTTAAGAGATGTTGAGCAGACAGTCGTATCGGACGTACGATTGTAATGTTCGGTATAAGCGTTCCAATAAATAGAATTCAATCATTTATGTTGTTGGCCAATGAGCGAAGGGCTTTCTAGTGTATTTTCCGGGTCATTGCTATGTGCATATCTGCTTCACTAAACGGGTATAACCTGCCTGGATGTGGTGAAGCACTTCACAAAAAAAACGCCACATTTGAATAAATTTTCAAATGTGGCGCTCTTAATTTAGAAAAGAGAATCGGTTAGGCCCCAAAACAAACAACATTTATTGCACTGATTCGATTAACTCCTTTACCGTCTTTCCGTTAGGGGCCATAGCCCCTGGATTAATATTGACCAATTCCTGCCAGGACCGAAGGCCACCCTCTTTATCACCCACGTCATAAATCATGACGATTCCCTTATTAAAACGGGCCTGCTCATGGGTTGGTTTATAGCGGATCGCCTGGTCAAAGGCATTGATAGCCTTTTGGGGTTCTTTATTCCGACGATACATTACCCCGAGATCCGTCCAGACATCGGGTTGATCGACGATTATTGCCAATGATTTTTCGTAGGCATTAATCGCCTTTACAAAGATATTGTTATCAAAATACACATGCCCAAGCTGGGTCCACGCATCGCTATTCTGTGGGTTATCGGCAACCTGCTGCTCCAAAGCAAGAATCTGAGCGGCTTGATCAGAACTCAAACCACCTCCCTGCCCCACCGGAGCACCTTGTTGGGACTGCCTGACATTGGGGGACGATCCTTGAGTTGATTGATAACTGCTGAAAACGACCCCAATTAAAAAACCTGCGATCAGGGCGATTAAGGCAACAATAACCACAAACTCCTTTTTCACCATTCCTGACACATTCATCTTGTCTTCCATTTTCTGATACTCCTTTCATGTACCATTTATCGAGGATAATAAAACCTTAGTGGCAAATTAATACAGGCAAAAATGATCGAAATAATCCTATCATTAAGGGGCTAACGAAGCAAGAATAAGGTAAATAATGAGAAGAATGCAATTTTCATCAAAAGAAAGGGCATTCCGACTCGTATTATATCGATCCTGGAATCAAGATTTCCCCTAAATTTTTTCTGAATAAAAACCAGGTTTGACAATCCTGGTTCGAATATCCGTTTAGGTTTGAATCCCAAACTTCAACAGAGGCACCATCACTATCGCCTGCAAGATATAACATCCAAGAGACCTCTCTCATAAAAACATCAAGTCAAGCCAGGTTGCCCCAAATAACGTCAAACTTATCAGACCATTCAAGGTGAAAAATGACATCTTGATCCTGGAAAGGTCACGGGGGGTGACGATGAAATGTTGGTAAAAGAGAGCTCCGGCCGTGATTGCAACACCAATGAAATATATACCATGAAGTCCGGTTATAAAGCCGGTTGCTGTAAATAAACCGAAGGCAACTAAATGAAAAATTACTGCCAACCGGAAAGCCCTTTCCCTCCCGAATCTCGATGGCAGCGAAAAAAGTCCTGCCTCACGATCAAAATCCGTATCAAGACAGGCATAGACCATATCAAAACCGGCTACCCAGAAGAGCACTCCAGCCGATAAAGCCCATGGAAAACCCCTTAAAGAACCAGTAACTGCAACCCACCCACCCAATGGAGAAAAGGCCAAGGCCACTCCTAGCACGACATGACATAGCCAGGTGAATCGTTTAGTCAATGAATAGAGGAATGTGAGGGCCAGCGCAAACGGTGAGATCATCAAGGTCAATTGATTCAGCATGGCGCAGGCCCCAAAAAAAACCACTGCGGCCACTACCACCATCACCCAAGCCTCGCCAAGTTTGACGTCACCGGCTGGGATTGCCCGTTGTGCCGTCCGAGGATTATCCCGATCAAACTTCCAGTCGGCAATTCGATTAAACCCCATGGCACTTGTCCGGGCTCCTGCCATGGCAAGAATCACCCAGAGGAACACCAGCGGATCAGGAATACCACCGGCGGCAAGAAAGGCTCCCATCAAGGCAAAAGGCAAGGCAAAGACGGTATGCTTGAACTTGATCATCTCAAGCAGGATAGTAATTTTTTGAATCATTGATCCAACCCTCCCCACCGGGGAGAATCAACAGCGGTCTCTACTCTCAAGAGATCAGCCAATCGACTGCAGAAATGCGTGGCGAGATCAATGAGCGATTTTGGGTGATGGTAAAAGGACGGTACCGGCGGACAGATCGTCGCCCCAGCGTCATGAACAGTGAGCATGTTTCTAAGATGTGTCCTGTTCAAAGGGGTTTCACGAACCGCCAGAAGGAGTGGTCGCCGTTCTTTAAGAGTCACATCAGCGGCCCGATGAATAAGATTAACGGAAATCCCTCCCGCCACCGCCGCCAGAGTCCCCATGCTGCAGGGGAGAATGACCATTCCATCATAACGGGCCGAACCACTGGCCATGGGCGCGGTAAAATCATGAACATCAAACCAGCGATCTGCACGATTTTTCAGTTCAGCAAAACTAATCCCTTCCTCTATATCCATGACCTTGACCCCCGCATCGGAAATCAGACCATGGACTTCAACCTCGGCCTCAGCCATGATTTTTAAAAATTCAAGGGCCAAAAGAGAGCCACTTGCCCCGGTAATCGCCAGTATTATCCGTTTTTTCATTCCTTAATCCCGACATAGATGGTCACAATTCCGAAGGTCAACGGAAACCGTTCGGTCCGGTTAAACCCTGCCTGTCGCATCATAACCAGCAACTCTTCGGGTTCATAAAACTGAGCAATGGAACTGGCCAGATATTCATAGGCTTCTGGATCACCAGACACAACTCCGGCCAATTTTGGCAGAATCCGATTAAGATAAAACAGATAGATCGGTTTGATAATCGGATTTCGGGGGCAGGAAAACTCCAAAATGAGCAACTTTCCACCTGATTTTAAGACCCGATACATCTCGTTAAGTCCCTCTTGAGTCCGAGACAAATTTCTGACCCCAAAGGCAACTGTAATCCCCCAGAAACTCCCATCCAGAGCCGGAATTTTTTCACCATCACCGCATACTGGGAGTATCCGCTCCCGACGATTATCAAGGGGCAAGAAACGGGTTCCAGCTCGAAGCATATCTTCACAAAAATCAATAGCGACCACTTGCCGACCAGGGGCCTGCCGGGTCAGTTCCAAGGAGAGCGGCAGGGTCCCAGCGCAAAGATCGAGGACTCTTCCATCCGGAAATTCCCGGAGCATCCGGGTTGTCACCCAGCGCCAATACCGATCGATATGCATGCTGAGCACGGAATTTAAGAAATCATATTTCCCGCTGATCGCAGAAAACTTCTCTCTTACAAATTTTTTTTTTTCGTCAGGATTGTTCATATTCAAACCATGTTGTCGGCCTTCAGCCGCATATTTTCAGGGGCAAGGCTGATGGTGCGCCCTCCCCTCTTTGAATAAGGAAGGTGAAATAACGCTCCAAGGCCTTTCGTTTAGTTTCGTCTAAATCATACTCAAGTCCTTGAAGATATCGTAAACAAATATCGCTATTCATTGGAATTCGTGGTGCCACCTGTTTACTGATCGAAACCAGTTCAGCTTTTCCTTCGCGAACACATCGAAGAAGTTCATGGTGGATTTGAACCACCGTATCAGGAGACTTCCGACAGAATTCCTCACGAACCGCCCAAATCGCGAAAACAAAGGGTAACCCGGTCTGTTCCTGCCATAGATGCCCTAAATCGTAACGGTACGGATAGCGCTTCTCAGAGGAAAGCCGCAGAGCTTCATCTCCAATAGAAACGACCCCAGCACTCTCAGCAACCCCAGCCATAAAATACTTAGGATCATCCTGATAGAATGGTTTTATCCCATTAAAATCCTCTAGTAAAATCTTAACCAATGAGTTCGAGGTCTGGGACTGAGGACTCAACCGGATGAAACGTTCGGACAGTTGATCGAATGGCACCTGAGAAAAAAGAAAAACACTTCCGACCGAACCGGTAGCTGAAATTGAAAGATCGTCGAGAATCCGATAGGTATCAGGATGGGCGGCATATTCATGGGCCGAGATAAATCCAAGATCTAATTCTCCTTTAAAAAGCAGCCGATTCAATACGGCAGGAGTATCCTCAACAACCCTCCAATTCGGTTGTTTTACTGTCCTTCGCCAAACTTCATAGAGTGGGGCGGTATTGATAAAGTTAACCATACCGATCCTGGCAATTTCTCGATGCGTCTCCCCAGTCACAGTCAAATCTCCACCCACTCACACTTTATTTCAAGCCCTGAGCCGACCAGCCAGGAATAGACCGATTCTTCATCGCCGCCTTTCGGCATATCCCCTCTTACCGCGAGGAAATTGGCCGATAATCCAGGAGCTATAGAGCCAATCTGATCTTCAAGCCCCATTATTCGAGCACCATTAAGGGTGCTCATCCTGACAATGGCCCGGGGGTCAAGGCCGGGATGGTCCTCGGCCAGAATCTGCATTTCACACCAGAGATTAAGCTGGGGATTGCTGGCCAGACTGTCGGTACCCAGTACCACGGTCAATCCACGATCAATCATCCTTGCCACTGGAGCAATACCAACATCAAGGAAACGATTGGACCCAGGACAAACACAAACCGGGGTCTGACGGGTAGACAACAGATCAAAATCACCATCGGTCAAATGAATCCCATGAACACAAAGTGTCCGGTCATCAAGAATTCCCAGGTCATCAAGATGAGCGACAGGGCTCTTCCCTGAGACGATAAAAGTGTCATCCCAAATCTGCCGCTCCTCAAGAAAATTCCGAAAAGGACCTTGACCAGTAGCGAGAAATTCAATCTCATCCATGGATTCGGCCACATGGAGGGGAAAGAGCTGGCCAAAATTTCTGGAGCGATCCTTAAGGAAGCGAAGCAGCTTCGGGCCGGTGGAGTACAAGGCATGACCGGTACAGGCATGGTCAGTATCCAATTGGGTTATCCGCTCCTTGATCAACCCAGCGGTTGCATCAACCAGCCCGAGGAATTCCTGAAAAAAATGGACTGCAATTTTAAAATCTTTTCCGATGTCGCGACTTTCCGCACGATTACCAATATCAACCAACCCTCGGCAGCCACTTCCGTAGAGGTTGGCCAGGGCTTGCCAGGCCGCCATGGTGATTTCTTCCGGGTCAGTAATGGTCTCCCTGTTTTTGAGAAGTTCCCGAATCCAGCCGGTTATCCCACCATGAACGGGGCGCTGTTGACCAAGGTTGGCCAGGCAAGAAAGTTCCAGATGGCTATGGCAATTGACCATGGCCGGCATGAGCAGCGCGTCGGTATGCTCAACCAGCACCGCATCACTGTGCCGTAGTAACCGACTATAGGGACCAACCTCACGGATCACCCCGTCTTCGGTCAACACAGCCCCATCAAAGAGCATTGTAGGGAGAACCGAATCAGGTGACATGGTCAACACATAGGCTGCCTGATGAAGATAGCGTCGCGGTTCAATCATGGGGTTCGTTCAACCAGGGTATAATCCATAATCCGTTGTCGTGGCTCAAAACCAGCGCTGGTCACCAGATGACGAATCTCCTGTTCAGACAGACGGAATTCAACTCCGGCCGCCGCCACCACATTTTCTTCAATCATGGTGCTACCGAAATCATTGGCCCCGAAAAAAAGTGATACCTGCGCAATTTTAGGGCCCTGGGTAACCCATGAGGCCTGAATATTGGCAATATTATCGAGGTATATCCGTGACAAGGCCACCATCTTCAGATACTCCATCCCGGTGGCGGTGGGCAAATGGGATAGGACCGTGTTGGTAGGCTGGAAGGGCCAGGGGATAAAGGCAGTAAATCCTTTGGTCGTATCCTGCAGTGAGCGGATCCGTTCAAGATGCTCAAACCGTTCAGCCATGGTTTCAATATGTCCGAACATCATGGTGGCGGTGGTTCGCATACCCAGGCCATGGGCCTCAGCCATTACCTCTAACCATTGGTCGGCACTGCATTTCCGGGGGGCGGTTTCCTGACGCACCCGATCGGAGAGAATCTCGGCGCCCCCCCCAGGGATGGAATCAAGTCCTGCCTGGATCAATCGCTCAAGAACTGCCCTGATCGAAAGCCGGGAGAGTTGGGCAAAATGACAGATTTCAGGAGGAGAAAAACCATGGATATGGATGGCGAAATTCTTAATAAACCGCAGCATCTCCTCATAGTATTCCAAGGATAAATCCGGATGAAGGCCGCCCTGGAGTAGCACCTGGGTGCCGCCCAGGGCCTTGGTCTCTTCAATTTTCTTCCCCAATTCTTCCAAGCTCAGGAGTGAACCGGCCGGATCCTCCGGCGCTTTAAAAAAAGCACAGAACTTACAGGCTGAAATACAGATATCGGTGTAATTGATATTCCGATCAATCACATAGGTGATCACCGGTTCCGGGTGAAGCCTGCGCTTAATCCCATCGGCCAGAAACCCCAGTTGATAGAGATCAGCCTGCTCGGCGAGGAGCACCCCCTCCTCTGGGGTGATCCGCTTCCCCGCCTCAATTTTTTCAATAATCCCAGTCAACATTGCCTGTCTCGTCAAAATCATCTCCCCATCAATCGGCTAGATTCAATACTCCCGGAGAACATTATACAAAGTATCCCGCTCCACCGGTTGTCGTCCGGCTTCTCGAATAATCCGCAACAGCTGATCACGGCTCATGGCCTGATCGGTATCGGCCCCGGCCATATGAGTGATGATCTCTTCTTTGACCGTGCCATCCACGTCATCCGCCCCAAAGGAGAGGGCAATCTGAGTCAACTTCGGCCCGATCATAATCCAGTAAGCCTTGATATGGGTGAAATTATCGAGGAAGCACCGGGCCACAGCAATGTTCTTCAAATCATCGATTCCGGTGGTCCGTGACAAGTCATGAAGTTCGGTGTTCCGGGGATGGAAGGCCAGGGGAATATAGGTGAGGAACCCGCCGGTTTCATCTTGGGCCCGACGCAACATATCAAGATGCTCAATCCGTTCCTCAACGGATTCGATGTGTCCGTAGAGCATGGTGGCATTGCTTCTTATTCCCAGGCGATGGGCATTCTGGGCTACGGCCAACCACCCTTCCCCAGAGAGTTTTTTCTCACAGGTCAGCTTGCGTATTCTCGGACTGAACACCTCAGCCCCACCGCCGGGGATAGAGCCTAATCCAGCTACGACGAGATCACGAAGGGTCTCGGTCAAACCCAGCCCGGAGATTTCGGCCAGGTGAGCAAGCTCTACACAGGTGAAGGCCTGGATATGGACCTCCGGTCGGACCTCCTTAATCCCCATGAGCATTTGCCGGTAGTAATAGTACGGCAGGTCCGGATGGATCCCGCCGACCAGATGAATTTCGGTGATCGGCTCATCCAGGCGTTCCCTGACCTTTTCCTTAACATCCTCCACCGTCATTTCATATGCCTGGTCCGACTCCTTGGCCTTGCCAAAGGCGCAAAATTTGCAAAGATTCGTGCAGATATTCGAGTAATTTATATGCTGGTTATAGATGAAATAAGCACGATTACCGTTCAATCGCTCACGAACCAGGTTGGCCATATACCCAACGGCCAGAAGATCGGGGCTTTGGTAAAGCCTGATCCCGTCATCCACGGTAAGTCGGATACCTTGGTTGATCTTGACCAGGATATCAGCTAAACCCGCCTTGTTAATGTAATTTTCCATATCCATACCTTTGTCGATATTAAATATACAACCGGGACCGTTTGCCCCATGGACCATTATATTCTGGTAGTACCGAGACCGACACGTAACACTCCGACCAGCTGATCAATAATCTGAGTGAGGCTGTCATCAGGATTATCGTTGCCAAACATCCCGCTAACACTGCCCCCCCGGCATTCTCGAAAAAATCGGTCCAGCAAAGCTTCAACCATAAAAAAGATCAACGCATTATTGACATCAGTGCGAATCAGCCCCGACGCCTTTCCCGAATCAAGGAATGGCCTAAAATACTCCACCGAAAACAGGTGGAAGCGTTTTATAAGCATCTCGCGATGGGGGGTATCTTCTTCGGCAAGCACCCTGGAATAAAGCAGGAAGAAATCAGGATATTTCTTTAAAAAAAGATATCCTGAGTGGAGCACTCCGGAAACCTGATAAAAAAAATCACCTTTTGGATCACGGTCACTCCTGACCGTTTTTTTTACCAGTTCACTAAAGTGATCAAAAGCCGCAATAAACAATGCTTCTTTATTTGTAAAGTACTGATACAACGAACCCTTTGCAATACCAAGGCGTTGAACGATCCGATTGACACTTGCCCGCTGATATCCATACTCCCCGAATTCACAAACCGCCTCACGAATAATTCTCAGGCGTTTTTCTTCCGGCAGATTCAAAAAGGTATGACTGGGTTCGCAGATGTACTTTTCCATAGAGTGACCAGGTGGTCACATTAAAAGAATCAGAATGAAAATGCAAGAAAGATAAAGAGGAAGATACGTTGCCCCATATAGCTCATAGGGTAAGCATGAGATAAAAACACTATGAAAGATAAAAATTAAACGGAACCGGAAGAGCTGGTCAACCAAGAGGCTGTGCGTTCCATACCTTGGGCTATAGAGATTCTGGGAGAATAGTTGAAGTCTCTTTTAGCCGCTTCAATTGAAAACCAGTGGGAATGGGCCAGCTGTTCCGCCAGAAAACGGGTCATCAATGGCTCCCGCTTGATCTGGCATAACTGATAGAGTAATTCAAGGGTTGCACCAATCCACCAGGCCCGGCGCTCACCCATTTTTTTAACCACGGGCTCGACCTGAACCAAGGCAAGAAATTCGTTGATCCATTGCCAGAGATTAACCGGTTCCCCCTGGGAGATGAAGTAGGGTTTTCCAGCTGCGGTTGCCGTGGAATGAAGGTTGTCGGCAGCCAAGAGATGGGCCTCGGCCACATTGTCTATATAGGAAATATCAACGCGATTGGCGCCATTGCCGACCTGCCTGAGCAGGCCCTTGCGGCCACGCTCTACCAACCTGGGAATAAGATTGGTATCACCAGGCCCCCAGACCAGATGAGGCCTAAGGGCAACGGTTAAAAATCCAGGGCTGTTGGCGACCAGGATCTCACGCTCAGCCTGGGCCTTGGTCTCGGCATACCGGCAAAGAAATCGTTCAGAATACGGCAATGACTCATCCCCTCCTTCGATATTTTGACCGGCAAAAACCACACTGGGAGTGCTGGTATGCACCAGAACCCCGATCCCATTGACTCGACAGGCAGCCATGACGTTACGGGTACCATCAAGATTGATGGTACGATACTCTTTGGCCGCTCCCCATATCCCCGCCTTGGCCGCGACATGAAATACAGTGTCATATCCGGCCAGGGCTTTATTCAAAAAGTCACGGTCGCGGATATCTCCCCGGTGGACCATCACCCCATCATCGGCAAGATCCCGATATTCGTTGCGACCGACCACTCCAACCCCAATCCCCCTAACCTTGAGCAGATATACAATGGCCTTGCCGACAAATCCACCCCCACCAGTCACCACCGCCCGTTTCATCATCTCAACCGTCCTCGCCGGCCAGCTGCTCTTGGGCCCAGAGCGCAAGTTTTTCACGGAAGATCTTGGCATTGTGCCTGATATCAACCGGGAAATTCGGATGAATGAGAAAATGATGAATCGGTCGGGTCAACGAATTGGTCTGGGCCAAGTCATTTAGCTCCGCCAGCAGGCGTTTACTATTCACCCGCCCCCTCGGTTCGGCGATCAGGACCGGGACAACCGATTTTTGCCTAGGCATCCGAATACCAACCAGGGCGGATCTGCGGACCTTGGGATGTTCATTAAAGATAGCCTCACAGGGAATGGTATACATGGTCCCGCCTGCGGCCTCCACTCGATGCGCCTTGCGACCGCAAAACCATAGCCGTTGACGATCATCAAGATACCCCAGATCACCCATTCGATGCCAGAATCCATCAGTCAGATCAGAAATCTTGGCGAGACGGGTCTCTTCTTCATTATTAAAATATGCCCTGGTTACCACCGCCCCCCGCACCACAATCTCACCTACTGAGCCTTCTGGCCGTTCTTTCACTGCTGTCCAATCATCAATCGGCTGATCACTCGGTTCAATGATTTTCACATCAATACCAGGCAAGGGCCTCCCAACACAGGTTCCCTTGCCCTGCCTACTCAAGGGCCAGGTCTTCTCCATAATTTCTGAGGAATCAATGGAGGTCGTCGGCAAAGATTCCGTTGCCCCATACGGAGTATGAATCAAGGCATCTTCAGGAAGAATTTTTCTGACCCGTTCGATCAATTCTCCGGGCACCGGGGCGCCGGCCATAAGAACCAGACGGAGGGAATCAAGGACAATCCCTTTTTGAACGCAATAACGACTAACCACCCGCCAGATCGCCGGTGAACCAAACGAAAAGGTCACCCGGTGATCGATAATTGACTGAATGAACCTGGCCGGATTAACCCGTGCCGGATGAGCTGGATTCATGGACGGGATTACAGCGCTGGCCCCTAATGCTGTGGAAAAAAGCCCGAATAAGGGAAAGGCCGGTTGATCGACATCCTGGGGGGTTATGCCATAATAATTACGGATCTGATCAAGCTGCGCCTGGAAATTACCATGACTGTATACAACCCCTTTGGGAGGTCCGGTGGAGCCGGTGGTAAAGATAATTGCCGCCTGATCGTCCTGTTTGGTTGCCAGAGTCGGATATGCTCCCCGATGAAAATCAGCAAGTCCGGCCAAGGAATCACCCAGGAAACCAGGATTAAATCCGACACAAATCACCTGACGGACCGACCGGAAATGACCCGGGTTGAGTAATCGGAAGAGTTGCGCCTTGGGTATGCCGATAAAGGCCGTCGGTTCCACCCGGTGGATACAGCGAAGAAGGTTCCTATACCCCATTCCCGGATCGATCAGGATTACCGAGGTGCCCAGACGAAACAGGGCAAAGGTCAGAGTGATAAACTCCATGGACGGCGTGACCATGAGCACGGCACGATCTCCAGGGCCAATCCCTCTGGCCGCCAGACCATGGGCATAGGCGGAACAATGCTCGGCCAGATCACGAAACGTCCAGTGCCGATACCCCCCGATGGCTTTGGTAACCAGGGCCGTACGGTCGGGTTGCTGATCTGCGACCTGCGTCAGGGTATAAGCAATATTCCAGTTTTCCATTTATTCAACAGGGTTGGCACGAATAAACACCAAAAGAGGCATTAAGGAATCAAATGCCAAAAGCAGGGACTCTGCCTGGATTACGAAAAGAGATGCTCCGCAAAAAAACTGTTGATCAGATGATCGACTTCTTGCCCCGCATCCTCCAAAACATAATGGCCGGCATTCTCCATGTAGATACAACGGGCCTCAGGAAAACGCTTTTGCCATTCCTTAAAGAAATGGTCGTTGAAGCAGAAATCCTTCCCCCCCCAAAGGATTAAAACAGGTCGATTCCGAAATTGACTGAGTCCAGCTTCAACCTTCTTGAGCATTTTCCAAGAAGGATGAGCAGCCCCCAGGGGGATATCCTCAATAAATCTTTGAATCGCCACCCGATGAGCCCATGAATCATAAGGATCGAGATACCCCTGACGCACTTTCTTTGGCAGCCTCTTGGTCACCGCCATCATCAAGGCGGCCCTGACAAAACCGTTCAATCCCCGGACCAGTATGGGACCCAAAAAGGGTATTCGACAGATCTTGATCCGAAAGGGAATTCTCTGGGACCGAAAAGCGGCGGTATTCAAAATCATCAAGGACTCGATCCGTTCCGGATAACGTTCGGCATAACCGAATCCGATGGCACCCCCCCAATCGTGAACGACCATTGAATGACGATCAATCTTCAGATGGGCTAGGAGACGATCCAGATTCTCGACATGATTGTTTAAACGGTATGGATAATCGCGCGGTTTGTCGGAGAGCCCACAGCCCAAATGGTCTGGAACGATGATTCGATACCGGTCCTTGAGCAACAGGATGAGATTGCGATAAAAAAAGGACCACGTCGGATTACCGTGGACCATGACAATCACCTTGCCCTGCCCTTCGTCAAGATATGACATCCGGTGGCCATCTTCCACCAGATACGTTTTAGGCTGAAAGGGATAGTCCGATACCATCACCATTGAATCCCCAGCATCAGGCAATTAATCCCACTACCGATTCCAAGTACAGACGCACGATTCCCTGATCGGAGGCGACCATTGTCGATGCCCATGGCCATGGTTATCGGTGCCGAGGCGGACCCGATGTTACCGAGGCGATCCAAGGTCTCGTAGTTTCTGGCCGGATCAAGCTCCAGGGTTTCGAATAGCAGTCGGGCATGGGCCTGGCCAACCTGGTGACAGAAAAAGGTCTCTATACTTTGTGGTTCCCAACCACTCTCCAACAAAAAATCTTCCCAGGTCGCCCGAGCCGTTTCAACCCCCTGGATCAGGAGTGCTTCCGAATCGGTGGCCATCAAGGTCCCTCCACCATGCCCCTTCCCTCCCCGACAGAGGTCATTATGGGCAGTATTGGCCCGATATGCGGCAGAACAGAGATAATGACCGGTATCTTGGCAACGCCGATCACCCAGGACCAGAGCAACTGCCCCGGAACCGATAGTGAGTGAGGCAAACGAACCTTTAACTGTCTTCCGGGTCAATTCATCATTGGTCAAGAGTTGGTTAATGGTGGATTCGACCAGTTCCTCGGCGGTTTCACACGTTACGATCAAACCGTTTTTCACCTGTCCCAATTCAATCATAGTCCCGAGGGTCAGCACCGCATCAAGAAACCCGAGACAGGCATTGGAGATGTCGTAGATCAGGCATCGCGGGGGCAGACCAAGTTCATGATGGACAAAGGAGGCAGTGGCTGGTTCCATCAAGTCGCGGGAGACACCGGTAAAAAAAAGTGCCTCGATTTGACAACCATCAATCCCTGAGGCGGCTAAGGCCTTACGACCCGCTAAGACGGCTCCCTGACTTGGGAGCGTTCCCTTGGGCCAAAACCGGCGTTCCTTGATACCCGACATCAGTTCCAGTCGTCCGGACGGTAATTTCAGTCGCTCATAGAGAGGTGCTAGGCGGAGTTCCAGATCGGCAGAGGTAACCACCTTTGGAGGGAGTTCATAACCGAACTCGTGAAAACAGACTTGGGAGAATTTCATGAAACGGCGGCAGCAATAACCGCTGCATCAAAATAATTAACCCCCATCCCGGCATCGAGGACCATGGTCTGGGCGTTAATCCCGGAAGAACGATCGGAAAGGAGAAAAGCTACGGCATTGCCCACTTCATTGGTAGTTAAAGACTCTTTTCTCAAGGTCAATTGTTCAGCAAAAAGATAGGAGTCAACATAACCAGGGATCCCGGCTGAGGCCGAGGTCTTTAACAAGCCGGGGCAAACCGCATTAAATCGTATCTTAGAAAAAGCAGAAAAGCTCTTGGCCAGGAAACAGATGGATGATTCCAGGGCTGCCTTGACCGGGGCCATATACCCGTAATTTTCTGCAGCCATCCGGGTTGTGGAGATAGAGATAGTGACCACAGCTCCATCGTCAGCCATCATGGATTTAAAATGGTTGGCAATGGTAATAAGCGAAAAACATGAGATATCCATGGCCTGGAGAAAATCCTGTTTTCGGGTCTCATGAAAAGGCTTGAGTCCTTCGGAGTAGTTAGCAAAGGCGATGGAGTGAACAATACCGTAGACCGGCTGTCCGGCCAGGTCCACGGCGATTTCCTGACTGACCCGGGTAATGTTGTCTTCATCCTCCACGTCACAGATATAGACAGAGGCCTCAGGAAAAATCTTGCACGCAGTATCATGGCGTTCCTGTGTACGGACCACGAGGAAGACCCTCGCTCCTTCTTCCACCAAAATCCGCGAGACGGCACAGGCCACCGATTTTCGGTTAGCGAGGCCAAAGACCACAATATTTTTCCGTTCAAGATTAAGAAAACCCATGGGATATCAAGACCCTCTTACAATCCGCCATGAACATCAAGCACTGTGCCCGTAATATACGAAGCCCGGTTGGAAGCTAGAAACAGCACTGCATCAGCCACTTCCTCCGGTCGGCCGAATCTGTTCATGGGTACCATCTTTTTATAGGCCTTCAGCTGATCGTCACTGAGATCAGCTAAAAGTTCTGTCTCGATGAAACCAGGCGAGATACAGTTAACTGTAATCTTTCGTTTGGCCGCTTCTCTGGCCAATGAACGCACCATCCCAATCTGACCTGCCTTACTGGCCGAATAATTTGCCTGACCAGGAAAACCAAGGTATGCCATAGGAGACGTGATCATGATGATCCGACCGTACTTCTGCTTAAGCATTAACAAGAGGGCGTGCCTGGCCATCAGGAAGCTACCGGTGAGATTGACATCAATTACCTCCTGCCAATCGTCATTGGTCATCATGGCCACAACCCCGTCCCTGCGAATCCCGGCGTTATTGACCAGGATATCAATGGTATCAAAGGTAGATTCAATTTCGGAAAAGAGTTCGGCAACAACTTCAGGTTTGGACACATCACAACGGTGCAGGGTGAGTCGGTCATCCCAGTCCTTGGATTCAAGGAACTCACGGGCGGCCAGTTCGTTGTGCTGATATATCCCGACAACCCTTGCCCCTTGATTAAGAAAGGCTTCAGAAATGGCCCGGCCAATACCGCGGGTTGCTCCGGTGACAACGGCGATCTGTCCTGAAAAATCGTCCATAATCCTAAATTACAAGGTTGAAATGATTTATACTAAAATCCCTGAACGCCAGGCAGATGGACCAAAGCCACACCTTTAAACGTTAAGAAGAGGTATTAGCGACTTCCTGGAAAACAATCAACCAGAGGAGTCTTTTATTACTTCAAAACATCTCAACTCCGCAAGTAGGCATCGGCATCATTGGCAACGATAACCCCGTAATTGATGGCCCCGAGCCAGCCGCTCATAATGATTCCAACCGAGCCCACATGAAACAACCCCTTCACATCCTTAAATATATTTCTGGAGACCTCAAGCCCTTCAAACTTGGTACCGAAGGATGTGCCCCTGGTGTGGAGAGTATACCGTTGAAAGGTTTTCGGAGTTGCCGCCTCCAGCCAATCACATTTATCCCTGATTCCAGGAAGATACTGCTCAAGATGAATAAGGCAACGCTCGATCATCAATTGCTTTTCACGACTATATTCCTCACTGGAAAGGGATGCCCAGTCCTCATAGCGCGCGTTCATTGAGGCTACGATGGTATACCGGTCATGCCCCGGTCGGGTCTTGGGGTAGTAAAGAGAAAACGTCCTACTCTTGGTATTTCGATCAAGCATCTCCTCGGCGTCGAATTGAGGAGAAGATGAGGTAAAAAGAAGATCACCGATATCTTCGATGGTCTCACCTTCTTTGACCCCCATATAGACTTGGCAACTTGAATTATTAACCACAACCGGCTTAAGGCTTTCCCTGAATTCCTCGGAGAAGGCGTCAATTCCGGCGAGATCCTCAACGGTGTTTAGGATTCCAGCATTGGAAACAACGGTTTTGGCGGCGATAAACCGCCCGTCAACCTCAACCCCTCTTACTTTTCCGTTATCGATAACAATCCGTTTCACCAGTGAACGGGTACAGATGGTTACGCCGTTATTTTCCAGCTCCTCGGTCATCATCCCAATCAATCGATCGGTACCACCACTGAAGGTAAAAACCCCTTTATTCATGAAGTTGGAAAAAACGATGCCGTAGGTTATGGCCGGGTCATCAAGGTTCGAGCCGTTGGCATAGGTAATGGGTTCCATAAGCAACCGATGAACATCACTTCTCCCTGGGAAAAACGTTTCAAAGAGTTCCCGGGTGGTCATGCTCCGATCGTCATAAAAATTCATCCCATCAACGGTATTGAAAAAATCTAAGATCCGGGAACGGGGGACTTGGAAACGAGTCTCGAGAATCTCACTGAAATCATTTTTATCAAAGGTGGTGGTAAGATGGAACTGGGGATTGTCAAAGACGATATTTTTCAACTGGATGATTGAATCCATGATGGCTCGATTCCAGTACTTACGGCAGGTCTTTCGCATCCCGTAAGGGAACCCGTGCAGCGAAACATCAAAAATATGGCCCTGCCGCTTAAACCAGGTTGCCAGCCCCCCCAAACGATGATGGTGTTCAAGAAGCAGAACCCGATGGCCCGCTCGAGCCAGACGGTTGGCGGAGGTGAGTCCGCCGAGTCCTGAACCGATGACGACCACGTCATATGCCGCGGCGGCTTTTTCTATTGAATTATACGGCATTAGATACTCGTTCAAATCCTCTTTAAACGCGGATTTACTTATAAAAAGGCGCCAAATGTTTTAGTGTTCACTGGTTTGCAGAAGATGTTGATTCACCATGGTCACCCCAGAAAGCATGGCCCCAACTATTCCCAGATATCCCTGGTCGGTGCCAGCCACAAAAAGATTGCTCATTGAGGTTCGTCCATCACGAATCTTCTCCGGACTTCCGTATATAGCCCCATTTACCTTACCGGTATAGCGCTCAATGGTAATCGGGGTGAAAGAATCCTGATATACTATGTTTTGGCTGTAATTCCCAATGATTTTGCCGACTACTGCCTCTGATCGCTTCGCCCATAAAGATTTCATAGGATAATATTCATCCTGGGACAATTTTTTCCAGTGATGATAATTCGCGGGATGGGTAACTCGGACCTGACACTCATTACCAATGGTTAGATCCTGAAAGTTTTCGGGAAAGCAGATCACGCCGCAGTTGACATTGACCGCTTCATCGGGACAGCAATAATCAAAGGGGGAATCAAAATTATAAAAAATGATGGTATCCTCGGCCCGCAGTTTACTCCGAATTTCTGAGGGTATGAGATAGATCAATTCAACGAAACTCATCTTCCCAGAATACTGGTCCAAGCGGGAGGGATCATCTTGCCCAAGAAAGACGAGAGTTGCAGGATATCCGGCAGTGGATAGAAAGAATTTTGCAGCCAATTCTTCCCCGGAGGCAAGAACCACTGATCGTACCCGACCGGCATCCTGGGTCACACTTTTCACCGGGGCAAGATAACGAATTTCGCCGCCCAGATCACGGTAATGGTTCAGGAGAAGGTCGATAAAATCCTTAATCGTCCCCTCTGGTCTGAAAAAACCTTCCAGAAAAATGGATTGGAACATAATCACGAACTGATCGAAGTCCATGTCATGCTCACAACTGTTGCCGTACATCATCAAGGGCCAGAGCAACATGTCGGCCAGGGTTTCATTGGCCAGTTCCTTGGTGAGTATTTTGCGGGCCGAAGCAAAGGGCCTGGGTTGAAATGGATCGTGGCCGACCACCAGATCAACCAACTTCCGAAAGCGCTCCGCTGATTCAGGAAAAAGGCGGGCCACCTCATCAATCAGAACCTGGGGATCGTTGGTAAAACGCAAGCTACGGTCCCCGGGAAAGAGGATGGTCGATTGCTGTTGCTGGAGGGTGGCAAACGCTTTGCGTGAAAGCTTAAGTTGGCGAAACAACCGGTTGAGTGGTGCGTCTTTCTTGCCGGGATCGGCAAAATTGGTCATGGCGTGGAGACCAGTTTCAAAAAGCCTTCCCTGCCGATAATAATAGGAATTGAGCCCTCCCGGTCGGGAATGCTGCTCAAGGATTAACACTTTAAAACCAAAACGGGCCAGGCGAATCCCAGCGGCCAGGCCGGAAAGCCCGCCTCCTATGATAATATGATCATAGGACACCACCCAACCGCTTACGAGTCCTTCAAACGCGGTTCAAGATATGCAACACAACTGTCCAGAGAAGCAAGTTCTGGATAGTCAGCCTCCGGGATTTGGAGTTTGTACCGTTTACGGAGTTCCATGACAATATCAAGAAAGTCCATGGAATCCAGATCAAGCTGATCCCGCAAAGGCAAATCCGATTGGAGGTCGCTGATATCGGCATCTTCATCAATGTCCTGAATAATCTCCAGGATAACGTCTCTGATCTCTTCCTTATTCATTAAACATTCCCTGTAAGGCGGGTGCCGAAAGGAGTTCGCGGCAGCTTTTTCGTAAGTTATCGATAACGACCAGCTTGGCTGGACCGGATAATCCGGATTCAAAGATCATAGAACATCAATAAACGATGCTGTACAATCAAGCCTGAGTCGCCCTGAGGATAAAGAGGATAAAAACGAGCTATCATAGCATAAAAAAATAAAATGTAAATCCGTGAAGGAGTCCAATTTGACGAAATTTTTTAAAAAATATCCGGCTCAACCACACAAAAATTCAAAAAACATCGTATTGTCAAACAATTATGACAAAACACTTTCTTTGCGCTTGGACTCTCAGTTTTCACACTTCTTTACAATTACCACAGAATTAATCCCGACCATGCCAAAAGAATTGTTGAGAATGGCCTTGACCTCTTTCAGTTCACGAGCTTGCCCAGAAACTAGATTTGAAAGATCACAAAGCGGGTCGGGATCGGTAAGATTAATGGTCGGATGAACCAGGTTATCGGTGAAGGCCGGCAGATTCCCAGCCAACTCCAAAACCCCGGCTGCCCCCATGGCATGACCAATAATACTCTTGGTATTATTGATATGGGTTCCAGATGCCTGGCTGAATACCTCCCGAATAGCTCGGCACTCTTCGATATCTCCCTGCCGGGTTCCGGTGGCATGGGTATTAATAATATCAATATCATCTGGGTTCATTCCTGCCCTGCGTAAAGCAAGTCGCATACATTCAGCCTGGCGGGGGCCATGGGGTAAAACAAAGTCAAGGGCATCGGAATTCATGGCATACCCAGCCAGTTCTGCGTAGATTCTGGCTCCTCTGGCGCGAGCCCTATCCAATCGCTCGAGAGTATAAAGACAGGCGCCCTCAGAGATTACAATCCCATCACGATCCAGGTTAAAAGGTCGACTGGCCTTGGTTGGATCATCATGGAGGGCCAGGGCTCCCTGGGCCCGGAAGCTGGCAAAAATCCCAAAGGATCCGGTACTCTCGGAAATCCCCCCAGCCAAGGCCAGATCGACCTCATCCAGTAACAGCATCTGCGCGCCCTGAATCAAAGCGGCATTGCCGGCGGCACAGGCCGCACCAATGGAATAATGGGGTCCAGTGATCCCGAGACTCATAGTTATCTCACCCGCAGGATTATTCAAGACGGTCCTGGGATTGTGATGATGGGTCCAATAATCAAGGTTGTACCCAAACTGGCTGATATTATAGACCTCATTTTCGGTCTCGACGGTCCCATGTTCAGTGAGACCGATATAGACCCCAACCCTGGTCGGATCTTCATTTTCAATGTTTAGTCCGGCATCAAGCAAAGCCTCATGGGCCACATATACCCCGAGGCAACCGGCTCGGGTCCCCCGTTTATTGTCTTTTTTCTTTCGATACCTGGTCTCGGGAAAGGTACATAGGCCAGCTGGCACCTTACCGACATAGCGAAGTTCCGTCTCGGTAACGCCACTGACACCATGGACTAATTTATCTCTAAATGAATGAAGATTATCGGCATTCGGGGCAGCAAGGCCCACACCGGTAATTACAATTCGTTGGTTATCAGGTTTCTGATTCATGGGCAGATAGGTCTTCTAACTTTTTGAAATCGCGCGCAACTGACCGCACTATAGTATACGAACAACTGACTTACAATCACTAGTAAGCGCCGATTCGTCTCGCCTAAACCATCACACAGGGCCTGGTTCTTCTCACCTCTTCACCGCACGTTACAGATCATCACAAAACCGCCAGGTCATCCATGGGAGTATATTCAGGAATCATCTCCCGCAGCACAGATTTAATGGCAATGGCGTTATGTTCACGGGCAAACTGTTCCAGCCGGGACAGCGGTTCGGCCAGGGACTCCAGATCACAACCGTTGCCTCTCAAAACCATGATTTTTTCATGGTTGGTCGGCACGATCCCCTCCCCTTCAGTTATCAATTCTTCATGAAGCTTTTCGCCGGGGCGGAGACCGATATACTTGATTTCAATTTCCAGATCCGGTTCCTTTCCACAAAGTCGGATGAGGTCTCGTGCCATCTGGGCAATCCTTACCGGAGTGCCCATCTCAAGAATAAATATTTCACCGCCCTCTCCCATGGTGACAGCCTGGAGAATCAATTGAGCGGCCTCTTCTATGGACATGAAATATCTGGTCATATCCGGATCGGTTACGGTTACCGGCCCACCGAGCTCTATTTGCCGTTTAAAGAGCGGGATAACCGAACCGCTTGAACCCAAGACATTACCGAAGCGAACTGCCATAAACCTGGTGGATGGTTTACCGACGCTATTTTTTTTCATCTCATGGCAGTATGCCTGCATGATCTTTTCGGTCATTCTTTTAGAGGCTCCCATGACATTCGTCGGTCGAACCGCTTTGTCGGTGGAAACCAGAATAAAACGACCAACGTCATGCTTGACCGAGGCCTCAATAATCCTTCGAGTCGCTATAATATTATTTTTCACAGCCTCCCAGGGATTCGTTTCTACAATGGGAACATGCTTATAGGCTGCCGCATGAAAAACGAGATCTGGTTTATACCGTTGAATCACTTCATCGATCAAGCCCTTTTCCTGGAGATAGCCTAAAACGGAGATATAATTGGTAAAACCGATTTCATAGAGAATTTCCATCTCAACCTGATACAGATTATGCTCACTGGCATCGAAAAGAATCAGCTGCCGCGGGCGAAATCTAAGGATCTGCCGACACAGTTCGGCCCCAATGGAACCACCGGCCCCGGTCACGAGGATCACCTGATTTTCCAAGGTTTTCTCAATCATATCCAGTTCAAGACGCACCGGAGGTCTGCCCAGAAGATCCTTATAGGACACATCACGGATAGATTTGATCGAAACCTTGTCATTGATGATTTCTCCAAGGCTCGGCAGGGTTTTGAAACTGATATTACAAGTCCGGCAGACCTCGACGATCCTCTCCATCTGATCACGGGAAGCAGATGGAATGGCAATCAGTATTTCATCAGGTTGATGTGCATCCACCCAATCATGGAGTTCCGCAATGGGTCCGATAACCGATACCCCATGGATCCGTTGTCCTATCTTGCTGGGGTGATCATCCAAAAGCCCGACAATATGATAGGGTAACATCCGATTAACCAGAACCTCCCGAACAATCTGCTCGGCTGCGTCTCCAGCCCCAATGATGAGGAGTTTCTTCCTCCGACTGGTTAATCGTCTGGCTCGCCGGATCAGCGGGAAGTCCTGAAAGTGACTGTAATAGAGACGCAGTACAACCCGATGGCCAGATACAGCAATCAGGGTTAACAGGCCATCCAGAACAAATACAGCCCTTGAAAAGCCCTCAAAACGATTAACCATCAACAGGCAAGAGATGGCAACAAGGGAGATGATCGCGCAGGCCTTCAGGATATTCAGGAGATCGACGAGACTGGTGTAACGCCACATCCCCCGATAGAGACCAAAAAATATAAAAACCGTTATTTTTAAAGGAATCAGGAGAGGCAGGACCAATCTGATATTGGACCATTCATTGGGACCCAGCTCCCCATCAAAACGGATCATATACGCCAGCCAATGCGTAATGATCAACAGGATGATGTCCAGAGTCAGGACAATCCAGAAATTGAGTTTACGAAGATGGTTTCGCAGCATATAAAACGTTCCAGGCGAAACAATTGTTCATACCTGGACGAGAACACAAATAGGCAACTGTCGTTCAGGTTCTATTTTTATGAGGGGTAATCTTACCAGACTTGAAAATGAATACCACTACAATCAAAGGAAGATATGCGATAAAAGTTCCTAAAATACGATATGAAGGAAGAATTTCCACAAAAAAGGCCAACGGAAACAGCCAAAAAATATTTATTCCAAGAACCCCGGCAGTAACCTTGAGATGACTTGAGTAAAACAAACTCGCTTGTTGATAGGCATGACTGCAATGTGACTGAAGCCAGGCCTCCCCCTTAAAAATCCGGGTTAATAGCGTAATGGTGGCATCAGTCAGAAAAACGGCCAGCAGGATGAGCCATGAGTAGGCCCCCATGGAGTGCTCTAAAACAACGGTCTTCAGCATTATTCCACCAATAACGAAGCCCAAAAAGCAACTCCCCACATCACCCATAAAAATCCTTGCCGGAGGCCAGTTCCAGAGCAAAAAACCCAAACAAATGGCCCCAACACCCAAGACAAGGAGAGCATCCGGACGGTCCTTGTTCAAAAAAAGAATCAATCCCGCCCCAGTGGTCACCGAAAGCCCTTCCATGGCCGCGATCCCATCAATCCCATCCATAAAATTAAATACGTTCAGGAGCCAGACCATGCCGACCATCATCACCAGGATAACCGAAAGCCCGACAAGACCATGAAAACCTGACCATACATCCGAAAAATAAAAAAACACCGCGGTGGCAATAAAATGAACCGTAAGACGCCAGATGGCAGGAATATCACGAACGTCATCACAGAAACCTATTGCTGCTACGAGCAGCGAACCGCTAATTAACGACAGAGAAAAGCGGCTTGAAACGACACCGGTCATACTGAAAAGAGTCGCCACGAGGACGAATCCGATAACCATTCCAATCCCACCGCCTCGAGGAGTTGGATTCATATGGCAACTACGGTGGTTTGGTATATCCATGGGGGCAAGACGAGGGCCGGCCAAACACATTAAACCGGTCACCCCCCAAGACACTATTAAAGCCAGGATAATCCCGATAAGCTCAGCCATGGGATTCCCCTCCGGTTTCACCATCACCGATGACGGTTCTGGCAATGCCCTGTTCAAGGGAAACACTCTGGCACCAGTCCAATTTTCTTATGGCCTCAATGGACTCAATCCGAGAAGAACCGCAAAGCCTTTCAAGCTGTTCACCCATTCCGGTCAACCGGCCTGCGAGATGCAGAACCGGGAGGGGAAGGGTAAAAAGCCGTGGTCGCACCTTCAAAGCCCTGGCGATTTCAATAATAAGTTCCGGAGTGGACAAATCCTGGGCATCGGCAAGAGGAAAAATTTCCCCGGCCGCAGCGGGATGATCGAGACACCGAATAATAAAATCAACCAGGTTATCGAGATAGATATAGCTTCGTCGATTATTGATGCCGGCAAATGGCAGGGGAAGTCCCGAGGCAACCAGGCGGATCAGAAGGGCAAAATTACCGCCAACTCCTGGACCGAAAACGAGCGGTGGACGGATAACAACATACTCAAGCATACTCCCAGAACAAATCGAACGGATTTCAGCCTCGGCAGCGGCCTTGGTTATAGCATAGCAATCACCGGCCGAAACCACTTGTCCCGCGACAGGTGGAGAGACCGGGGAAATATCTTCGACTTCCCGGGCTTTAATAGAACTGAGAAAAACCAGCCGTTTTACCCCGGACCGAATTGCAGCATGGGTCAGGGCGGAGGTGAGAATAACATTGTCCTGCCAATAGGAACTGAATTCGTCGGATTCGCCAGGTCTTTTTTTGGGGATTCGGGCCGCAAGATGGACCACTGCATCGCACCCTTCCAAGTGCTCCGCCCAATCGGTTGTTTCGTTAAGTCGTCCGGTGATCCGGACCTCACCAAGGTTGCCGGGAATAAGCCCATGATCACCTTGTCGGACCAAACTTCTGACCCGGATCCCCTGACGTTCCAATCTATGACTTAAACGACGTCCGATGAACCCTCCGGCACCTGTAATCAGCACCTGCCGACTCATCTTCCGAAACACCGGGCAGATTTCAGGAACGGAACAAACAAAAACCCGGCGATTCTATCTCCACTGTGAGCCCTCATGATCACCAGATTTTAATGCCGTGTTTTTGAAAAAATATCTTCCCGGACCGGGTAAACATCCCCACGTGGGAGAACCCTTTCTGGGCCGTTGAGCCGCCATGATGGGTAATCCGGACCTGTGGAACATAGGCGAGTCGGCTTCTCTCTCCAACTCTAAGTGAAAGGTCAAAATCTTCGAAATAAAGAAAGTAATCTGGAGAAAACATTCCACTTTCCAAAAAGAGCTTGGTCCGAAAAAACATAAAACAACCACTGACAATGGGCGGGTTGATAAAAGGGCTGCCGCTCTCACATTCACTTCGCATTTCGTAAGCAGAAAGACGCCGGTCAAATAGTTTCTTGATTCCGGCAGGAGCCCAGGCCCGCAGGGCCAGAGTCAATAGGGAGGGATACCTTTTACACAGGTACTGCTGCCGGCCGTCCGGGGAGACGGCATGGGGACTGATCAGGCCAACCTCTGGATGCTCATCCATAAAAACACAGGCCATAGCCAGGGCGTCTTCCTCAAGGATCACATCGGGATTAAGGATCAGGTGATACGTGGAATTGGCCGTAATAGCGAGATTGTGCCCTTGGCCGAAACCGACATTCCCCTGACCGGTAATAACCTGAAGATCGACTTCGGAACACCCCTCAAGGGTCAGCCTGGCACTCTCCTGAATAACCATCAACGAATCTGGATCAGGACCGTTATCAACGAGCACCACCAAAGATTTCCGGCAATGTCCGGTTGATCGGGCAGATTCAAATGACCGGGCCAAGCTTGCCAGTGTATCAGTCAACTGAGGTGCCGAAGGGGAAAAAGTGACTATGGAAACGGAAATATCATACATCCCAGTATACCGAACCCAGATGAACTGGAAAGTAAATTAAGGACCCGGATAAGGAGCTTAACTCGTTTCCGGATGGAAACTACCCATAGATTCTATTGCAGTTAAAATGAAACAACCTATGCAAAGTCCTGCCATAAACCCACAAAAATTCCAGATAGTATCCTTATCAGGAAACAACACCATTCGATTTCATGAGTACCATGAACCTTCACCAGTGTCCAAAAAAATAGCTAAATCAGTCTGTAGTCCACCCGGCTCAGGTTCCATACTGCTTCTTCAACCAATCACGATAACTGCCATCAACAATCCGTCGCCACCATTCTTCATGATTCAAATACCAATCGACAGTTTTTTGAATTCCACTTTCAAAAGATTCTTTTGGAATATAACCCAGTTCGGTGCGGCATTTTTCAGCGTCGATGGCATAACGCCGATCATGGCCGGGACGATCGGTGACAAAGGTAATCAATGAAGCGGAGGCCTTCCCGCAAGCAGCCGGGGAGTTTGGAAAACGAGGCCCAAGCTCAGGAGAACTCTCGAACCTCTCGTCAAGCAAGCCGCAAATCAGACGAACAATATTCAGATTGGTCCACTCGTTCACCCCGCCAAGATTATAAACCTCTCCGACTCTACCCTGCTGAAGGACCAAATCAATTCCCCGACAATGGTCTTCGACGTAAAGCCAATCACGAATATTCAGGCCGTCGCCGTAGATGGGCAAGGGTTGATTTTCTAAAATATTAATCAAAATCAACGGGATCAGTTTTTCCGGAAATTGGAAAGGGCCGTAATTATTGGAACAATTGCTGGTGGTCACCTGAAGGCCATAAGTATGATGATAGGCCCGAACCAGATGATCAGAAGCGGCTTTAGACGCCGAGTAGGGCGAATTAGGGGCATACGGGGTCTTCTCGGTAAAAGGCGGGTCATGGGGCCCCAGGGAGCCGTATACTTCATCGGTAGAAACATGATGAAAGCGATGCGACCTCCCCTCGCCCTTCAGCCAGATCCGGCGGGCCGACCTCAGCAGAACATGGGTCCCATTGATATTGGTATCAAGAAAAAGATCCGGGCCATGAATGGATCGATCCACATGGGATTCGGCTGCAAAATGGACGATGGTATCGATATCGTGATCGATGAGGATTTTCTCCACCAGGGATGAATCACGAATATCTCCCTGGATAAAAGAAAATCCGGAATCATGGCGGACCTCAGCAAGACTCTCCGGATTTCCCGCATAGGTCAGGGCATCCAAAACAACAATTCGTTGGTCTGGATACTTTTTGCGCCAATAGAGGACAAAATTAGCCCCGATAAAACCGGCTCCGCCGGTCACTAACAGATTATGCATCATGCCCATCCTTCATCTCACGAAGCATTTTTCTCAGGCAAACCCGCCAATGAACCGGGGGGATATCCAATAGTTGCCAGGTCGAGGTTTTATCCAAAATACTGTACTGGGGGCGCTTGGCCGGTAAAGGATAATCGACGGTCCGGAGCGGACGAATTGCAACTTCACGTTGCACCAAGTCAAGCTCCCTGGCCTCTTCATAAACGGCCATGGCAAAGTCATACCAACTGGCCACCCCGGCATCGGTAAAATGATAGATCCCCGTGGCCTTCCTGTCCCTAAATCCCCAAAGAGCCAAGGCGAGACTGCGAGCCCAGGTCGGTGTCCCAACCTGCTCGGCAATCACCCCTATTTGATCCTTTTCCGCCAACAATCGAAGCATGGTCCTGACAAAATTATGCCCGCTCGCCGCATAGACCCAGGCGGTCCTGACGATGAGAGCCCTACCCGACATTATTGCCATAACCCGCCGTTCTCCGGCCGCCTTGCTCACTCCATATATTGATTGAGGATTGGGTCGGTCGGCTGGCAGATAGGGAACTGATTGGGTGCCGTCAAAAACAAAATCGGTAGAGATATGAAAAAGCTCGGCCTCTATAGCGAGTGCGGCCTCGGCCAGATAACCGGCACCTAACTCGTTCACCGCATGGGCTTGATCAACGTCACTCTCCGCCTGATCCACCTTGGTGTAAGCCGCGGCATTAATAATCAGATCCGGGCCAATCGACTTGACCTGTTCCATGAGCAGGAGTCTGTCAGTGATATCCATTTCCCGCGAACCACAGGCCACAACCTCAACCCCCAAAGGAACGGTCTTTTGCAGTTCCATCCCAAGTTGGCCGGCAGCCCCGACAATAAGAACTTTCACGAGGTCGACTCCACATCACGAAGCCACGACGCCGCTTGATCTTTTTCCGACAAGAGAGGTGGTTGGTTATTAACAAGAGGCCAGGCAATGGCCAGGTCAGGGTCATCCCAGCGGATCGCCCGTTCGTCTTGTGGGGCATAGTAATCGGTACATTTATAGACAAAATCAGCCGTATCGGAAACCACATAGAAACCATGGGCAAATCCGGGGGGCACCCAGAGCATCCGTTTGTTTTCAGCGGAGAGGATCTCTCCGACCCAACCACCGAACGACGGAGAGCCCCGACGGAGATCTACCGCAACATCAAAGACCTCCCCACTGACCACCCGGATCAACTTGCCCTGGGGATGATTAAACTGATAATGAAGCCCTCTGAGAATACCCTGTCGAGACCGGCTGTGATTGTCCTGGACAAAATTCACATCAAGACCGGCCTCGGCAAAGGTTCGTGCTTGCCAGGTTTCCATAAAGAAGCCCCGATCATCACCAAAAACTCGAGGGGTTATCAGGACGACATCAGGTATCGCCAAAGGTTTGAAGATCATGGTACGATAGTATCCTCCAACAGACTCATCAGATACTCACCGTACCCATTTTTCATGAGAGGGGTCGCAAGTTGCTTAACCTGCTCATCGTTAATATACCCCATTCGAAAGGCGATCTCTTCCAGACAGGCAATTTTCAGCCCCTGTCGCTCCTCAAAGACCCTGATAAAATTCGAGGCATCAAGCAGGGAAGCATGGGTGCCGGTGTCAAGCCAGGCAGTTCCTCGACCGAGGAGTTTCACCTTCAATTCCCCACGTTGGAGATAGACCTGATTGATTGAGGTAATTTCCAATTCACCCCGCGCCGAAGGTTGAACGTTCCGGGCAATCTCAACCACGGAATTATCATAAAAGTAAAGACCGGTTACCGCATATTTGGATTTTGGCGAGGTGGGTTTCTCTTCAAGATCGATCACCTTTCCTTGCCGATCAAAACTGACCACCCCATAACGCTCCGGATCCCTTACCGCATAACCGAAAACAGTCGCTCCGGATTCCTCGCCACAAGCCTGTAACATTCGGGCCAAGCCATGTCCATAAAAAATATTATCGCCCAAAATCAAGCAGACAGAACTTTTTCCAATAAAATTCTCACCGATCAAAAAGGCCTGAGCCAAGCCCTCCGGTTTGGGTTGCACTGCATAGGAGATTGAGATCCCCAACTGACTTCCATCTCCGAACAGTTCGATAAACTGGCCCTGGTCCTCGGGAGTGGTAATCAAGAGAATGTCCCGTATCCCCGCCAGCATGAGGGTGGAGAGAGGATAATAAATCATCGGCTTATCGTAGACCGGCAACAGCTGTTTGCTTACCGAGAGGGTCAAAGGATAAAGGCGAGAGCCGGAACCTCCGGCCAGGATAATCCCTTTATTGTCGCTGGATTTCATAATTTCATTATTTGCTGATTAAGTTTGACAGAGAACAACCTGCTAAGGACCCTCAAGTATAAATCAATATTTGTAGGAGACCGATACCACAAAATCCCCAAAAGGACAACACCTGACGCCTTTCAGAACTCGATTATCAGCTCCAATAGCCTTTGGGTATACTTTTTTACTGCCAGTGAAGATAAATCAGGTAAAATGGAACATTCTTACTCAAAAAATTCTGGAGACACCATGGCAAATATCCTTGTAGTTGACGATGAACTGAGCATGCGAGAATTTTTGAAAATTCTTCTTGAGAAAGAAGGATTTTCAACAACGACCGCATCAGATGGCGACGAAGCCGTGGACATCATGACCTCGGAAGATATCGACCTGGTCATCACCGACATCAGAATGCCGGGCATGGGAGGTCTCGCCTTGCTTGAAAACATCAAAGCCACCAGAAACGCAACTCCAGTTGTGATGATTACTGCTTACGCCTCACCAGAGGACGCGGTTGCAGCAATGAAAAACGGTGCGTTTGATTACATCACCAAGCCCTTCAAGGTTGATGAAATCAAACGAATCATTCGTAGCGCCCTGGCAACAAACAAAGAAAGAGATAAGACCAAAGCGAGCTATGGCAACGAATTCGAAGGAATAATCGGCAGCAGCCCGGAGATGCGCAAAATCTATGATATTATCGAACGAATCGCACCGACCCATGCCAATGTCATGATCTGCGGAGAATCAGGCACAGGTAAAGAACTCGTCGCCCAGGCCATTCACAATCGAAGCCAGGCTGCTGACTTCCCCTTTGTTCCCATTACCTGTAGCGCCATACCAGAAAGCATTATTGAAAGTGAACTCTTCGGCCATGTCAAGGGGGCCTTCACCGGCGCGATCGCCAATAAGAAAGGCCTTTTTGAGCATGCCGACAACGGCACCGTCTTTCTTGACGAAATCGGGGAATTGACCCCGTTCATCCAGACCAAACTGCTACGAGTCCTCCAGGAGCGGGAATTTAAACGGGTTGGAGGCACCGAGACCATCAAGGTCAATGTCCGGATCGTCTCAGCGACCAATCGTATTCTAGAGGATGAAGTCATCGCCGGCCGCTTTCGGGAAGATCTCTTTTATCGGCTGGCTGTAGTTCCGATCAGGGTTCCAGCCTTACGCGACCGTAAAGATGACATCCCTCTTCTGGTCGATCACTTTATCAAAAAATACGCCAAAACTTTCAAAAAGGACGTCCGCTCTCTCTCCTCATATGTCATGCAAGTGCTGATGGATTATGACTATCCGGGGAATGTCCGGGAACTGGAAAATATTGTCGAACGCGGGGTAGCCCTGGAATCAACCAACATCGTCCTCCCTGAGAACCTTACCTTGGCAACCCATCGACGAGAGCAGCATCTATCCGCCCAATCTCCCGAAGCGAACCAAGTCGGATCATTCGCCTCGGATATGGACGAAGTCTATGAAATGGGCCTTGAACAGGTTATGGCCCGCACGGAAAAATACTATATTGAGAATGCCTTAAAAAAGGCCGATTATTCAAAGATGCGAGCGGCAGAACTCCTTCAGGTCAGCTTCCGTTCATTGCGATATAAAGTACTGAAATACAAGATCAACGAATAGATGAACTGATGACCCAAACCACCCTGTACAGCTTTCTCGATTCTTCAGAAATATCGAAGTCCCCTGCGGTATTAGTCAGAGCGAGACTCAAGTGGGTTCTTTTTCTGAGGGGCATTATCCTGACCATGCTTCTAGGGACCAGTGCCCTTATCCAAACAAAATCCCACGCCCTCGAGTTGCCCTCATATCGAATAATTGCAGCGTTCATTATTGCAGTCTATATTTATACGTTTTTTTCCGTACTCTTGATCAAATTTCTGAAAAACTACAACCCCTTCGCCCTGTTCCAGATTGTCTCGGATGCCTTAATCGCCACGTGCATTATCTACGCCACAGGTGGCAGCCAATCGATTTTCACTATCATCTATTTCTTCCCGATCCTGACCGGCTCCTTTCTTCTCCTGCGCCTAGGGGGCCTGTTGATGGCAGCCACCTGTACCATCTGTTATGGATTTATGCTCCTGGTTGAGATTTTGAGGCCCCCATGGCTCATCTACCCAATCCCATCGCCGGTCAACGATATAATGGTTGCCATGCATTTTTTTGCTATCCATGGGCTGGCATTTTTCATGGTGGCCATCTTCAGCATAGTCATCTTCGAGAGGATGAAGAAAACTGAACGGGCCTTGTTCCAGAGCACGATGGACTTTGACCGACTGGCTGTTTTATACAAACAAATCTTTGACGATATCACCACCGGCATTATCACTGTTGATCCCAAGGGCAAGATCAGCTCCATGAACCGGGCAGTGGAGTTGATCTGCGGATTTCAGGCGAACGAAGTGGTTGGTCATGCCCTTGATGACCTCTTTCCCGATTTCAATCGCCCCCCCCTGGATGCTGAACAGTACATGCGTCAACAAACTGAATTTATCCGAAAAGACGGAGAGAAAATTCCCATTGGTTTCTCCTGGAACCACTTGAATATGCCGGGGGAACCTGGAGAATATCGAGTCTACACCATGCAGGACCTCAGCCAGATCCGCCGGATGGAAAAGCAGGTAAAGCAAGCGGAAAAGATGGCAACCATCGGGGAAATGGCGGCCAGTATCGCCCATGAGTTCAGAAACCCAATGGCAGCAATATCAGGAGCGGCCCAGGTACTAAGCCAAGATTACTCCAACGAATCATCCAATCAAAAGCTCCTGACCATTCTTCTTCGTGAGAGCGACCGATTGGAAGCGACTATCGACGGTTTCCTTGAGTTCTCCAAACCGATTGAGCCTACACCCGAATGGTTTTCCCTGAAACAACTCATCGATGAAACGTTACAACTTCTGCATCAAGCCAAACAATGGACTCCGGAAAAATGTAGAATCATTGATGAAACATCTCCGGACCTTGATTGTTGGGCCGATACCCGCCAACTCCAACAAGTCCTCGAGAACCTGATCGGCAATTCATGCCAGGCTTTGGGAAATCAACTTGGCGAGGTGGCAATCCACGGTGAAGAAATCAAAAATGAAATGGACCAGGAAATGACCAAAATTATCGTTTCCGATAACGGTCCCGGCATCAGCCATGAAATTCTCCCTCAAATATTCGAACCTTTTTTTACCACCAGGGAGAATGGTACCGGGTTAGGCCTTGCCATCGTCAAACAGATCATCGACAGCCATGGCGGGAATATCTCAGTGGAGTCGAATCCCGGCCATGGCACAACCTTTACGATTGTCCTCCCCCTCCCCCTCCCCCTCCCCCCGCAGACCTAAAGCCAAACGGTTTTATCCGTGGGAGATAATGGGGAGAGACCAAACCAGCCTAAACCGATGAGGAGCAATGGTGTTGCTGGCGAAGGACTATCGAAGGAAACCCACCACTGATAATCCAACATATAGAAAAACCCATGAGATCAACACAAAGCCACTCATCAGAGAATCCCTTTCTCGATAAATACAACCCACTAATGCAATCATCCCAAGTGAAGGAAAGAGGATCCCAGCAGGCAGTGGCTGGAGATGCCGCAACAATTCCTGCAAGCCGATAAAAAACCAGGGGCCGTTGATCTGGAAGGCCCCTGGTTGAAATGGTTCGAGAGGGGCAGTGAGGATGGCGGATACTGCCAGAACGATTCCAGTAAAAAGAAGGTGGTCCTTCAGGGAGACCCTATATTTCCGTAAGTGATTCCAGCAGAGATATCCCCAGAAGAGTATAAAACCAGCCAGATGATTAACATAAACCACCCGCAGGCCAACCTCGGAGATCCGAAAGAGGAGATAATTAAGCCAATCACCGAGGACCGGAACGGCAAGGATGATATTCTCGGCTATATGTCCAGCTGATTCACCGGTGGCATCGGCCCGAAGAATATATCCTGAGAAGAGGAGGAGAACTGCCACCGGAAGGGACAGGGCCAACCGTAACCAGGCTCCTTCGGCAGGATTGCTGCCCCGGCCACCTTCACCTGATAGGGAAATTTCACGATCAATGACCACAACAACCAGATGAATCAAAAAAAACAAAAAAAAGGCCTGACTCGAATAAAAATGCAGAGAACGCCAGAAAGAACCATATGGAGTAATAAGCTCCAGGGTTCCTGACGAGTAATAGGGTTCTATATAATCATACTGAAAGGCCAGGATAACTCCTGAAACGATGGATAGATACAAAGACACCAAAGATTTGGCGCCCCAGTGATAATTCAAGAACCATTTCATTACAGGAATGTCGCTCCAGCTTCAGAGTGGATCAACTAATCGCCACCATAAAACCCTTGTTTTCTAGATCATTCATCCTGGTCACAGGATACATGGGAAGATTCCGAACGGCAGGGCCCGCCAGGCGTTGACCGTCCTTGGTAAAGCGGCTTTGATGACAGGGACAGACCAACTCCCCTGCTAATTCATGATAATTCAAACGACAACCCAGGTGGGTACACGTTCGGGAAACAGCCCGAGGGCCATCATCAGTATCAAATATAACAAATTCAGGTTCCATGATAAAACCGCCCAGCTTTAAGGATTTATCAACCGCAACCAAACGAGGTCGGGAGGGGACCTTGAATCGCAGGAAGCTCATCAAAGGAATAGTCAGCACCATGGCTGCGGCTCCCTTAATCCACGGCCATGCAGTTAAAAGGAAACGTCGTCGCCCAGTTCCCATACCCGGTCCAGTCGCTATCCCCCCTTTCCGATCCATCGCACCGTCCGTAAACATTAAATTCCTTACAGCATGAACCTTTCGCGAAGTTTCTCACAGACATGATCCGGGACGAGGCCGTTGACATCCCCCCCGTGCCTGGCCACGTCCTTGATTATACTCGAACTGATGAAAATCCACCGAAAGCCGGTCATCAAAAAGACCGTTTCAATTTCCCGCTCAATCCGTCGATTCATCAAGGCCAATTGGAATTCATAATCAAAATCGGATACAGCCCGTAATCCACGGATAATGGCCTTGGCTCCCTTGGTATAGGCATAATCCACCAGGAGACCATCCACCGCTTCAACTTCAACCCGGTCATCATCAGGGAAACAATCTCGAATCATCCTGATCCGCTCGTCTATTGAGAACAACGGCTGTTTGCTACTGTTTCTGGCTATGGCAACAACAACTTTGTTGAACAGGCTTAAACCACGCTGCACGATATCCAGGTGTCCCATGGTTATGGGATCAAAGGTACCGGGATAGACGGCAATGGTCTGATTCGTCCGGGTTGGGATAAATGGTTCACACTCAGTCATCAGCTCTCCCTCTTTTTGACGGACTCATACGGCAGGCAACTCACCATCACTCTCAACACCAATTATCCGCTGATAAATATAGACCAAGGTATCACCATAGTGCCTACGATCCTCAAGAGCAAGCTGATGGCACGTATCCGGCAGTTCAACCCCTTTAGCTTCTTCGACCACCACCCGCCCCTCACGGGTCAAGAGGTTGGCCTTGGCAACTTGTTCAAGCCCAAGAGCGGCCAGACCTTTTCGATAGGGAGGATCAATAAAAACCAAATCAAATAAACGTTCTGACCAAAGCATCTTCCCAAAAAAAAGGCCTTTCGACAAGTCACGACACAACACCCGTGACCTGTCCGAAAAGCCGCAATGTTCAATATTTTTCTGGATGAGTAGAAGTGCCTCCCGGTGGTTGTCAACAAATACCGCCATGGATGCGCCTCGGCTCAAGGCCTCCAACCCCAATCCACCGGTTCCGGCATAAAGGTCAATAACGGTCTGCCCCTGAACGGAATCTCCTAAAATATTAAAAATTGCCTGTCGGACCTTGTCTGAAGTAGGTCTAATCCCAACAGATTTTTTCCCTGGTGATACAAGGCGCCGACCCTTTGCTGTTCCTGAAATTATTCGCACGATTCCTGCTCAATAGCCCCTTTAAGCCTTCAGGCCATGTCCCAATTGCCCCCGGAGGCATAAAATCCAGGGCCTGAATCGGGGTAGAACAATCTCACCTCACAGGTATTCCCTGATCAGGACTTCAGCGATCTGGACGGCATTTAATGCCGCCCCTTTTAGAATATTATCAGCAACGACCCAAAGATTTAAACCATTAGCAATCGATTCATCTTCCCGGATCCGTCCGACCAGGGTCTCAAATTTACCCTCACAATCCAGGGCCAATGGATATTGGTTCTGGGTTGGATCATCAACAAGTTTCACCCCAGGGGCCTTGGCGAGCAACTGCTTGGCCTCCGATGCGGTAATCTTCCGTTCGGTCTCAATATTAACCGACTCGGAATGACCATAAAAAACTGGAACCCTGACCGCAGTCGCAGTTATCCTGATACTCTGGTCCTCAAATATCTTTCTGGTCTCATTGACCATCTTCATCTCTTCCTTGGTATATCCATTTTCAAGGAAACTGTCGATGTGGGGCAGACAATTGAAAGCAATCTGATGAGGATAAACCCTATTGGAAATTGCCCGATCGGCCGCATAGTCCAGGACCTGTTGTTTCAACTCGGCAATGGCTTTAGCCCCGGTACCCGAAACCGCCTGATATGTTGATACCACGATCCTTTTGATCCTGGCCTGGTCATGAATCGGCTTTAAGGCGACCAGCATCTGGATGGTTGAACAATTGGGATTGGCGATAATTCCCCGTTTGGTGTATCCAGCAATGGCATGGGGATTCACCTCTGGAACGACCAGGGGAATTTCAGGGTCCATTCGATAGGCGCTGGAGTTATCTACCACCACGGCACCGGCTGCTGCTGCAGCAGGGGCAAATTCCAAAGAACGGGAGGCGCCGGCAGAAAAGAGGGCAATATCGATACCGGCAAAAGAATCCTTCGTCATCAACTGAACCGGAATATCCTGCCCCTTGAATTTCAAGGTCTTCCCTACAGAACGCTCGGAAGCCAAAAGCCGTAATTCTCCCAGCGGGAAATTGGTTCTTTCCAGTACATCTAGCATGGCGCCACCCACGGCACCGGTTGCACCGGCTACAGCAACATTAAAGGTACGATTACTCTGGGTCATAAAATATTTCCTCTTACGATGATGATTTTTTCAACTCTTTATTCAGATAGACCAAGCGATTCAAGGCATTCAGATAGGCCTTGGCAGCAGCAGTAATAATATCTGGATCAGCGCCCTGCCCGATAACCACCCGCCCACCATCCTCAACTCTGACCATTACCTCGCCTTGAGCATCCGTTCCGCCGGTGATAGAATTCACCGAGAAAAAAAGCAGCTTACTCTTGGTGCCGGTCAAATCGGCAATGGCACGAAAGGTAGCGTCAATGGGGCCAATGCCAATGGCAGCTTTTTCAACTTCTTTGTTATCAATTTTCAACCTGATCCCGGCGGTCGGCATCACCCTGCTACCGCTCATGACTCCAAGGGTCAACAACTCATAGGCCTCAGGTATACGAAAGACCTCATCCAGCAAAATTGCCTCAAGGTCTTCATCAAACATCTCTTTTTTAACATCGGCCAAGGCTTTAAAACGGTCAAAAACCCGGTTCAGTTCCTCTTCAGTAACGGTGTAACCAAGCACCTCTATTCGATCTTTCAAGGCATGGCGCCCGGAATGTTTTCCAAGCACCAGATTCCCTTTTGACAGGCCCACATCACTGGGATTCATAATCTCATAGGTGGTTCTCTCCTTCAGCATGCCGTCTTGATGAATCCCAGATTCATGGGCAAAGGCATTGGCCCCGACTATTGCTTTATTGGGTTGAACCGGGATTCCTGTGATAGTGCTGACCAAACGGCTGGTCGGATAGATATGTTCGGTTACAATCGAGGTCTCCACCCCAACCAGATCAGCCCTGGTCCTTAAGGCCATGACCAATTCTTCCATGGCGGTATTACCGGCCCGTTCACCAAGACCATTGATGGTGCATTCCACCTGACGAGCACCATTTTTAATGGCGGCCAGAGAGTTGGCCACCGCCAAACCAAGGTCATTATGGCAATGAACACTGAGGATTGCCTTATCAATATTGGAAATATGTTCGTACAGATATCGAATTTTCCCACCAAACTCATCTGGGAGGGCATAACCGGTGGTATCGGGAAAGTTGAGGGTGGTGGCCCCGGCGTCAATCACAGCCTCAAAAACCTGACAGACGAAATCAAGGTCGCTCCGAGAGGCATCCTCAGCCGAAAATTCAATATTTGAGGTATACTTGGAGGCATAACGGACCGACTCAATCGCCCGAGTCAGTACCTGTTCCCGATTCATCCGAAGCTTATGTTTCATGTGAATGTCGGAGGTGGCCAGAAAAACATGAATTCTTGGGTTATCACCATTACAAAGGGCTTCCCAGGCCGCATCAATATCTTTCTGGTTACAACGGGCTAACCCGGCAATCTGGACACCGGTCAGATTATCGGCAATATTTTTTACACAATCAAAATCCCCCTTCGAGGCCACTGGAAATCCGGCCTCAATAACATCCACCTGGAGCTTGATAAGATTACGGGCCAGCCGGTATTTTTCCTGCATATTCATGCTGGCGCCGGGTGATTGCTCACCATCACGAAGGGTGGTGTCAAATATTACTATTTTATCCTTGATCGACATAATCAGTATCTCCAAACTTCTTATATTTCAAACTTTCTACAGCCGAAGTTTATGCACTGGAAGGGTGTATTAAAAAGACTACTCGCTTGTAACTGTAACGAGTCCATAAAATGCCCTGTCAACTTCAAAAGCCCCATTCTGCGAACCGTTCTCAGGTCGAAAAAGTGCCCTCTCCAGCCATGGACGCCTCAAAAAATTCTGAAGCAGGGTTACTGGTAAACAGCGCACCTCTTTGCCCATATAAGAATTCCCGTGCAACCATTCCGAAGGCACGGGATTCAATTAAACAAACCGGACCTGACTCAACAGTTCACAGATCAATATGACTCGATCCTGTAAAACTCAAGGCAGATAACCGAGTATTGTTTCACCAGCCCGAACTTTCTGACCCTTGGTGATTTCAAGTTGGGTTTGGAGGGGGAGATACAGATCAACTCTTGAGCCGAAACGGATCAGCCCGAACCGTTCACCTTTGGCCAAAACATCCCCCCTTTCAGCCCAACAAACGATGCGCCGGGCAATAAGACCAGCGATCTGCACCACAGCCATTTTCCGTCCGGATTCCGTTTCAAGAAGGACCGAACAGGATTCGTTTTCCAAAGAACCACGCTCGGTATTGGCCGCATAAAAACTTCCGGGACGATAGACGACCTTGATCACCTTGCCCGGGAACGGGATCCGATTCACATGAACATTGAAGATGTTCATAAAAATGCAGACTTTATAGACATGTTCCTTAACATGATTCTCATCAAAAACCTTTTCGATCAGGATAACCTTCCCATCGGCCGGAGAAACCAAGGCATCTTCATCGTCACACGCGACTCGTTCGGGATCCCTGAAAAAATAGAGAATAAAGGCGGTCAAAGCTAACAACGGTAAGGCGACAAAAAGATATCCCGTTAAGGCCGTTACCAGGGTAGCCAATGCGGCAAAAGCCACAAAAGGATATCCTTCGCTAGCCACTGGGATTCTGGATTGTTTCATAGGTATCAGCTCTAATCAGATTCTAAAGTCTAAAATATCATGCCTAAACGAACACGTGCCCCCAAACGTCTCCGTTCACGGGCACGAGCAAGAAAGACCCACCATTCAAAGAGGAAGTAAAGGAATCAGTTCTTCTTCGCCCTTGCCATGGCGATGGTCCCAGTCCTGACTATTTCTTGAATTCCAATCGGCTTCAAGATATCGATAATGGCCTGGATTTTATCCTCATCTCCGGTCACTTCTATCGCATACGTCCGGGGGCTGACGTCAACAACCTTACCGCGGAAGATATCAATGATTCTCAATACTTCCGCTCTAGTCCCCGCCTCAGCCTTAACTCGGATCAGCGCCATTTCACGTTCAACGAAGTCGGTCTCAGCCATATCAGTGACCTTGATAACGTCGATCAGTTTGTGGAGCTGCTTGGTAATCTGCTCGATAATACCATCATCGCCATCCGAAACCAGAGTAAGGCAGGATACCTCTGGATCAAGGGTGCGGTTGACGGCAAGACTTTCGATGTTATATCCCCGGCCGCTGAAAAGTCCGGTAACCCGGGAAAGAACCCCGGGTTTATTCTGCAGGAGTACTGAAATAGTATGTTTCATAAATTTACCCTTTTCATCTCAGTTAATGAGAGTTAACCAAAAACAAGGATGGTGCAGGCAGCGTCATCTTTTTTATTCGCCGAGACCATCAGTTGCGCTTTGAGTGATGATGCTTGGCAAAAATCACCCGACAAAGCGTCCAACGTTATCAAACAAGTAACATTTCAGTGGTCGCTTTCCCGGCCGGAACCATGGGATAAACCCCCTCTTCCCGTGAAATAACGAAGTCCATGATCACCACATTATCCGTGGCCAATGCCTCCTTAATCACCGGTTCAACCTCGCTCGGTTTCGTTGCTCGAAGCCCCACTGCGCCATAAGCCTGGGCCAGGAGTACGAAATCAGGTGCGGTATCCAAGGTCGTATTGGAGTACCGCTTATCATAGAAAAGTTCCTGCCACTGCCGGACCATTCCAAGATAATTATTATTCAGAATGGCAATTTTCACAGGACAATGATATTGCCTGGCCGTGGCCAGTTCCTGAATATTCATCTGGATACTGCCGTCACCGGCAATATCGATTACGGTACGGTCCGGTGCCGCCATCTGGGCGCCAATGGCTGCGGGAAATCCGTACCCCATAACCCCCAGACCGCCGGAAGTCATGAATGACCTCGGTTTATTGAAGTGATAAAACTGAGCAGCCCACATCTGGTTTTGCCCGACTTCAGTGGTGATCAAGGCATTGCCCTGGGTTAATTCATGGAGCTTTTGAACGACAAATTGAGGTTTAATTACATCCTTTTCTTCGGCGTAGCCGAGAGGGTGTTTATCCTTCCACTCTTTAATCATTTCCAACCATGGGGCGTGCATTTCAGCCACTGCCCCCCGATCGAAATCTTTTGAACGATTGAACCAACTGTTCATAGCGGCTACGGCATGTTTACAATCGGCAACAATGGGGATATCAACCGTAACATTCTTACTGATTGAGGTTGGATCGATATCAATGTGGATAATTTTGGCCCCGGGAGCAAATGCATCGATCCTACCGGTCACCCGATCATCAAATCTGGCGCCTACGGCGATCAGAAGATCACTATGGGCAACAGCCATATTGGCATAATAGGTGCCATGCATACCGAGCATACCCATCGACAGAGGATCGGTACCAGGAAAACCGCCAAGCCCCATTAACGTCATGGTCACCGGAATGGAAAGCTTACGGCTGAGTTCGGTAAGTTCTTCATTGGCATTGGAAAGGATGACTCCGCCTCCAATATAGAAAACCGGCTTTTTGGCTTTCAATATTGCCTTACAGGCTTTTTCAATCTGTCCCGGGTGTGGCTCATAGGTTGGACGATACGTTCGCATCTTCACCGGTTGCGGCTCATTATATTCAACCATAGCGGCCACAACGTCCTTGGGCAGATCAATCAGAACAGGCCCAGGACGACCGGTTCGCGCAATATGAAAGGCCTCTCGGATGGTTGGAATCAGATCTTTGGGATCTTTCACCAGGTAATTATGCTTGGTACATGGCCTGGTGATCCCCACAATATCGACTTCCTGGAAGGCGTCGTTGCCGATCAAAGCAGTCGGCACCTGCCCGGTGAAAACCACGATAGGAATTGAATCAAGATAGGCCGAGGCAATTCCGGTGACGGTATTGGTCGCTCCAGGACCGGAAGTAACCAGTGCCACTCCGACGTCTCCTTTGACCCTGGCATAGGCATCGGCGGCGTGAACGGCAGCCTGTTCATGCCTTACCAGAACATGAGTCAGATCTTCCGTTCTCATGATCTCATCATAAATATCAATAACAGCGCCTCCGGGAAAACCGAAGATGACTTCAACATTCTGTTCCTTCAGGCATTTCATTAAAGCCTGAGCGCCAGTGACTTTCATAGCTGTATCCCTGTTTGAATTGAGACTACCTTGAATAATGGCCTTTTTGTCCGATCTATGCGGTATACGTAAAATTTCATCCTCGGAATATCAACTATATGCCTCCGGGCAAAATTTTACGCATGCCTTGATCTCGAACAAAAAATTTCATAATTCAAGATACCCTTGATTACTAGCCGTATCCCAAAACTTTCGTTACAGTTTTTCGGGAATATACCTGTCAAGATCCCCTCGAAAGGGAATTATCACCGAGGATTTTCGAACATTCAAAACCTCAGTAACCACCCGGTCTTGGCTGAGGTCAAAATTAGTTCGCGGATCCGATTCAACCCAAATGACAAGGGTGAATAACAATAATTAATGATTTGATACAAAAACCGCAACTTGAAAAGAATATTCAAAGAAAAAATATAGCCACAACATCCACGGGAAATACCCTCCCGGGTGACAATGAAATTAGGAGAACGCTGCCACTTAGCCCCTTTGCCCCCCATCAATGAGCAATAAGGAAGAAGGTAGCACCGATTGGTGGAACCACCCAAGCGCTCAGATGGAAAATCGTTTCACTCCATGATTTTCTCCCCTTGGGAAGAAAAGATACCTGCCTCCACACCTTTTTGCATAAAGATTTTGACTGCGGCATTCCCCTCTTCTCCAAGGCTCTCTGAAAAGCGATTCACATAAAGGTCGATGTGAGCGGCAATGACCTTTTCATCCATCTCCTGCGCATGGCTTCGAATGTAGGAAGCAGATTTCAAGGGATCTTGAAATCCATTGACCACACTCTGTCGGATCCCCTTTTCGATGGCCCGGAGAACCGGTTGACCAAGACTGCGTTTCGCAGCAATACCACCAAGGGGTATCGGGAGGCCATAGGTCTCCTCCCACCACGCCCCCAGATCGACCATCAATTTCAAATCATAGGTATGGTAAGTAAAACGACTCTCATGGATGATCAGTCCAGCCTCAACCTCCCCATTAAGCAGGGCTGGAATGATCCGATCAAAACGCATGACCACTGTGTTGAGGCAGGCTGGTTCATAAAGCCGCAACAGCATGGCCGCCGTTGTCAATTTTCCAGGAATGGCAATCCGCCATGAGGCTAGGTCACAACGATCCAGGGTTCCCTTTGAAATCAACAGGGGACCGCATCCCCGACCAAGGGCACTGCCCGACTGGAGGAGAACATAGCGGTCGAGGACATGGCCCAAGGCATGAAAGGAAAGTTTGGTCACATCCAGTCGTCCCTCAATGGCCCAATCGTTCAAGGTCTCAACATCAGCGAGAACCGGTTCTGAAAAATCTAGCCCCATACGACCAGCGAGACCGTGGATAAAATCATGAAAAATAAAGGTATCGTTCGGGCAGGGTGAAAAGCCAAGGGTCAACCCAGTCTTCTCTTTACCTGGCATTGAGCAATTCCTCGACAATATGTTTCACCGCCAACTGACAGTGGTGGATCGCCTTCTCGGTTTGCCATACCTGACTCTTCCGATCAATCACCGAATTACTGACACATCGTATTTCAAGGCAGGGAACCTGAAAAAGCTCACAAACCCGGGCAACGGAAGCGCCTTCCATATTCTCACAGATCGCCCCAAAGCGGGTGCGCAGCATTTTGCCCCGGTCGCCAGTCCCACTCACCCCGGCGACCGTAACAAAAGGCCCTAGTCGATAATCAAACCCAACCCCAGCCAGGCAATGGGCGGCAATCTCCAGCAGATTTGGATCCAACAGAAATTCGGTTGGTGGGGCAAAAGCCGGCTCAAGAGAGATAATATCGTTCAAAAAACAGATTCCGATATCACCAAAGCTTTCCTTCGTAGCGAGACAGAGATCCAGCACCTCTGCCCCACCTTCATAGCCACCCGCTATCCCGAAATGAATGACCCCGAAAATGTTCAAGGCCTGACTGGCGAGATGGCGGGTCAAGCTAATGGCGGCCTCGACAGGGCCAACTCCACAGGTCAAAAGATCCAGTTGTGCAGATTGCGCTGACCAAGAACGAACCCCAGCCAATTCTGATTCCGTGGCAGCAGTTAAGAGATACATAATCAATGAACCGAGGGAAAAAACCTGAAACGGAAGCTATCGAGTCGGCGGAGGATGCACAGCATCAAATCTTTTCACGATCGAATTATTCGCATCAAGAACCACAATCCGGGGTTGATAGGACTTCAATTCTTCTTCCGAATAAAGGGCATAACTTACAATGATGATCAGATCATTCTTCATTCCTTTGCGGGCTGCCGCACCGTTTAAGGCGATGACTCCGGAACCGGCTTCACCTTCTATCACATAGGTGTCAAACCGTTCACCATTATTGATATTGTAAATCTTGATCTTTTCAAAGGGCAAAAGACCTACTTCTGCCATTAAAAGGCGATCAATGGTCAAGCTGCCTTCGTAATCCAGGTTGGCATCAGTTACCCGGGCCCGATGCAATTTTGATTTCAGCATAGAGTGCAGCATATATCTACTCCTCGTCATCAAACAGGACGGTATTATCGATCAAACGGGTGGATCCGACCCGAACCGCTAGGGCCAACAAAGAGTCGGGAGTAATTATTGACTGGGGAATCAGACTTCCCTTATCAACGACCATCAAATATTCTATGCGCGCCGAATCATCGGTTGCAATCATCTTTTTCAACCCCGAAAGCATTTCAGCGCAATCACGAAGCCCCTCTCTCACCATCCTTCTGGCCAGCCGAATGGCTCGTGACAGACAGAGTGCCGTCTGACGTTCGGAAATCGAAAGGTACTTGTTTCTGGAACTCATTGCCAGACCATCGGTCTCCCTGACAATGGGATGATCAACGACCAGGACATCCCAATTGAGATCAGACACCATCCGCCGAATGACTGCAAGCTGCTGGTAATCCTTCCGACCGAAAACTGCATACTCAGGTTTGATGAGATTGAATAGTTTGGCAACCACGGTGCAGACCCCGTCGAAATGGCCGGGACGATCAGCCCCACAGAGATATTCCGTAAGTTGGCTGACCTGAATCCTGGTCAGGGCTGGGGCTGGATACATGGTCCCAGCCTCAGGGGCAAAAAGGACCTCAACACCTTCCTGTTCTGCCAAAGAAGCATCTCGAGGAAAGTCCCGGGGATACCGATCAAGATCTTCACCGGGACCAAACTGAATCGGATTGACAAAGAGGCTTACCACCGAAAGATCCGCAAGAGCCCTGGCTTGCCGCATGAGCTGCAAATGACCCTCATGGAAAAAACCCATGGTCGGGACCAGGCTGATGGTTTCGCCTGCGGCATGATGTTCAACAGACCAAGATGCGATTTCTGCCGGTGTACTAATGATTTTCATGATCTAAGGACAGCCTGCTGTGGGCTTTTCCAGCCCCTATCAAAAACGAAAAGAGCAAAAAATTAATTGGCTCCGGAAGCATCTCCCATAATGGTATTCATTTTTTCCGTTACGATGCTCTTCTTCTGGGGAGGAAGTTTTTCATTGTCTTGAACCTTTCGGTACAGATCGAGGGCCTCCTGAGCTTTACCTTGCAACTCGAGCATCCTGGCCATGGCCAACTGTCCGCTCAATTCATAGCCGGTGTATCCGGAAAGCTTTTGATACTGGGCATAGGCCTCATCCACTCGATCCAAATTTTCCAGACAAAGAGCAATTCCGTACAGAAGATACGGTTGCAGTGGTGATTTACCGGAGAGTTCGGAGGCCACTTCCCGATAATCCTTTAAGGCAGTCTCATATTCACCTGATTTCAATAAAGCATGGCCTTTTTCCAGCATGGCCCAGTAAGCGGCAGAACTCCCTGAGAAATCATCCAGAACTGCAGACAGGGCTCCATCACGTACGGCTGGATCGGCTTCAAGCATCGCCAAAGCCAGGGCGCTGGAGGCATTTTCACGTTTGGTTTCTGTATAATGGCCCCAATATGTCCACCCCAGGAAACAAACGACAAAAACCACCAGAGCTATTTGCAGAGCCCTTTCATTTGCCCTGATAAACTGAATAGCCTTGGGTGGAAGGTTCAACTCTTCAAGCAGACCTTCCTTCTGTTCGGGATTAATAATCTTGATGTCTTTCGGATTGATAATATTCGGTTCGACCATTTTTCTTCCTCAAAAAAGAGAGCCCCCAAGTTCCTTGAGTCAACGATCGAATCGGTATCGGCAGGGCCTGATGCCTATCGATCATGGATCGCAACTCAAAAGGATGATTTTAAAATAAAATATGTGCCAATATACCTGAAACCTAAAAAAAAGCACTGGTGATTTTCATCCTTATTGGATAACCCATAGGAGCTTGATAAGGATCAGGGTAAAATAGAAGAAGAGAATTGCTCCAGGTACAGATTGACATTCCGGTATCTTTCAAAAAGGGAAAAGCATGCACACCTTTCACTCAATACGAATCCAATCCGTCTCGGAATTAACCAGATCGATCAGGGGGTTGCTGGAGACGGAATTTCCTTTTGTATCGGTGACCGGCGAGATATCAAACCTGCGCAAACCCTCCTCCGGCCATCTTTACTTTACCCTCAAGGATGCCGATGCCCAGATAAAGGCCGTCCTGTTCCGTCCCCAGCAACGATATCTGAATCTTGAACCGAGGGATGGCCAGGAAGTGGTCTGCCGTGGTCGAATTTCACTCTATGAGCCTCGGGGAGAATATCAGATTATTGCTGATACGTTGGAAGAGAAAGGCGCCGGTCTCCTTCAGGCCGCATTCGAAAAACTCAAAAGAGATCTGGCCACAGAAGGTCTTTTTGATCCGAGTCACAAGCAGGAAATTCCACTTCTCCCCGCTCGAATAACCTTGGTAACTTCCCCGGATGGAGCTGCCGTCCATGATTTTATCACCATGGCAGAACGACGTTTCCCTCATTTCCCCCTTGAAATCTATCCGGTTGCAGTCCAGGGCTCCCAGGCTCCGCGGCAGATAATTGACGCCATTGAATGGTTGAATCGGGAAAGCCGAACCGAACTCATAGTGCTCTGTCGGGGTGGTGGTTCCCTGGAAGACCTCTGGGCTTTTAATGATGAACAACTGGCCCGGGCAATTTATGCCTCAACGATCCCGGTGGTCAGTGCGATCGGCCATGAGATTGACTTCACCATCGCTGACTTTGTCGCCGATTATCGGGCCCCCACTCCAACCTCGGCTGCTGAAGCAGTTGTCCCCGATCGAGACCACCTGACATCCCTCATCCAGACCTGTGGCCAACGACTCATCAAACACCAGAAAGATTTGATTATCAACGCCCGTTTCCGAGTGAGAAGCCATAAGCGGGTTATTGGGGACCCGTCTCTGCTGTTGAGATCCTTCCGGTACCGATTAGCAAAGACCTCTACCGACATCCACGCCACTCTCTCCAGAAAATTGGGCAAACATAATAGACTTATCTTTGATCTGGCAGAAAAACTCCAGGGACGAAATCCCGGCCATCAATTGGCAGTTACCCGGCAAAAGCTCGAAGGCCTGGAGAAACGGTTACAGCTGCAGACCAAAAAATATTTTGAAAAAAGGCACTATACAATTAGAAGTCACGCCGCGCTGCTCGACGCGGTGAGTCCGCTATCCATTTTGGCTCGAGGGTACTCAATTACAACCATCCTGCCGCAAGGGACCTTGGTTAGAGAGAGTAACCAACTTACAATTGGTGGACAAATTGAAATTATACTACAACGGGGCAAAGTGAAAGGCACGGTAACTGCGATTGAATAATCGTGACGAGTGCTGGTATTACTTACCCCAATTCACAAGGGCCTAAAACGCCATAATTTCCAACGAACATATTTCTCAAAATACTCACAAAAGAAACCACCGCCCTAAGGCTCTTAGAAGCCGTGACAGACAACAAACCCAAATACTTCTACCACTTAATATTCGGCTTTATCCCACATTTCTTTGACAAAACCGACAATTTTATTCCGCCCGCCCTCTTTGGCCCGATAAAGAGCCACATCGGCATATTTGATGGATTCCCAAAAGCCTTCGGTATCACTCGGGAATTCAGAATATCCAATACTCACAGTCTTCCGTAGAGCACCATCCGGAATATTGATAACCGTCTTTTCCATTGAGGAGCGAATCCTCTCGGCAAGTTCGGCTATGTCCTCACGCGACTTGACATCAATCAGCAGAACCAGAAACTCTTCTCCCCCGTATCGGATAATCATATCCGAGGCCCGGACACAACTCTGAAGGACTTCGGCGGTTTTAATCAACACGATATCCCCGGTTTCATGGCCGTGAGTATCATTGACCTCTTTGAAAAAATCCATATCACACATCAGGATTCCAACCTTGGTCCGACGACGAAGGGTATTGGCCACCAAGGTATCTGAATAAGACTCCAAAAATCTCCGATTATACAGGTCCGTGAGAGGATCCTTGAAGGTTGACTCCTGCAGGGCAGAGGCGAAACGCTTGGCCTCAATCACCGGAGTCGCTTCCCTAATATACCTGTCTGCACGTTTAACTCGATCCTCAAAATCCTTTTTCTCCACAGCAGAGGCAGCTTTATCACAAAGAAACTGGACGACTCCAACCGCCCTTCCATTGGCAATCATGGGAATACAGTGATGATCCATGCGGTCGGAATGAGGAAAAATTTTACATATATCAGGATATTGCAAGGAAGAGACAGGGTGCCCGGTACGTTTCGCCCGACAAAAATTCCCGTCATCCAAAATATCGGTATGGCAGACATCCTTGGGATCCGATAAAAAAGCGATCGACATATTGTTTTTACTCCCGGAAACCTCATATATATATAACTTATCGAGCAGATACCGCTCTTGAAGGAGAGTTGCGAGTCTTTGATTGACCTCGGTGGTTGATTCCTCTTCTTCTATCACCGCCTTGAAGGCATTCAAACTAAAAATATTGTCAATCAGTTTGTTCAGATTCTGGGCCAATTGACCAATTTCATCATGGGTTCTGACCTCTATTCTTTCTGCATGATCGCTGTCGCCTATGGCAATATGATGAATTTTTTCCGTGATATCAGCCAACGGCGAGACGATTAATATCATGTAAAAAATTGAGCCGATCGACAAGACAATCACGAGAACAATCCCCACCAGAATAGCTTTATTCTGGGTGCTAGTGATAATTCGTTCTATCTCATTAAAATTAACATTATTGTTATTATTGATCATGATTGCCAACGAGGTCACCACCTCGTGCATATCATCAAGGGCATCCACCAGATCGGCAAGGGCTGCATCTAAAACGACTTCATCCTCATCCTCACTTAATTTAGCTGCAATCAGATTATTAAAGGATTCGGATAGATACGAATATTCCTGGATAATCTCTTCAACAATAGCCTTTACTTGAGAATCCCCAGAGGGGGATACAGCAAAAACATCCAGAGTTTTTTGGGATATCTTGGCGACATCCATGATGCTGCCGCCTTTTTGAAGAGCAATAATCATCCGTTCCATTTGGGACAACCGCTCAAGGTTGGTCCTGACGTTCAAGTCATCTTCCCTGAGTTCATCGGTATCGAGGATATGGAGGAGGGAAATCTTAAAACCGTTCAGACTTCTAAGGACATACTGACTAATCTTGTACTGGGGTATACTGATGTTATTTAAATCTTGGTTGAGAAGTTTTATTCTGTTCAGAGTAAAATGATTGATGGTAATAAGCAGAGCAAAACCAACTATGGAGACAATCAATATGCCAATTAATTTTCCGGCAACACTGGTATCAAGACATTTTCTTAGCAGGCAGCCCAGAATATTACCCCGACTACATTCAATCCAATCAAAAAAACCACCTCGACGCTTTCTTTCACCGGCTCCCATGACCACCTTCCCCCTCTGAAAGACCTGATCTTATAAGGCTATATATAGTCATATACATTCACAGCTCTAAAACGATCACTCCACAAGACAGAATTACATCTCGCGGTTGGCCTTAAACACTAAACATCACTGCCCATCCACAAATTAGTAATGTACTTTTTTTAGAGTATCACCATAGACATCTATTTGCATTCTAGAATTACATTCTAGCTTTTTTTCACTCCGCGGTTCTATTCTAAAAGGACATTCCGTATTATCAAACAAATAAATAAATCTGAAAAAAGCTCGACAACCACCTCTTCGCCAAATATTGCGACGACAGAAATGAGTCAAAAAAAGGGAAAAAAGAACGCTGATGAATGGAGGCTGTCCAAAAATAAAGAGGGAGGTTGAAATTAATCGCTCAAAACAGGAGTGGCATTCATGGAGAAGACTCAGAACGATTATCTCGAAGATAAAAGATTTTGCTCAAAATAAAACCAGATCGTTGTTGCCCCTGAGAGAAACCGGCCAGATCAGACACCATAGCAAATACCCTTAAATTTCAATGTACAAATCAAGCCTTTTTTTCCCAGAGTTCAAGCCTTTCAAAGGCCAATTGGGCTGCCATGAACAGCATTTCCAGCTTGACCGGTTTGGTGAAATAATCATCAAAACCGGCCTCCCGACTGTCAGCTAATTCAAAAAGCGAGGCATAACCGGTCATGGCATATATACTTGCCAGAGGGCTGTCTTTCCGAATCTTCCTACACAAATCCATCCCGCTCATCCCGGGTAATTTTAGATCCAGGAACATAACCTGGGTATCAGGAGTGATCTTTGCCAATGCCTCTTCAGCATCTGTAGCGGCAATGACTTCATATCCCTGAGTCACAAAGGCTTTGGCCAACATGTCTCGGATAACTTCTTCATCATCAACTACAAGAATTTTTTTGGTCATCTGTCCTGTTCCTGGAAGAAATAGTATGTGGAGGAAAGGCTGCTGCTTATAATATTTTTTGGCTCTCGAGGGGGCCTTCCGAGGAGGACTTGGCTATATCGACTATATTGCTGCCCCCCAAATACTCTTTCGCCTTATATCGGGTGATGTTCATGAGTTGGGCTGTAATCTTCCCCATCCTTTCTATTTGCTCATTGATCGTCCGAATATAGCGGTAGTTTGGGTCTTTCTCCGAAGTGTTGCGAAGTAAAATATCTGAGTACCCCATCACAGCGTGAAGTGGTTGGTTTAATTCATGACATACCGCTCCAGCCAACTCAAGAACACCTGTAAGTTTCTCACGTTCAAAATTCTTCTGCAACAATACTTTCTGGTATAATGCGGATTTGACCCTGACAAGCAGCTCGATTCTCTCTACGGGTTTCCCGATATAATCCGAACAACCGGCCTCAAAGGCCTGCTGCAGAACTTGATCAGAGGGAGATCCGGTGACGAATATAATGGGAATCTGCATGGTCCTTTGTTCCGCAAGGAGAATCCGGCAGACCTCAATACCACTCATTCCTGGCATACTGATATCCAACAGGATAATATCCGGCTGCCCATTAATAGCCTTCTCGATACACTCCTCACCGCTGCTTGCTTCAACGAGAAGAAACCCTTCAGCCTCCAAGATCTGGGCAATGATCAATCGGCTTATTTTTTCGTCATCGACAACGAGAATCGTCATGGAACGAGTATCAAAATGACTGGTCATGGCGCCACCTGGAAAAAGCTTTAAAAGATGCATGTACTAAAATTTAAGCACAAAATATTTGTCGGGTCCATGAAAAACTTCTATCTCCAGCCAAGAGGATCACCCCACAATGTTTTTGCAAAATCAACCCAAATCGGTTAGTTATGCTCTCTTACTTTTCGTTGCACCCAATAGCAAATCAACCATATAGTTGACGGAGGAAAAAAAATGCCTGCCCGTATCCATAATTTCAGTGCCGGTCCTGCTACTCTCCCCATGGAGGTTCTTGAGCAGGCCGCTCGGGATATAGTCAATTTCAACGACAAGGGAATCGGCTTGATCGAAATGAGCCATCGGAGTAAAGACTTTATCGCCGTGGCCGATGAAACCGAATCTCTTCTCCGAGAAATTCTTGGGGTCCCTGCTCATTTTAAGGTTCTTTTTCTCCAGGGAGGCGCTTCCCTGCAATTTGCCATGGTTCCAATGAACCTCCTGGGGCCCGGGAAAAAAGGGGCCTATCTCAACACCGGAACCTGGTCAAAAAAAGCCATTAAAGAAGCCCGACTGTTCGGAGACGTACAAGTGGCGTACTCCAGCGAAGAAAGCAACTTCAACCATGTCCCATCACCAAACGAATATCAGGTCGACGAAGACGCCGAATATCTTTACTATGTCTCAAATAATACCATCTTCGGCACCCAGTTCCATGCGATACCACAAGTTGCCCCAATGTTGATCTGCGACATGTCCTCAGACATTCTTTCTCGATCCTTTGATTTTTCACCTTTCGGGCTGATCTTTGCCGGGGCCCAAAAGAACATGGGACCTGCCGGTTGTACCGTGGTCTTCATCCGCGAAGACCTCCTCGATCACACCCCGGCTGGTGTTGCAACCATGTTAAAATATAAAACCCATGCCGATGCCGACTCAATGTTCAATACCCCTCCCTGCTTTGCCATCCACGTCATTGGCCTGGTCCTGAAATGGATCAAGAAAAACGGGGGACTCGCGGCTCTTGAGCAAAAAAACCGCGAAAAGGCCGCCCTTCTATACCAGACCATTGATAATTCAAGTTTTTATCGTGGTCATGCCCGATCTGATTCCCGATCCAATATGAATATCACCTTTAACCTTCCGACTCCAGAACTTGAAGCTCAGTTCATCAAAGAAGCCACTGCCCTGGGCCTTGATGGGCTTAAAGGTCATCGATCGGTGGGTGGATGCCGAGCCTCGATATACAACGCCTTCCCAAAAGAAGGCATTGTAAAACTGATTGACTTCATGGGTGATTTCGAGAAGAAAAACCGCTAACAGGCTTGGGCGAAGGCGTTATAGATGCATTACAAAGGCAACGTCATCCGCCCACCCAGCGAAGCGGACAGTATCATTCTCCAAGTCACCTTGGGGTGCTCCCACAATCGTTGCCGCTTCTGTCTCACCTACCGAGGGCAATCCTTTCGTCTCAAAGACCAAAAGGTCCTGGACGAAGACCTTGCCTTTGCCGAGCGTTACTGCCAAAGACAACGCCGAGTGTTTCTTGCGGACGGCGATGTCCTGAGCCTGCCCCAGGCAACGCTTGTCAATCTTTTGGGACAGATCCGGAACCGACTGCCCTGGGTCAATCGCATTGCCCTCTACGGAAACGCCAAGAATATTATCCGTAAATCAATTGCCGATCTCACCGCCCTGAAGAATCTGGGCCTGGCTCGAGTCTATATGGGAGTGGAAAGCGGGGATGATCAGACCCTCGCTGAAATCTGCAAAGGAGCCGACTCAAAGATCCTTCTCGCGGCAGGACAACTGGTTCGGGAGGCCGGGCTTTTCTTATCGACAACTGTCCTTCTAGGCATCGCTGGGGCAGATCGTTCACTGCCACACGCCATGGCCACCGGGGAACTGATCAGTGCCATGCAACCCAATCAGGTCGGAGTCCTGACCCTAATGCTACTTCCGGGCACGCCCCTTTATGACGATGCAACCGAAGGAAGATTCTCGCTTCCGGATCAGGATCAACTTTTACTGGAATTAGCAACCATGGTCAGATACATCAATCTTCCCAGAGTTCAATTCCAAAGCAACCATGCCTCAAACTATTTACCGATTAATTGCCGTCTGCCCCGAGACAGAAATCAGGTCCTCGCAGCAATAGAACTCGCCCGCTCCGGCAAAATTGCCCTTAAGCCGGAACATTTACGTGCCCTCTAAGGATGCCATGTCTAAAACTGATCTTAAAAACCTGACCCGACTGCAATTACATGACTATGTTCGGGACTTTGGCCTCTCATCTTTTAGGGGACAACAGATATTTTCCTGGCTCTATCGCCCAGGGGTAAGCACCTTTACCGAGATGACCGATCTCTCTAAAGAGCTACGGGCTACCCTGGATGACCAGGCTTTGATCAGTTATTTACACCCGGAGAAGCTGGAGCGCTCCGAGGACGGCACTTTAAAATTTGCTTTTCGCCTGGACGATGGAGCGGTGATCGAATCGGTCCTCATTCCGGAAGAGGACCGCAATACTCTGTGCGTCTCATCCCAGGTGGGATGCGCCATGGGGTGCCGCTTCTGCCTAACCGGGACCATGGGATTGAAACGCAATCTCACCCCAGCGGAAATCGTCAATCAAATCTGCGCCGTAATAGACTATCTGACCAAGAATGATCCAACCGATCAGGACCACCATGCCAAGGGTAGGGTCAGCAATCTGGTCTTCATGGGTATGGGAGAACCACTGGCCAACTTCGAAAATCTGCTGACCTCCCTGGAAATTATCATGGACCAGCGGGGTCTTGATTTCTCAGCTCGACGGGTCACCGTTTCAACCTGTGGCCTCGTTCCCAGGATGCATGATCTGGGTGAAAAAGCCCCGGTGAACCTGGCCGTTTCACTTCACTCCGTTAACGATCAGATCCGCGACCAACTCATGCCGATAAATAAGAAATATCCGGTTGAGGTCCTGCTGGAGGCCTGCCGGAGTTATCCAATGCCCCAGAGGAAGATGATCATGTTTGAATATATCTTGATCAAGGGGGTCAACGACTCAGATCAGGACGCCAGGCAACTGGCGGCCAGACTCAAGGATATCCGCTGTAAGATCAATCTGCTCCCCATGAACTCCTGCCCCGGTCTCCCCTATGAGCGACCAGCCATGGCCAGGATCGAGGCCTTTCAGCAGATTCTCTGGAAGGCCGGCTATTCGGTCTTTATCCGATTTAGCCGAGGTAGTGATATATCAGCGGCCTGTGGCCAGCTTGCGGGTAAAATGTCCTGAGCGACACGCGTTGAATCATATTCCCATTACCCCCATTCTTTTAATTTGCCCGTCAAATCACCGTGGTTCTCCGCAAGGTGCACAAAAGGACGTCACAGACAAGAAAATGGTACTTTTTGGGCAAGGGAAAGAGAGCTGATAAACTGATAAAAACAAGAGAGGGTAAACCAAGCGGGACAATCTTATGGATCAAATACAATTCTCGCGATAATCAAAAACAAAGCGTTCATTAGCTGGTTCAAACCATCTAACACTCCAGACACCTTCTCTTATGACCACAGCAAGACCATAGCTACGACTATCCCATGAGCCAATTACGAGGCACATTCCTTTCAATCAATCGGCAATAACGGTGGCCATGATTTCGCGTAATTGATGCAGATCAAAGGGTTTGTTCAAAAAGCCATGAATTTGATTTCTAGGCCCCAAGGCAAGTTCATCGGGCATGGCCCCACTGCAAATAACCACTTTAAGGCCCGGCTGCAGTTTGAGCATTCGTGGGAGAAGTTCTTCGCCTGTCATATCCGGCAAGGTCAAATCAAGCAGGAGGAGGTCAAACGATCCGGCAGCTGATTCCATGGCCTCAAGGGCACCACTACCATCACCCACGGCAGTTACTTCATACCCCAGAACCTCAAGAAGTTCCTTGGTGGTTTCCATAACCAGATAATCATCTTCCACCAGCAAAACTCGTCGCACGAGACACCTCCACGACTCCAAATTGACTCATATCCGGTTACATTCCCAGAGGATCATGCAACCTCTCCCCCCCACTTTTATCATCGAGTAATCATACGATATGAGGGTAATACTTCAAACTATCCGAGATATCCATTAACTCCCCGTTCTATTCTTAGCACAACACCACCTGAAAGAGATAGAAACAATCACCAATCAAGTGATGTTTTGTACCAGAAAAATCCGAAAAGGCTTGATATTCATAGATCAAAAATAAATGCGGGAAAAAAACCTTACGATCCTTTTCCCGCATAACACTTTGAAATAAACACACAAAGTCCTTACATCATGTTCGGAGCAAAAAATCCGATTATTATACGGCCAGTGATTCGATTGTCTTCGTTAATTTCTCATCCACTGCCTGGGAGATAATTTCTCCGGTCAGGCCGGGAACCTCTTTACGGAGGTTCTTGGTCAAATTACCAAACCCAACCCGTAATTTTTTATCACTGACCATGGCCAAGGCCTGCTCTGCCCGGGCCCGAGCCACTTCAGGAGTAAACCCTTCGGCCTTTCCCAAGGGACCAAGTTCTTTCACTCTGGCCGTAAAGCCGGTGATCAGCTTGACAAACCGAGGGGCTTCAGCAGCTGAAGCCCACTCCAGATTATATCGATCCGGATTAAATCCCACTTCTGCTAAAACCTTTCGAATCAGACCATTAACACCCATTGCATCGTAATTACCAACCTGGTAATGACATTCGCCGAGTTGTCAGCCACCGCTGAAGATGCCGGCGGCACCTTCGACAAATCCACGCATGATGAAGGCCGGATCAATCCGACCGGTACACATCACCCGGATGGTTCTGAGATTGGGAGGGTACTGGTAACGGGATACACCAGCTGAATCAGCCGCAGCATAACAGCACCAGTTACAGAGAAAACCAAGAATTTTTGGATTAAAAGCTTCTTTGCTCATTGTGAATTACTCCTCTCCGGCCTGACCAAAGGCCTCAATCTGGGAAGTGATCTGTTCGTTGGTAAAACCACCCATTGAAATGGCGAAGGTAGGACAATGGGCGGCACAGATACCACAGGCCTTACAAGATGCCATGATGGTCTCGGCCTTGCGCTTATTATCCACCTTGACCATCTGAATAGCCTGATAGGGACAGAGACTGGTACAAAGACTGCAGCCTATACAGGTTTCTTGATCAACATGGGAAACAATTGGCTCAACATTAACCTCTCCCCTGACCAGGGGAATAGCAGCCTTGGCGGCAGCAGCCTGGGCCTGAACAATAATTTCTTCAAGAGGTTTCGGTGAATGGGCCAGACCACAGAGAAAAACCCCGGCCACCGGCATTTCCACTGGTCGAAGTTTGACATGGGCCTCAAGATAAAAACGATCGGCATTGACCGGTATCTTTAGAATCTTACTGAGTTCCTCGGTATCCTGGGGAACGATTCCCACACTGAGAACCATCAACTCCGGTTCCATGGTCACTTTTTCCTGCAGGATTGGATCATTGAAGGATATTTCTACCTTCTTGGCGGTTGCCTTAAACACCGGCTTATCGTCCATTGAATACGGAATAAAGATGACTCCTTTCTCCCGGGCCTCACGGTAGGAGTCTTCGGCATATCCGTACGTTCTCAGATCCCGGTAGAGTACAATCACCTGTGATTCCGGATCAATTTCCTTGATCTTCAGGGCATTTTTAACCGCCTGGGTACAGCAGGTCTTGCTACAGTATGCTAGGTCGTCGCCCCTGGAGCCAGCACACTGAATCATCACAACCGCCTTGGGGGCACGGTTCTTGGTTTTCCCGTCAAGCCTGATTTCGAGATCCGTCTGAGTAATGATCAGAGGTGATTTGGGTAAGGCCTGTCCCAGGACGGTTTCAGGTGCATGATCCTGACCACCGGTGGCCACCACAATGATCCCGTGGTCAATGGTCTGCTCCACCGCCGACTTCCCCTTTCCGGTGCTTTGAATCACCGAACTGAAATTACCGACGAAACCGTTGACCGCCACAATACTGCTACTCAAGGAAACATCAATCAACTTGTGTTTCGTAACCTGATCAACGATCTTCTTAAGATAGTCGGCAGTCTTGTCACCATTGAGGGTGTATCGCTGATTTTTAAGATGACCGCCAAGTGAATCAGTTTTTTCAACAAGGGAGGCGTGATATCCCTGCTCAGCAAGATTCAGGGCGGCAATCATCCCAGCCACTCCCCCACCGATCACCAGAGCCTTTCGGGTCACGGGAACAGTCTGCTCCTGAAGGGGCTGAATATGACGGGCCTTGGCAATCCCCATTCGAATCAGATCCATGGACTTCCTCGTCGCCTCGGCCGGTTCATTGGCATGAACCCAAGAACATTGATCCCTGATGTTGACCATCTCAAAAAGACTGCGATTAAGACCTGCATCCTTCAGGGTCTCCTGAAAGAGAGGCTCGTGGGTGCGGGGTGAACAGGCGGCAATAACCACCCGATTCAGGTTATGTTCCTTGATCTTATTCTTGATCACTTCCTGGGCATCCTGGGAACAGCTGTAGAGACTCTCGGCGTGAAAAACCACCCCTTCCATGCCCTCTATATACTTATCCACCCGGGGCACATCGACAACTCCGCCGATATTGATGCCGCAATGGCAGACAAAAACACCGATACGCGGTTCTTCATCTGCGGCCATCTCTTTTTCAACCGGGTAGGATTTTACAACAACTCCCTTACCCCGTTGTGCCTTGATGAGGCTCGAGGCAATACCTGCCGCCGCGCTGGACTGGGTTACACTTTCCGGAATATCTTTTGGTCCCTGAAAAGCGCCGGCAACAAAGATACCTTTCTGACTTGAAGCCAGAGGATCAAAGGTTGTGGTCTTACAAAAATCATATTTGTTTAATTCGATACCAGTAATTTCGGCAAGTTGCTTGGCACTGGCCGGGGCATCGAGTCCTACGGAAAGTACGACCATATCGTAGGCTTCGAAATGATGCTCGCCACTTAATGTTGAATAGGTCAGCTTGAGATTTTTACCCCAAGGCATCACATCCGCCACCTTAGCCCGAACGAACTTGATGCCATAATGCTCCTCAGCCCGAACCCTGGCGGCATCGAAATCTTTCCCCTGGGTCCGCATATCCATGTAATAGATGGTTATTTCACAATCCGGATCATGCTCCTTGGCAACCATTGCCTCCTTGATCGCATACATACAGCAGACCGAAGAGCAGTAGCCATTGTCACAACCAAGATCACGGGAACCCACACACTGGATAAAAGCGATCTTCCTGGGGTGTCGTCGATCGGAAAGGCATCGGACCTCGCCTTCAAAAGGACCGGAGGGATTGAGAAGCCGCTCGAATTCAATACTGGTGACGATATCAGGATGATTCCCGTAGTTATACTGGGTTAATGCCTCATCGGGAACCCGACCGAAACCGGGCGAAAGGATAACGGCCCCAACTTCCAGGGTACGTTTCTTAGATTTCTGGGTAAAGTCAATGGCATTACTCCGGCAAACCGGAACACAGATCTGACAGGTGTCATGAAGCAGACTGAGACAGGTGGCTGGATCAATGTAATACGTGGCTGGAACCGCCTGGGGATAATCGATATGAATGGGCCTGGTTACAGACAATCCTTCGTTATAGGTATCGACGAGATGCTTGGGGCAATACGTCGTACAGAGACCACAGGCGGTGCAGCGATCCGGATCAATATACCGGGGACGCAGGTTCAGTTCAGCTTTGAATGCCCCTGGTTTTCCGGAAAGGGACAAAAGATCGGTGTTGCTCAGAATTTCGATATTGGGAGACCGACCGGCCTCAACCAGCTTGGGCGCGAGAATTCAGAGCGAACAATCGTTGGTGGGAAAGGTCTTATCCAATTGGGCCATCGCTCCACCGATGGCCGGCGATTTTTCCACCAGATACACATAGTAACCCAATTCGGTCAGGTCGAGTGCGGCCTGAACGCCGGCAACACCACCGCCGACCACCATCACCGTCCCTGATTTGGTTTGTTTTGCTGATGCCATGTCTTTACTCCAAAAGAGTTATCAATAAAACTTAATGAAACTCACTGTTCATCAAGAACTTCAACTTTGATTGCGCAGAGCTTATACTCAGGGGTTCTGGAAAGACGATCCAACGCATCCAGGGTCAGGAGATTGACCAGTGTTTCAAGATGGTTGTAAGTGGCGAATATCGTTCCCTCCTGAGAGCGATCGGTAATCTTGGCCCTCATCTCCACCGATCCCCTCCGTGAGGTCAAGCGAACCCACGAACCATCTGTAATCCCGAATTTCTCTGCATCAGCGGGATTAACTTCAGCAAAACACTCAGGGCTGATCACATTGATCTCCGGAGTTTTCCCGGTCATACTGCTGAAATTATACCGAGCCAGATCCCGACCGGTGGTAAACGACAGCGGATAGTCCTCATCAGGAAGTTCCACCGGGGGAATATAATCTTCCGGCACAAACAATCCCCTGCCCCGGGTGAACGTTTTTGTATGGAGAACAGGAGTCCCTGGATGGTCCTGACTAGGTACCGGCCATTGCAGACCGACTTTTTCCAAACGCTCGTAGGTTATCCCCTTGTATTGGGGTAATATCGTACTGATCTCCTGGAAAATTTCCTCCGCGGAAGAATACTCCATCGGATAGCCAAGACGGGTGGACAATTCACAGAAAATCTGCCAGTCAGGTTTTGCCTCACCAGGAGGATTCACCGCCTTACGGACCCGCTGGACTCGACGTTCAGTACTGGTAAAGGTTCCATCCTTTTCTGCATAACAGGCGGCCGGGAGAACCACATCGGCCATCTTGGCAGTTTCGGTCAAAAAGATATCCTGGACCAGGAGAAAATCAATTTTCTCCAAGGCCCCCTGGACATGGGAGATATTGGCATCGGCCACCGCTGGATCTTCTCCAAAAATATAGAGCCCGCGGATTTCACCTTTGTTGATGTTATCCCAGACCTCGGTCGCTGGCTTGCCTGGGCGCCTGGGGAGCTTAACCTTCCAAATTTTCTCGTAACGATCAAACAGGGACTCATCTGACACACTGACGTATCCAGGCAAGGTATTGAACAGAGCCCCCATATCACAGGCACCCTGGACATTGTTCTGCCCACGCAGAGGATTACAGCCTCCACCGGGAACCCCGACCTTACCGCAAAGCATGGCCAGGTTGGCAATACTCTTGACCCGATCTGTTCCGGTCACGTAATGGGTGATCCCCATACCGTGGTAGATGGCATGACGACCCTCTGCGGCGTACATCCTGGCCGCACGGTAAAGATCATTTTTAGCGAGACCGGTGATCTTTTCAACCAGGTCAGGGTCATACTTTTTAATCTTACTGACCAGGTAATCAAAATCTTCGGTGCGCTCTTCAACAAAACGCTTATCCCAGAGATCTTCCTCGAGAATGATATGCATCAAACCATTGAGAAAGGCGACATCGGTACCGGGTTTAATCCGGAGCCAGAGATCAGCCCGGTCGGCAAGTTTGGTTCTCCGGGGATCAACAACAATGAGCTTGGCACCCCGGTCGACGGCCTGATGAACCCGAAGCCCGATGGTCGGATGACTGGTATCAGGATTGGATCCGATCATCAGAAATAAATCCGTTTGAGCACTATCAGCTATGGAGTTGGTCATGGCGCCGCTTCCGAAGGTGATGGCCAGACTGGCCACCGTGGGAGCGTGTCAGAGCCTTGCACAGTGATCGATATTATTGGTACCGATCGCTGTGCGCATGAATTTCTGCATGAGAAAATTTTCTTCGTTGGTCGCCCGGGCGCAACTGAATCCAGCCAATGAATCAGCTCCGTACATGGCCTTTAAATCGGCAAATTTATGGGCGATAAGGGTTAAGGCTTCATCCCAGCTCGCCTCCACCAGTTTCCCCCCCCTTCTGGTCCGGATCAGCGGCTTGGTCAACCGATCTCGATGCTGAACAAATTTATTTCCAAAACGCCCCTTAACACAAAGGGCCCCATAATTGGGGGCGAGATCAGGTTCAGCGCCGACCTCCATCAGGGTATCTCCCTTCACCTTTAGAGACAACTGACATCCTGCCCCACAATAAGGACACGTGGTGCGGACAGAGCGAACCTCTTCATTCACAATGGGGACGATGGCATCTTTTTTATTCAATGCCCCGGTGGAACAGTTATCTACACATTTCCCGCAATTAGTGCATTTATCATTAAAAATCAGTTGCAGCCCAACCGGACGATCCTGCTCGTCGAAGGATGTCGCGGTCACCTGGAGAGCATCATATTCACAACTGTTCATGCACCGCTGACAAAAAATACATTTATTGAGATCAACCGCGATAACCGGATGATTCAGATCTTTAGTATAAAGCGGTACCGTTCCCATTCCGGTTTTATTTGGATCTACCCCATGATCAAGACACAACCGTTTCAAATCACAACGATCATAAGCGGAACAACCACATGAAAGGCAGCGTCGGGCCTCCTGCCTGGCCATATTTTCGGTAAAACCCAACTTGATCTCGTCAAAGTCCTGAGAACATATTTCAGGAGGTCTTTCCGGCATTTTTTCCCGGAGCTTGACATTGATCCCGGCAAAATTCTTCAAATCAACATCATCAAAAGAACGGCCCCGGCTGAAATTGAAACGATTTTCGCCCGCATCCCTCTCCACATCCATAACCTGAGAATGGATATTTTCCGCTGCCCGACGACCGGCAACGACGGATTGGATGACGGTTTTAGGTCCTCCGGTGGCATCACCGGCGGCATAAACCCCGACGAGATTGGTCAGGGCTGTTCGTGGATTGGCCTTAAGATTTTTCTTTGGGGTCAACTCCAATGACTCTTCAAGATGACCACCTTCGGCTGCTTCAGCGAAGGTCATTTGCCCCAAGGCATAAACCACGGAATCGACTTCAAGGATGATATTAGATCCAGGAACAGGCTCCGGCAGTCGAATCCCTCGGCTGTCAGGCTCCCCAAGTCTCATCCTGGTCAAGACCAGATTCATCCCATGACTTCCTTGGGATATATCAACGGGATCGGCCATCAACAAGAACTGGACCCCTTCATTTTCAGCCTCACGAATGGTCCGTTGGTTGGCTGACATTTCGGTCTTAGGACGAGGATGAATGATGGTTACTTCATCCACACCCTGGCGGATCAGGCACCGGGCAACCTCCATGGCGGTATTGCTGCCACCGATGACAGCAGCTCGTTTCCCATACTTTCCTGCCTTACCCGTATTAATATCGCGAAGAAATTTCAGTGAAGGGATAACCATGGGAAGATCTGCGCCCTGGATCTCAAGGGGAATATCAAGGGGAGCGCCAATGGTGATCAGCTGAGCGGCAAAGCCCTGATCGGTGAGTTTCTCCAAGGTGAAATCACGGCCCCATTTCAACCCTGTTTTAACGGCAATGCCCATACTAAGAATAGTATTGATTTCGTAATCAAGAATATCACGAGGTATCTTATAGTCAGGTATGCCGTAACGCAGCATCCCCCCAAGTTCCGGGGCAGCTTCAAAGATTGTCACATCATGCCCACGACGGGCCAGATAATAAGCAGCGGTAAGTCCTGTCGGTCCACCACCGATCACTGCAATTTTTTTCCCTGTTACCGATTCCCGGGAAATTTTGAGTTTGACCTTATTGGCCAAACACCAGTCAGCAACAAACCGTTTCAGATGGTTGATCGAGACCGGCTCATCAACCAGAATACGGCGGCATCTGGTTTCACAGAACCGAGGACAGACCCGACCAACGGAAAACGGCAAGGGATTTCTTTCCATGACCAAGCGGACCGCTTCTTCGTATTCACCCATGGCCACATGGGCAATGTAGCCCTGAACATTAATCTGTCCGGGGCAGGTCAAGTTACAAGGAGCCTTGCAGTCACCGAAATGGGTCTCGGCCAGGCGGGTCAGCTGCTCCTGACGTGATTTTTTGACAGCCTCGGAGTCGGTCACAACCTCCATACCTTCTTCAACCGACGTCGAACACGCCAAAACCAGGCCTTCACGACCGACAAGCTCTACACAACAAAGCCCGCAGGGTTTATCGGAATTTTTTCCATCAACACTGCAAAGTGTCGGGATATAATGACCGGCGCTCCTAGCTGCCTCCAGGATTGTCATCCCGGATTCCGCAACCACAGGGGTACCATTTACAAGTATCTTCATGAGGATTCGTTATTCATTGCGCGGAGAGTCCCGCTTCAATCATTTCCGAGTAAAAAAAAGAAGCTGATGTATCTGTTCATTCTTAAACGAACAAATTTTATTCACTACTCTTTCTCAACCCGCCGGATCGGTTCAGGCTGCTGGCTTCCATTCTTTCAAAAAGGCGGGCAGATGCCCCGCTTCCCTGGGACCAATGGTAATGGTCCAGCCAGGCAGTTCCTCTTCCAGTTCGCCTTTCATGGAGGCCAGATACCCGGGAATAATCAGATCGCGATGCTTAATCTTGTCCTCAATCCCGGACTTCTTGATAAACTGAGAGATCATATCAGCCCCGAATTTCCCGGCAGCCCAGGCGGTAAGAACGGACAACCCTTCAGTATCCTTGATTAACAACCAAGACGGAACCTTACTGCCTTCGATTTCACCGGAAACAATAAAGTAGGTCAGAGAGAAATTACAGGTGATTAGAACCGGGGCATTCTCCCCAGGACCATTGATGGAGTAAACATCCTCCTGAACAACCATGGGACGTTGTGGATCAGTGAAAATATTCAACCTTTCCAGAAAGAGGGGGAATAAAATGTCGCCCTGCAGATCGGAAAGAATAACAATACCGGCATATTTGGCGATGAGGACCGAAGCTACCATGGCCTCCATAAGAGGATCATCGGTCATTTCGCAAGGGAACGTGATGGTGGAAAAACCAAGAGGTTTATATTTCTTGTTCACCGCCGCCTTCCGAGCGACAATATTGTCTTCAAGCGCGGCCCGCATGGTCCGGGCACCGGTATCAATAACCAGATCCTTCAGGCCTGAAGCCATCAATTTCTCGGTTATCTCGATGGTATTATCAATATTGGTTCCCTTAACGCCCACCGGACAATCAACATCCTTGGCAACAGCAGTCAAATCCGTAACATTATCAAGGGTTGCCCCAAAAAGCAGGGGTTTGCGTGCTCCACACTCCTTAGCAGCTGCAGCAAGATGCGCCACGGTATCGCTGATCAGAACCAACTTGGCATCGGCGGCACCGTCCAGGACCCTCTTGACGAGAGCAATAAAGGCAGCCTGATCATTATCGGCATCCTTGACGGCGATTATATCGGCCTTCATCTCCACCCCGACCCGTTCATAACGTAAAGAGTTGAATCGCTCAATACGTCCGGTCACATCCGCATCTCCCATGGAGGTGGTCACCAGAACTCCAATACCGGTGGGATTCTCAAACCTTTTCTCATGACGATAGAGACAGGTCTCACCGCCCATAACAAAGGTTTTATCCGCTTCACCCAGTTTGACGGTTCGAATCGGCGGCGCAGAGGCCTCCCCGATCTGGTTTTTGACATCATCACTCACGTAAGGGCATTCACCGATCTCCGTCTGCCCGGCTGCTACCTTCATGGCAAAGGCAAGACAGGTCGGAATGCCGCATTCCCCGCAATTCTTTTTGGGGATCATCTTGAGGATCTGTATTCCGGTTAAAGCCATTTGTCTGTTCCTCCAGTCGATATATCAAAATAAATAAAAAGTATTCAATGCAATTGCGGTAATCAAATTTACATGACGGCTTCCATCTCCAGAGCCGGATGTCCTTTTTCCTTCAGGAATTTGAGGATCTCTTCCTCGGTTGTCCCGTTTTCCTCAGTGGCGATCATATCAAAGAGTTCTGGTTTGCCGATGGCGGCACAACGCTCTTTTAATTTTTCAGCGATCTCCTCCTTCATCATCTTTGGCAACCAGACCACCCGCTCAAGCCCACCTTCAGCCATAAACAGTTTCGGACTGGTCATGTAATGCTTGCTGACTCCCATAAATCCCGGAGTCTGGGCGCCACCGCCTGCCATACCAGCCAGGGTGGTAAACTTCATACCGCTGGGAGTCATTCCCGTATGATCGCGATTAACCACCATGATCCCGTTGCACTGGGGCAGCATGGCGGCAATCGCCTCAAAACAACCACACGCGGTCATGGGACTGGTCATCAGGGAGTAACAGGCCAGATCGGTAACCGCCCCACGAGAGGCCTGAGAGACGAAATCATTGATTCCCTTAAAGACCCCCAGACTCGGATCAAGACATTCACCCTTTTCAATGGGCTGATTAGGACCGGTTGGATTAATGTTGAAAGAGGCCTTGCCATCAAGCCAGTTATAGGCTCCGCACATCCCGATCCGCTCGGGGGTAATAATACAGACATGGCTAGGTGCGAAAGACTGGCACAGGGTGCAACTATAGAAAACCTCCTCGGTCTCATCGGTCATGGTACCAAGTCGTTTGTCACGTTCTTCATAGACACTGCGAGCCAGTTCCTGGACCTCTTCGACCTTGGGAAGTTCGGTGTAGATTTTCACCTGAATTTTATCAACAATGGCCCCGAACTCCTGATGAAGCTTTCCATGAAGAACCCGCCCGAAGTGCTCGAAAGAGAAACCTTTTTCGACGGCCGCTTTACCTATTCTAACCCACATAATATTCCGTTGGCCCATGTGCATGATGCCCTGAATATAATTGATCAGATGGTGAAACTGGCGCTCAAGAATCGGCTCGAAATCGGACTGCATCTCACGACCGGCAACCTCAACCAGAATAGCGATGGGAAGGTTTTGACCTTGTTGAATATCCTTAATATCAGGTCCTTCAACAGTTACCAGTCCATCATGGACCTCATCCATTCCCTTGGAAATAAGAACCTCTACCCCAGCAGTCCGACCACCTCCGCATTCCATGAACAAATCATCTTTCCGGATTCGTTCACCTTCAAAGGCCGGGCCGAAGGCCATTGGAATATCGATCTTGGTGACGTTGACTTTGAGGCCCCGAACTTCAATGGCCTTCTGGACGATCTCATCGTGGGGTATATTACTGACCACATGCTCGTAAGTACAGATCCCGGTGGGCAGGACCTCTGGGATATCAAAATCGGAGATGGTCGGGAAACCCCAGTTAATGGCACCAGCCGCATTGGCATACCATTCATCGGAAACCGGACCGAAGGCCATGACAAAGGCAAAGGTTCGATCCTTGTTGTAGATCAGGTTTCCACGGTAATCACCCGGCTTGACCCCACCGAAGGCCAAAGCGACCCGGCAGGCAAAGCCAATTGCGAATACAGCAGAGGTGTAGGTCGGACCAAAAGGAACCAAACGAGTATTCCATCCAACCTGAACATCATTGGCGACCAATTGCTCGGACATCCGAACCCCGTCGGTATGATCATGCATAAAGATATAAAGATTCTTCTCCTGGAGCTCCAGGGCAATCTTGCTGGCAATTTCCTTGGTGGGGGGAGCTCCCATAATGGCAGCAAAGCCAGGGGCAGTTCCGTCGACAAATTCTACCCCGCGTTTTCTAAAAACCACGTCGTCAGCGGCACCCAACCACAAATTTCCACCGGTCGGATCTTCGGTCTTCGTGTAAAAACCCGGATCATCCAGATAACGAATCGCCTCAAACATCTCTTCGGCAAAAAAAGTTGCCATCCCAGCGTCAAGTGCCGGAGCCAGGTACGGAAGCCACATAGTATCCGTCACCAGTGGTGGCAAAAGCTTACGGCATTCCTGAAAAATATCCTTCATATCGCCAATGTTATTAACCTTGGCGCCAAGCATCGAATAGATAACCGGGAGGAAGTATGCGGTATTAGGGAATCCGACCTCTTGTTCAGGACCATATTTCTTAACGGCCTCTTCATACTTCGCCTCGGCCATGTCGATAATCTTATGTGCCCCCCTGATGGCTGCTGAGCAGATGATCTTAGACATTGGTAACTCCTGGAATAGTATTCAAAAAAAATTCAAACAGTCCGACAGACTGTCCATGGATCGTTATCACGGAATCGTCTCAACCGAGAAGTCCGTTTATCAGCGAACGAATCAGGGCTATGGCCTGGGGATGACGCATAATCAGAACCTCACCTCCCGCAAGCATCATACATGAAGCGGTCATAGCCTCCATCAGCACACCGCGTCGTTCCTGGTCACCGAGTTGGCCGTCTGAGGGCAGTTTCGTTTCCTTACTCTTCCACACCTCTCGTCCCAGATTACAAACGAAGGGGACCTGCAATTTCTCATCCTTCTGGGTCATGGCAGCCAACCTGATCCGCTCCATAACGGAATAGGTATATTCAATGCCATATCCCAAGGCACCGATGGAAGGATCAATCAAGACACCGTCCAGAGATACTCCGAGATTCTCCAGGAGGATATTCAACTGTTTGGCCAGATTGACATCAATAGGTGAGGCTGCGACCATCTGATGCTGAAAAGCCATTGCAGTGGCCCCGATGGAACGATAGTTGGCATCGCCAAGTGGTGCCAGACAGACCTTCTTATCGCCGATCATGGCGGTAATTTCCCTCAGGGTATTGGTATCCTTATCCGCATTTCCGCAACCCCAGAGAATAATCGGGACATCAACACTGCTGATCACTTCGGCGGCAATTTTCGCAGCCTCGGCGGAAGAACGGTTCATTCCATTGGGATCAGTACTGACCAAGGAGAGGCAGAGTGCTTCTGCTTTAAAATCATTGACACACTTCTTGGCCCATGCCACTGGGTCGCTCATGACATCACTGAAATGACGGGACAACGTTTCCGGCCACTCGTCCGGGGCCACATCGAGGATGTCCATGGCTATAATTGGGCGATTGGGCATGGCCCCTTCATAGAGTTGGAATGGCAGGGTGGTTTCACCGCCAGTCTTGACCAGGGCCTCGCCGTTGCCAAGGACAACTTCACGAATTTTGCCGGAGTATTGTGTTTTATAGTGATCGGCCGGTATTTTAGAAGCGCGCTGGGCCAAAGTCGTCTCTTCAACCTTCAGAGCGCTTGCCGTAACTTTGCCCTCGGCCGCAGGAACGGCCGCCTTCTTTTCAGCGATCGCTGGAGCTGGTGCTTCTGTCTTGGCTACTGACGGTATCGACGCTTCCGTCTTGGCTACTGCCGAGGCAGGCGCTTCCACCTTGGCAACTTTTTGGGCCTCGGCCTTTTTCGCAGTAGCAGCCGCGACTATCCTTTGGGCCTCAGCCTTTTTCGCAGCCAAAGCTGCCGCCTTTTCTGCTTCGGCCTTTCGGGCTGTCTCTTCAGCAACCTTAGCCGTATCAACGGCCTTTACCTCAGAAGCGGAAGGAACCGGGGCGGTATGGGCAACAGGAGCTGCCTGGGCCTTGGGGGCTGGAACAGAACCAAGAATCGGCTGTTTTTTCAGTATTGCCTCAGCTCCGGCAAATTCAGCAAGGGCATCAAACTGGGCGTCGGTCAGGTTAAAGGCCTTTTTCAAGGCATCAAGCCCGTTACGGACCGACTCCAGTGCCATAAGTCGTTCTTTTTCGTTCATTTCATCCTCTCCCGCATCTTCGGTTTCAATATTTTCGTATCCAGACACAGTCGGAGCGACGGTGGGTGCCACTATTCCCGAGGATCGGGTTATGGTAGCCGCCTCAGCCCGGGCCTGGTCAATAATTTTTTCCGCTTCTCGCCGGGCTTCAGCCATCAACTGATCGGCAGCGCCGACCTCGCCTGGTTCAACCGTTCTGACAACTATTTCACTTGAGGTTGGGGCTGCTTCGACAGTATGCGTGTCGTCATCAAATACGGGCCGGGTGCCAAGTTTGGCCCGACTAACGATTTCGGGCACGGCGCTTTCCCATTCAATGGCCATGATATGAACCCCGGAAACGCCCTTAATCTCCCGAACCTGCTGAATGATATCAACACAGATATTAATTCCTTCTTCTTCCTTATCCTTCGCCCCTTTCAGGCGATCGATCACCGAATCAGGAACATCCATCCCCGGGACAAAATTCTTCATATACCGGGCCATGCCGAGGGAACGAGGCGGGGTAACCCCAGCCAGAACATAAACCTTCTCGGCAAGCCCCAAGTTCCTGACCTCTTCCATAAACTCGGCAAATTTCTCGACGTTATAGATAATCTGGGTCTGGACAAAATCGGCCCCATTGGCCACCTTTTTACCAAGTCTGGCCGCCCTGCTCTTGACGTCCGGCCCGGCAAAGGGATTAGCGGCAGCCCCCAAAAACATACGCGGCTCATGGGCCTTAATGGTTTCACCACATTGGAATTGACGATTATCTCTCATGTCCCGCACCATTCCAAGAAGCTGAATGGAGTCCATATCAAAGACCCCCTTAGCCCCGGGATGATTGCCGAATTTCTGATGGTCGCCAGTAAGGCAAAGCAAATTTTTCAGCCCCAGGGCGGACGCCCCAAGGAGATCACTCTGCATCCCAATCCGATTCCGATCACGGCAGGTCATCTGGATCACCGGTTCAACCCCTTCGGAGAGGGTGATCAGACCCGCTGCAATACTTGACATCCTGACAATGGCCGTCTGGCAGTCGGTAATATTGACGGCGTCAACATTTCCCTTCAGCAGGCGGGATTTCTGTCTGACGACCTCTGGATCACTGCTCTTGGGGGGGCCAAGTTCACCGGTTACGGCAAACCCGCCGGAGGTCAAAATCCGTTCTAAACGGCTACCCGATTTCATCTGGTCTCTTTCCTTCACGTTTATATAATAAAAATTTTTCTAGGCGTTGTCGTAGACCAAGCCTGGTCAACATCACCCTGGATGATCGAAATTCGGCTGAAAGTCCGTCCCTTTCCACGTTGCCTTTTCACCATCTGGGAAAAAGCGATAAAAGGCAAGGAACTCTCACGCCGGATTTGAACTTTTATCGGGGACCTGCGACACCATGACAGCCGACGTCACTAAGGGCACCACTTCCCAAGTCCCGGCGCATCTCCATATCAAAAAGAACCCGCTCAGCCTTTTTATTGATCCCCAAGGCATCACGCTTCTGCTCAATCTTTTCAATCATTATCCGGGCAATTTCTTTTGGATCCTCAGCAATATTCCAATGGGCACCATAGGTTTCCATCATTCCATCGGTCATATATTGGTTAAAGGCCTTTGAACCGGTGATGGGCAGACTCTGGAATACAACCTGGGCACCACTGGCAACAAAATATTGACCAATAGCCACCGCCTTCTCACTCATATACAGGGGCGCTGTACCGATGGCGGGCAAATCGGAAATATCATCACCCAGACCGCCCTCACGGACCATCTCGGTGGCAGCAATCAGGATCCGGCTGTTATCCACACAAGAACCCATATGAAGAACCGGCGGCATCCCCACCGTCTCACAGACCTCGCGCAGACTCTCGCCGCAGAACTCGGCCGCCTCAGGCCGCATCAACCCAGCCTTGCCAAGGGAAGTGGCTGCACAACCGGTGGCCAAGACCAGGATATTATTCTTGATCAATTCACGGGCGATGATCTCATGGGATTCATCGGTGTATTTATAATTATCACAACCAACAATGGCGCCAACCCCACGAATCCGACCATTGATAATATTATCATTCAAGGGACGATAACTGGCTCGGAATCGGCCGCCCAGCATATAGTTAATGGTTTCATGACTGAAGCCGACCACCACATCGGACTTGGTCTTTTCAGGTATAAAGAATTTACCCCGTTTCTTGTAGTTCCCGATGGCCTTGGTCAAAATCGCCTTGGCACTGTTCATGGCGTCATGTTCTTCAAATTGGATATGAACCGCATCAGGCATCTTGGCCCGATAGTTAGTTGTAATGATATCGGTATGAAAATTCTTGGCCACCTGAGCCACTGACTGCATGACACACTGGACATCCACCACCATGGCTTCGATGGCGCCAGTGGCCAGGGCCATTTCCTGCTGGATGAACCCTGCCGCCACCGGGATACCTCTCCGCATGAGTATCTCATTTCCGGTGCAACAGACCCCGGCCAGATTGATCCCCTTGGCGCCAGCCTTCTTGGCAAGCTCCAGAATATCCGGTTCCTGAGCGGCGATACAAAGGGATTCTGCCAGCAGTGGTTCATGGCCATGGACAGTAACGTTGACCATATCAGACTTCAACACCCCCAAATCCACGATAGCCCGCCTCGGGACCGGGGTACCAAACATGATATCGGTCAACTCCGTGGACAGCATGGAAGACCCCCAACCGTCAGAAAGGGCACAGCGGGAACCCTGCAGCATCAGGTTATGGTACTCCTGATCCACCCCCATGTGGGTACGGTGCATCATCTCGGTAACCTCACGGTCAATGCCACGGGGTTCAATACCCAATTTTTTCCACAGGGCCTGCCGTTTGGCCGGTGCCCGTTTAAGCATGGTAATGGGTTCGTCGTCCTGACTCCCGAACTCAGCCAAAGCCTTCTCACCAAGTTCCAAGGCAATTTCATTTTTATCACGATCTTCAATCTCAATACCAAATAAGGTCGCCAGCTTATGGAGTTTCTCCACATCCTGGATCTTATGCGCGGTTTGTCCTTTAGCGGTAGCAATAAAACCCTTAACCATTTCCCGGGCATGATCAGTATGGGAAGCAGATCCTGCGGCAATAATCCGGGCCAGGTTCCGGGCGGCGACGGTATCAGCGGTGGCTCCGCAGATCCCGATCATTTCCTCAACACCGTCTATAATCTGGCATGGTCCCATATTACAGTTCCGGCAACAGGTTCCACTGGACCCGAACAGACAGGCCGACATCCCTCGTGAGCGAACCCGGTCATATGCGGTATTGACGTTCTTGGCTATATCCTGGGAAAGCACTTCTAAGGTGGATTTACAGGTAATATCCGCGCAGCTTTCACATCCGTTTCTTATAACAGCCATGGTGTACCTCAATTCATTTGTTCTTGTTCTCGTCCTACCGGAGAGAAACACTTTAACAACCCTGCCGAACCACCGTCAGGGATCACATTTAGTAAATGTAATCATTCCTGATTAGATCAACCCGGCTGCCTGCTTGGCGGCTTGAACTGTATTTTTCATCAGCATAGTAATGGTCATTGGCCCTACCCCACCGGGAACCGGCGTAATAAATGAGGCCTTTTCTTTTACCTCGTTGAAGTCAACATCACCGGCCAGGATTGCCTTACCGGACTCACTCATCCCAATACGATTCACCCCGACATCGATAATAACCACACCATCTTTGACCTGATTAGCCTTGACCAAATTAGGAACACCAACGGCCGCGATAATAATATCAGCCCTCCGGGTATGGAAGTCGGTGTCTTTGGTTCGAGTGTGACAAAGAGTCACGGTGGCGTTGCCCGATGGGCGTTTCTGCAACATCAGGTTGGCGATGGGCTTACCGACGATGTTACTGCGCCCAAGGACCACAACTTCCTTCCCGCTGGTCTCGACCCCGCTTCTCTCGAGCATCTCAAGAATGCCGTGAGGGGTACAGGGCAGAAAGCATTGTTCGCCAAGCACCATCTTGCCGACATTAACGGGATGGAAACCATCCACATCCTTGTTCGGATCGATGGCGTAGAGCACCTTGGCCTCATTGATGTGCTTAGGCAATGGTAACTGTACCAATATTCCGTTAATCTTCTCATCATTATTGTATTGATCGATCAGGGCAAGGAGTTTTTCCTCAGAGGTATCTGCCGGAAGATCAACTTGCTCGGAATAAATCCCTAAAGCCTTGGCTGTCTTGCTTTTAGCGGTCACGTAGGAAACAGAGGCCGGGTTTTCACCGACCAGAATTGTCACCAAGCCGGGAACAACGTTATGCTTATCCTTGAGCTCGGTGACGACCACGGTCAGTTCCTCGCGAATCGCCTTAGCAATCTCTACCCCACTAATAATTTTTGCACTCATGTCTTTACTCCTTGATCATATCGTGAAAGAATAGCTTCTAAAATTTGCGTAAAATGCCACAACCAGACACTCAAAACAGAAGGCACCTGAAGCGCTCGAATGCCGGAAAAGAGCACAAAAATATCCCCGTAACTTCAAAGAGTTATTTCCAGTAACTGCTAATGTGGGCACTACGGACCAAAGCTTTTAGGATAGAATGAATGATCATTCATCAATGCCTGGGAAGATACAAATTACTGAATTACAACTATTATTTCAAGACTTATCTTACACTTCTTCCAGCCATATACAGTAGATAACCGAGGTTATAATCAGTTCACTTCTTCGTAGAAAGATTCGTAACGCTACCTAACGTCTGTTGGGCATAATACGGTAATACTACTCACACAGCTTAACCCAAATAAACCATCAAAACCGCAGAAGCGGTTTGAACCGGCTTCAACAGACTTGAACGACCTCAGTTTCCCCCCCGGTTCTGGGCCAATTTAACGATCAACTGATTGGCTTGGCTCAAGCGCTGGACAACAGTGGTAAAGAGATGACGACTCACATCGGGGTGATTCTCGATCAGTTCCATGATCTTATCACCTGGAAAACGTTTGACCACAGAACGTCCTTTTGAAATGATACTGGCGGACCGGTTCTCCCCGGAAATAGCTGACATTTCACCAAAATACTCTCCCGGCTGAACGATCTCGGCAATTTTCTTGCCTTCCCTAACAACTGACAGGGCACCAGTAACCAATTTAAAAAAATCCTTGTCGGTATTTCCCTGACGAATAATATAGTCACCATCATCATAGTTTTCCACATCTGGATTAACCAGATAGGCGGGCAGACTCTCCTCAGTGACCACCGTCTTCCGAAGAACCTCCTCAATACTGGTGGCCCCCTGTTTGATCTTCTCAATCCCGGCCTGACGCAAGGGGGTCATTCCTTCATTAATCGCAACCTTACGCAACTGATCTTCAGGAACCTGGGCATTGATGGCCTTGGCCACCTCATCAGTCACCTCCATCAACTCAAACAGCCCGACCCGACCCTTATATCCCCCCCCATTACAGTATGAGCATCCCTTGGGACCAAAAATTTTCAATCCCTCGAAATCAGACTCCTGAAAACCCATGGACAGCAATTCAATCCGGTCATAATCCTTGACCTCGACTTTACACTTGGGACACAACCTCCGGGCCAACCGCTGGGAAAGAATCATGGATACCGAAGAGGCCAGCATATAGGCCGGGATTCCGATATCAACCAATCGACCGATGGTTGACGGGCAGTCATTGGTATGGAGGGTACTGAACACCAGATGACCGGTCATGGCTGCCTTAATGGCAATCTCGGCGGTCTCCATATCCCGGATCTCACCAACCATGATGATATCGGGATCCTGACGGAGAAAGGCCTTTAAAGCGGCGGCAAAGGTCATGCCGACTTCGTTGATCACATTAACCTGATTGATCCCCTTGAAGTTAAACTCAACCGGGTCCTCGGCGGTGAGGATCTTGGTGTCTTCCTTGTTCAGGGAGTTCAAGGCCGAATAGAGGGTAACGGTCTTGCCGCTACCGGTTGGACCGGTGACCAACAAAAGCCCTTGGGGACGATTGATGCAACGCTTGAGCATGGTAAAAGTCGATTCCTCAAAACCAAGCTTGGTGAGGTCGACATTCAATGAGGATTTATCCAGAATCCGGAGAACAATACTTTCGCCGAAGAGCGTCGGCAGGCTTGATACCCGGAAATCAACGGCCATATTGCGACCGATCCGAATCTTGATCCTGCCATCCTGGGGCACCCTGCGCTCGGTGATATCAAGATTGGCCATAATCTTGATTCGTGAGTTCAAGGCGTTCTTAATTGAAAGTGGCAGATTCATGGTCTTGAACAGGGAACCGTCAAGACGATACCGAACCTGCAGGGATTTCTCATAGGGTTCAATATGGATATCGCTGACCCCGTCTTTGACAGCCTTGATCAGAATGCCGTTGACCAGCTTGATGATCGGGGCATCAGAGGCCGAGTACTGGTCAACCCCGCCATCATCGACATCCACCCCCTCAATTTCATAGCCCTCGGCCGCTTCAGAGGCCAACGCACCGAAATCGTCGATGGTGACAACCTCATCATCGCCCCTCTCCTCACGCTGATTTTCCCCAAAGAAAGACTGATATTCCTCATCATCAATCTTGTAATAGGTACGAAAGGCCTCGATAATATCCCGTTCCTTGGATACACAAACGGAAAGGGGACGCCGGAGTTCATTCTGAAGACTCTCCACGGCGGCGGTATCGGTGGGCTCCGCCATGGTAACCTGGAGGGTTTTACCCAACTCCCGCAAGGGAAAAGCCATGAACTTACGGGCCAGTTCATAGGGTAAAGCCTCGATGGTTTCAGGCTTAGGAGGTTCTCTGGGGATAAATACCGCATGAAAATTAAGGGTTCGGCTTAAAACATTCAGAATCGTATCTTCTTCGATATACCCCATCTGCAGGAGGATGGAACTTAGGCGACGTTTAGTTTTTTTATGAATTTCAACGGCTTCCTCCAGCTGGCGCCCATTAATTTGCCCCTCTTTTCGGAGCAACTCGCCGATCTTCAGCTTCCCTGCCCCGGACTGATCCTTGAGGGTTGCTTTCAAACTTGATTTTTCAAGGGACGACATGAACTGGGAGGGGACGTTTTTTGGGCTAGCCATAGGGGTTCACTTCCACAATGAGCAATCATTAATAATTGATTAATCGTAACGTCTTATCAAATATCTACTACATTCTCCGGCGATATTCTACGATAAAGTGCGTCCTCCTCAATCAGCTCTTGATATTCAAAAAAAACGGCCCGTGATCTCATGACCACGAGCCGCAAAACCCAAGATACGACAAAGGCGACCTTACATTTTTTTAGAACAGACCTGAAACCTTACCTGATTCCGGGTCGACATCAATACGGCGGAAAGCCGGATTCGAGCTGGTACCAGGCATCAGGCTGATCGTCCCAGCACATGGGCAGAGGAACTTGGCACCAGAATAAATCAAAATATCCCGAACAGGCAATCGCCATCCTTTGGGCACCCCCTTTTTGGTCGGATCATGACTCAGGCTCAGGTGGCTCTTGACCATCATGGTGGCATAGTCAGCGTACTGAGGATCATTTTCCAGCATCTCCGCCTTGGCATTGGCCTCAGGTGACCAGTCAACCCCATCACCGCCATATACTTCCTTGGTGATCATTTCGACCCGGTCACGGAGTTTCATTTCCAGAGGATAGAGGAATTTGAAGTCATTCTTTTCATTACATGCTTCAATTACTGTATCTGCAAATTCCAAGGCACCATCGCCGCCCAACTCCCAATGTTTGGACTCGGCACAGCGGGCACCAGCTGCCTCCGCGATCCGGCGAACAACCTTGCACTCTTCATCAGTGTCGCTGTAAAAACGGTTAATGCAGACCACTGGGTTGATACCGGCCTTCCGGATAACGTTAATAAGATGGACCATGTTCTCGCAGCCCTTCTCGACCAAACCAACATTCTCCTTGGTATAGGCATCATCCAATGGCTTACCGGCAACTACCTTCGGGCCGCCGCCGTGCATCTTCAGGGCGCGGATGGTCGCGGTCAGGACCGAGACATGCGGTTTCAGACCGGAGTAACGGCACTTGACGTTCCAGAACTTCTCAAAACCGATATCAGCAGCAAAACCGGATTCGGTGATATTGTAGTCAAAGAGTTTCAGGGCAACCCGGTCAGCAATGATTGAAGACTGGCCGACCGCGATGTTGGCAAACGGTCCGGCATGGACCAGACAGGGGTTGTACTCTGCAGTGCACATCAGGGTCGGGTTGATAGTATTCCGCATGAATGCGGCCATGGCGTTGCCGACTTCCAGGTCACGACAGGTTACCGGTTTGCCACTCTTGTCAAAGGCCACGGTGATGTTGTTGATCCGTTCCTTCAAATCTGCCAGGTCAGTGGCAATGGCAAGGATCGCCATCAGCTCTGATCCCACGGCGATCCCGAATTTGGACTGCATGGTAAAGCCGTCGGTGCGACCGCCGAGACCAATAACGATATTCCGCAGAGCCTGCGCACAGAAATCGATGATCCAGCCAAACTCCACCCGAGTGGGATCGATGTCAAGCCGTCTCATCCCGGTTAATCTGGCCAACTGCTCATCGTTATAATTACGCTCATGCTGCATGCGAGCAGTCATGGCCACCATGCCCAGGTTGTGGGCGTTCATAATGTCGTTGATATCACCGGTGAGGCCCAGAGAAAACTCGGTCATCGGGATAAGCAAGGAGTTACCGCCACCTGCTGCAGTACCCTTGACGTTCATGGTCGGACCGCCAGAAGGTTGACGCAAGGCACCGCCTACGTTCATCCCGCGTTTGCCCAGACCTTCCATCAGGCCGCAGGAAGTGGTACTTTTCCCTTCACCAAGGGGGGTTGGAGTAATCGCGGTTACCTCGATGTATTTGCCATCCGGCTTGTCTTTGAGCCGGTTCATAATCTTCAGAAAGTCGAGTTTGGCCAGCCTACCCATGGGGAGGATTTCGTCTTTCTCAAGCCCTAATTTGTCTCGCCATTCTTCGGGTGTGGGCATGTTTTTTTCAGCAGCCTCAGATATCTGCCAGTCTGCCATTTCTACCGCGTTATAAGCCATTTTTCCCTCCTCGTTCCTTTTTAAATATAGTTTAACCAAACCGATTACATACTGATCAAAGATAATTTTATCCAATCATTTAAACTGTTACAGTAATTCCGTCAAATACGGATGGATACCTCTTGTCCAATTCTTTCAACAGAGGGACCATCACCTCGCGCATGGAAGGCTCTGCCTGGGGGGTCGTCCTGAGCCGGAAAATATGCGCCCACTCCAGAAGATTGCAATAAACAATGATCTCTGTTTTACATGAATTCGGCAGAACGGTCCGGGCGGCCTGGGGCGAGGAAGTCTTGAGAAGTTCCAGGTAAATTTTTTCTGTCTCCTCCATGGCCCTCTGCCACATTTCATACTCAGGGCTCCCTTCTTCAAAAAACATGGGTTTGATGAAGGTAACCTGATTATCAAATTTATCCTCGCTGTAACGGCAGTAACGCTGGCTTTCCTGAAGAAAGGCGCAAGGACGGTGACGCACGATCTCATGGGTTACCGCCCGGTTGGTGATGAACTTGACCCCCAGATATCGATGGTTGATCAAGAGATCCACCGGCAGATCGTCAACCTCGGCCAGAGAGAGCTTTTCAATGACGATCCCGGATAGGGGAAACCGAGGACGCTTAGCGGCTATATCCTCAAAAAAAAGCGGATGATGCTCAGCCAAGAATCCTCCGATGGCCTTGACCATCTTGATGGAACCATGTTCTTTATAGAGTTCCCGATAGGCCCGAACGCTGGCCGTCATCAGCAGTTCTTTCCGCCCGAGGCGGTCCACACGGACAAACCGGGGGATACATTGATAAAACTGAGCCGCCAGAGTTTCCGAATCAATTGTGATTTTAAGGGTAATCACCGCCATCTCGGCCACTGAATTATGGCCATGCTGAAGAATCCTGCGAATAAAGGGACCAGCCGACTCCTCAGTGATCTTATCTTCGCTTTTATAGCAAATCCTGCCACAGGCCTCGATCCGGACGGCCAAAGAACTCCGATCCAGATCATCCTGAATTTCAAAGGAGGCGGGAATAACTTTCATGGTGTACGCCCTCAGTTTTTCTTACAATTGCATCCGCAAACGACTTCTGCCTTCATCGCTTCTTCCCAGAAGGGCGACATAGTTCGCAGGTCAGCGATGATTTTCGGCAGATGTTCAAGGACGAAATCGATTTCTTCTTCGGTGTTATAGGTACTCAAACTGAAACGAGTAGACCCGTGAGCGGCAGTAAAAGGCACCCCCATGGCGCGCATGACATGGGACGGCTCCAGAGAACCAGACGTACAGGCCGAACCGGAAGAGGCGCAGATACCAAACCGATCAAGGTGAAGGAGGATCGCCTCCCCTTCAACATACTCGAAGCTGATATTGGTGGTATTAGGTAGGCGGTCGGTTTTATGACCGTTGAGCAAGGTATGAGGGATGGAAGCAAGCAACCCTTCCTCCAAGCGATCCCGCAGGGCCTTAACTCGAGTGTTTTCCTCATCCATGCGAAGGGCGGCCAACTCACAGGCCTTGCCCAGGCCGATAACCGAGGTGACATTTTCGGTGCCGCCACGACGACCATGCTCCTGATGCCCGCCGATCAAAAAGGGGGCAAAGGGCGTTCCTTTCCTGACATAAAGCACCCCAATCCCTTTAGGGGCATGAAGCTTATGGCCTGAAAGGGAGAGAAAATCCACCGGCACCTTCTTCAGATTAATGGGGATTTTACCCACTGCCTGGACCGCATCAGTGTGAAACAGGATGCCCCGTTCCTTGGCCATAGCGGCCATCTGCTCGATGGGAAAAATCACTCCGGTCTCGTTATTGGCCCACATCACACTGACAATGGCGGTATCTTCAGTCAGGCTTTCTTCATACTTACCAAGATCAATGGTCCCGTCACATTCCACCGGCAACTGGGTCACCTTATGCTTGTGGCCGGTCAGCGAGTAGAGATGCTCACAAAGGTTCTTAACCGCCGGATGCTCAACCCGGGTGGTGACGATGTGCCGCTTATCCGGAAAGGACTGGATGGCGGAAAGAATGGCGGTGGAATCGCTCTCGGTGCCGCAACTGGTAAAAATCAACTCATCAGGGGAAGCACCAAGCAGATCAGCGATCTTTTGCCGGGCCTCGGTAACCTTACGCCCAACCTGCCCCCCGAAATTATGCATACTGGAAGGATTGCCGTAATAGTCAGAGAAATAAGGGAGCATCTCCTCCAATACTTCTGGCGCAACGCGGGTGGTGGCGTTGTTATCCATATAAATCACTCGATCGGCACTGTCGCTCATGCCCTCCCCTCCTCAACGGTAAGGGAATCCAAGACCTGTTCCCGCAGTTTCTTTTCCACATACTCCTTCAGGGTCGTCTGGGACTTCATGCAACTTGAGCAGGAGCCGCGTAACGAAACAGTGACAATGTCGCCGTCCACATCAATCAGTTCAATATCCCCACCATCCTTGCGCAAAGTCGGACGTATTTCCCGTTCCAGCACCTCCTCGATCAACTTGATCTTCTGGATGGTGGTCATCCGTTTGGGCCTGCGATCAGGAATGGCGGACTGAACCTTGTCCTGGCGGACTTCGTGCAGCAGGGCCTCCAGTCGGTCATGACACTTGCCGCAACCCCCACCGGCCTTGGTGAAATTGGTGATCTCCTCGACGGAGAGCAGATTGTTTTCTTGAACGGCCCGCTTCACTTCCAGATCGGTGACTCCGAAACACTCGCAGACCACCTCACCCTCGGCCATGGGTAGGGTCACTCCACGGTAACTGGCAATGGCTGCCTCAAGGGCCTCTCGGCCCATGACCGAACAGTGCATCTTCTCCTTGGGCAGACCACCGAGGAAATCGGCAATGTCCTGATTGGTGATCTTCTCAGCCTCGGCCAACGGCATCCCCTTGATCATCTCGGTCAAGGCAGAAGAGGAAGCAATAGCACTGGCGCAGCCAAAGGTCTTGAATTTTGCATCAGTGATGATCTCCTGATCATTAACGCTGATGGTCAATTTAAGAGCATCACCGCAGGCCAGGGAACCAACCTCACCTATACCACTGGCACCCGTAACCTCACCTACGTTTCGGGGATTCATAAAATGTTCTTTGACCTTATCCGTATATTCCCACATGGCTTAACACTTTACTCCTGAATTGTTTCGAAAAGGGATGGCGGAAAATCGCTGATCCGACCTGGCAGAATGGCTGGTCCGGGGATACTTGAGTGAGTCATCTTAATTTTTTGCCTGCCAAAAAGCAAACAATAAATACCGAGTTAAAAAACCATGCTATGAAGGGAGGTAACCAATAAAAAGGCGGAGAAGGATAGGAATAGCGTCTCCCCTCAACAAGAGGATTCACTTCATGGCCTGGCGGATCAGGAGAGCCAAGACCTTCGAAATCCCTGGGATTGCAACCAGCTCTTTCTCAGTCGCCTTAGCAACCCCTTTAATGCTCCCAAATTGTTTGAGCAAAAGCTGCCGTCTCGCAGGACCAATCCCGGGTATGGTGTCCAAAGAAGATTTCAAGGTATCATTCTTTCGAAGTTTCCGATGGAAAGTCACCCCAAAACGATGGGCCTCGTCCCGAATTCGCATCAGATAGAGCAGAACCGGTGAATGTCGCGGAAAAAGGATTGGATTTTTCCGACCGGGACGATAAATCTTCTCCCCCTCCTCTTTTTTTTCCTTGGCAATCCCGGCCAGATCAACCCTGCCCTCCACCCCAAGTTCGGCTAGCACCTGGATCGCGATATTCAGTTGCCCCTTTCCGCCATCAAGGAGCAAGAGATCAGGATCACCCTCTTGGCGGCGGGTGGCGGCAAACCTGCGGGTGAGAACCTCGTACATCATCCCATAATCGTCCGGGGTGGTCAGCTCACGGATTCTGTAGTGGCGATAGCCTGATTTCACTGGCTCTCCGTTCTGAAATAAAACCAGCGAACCCACCGCCAGTTTCCCGCCAATATTGGAGATATCGAGACATTCGATCCGCTGGGGCATCCGATCCAGTTGCAGAGCTTTGGCCAGGGAACGAATCAGGACCTGACTCGCCTGGATCTTTTTGTCCTCTTCGGCAAAGACCTGACGAGCATTCTCTCGGGCCATGGCAACCAACTGCAGGCCGGTGCCCCGCTGGGGTACCCTGAGCCTAACTCTGGATCCCTTCTGTTCACCAAGCCATTCCTCGAGCAGTTCGCTGTTTTCTGGTTGATGGGAAAGGAGAATTTCCGAGGGAATCAGCCGGTCTTCACCATAATAACGGGCCAGGACCTGGCCAATCACTTCCTCGTCATCACCCACGGGATCGGCCAGAAAATAGGTCTGATGCCCGCTGACTGCACCGTCGCGAACCTTAATAATGGACAGGGACGCCGCTAAATCATGGCGGACCAGGGCTATTACGTCCTGGTCGCGATGATGGCCCGCGGCCACCACCTGTTTCTCAAGAGTCGCCTGCAGGGATTGTAATCGATCACGAAAAAAGGCGGCCTGTTCAAACTCAAGGGCGGCGGAGGCTTCCGCCATCCTTCTTTTCAAATCCACCACCACCTCGCCTCGCCGTCCCTCGAGAATCCGGATCACCTGATCGACCGCCTCCAGATACCCGGCACGATCGGCAAGATTACTACATGGCGCCTGGCATCGCCCCATCTGATAATTGAGACAGGGTCGAGTTCGGGGCCGGAGTTCCCGGCCCCTACATAAACGCAAGGGATAGAGTTGACGAACTAATTTAAGGGTTTCTTTCAGTGCTGAAGAAGAAGAAAACGGTCCAAACCAGCGATCGCCATCTTGTCTACGGCGGCGAGAGATCACCAACCTGGGCCATTTTTCCGTAACCGTTACCTTGACATAAGGATAGCTCTTATCATCACGAAGGATAACATTGTAGCGAGGCCGATATTTCTTGATCAATGAGGCCTCAAGGATCAGGGCCTCTTTTTCGGTAGCGGTCAGGATTGTCTCAATCCGTTCGACCTGCTTGAGCATGACCTCGGTCTTGGCAAACTTCCCTGCCGATCCACTCCGATATGAAGCCAGCCGATTCCGCAAATCCCTGGCCTTGCCCACATAGAGCACCATATCCTCGCCAGACCGCATGAGATAAACCCCGGGCAGATGGGGAACGGTCTTCAGGAATTCCGAGCTCGGTTGACTGGAAGACGTTAATGGATCTTGGGCCATAAAAAGAACTTTTAAGGCTATCAGAAGTGCCTTGAATCTACGTTAAAATGATAAATTTAAGGGATTTTTTGATTCAATGTTACTTCCCCACCAACGAGTCAGACCAATATCACCCGACCGTAGTTCAGTCGGAGAGAGCCTTGTCCGGCCATAGGCGTCTCTCGAAGTTAGACCGATATCGCCTTCACCCCGCAGCCCTAACCCCAAACATCTCCCGGTACAAGATTCCGTTGACCATAACAAACATAGGCATTGTCCAGATCATCCCAAGTCCCAAGGGAATGGCACTGAGCATATAAATTAGAGTCATGAGAATATAAAGGCCAAATACCTTAAACCAATGACGCTGCACAGTTTTACGGGAAAACTCCATGGCCTGCCACGGTTGCATTTCACGTTCAACGATCAACGGGATTACCATCAGATAGGCGATACTCAGATAGATTCCTGGAATCAGGAGAATGAAAAAACCAATGGTGGTCATTACCGAAACGAGAAGAGAGCCAATGACCAACGGGACAAACGAAACGAAATAACCAAAGACCATCTTGGAGTTGACCGGCAGATTAACTGACCGATGAATTCCGATCATCATGATCCCGGCCAAAAAGGGATAAATCGCTGCGGTCAAAGTAAGTTGCGCAGCAAATGTATAGGCGAAACCGCTTCCGGCGGCGCCAATGAGATGACCCAATACGCTCAAAATACCAGTAGTTACGATGACCACCCCCAAAACAAGAAAGGCCGCCGCCCACAACGTCCCCTTTACTCCTGATGTTTTTTCCCAGGCCTCCCTGATGACCACCCAGACCTCAAAATCATAATCCTGGATCTCGCCTGGTCCTGATTCCTTAACTGATGAAGGCTTGGGGAGGGGATCGTCAGTCCCTGATGCCCCGAGGACGGCACCCTCGAGGGGGGCGGTTGGGATGGGCGGAGGAGTGGATGCCACTCTTTGGCCGATGACAATTTTTTCCTTACAAACCGGGCACGTCACCCGGACCTGCCGGTCGGCGGGAATCTTGTCATCCGCCACTCGCCCAGTGACCTTACGGCAATGCTCACAATAGATATCCAATGGTCCCTCCTCAATGTTTCGTTCTTACATACGTTTCAAATCTGCCTTATCATAGCAAAATAACAAAGCGATTCAAACACCTCTGTCAGATCATATCCCTCAAACGCCTCAACTCTTGGGCGGGCACCGGCATCAAGCACCTCCCGTAAGCCGATAGAGGAGAAGATGGTATGAAGAAAGACCGGTAAAAATAATAAGCAACACGAGGGACAGGAGAACCGCGCCCCGGCGGTACCTGCGGATGGTCTGGGCCACATCATCCATCCCGGCAAAGGGTTCGACCACCCCGACGGAGAGTCCGAAAAAAGCCCCGGCGAGGAGCGCCGCATAGATGAAAATCCCAATGCACCCATATTCGGATTTGATGATACAAAAAGGACAGTGATGATAAGGCATCGCGTAAATATATGACGAAAAGACGGTAGTAATGGCTGCTAAAGAAACCACCAGAAAACCGGCCCACTCCAGACTGAAAATCCCGGACAGACCACCAGTGACCAGTCGCCTCACCTTACCTAACGTCTGCCATAAAAAACAAATCCCGGTCATAATTATGGCTCCCGCCAGGCCATAAAAAGCAATCAGGGTGGCCTGGGGATCACTGCCGGTTAAGAGGTTACCGCGGCCACCGCCCCCTTCATCGCCGAAAACCACCGAACAACATGAGGTGATGATATCCGGTTTGAGATTGGCGAGAAACAAGGTCTGCAAGACCATATCGACAAGAATCACCGGGACTAGACCCAGCAGAAAGATGAATTTAAATCTGACCAGGGGATAGCGTTCCGAACTGATATCAATTCGATGAAACAGGATCCAAAAACCATACAGAAAAGAACCAACGAGTTTAATGAGCAGGTCCGGGATACCGTAAGCATTGGCGGTCAAGGTTCCGGTGGCGCACATTGCCCCACTGATCATCTGACTGAAACGATCGGCGGCTATTACAAAAAGGAGCAACGTCAACACCTGGATCAACAGGGCGTACTCGACCAGAGTCGCCGAAAGCCACGTCTCGGCCTCAAGCCGAATCTGCCGATTGGAATCACTTGACGGATCCCAGTACAACAAGACCCGCACTGCGGTTTTCGCCGCCGTGCCCACCAGAAAAAGCACGATCACGGCGCAGAGGGTAAGATTGAGGCTCCATGGATTAAGGAACATGGTGGATCCGCCCATCCTTCACATCAATGATTCGATCTAAAGAAGGGCTCTCGGTAATCAATTGATCATGGGAGGCAATAATGACTGTTTTGCCTTCAGTTTTGAGGTCATCCATGATCTGCATGAATTCAAGGCTGAGACGGGTATCAAGATGGGCGGTTGGTTCATCGGCCAGGATTATCGGCTGATTGTTGATCAGAGCGCGGGCAATGGCAACCCGCTGCAGTTCGCCACCGGAGATTTGCCGAGCAGGGAAATCAGCTCGGTGGGCAATCCCAAGCCGCTCCATCAGCATTGTTGCCCTTTTTTTACGAATGGCAGGAGCAACCCCCAAAGGAAGCAGAGGCAAACCGATATTGTCAAGAACCGTCAATTCGGGCAGGACATTGAACTGTTGGAAAATAAAACCGATGTTTTGTCGTCGATGGATAGTCATGAACCGGTCCGGCAGACGGGACAACTGTTTTCCGGCAATGGCCGCTCTCCCGCTGGTTGGCGGGAAAACACAACCGATAATAGACAGAAGGGTCGATTTTCCGGAACCACTGGCCCCCCGGAGACAGACCATGGTGTTTTCTTCTATGGCCAGGGTCACATCGGTCAAGGCCCGAACCTCATTGGCATGGCCCTGATTATAAATTTTGGTAACCAAATCCAGTTCTATCAACATCCGCCTATCCCCGTCATTTAATGGCCGCCTCGGGAGGGACGATGGAGCTTCGCCAGGCCGGAATAACCGTTGCCGCCATGTACGGAACCACGGTAAAGGTGAAAATAAGCAGGAGGTCGTCACCGCCAATGACTGGAATAATGGTTAAAGAAGGATGGATGACCGACCACCCCAACAGAATCGGTCGGAATAACGAACCGGAAAAAAAGAGGACATGGCCATAGGCCCCGAGGCAGCCCACCAGAAAGGCGAGTCCCGAGACCACCAGACTCTCCCAAAAGCGCAGAGCCAGAATATCAGAAGTCTGCCAACCGATCACCTTAAGGATGCCGATCTCCCGTTTTTCTTCAGGAGACAGCCCTGAGGCCTTGTCCCAGGCGAGAATGGCAAAGGCCACTAACGCTGTCAGGAGACAGATCGAGGCAAATCCGCTGCGCCAACCGAATATCACTTGATAGGTTTTCTGAATCTGCGGCTTGGTTAAAACCCGGGTATCGGGCAGACGGGCCGCTATTTTCCGGGCAATGGTCCCCACCTCAGCAGGATTCGCCACATAGATGCAATAATCCGTAACCACTTCCGGGGGCATATCAAAGAGATCCCGGCCATCGGCCAGACTCATCAGAATGAGGTCTGCGGTCATTATCTCGGTCGCAGGATTGAACTCTCCCACAACCCTCAGAGGCTTCAGGGAAAGATCAGGCCGAAAGAGGGAGAAGGTCCGGCGACCTCCTAAATGTAAATTACCCAGAACAGTCTGCCCTAAAACAATCCCACCATTCAGATTATTAGACGGGACCTCCCCGATCACGGCCCTGCCAAGTTGAGAGCTGGCTGGCATGGCATCAAGCTCCAAGGCCATGACCGTATAATTGGCGCCATTGGTCTCATCAAAATAATACCCCCAGATGCGAGGGACAACCTTGAGTATTCCAAAGATATCATCCAGGCGTTCCCGATAGTCCAGGGGTATGGCCTCCTGTCGCCCTGCAGACATCTTCTGAATGACGATATCAGGGACCTCGGTCAGGATTTTTTCAGAAACATCTATTAATCCCCTGGTTAGCATCTGAAAAGATGCCACCAAAAAAATAACCGCCGCGAATACCATCATGATTCCGGCGTTTTTCAACCTGCGACGCCAGAGGGAAGTTAAGGCATAATCAAGGAGATTAAGATGTCTTTCCAAAATGGGGGTCATTGCTTTCCCCCAAACTTTTCAACTCTAATAATATGCGAAGGAACCGCCCAGAAAGAGCCGGTTGGGAAATGTTCGATGGCAAAGGGGTGATCCATAAAGGGTGCCATGGGGTCCGAGATTGACGGGTGTCTAGTATACCTGGCCTCGGTGGCGATACAGAGGTCGGTGAGACCAAGGCCTGCGGTCACTGCTTGGTTCAACCCCAAACTTTCCATTGATTCTTGGCGCAGTTGTACTGCCCTGCCCCAGGCTGCTCCACTGGCCATGAGCAGCAAGGTAACAATAATCAAGAGAAGTCCGGTGGGACGCATGGGGCCTATTTCATGGGTTTCATCGTCTGCCCTGAACGCAAACGGGTAATTAGTTCAGAAGTAATTTCCGAGAAAGTGACGATTCGCTGGCCATGATGGTCGACCAAAAAAGATTCTGCCGCAGCCTTACTGGAAAAAGGGATGAGTTCATGCCCCATGGGCCCGTGGACATCACTGCCCAAGACAAAGAAGGCCTGACGCCCGTCCAGCCACTTCAGAGAATAATAATCCTTGACCCAGACTTCGGCATTTTCAGCCAGGGGTTGCCCACCAAACTTCGTTGGGGCAAAATAATAGGCCATCATATCCTTAACTCCGTCAAAGCTGGCCGGATCATTACTCCCCAGAGCGATCTGAGCGATCCATCCCGGATATTTAGCCACAAACATACCGCAAACAGGACAACGTACCGCCCCGTCAACCGTGTCTTGAGGCGCACCCTGGCTGATTGCAGGGAAGAGCAAAGCGGAGATAGTCAGCATAACAACCATACCGAAAAGAAACATTTGGTTCTTCAACATAAAAGTATCCTTGGGGGTTGCTGTTGAATTTTAATGTTCATTTTTTTGCCAGTAATGCCCCAACACCTCATCCAACTCTTCACTGGTCACCCCACCAAGAATAGCTGCTTTGATCCGGTGGTCCTGATCCAAAACCAAGGCCTGGGGAACGATATGAACATTGTACAGATCGGAAACCTTCCGGCCGAAATCAATACTCACCGGGAAAGGAATCGCCAAATCCTCGACAAATTTCTTGACCTGGGCCTGATCCACGGTCGTGGTCAGATACAGAATCTTGAGCCCATCCTCTTTATGTTCCTGATAATACTGATTAAATGTCGATGTATCAGCCTTACAGAACTTACAATCGGTTACAAAAAAACGAATAACAACCGGGTTCCCTGCATATCCAGACAACTGAAAAGGTCGTCCGTCAAGTCCTTCTACCAGAAAATCCGGGGCAACGTCCCCAATCTTGAGCGGGGTATCCGTCCCCCGAGAACACCCCCAGACAAAGAAGAACAAAAGCATGGTGAGCCCAAAAATGGTCCTAATATCAACGTGCTTAATTTTTTTTTTGAGCATTATTCAGACCACGTTAAAGAGGCATAAACGGCACAAAGCGGCCTCATGAAAGCCAACCGACAAAGTTTTTATGAGGAGAAAAGTCAGATGAATTTTATTATATTGAGGAAGCGACCTCTGAAGAGTTCTCACTCAACACCCCGTTTTTCATCATGAAGGTTCTGGGCTTGTGTTGGGTTTTTCCTAACACACCGTTGTGGGTAACAACCAGGAAGGTGGTTTTCGCAATTTGATTCTTCTCCCGAAAAATTCGCAGGATTTCGCCTTCGGTTTCTTCGTCAAGATCTCCGGTGGGTTCATCGGCCAGAATAATGTCCGGTTGATTAATAAAGGCCCTGGCGATGGCCACCCTTCTCTGCTGCCCCCCCGACAACTGAGCAGGAAAGGACTTTTCCTTGCCAGAGAGACCAACTTGCTCAAGCAGAGTACAGGCCTGATCGTAACTGCCGGGGGAAGGAGGCACCTTGGAAAAAGTCAACGGCAACAAGACATTTTCCAGGGCAGTCAAGGTCGGAATGAGACTGCTGAATTGAAAGATGAAACCAATGGTCCGATTCCGAAGTTCCGCGAGTTCAGATTCCGCCTGGCGATTTTGATCAAGACCGTGAATAATAACGGCACCAGCGTCAGGTCGCGCAAGACCTCCGATCAGACTCAACAGGGTCGTCTTACCTGATCCTGAATGGCCTAGAATAATGACAAATTCGCCCTTTTCAACCTTCATCGATACATCATCAACAGCCCGAAAGTCCTTCCCTTCTGTCTGATAAACCTTCATCAGGTTCTTACATTCAATAATCATTTTATACCTTTCTCCCGAGTTCCAGGGATGATGTGAATAGGTTGGAGGAATTCTGCGTCGACCAAAATTGAAAAATCTAATGTATTTACCACCGAACAGGCAAGTCTAAAAGTCATTCGCTAAAAAATATCCATCCCCATCAGGAAGCCACCATTTTTTGACCTTAACATAATAACCTTTAGAAAAAAATCACTCTGGCATTTCATGGAACATTGTGATACTAATCAAACTTACAAATTCAGTAATTGCATTATGAAACAGCAAGCAGCTTGAAACCTCGGTGGTGTTTCAATGATAAGCACCATTGGGACCGGAGTCGGTGGAGACCCCTTGCGACACTGGCCTCTTTCTCCACCGTACAACACAATTGAAAAAACAGGAGGAACGCATGAAAGTTTCGAAGAATTTGCTGACCGGATCAATTCTTGTCGGCGCCGCAACCCTGGCGATTATCGGCCTCAACCAGCCGAACAACGTCTCGGCCATGGGTAACAAACCCGAGGCGGATTCAGGTTCATCGGCCATGATGGCCAAGACCTACCAGGCAACTTTCTATGTTGCCGGGATGGGTGGTCATTTTGCCAAGGCCGTCGCTACCATCGATCCCAATGCTGATATCCCAATCCAACTCAGCAGCCTGACCAAGGTCGACATCGGTGACGGTGCCAGCCATCCTACCCATGATCCCCGTATTGATCTTACCGACACCAACACCATGTTCTGGTCGACCTACAAAGTCGATCCCGCCACCGGTGCTCCCCATGTCGGTAAAACCGACCTTAGAACCGGCAAAATCATTACCGATGTTAATGCCCCCCTTCCTTCCCAGGCAACCAAAACGAAATCGCTCTACTGTGCCTCCGGTCAAACCAAGGATTATTTCATGCCCATCAGCATGGCTAATCTCGGGTACATCGATGTTTTTCGCAAATCCGACATGAAACGAGAGCATACCGTATTCCTGGAAGGAACCGATGCGGATTCAGGCAAGCCCTATAAGTTTTATCATGGCGCTACCTCCAACGACATGAAGAAATTCCTCATCACCGTCAATGAGGCCGATGCACCCCATGGCAATACCATTGGAAAACTCCACCTTATTGAAGTTGACGCCGATGCCATGACCCAGGGCAAGGTCAAAGTCCTGCAGAAAGGAATGGCCGTAGGCCGTGAGAAAGAGAGCATCAGCTTCCGCGCCGATTATTCCGATGATGACACGATGATCGCCGCTTCCTATGCCGACCGGATGATCCTGCTTGATGACAAACTCAACACCTTAGACGCTGAGATGATGCCGAAGCATGAGCAGAATCATGATGCCATCTTCACCCCGGACGGTCGTTATCTCGTCTTGACCCTCAGGACCAAGGTCGTTGATCCCGAATGCAAAAACCCCGATGCCCCCGGCCCGGATGAATTCCTGATGGACGGCCAACTTCGCCTCTATGATGTCCAAGCCAGGAAACTGATCGGCAAGGCCACCTCAACCTGTCTTGCCTGTCACAACCAGGAAGGCCTGGAATCACATGCCGTTCTTTGTGGCGTGGACGCAGTGTTCAACTAAGAATAGTTTTTTTGATGGTTTCACCCGGCGGAGCCCTGCACAGGGCTCCGCCTTTTTTATTGCCGGATTCCTGAGGATAATGGTTTAATACCTCTACGTTCCTTCACCTGCAGGTTATTTTTTTATTCATCTCCTTATTAGAGACACGATCGTTCATGCCTGAAAAAAATATTCTTTCAATTCACTCCCTGGCCTGGAAGAGCGTTACCCGGAAGCTCTTCCGGAATATCGTTCTGGTTCTTGCGGTCTGTATGCTGGTAGCCCTTCTGGTCTTTGCCCTGTTGTTCGATAATGCCGTTCGCGAAGATATTGAGGAAGCCGCCCGAAAACTGGGCGCAGATCTGGTTCTGGTCCCCGCAGAGGCCAAGAGTATTGCCGAAGAATTTATTCTGGAGAGCAAGGAAAAAACCTTTTATATGGACTCCTTTGTCCTCGAATCAATAGGAGATCTACCTGAGATCGCCAACCTCAACTCCCATATCTATCTGGAAACCCTGGAATCCGGTTGTTGCAGTATTGAGGAAGGACAGGTGGTGGTCTTCGATCCGGAAAACGATTTCGTCGTGAAACCATGGCTGGTTAGCCCACCTGAACATCCACTTGGTGAAGGAGAAATCTATGTTGGTAGTTATGTCTACGAATACCTCGGTCTGATCAACACCGCGAGTCTCTTTGGCGAAAAGGTCAAGGTAATCAATCACCTCGCCAAGACCGGCACCGGCCTGGACCACGGGATCTTCATGCGAAAAATGGATCTCGACAAAATTACCAAAATAGCCACGGGTGCCAACTATAAACAGGGCGACTTATCGATCATCTTTGTCAAACTGAAGGAAGGCGCCGACCTGGAAGAGGTCTATAAAAAAATCCAATCAATCAATCCCCGCATTGGGATCATGACCAGAGGAACCATTGGCGCCGATGTCCGGTCCACCCTCAAGGATATGATGAAGGTTTTCACCATCACCATCACCATCTCGGCCCTGCTGGCCATCCTTCTGGCCTGGTCCACCTTTACCGCCCTAGCCAATGAACGACGGCGGGAAGTGGGAATCCTTCAGGCCCTGGGCGCCGGCAAAGGTCATATTGTCATGATGTTTCTAGCGGAAGCGGCCATTATCAGTCTGTTTGGCGGGGTGCTCGGAGTCCTCTTTGGCCATCTGCTATTGAACCTGCTGGCCGCAGACTTTACCCTCATGACCCGACTGGGAGAGATCTCTATCACGTCAGTCCAGAGCATCCTGTTAAGTCTGATTGCCCTGGGTCTCGGCTGTGGCGTCTGCCTGATCGGCGCGGTGATCCCAGTCTTCAGACTTGCTCAACTGGAACCTCTCCTGGCCTTAAAGGAAGAGTAAAAGAGAAAGTTTACATATTCATTAAAAGTGCCCAAATTGGTGGATGATTTGTGATTAGAATGTGTCAATATATCCTTGCGAGCCCAGGAAGGCGCATTTAACTTTTTCTTCTCTATCCTTCCGGAACCACAATTTGATACTCCTTGATCTTGCTGAGCAGAGAGGGGAAACTCAACTCCAGCAACTCCGCTGCCCGCGAACGGTTCCCCCCGGTGGTCTGGAGGGCGCGGCTGATCAACTTTTTCTCCCAGACCTTCTTCGCCTCTTTCAAGGAAAATCCAACTAGTTCATCATCATTAGGGCCGTTGCTCTCGGTTTTTGAGCCAATAAGACTAGCGGGGAGATTTTCCCTCTGGATAAAATTGGTTTCGGCAAGAACCATGGCCCGCTCAATCAGATTTTCCAGTTCCCTTACATTCCCGGGCCAGCGATAATCTACTAATAGCGACATGGCCCCCGGCGAGACCCCTTCAATCCGCAGGCTCAGTTGCTTGTTGAACCGTTCGATAAACAACTGGCATAAGAAGGGAATGTCTTCCGGATGCTCACGCAGCGACGGCATCCGAATAGGCATCACGTTCAACCGGTAATAGAGATCCTCCCTGAAAGTTCCTTGTTGAATGGCCTCTTCAAGATTGACCGAGGTCGCCGCCAGAACCCTGACATCGAGTTTTTTATTGTGGGAAGAACCAACCGGACGAATCTCCCCTTCCTGGAGCACCCGCAGAATCTTGACCTGCATCAATGAAGGCAAATCACCAATTTCATCAAGCAAGATTGTGCCACCGTCTGCCTCCTCGAAAAGCCCCTTATGGTCCCGATCCGCCCCGGTAAAGGCCCCTTTGACATGGCCGAAAAGTTCGCTTTCCAAAAGGGTTTCAGGGATGCTTCCACAATTAACGGGTACTAGAGGCCGTTCTGATCGGGGGCTTACTATATGGATACCACGGGCAATAAGCTCCTTACCGGTGCCAGATTCACCGGTGATTAATACGGTGGTACTATACTTGGCCACTTTATTGGCCAGGCTAAAGACATCCTTCATGGGACGACTGGAACCGACCATGGCCCCGAAGCTTACCTCGGTTTCCAGGTTCCTCAGCCGAGACCGTAATCGGACGTTCTCTCGGCTCAGTTTCTCCTTTTCTTCGGCCTTTTTCAGGGCCAGCAGGACCTCGTCCGGTTTAAACGGTTTGGGGATGAAATCATAGGCCCCTTTTTTGATCGCTTCCAGGGCCAGATCAATGGTCGAATAGGCCGACATCATTATGATGGTGGCATTTCCCTTGAGCTCTCCCACCGCATCAAGAAAGGCCATTCCATCCATTCTGGGCATTTTAAGATCACAAAGAATAAAATCAAATGGAGTGCCAGCCAAGATTTCCAGAGCCTCAATGCCGTCGGCCGCCGATTTCACACGATACCCCTCACCCTCGGCCAGGATGCTCAACATATGACGCATATTTTCCTCGTCATCGATAATCAAGAGCGAATTCAACTCCTCCCGGTTGACTTCATACATGATCTGTCTCTCCTTGTGATCGTTCCTCATGGCTGCCATATTCAACCTCAGCCCCAGGTAGGGTAATAATAAATGTCGTACCCATTCCGGAAGTACTGGTCACCCTGATCAAACCTCCCAAATTTTCAATAAGGGTATAACAGATTGACAGTCCGAGTCCAGTGCCCTGACCGGGATCCTTGGTGGTAAAAAAGGGATCGAAGATGTGGGGAAGATGCTCTGCGTCGATCCCGACTCCGTTGTCAGTGATTTCAATGCAAACCAATCCGGGTTGATCGGCTGGGGAGTTCTCAACTTTACTATATACCCGGAACCCTATCCGCCCGGAATGGTTATTTGGTCCGGACTGGACAGCATCGGCGGCATTAATGATCATGTTAAGCAATACCTGCTTCATTTGAGCGGCTGGAACCATAATTAAACATTGATGTTCAGGGTATTCCCTGGTCACTTCTATTCCAGCCATCTGGGGATGGACCGTGCATAGACTGATCACCTCGTCCAAGATCAGGGTCGGATCGAAGTGACCGACCGGTTCATCGGCCTCCGGTTGTCTGGCAAAATCAAGAAGCTGCCTGATGATGTTTTTTACCCTGGTCACCTCGCTCTCAGCCCGGCGGAGAAAATCTTGGCGCTGTTCACCGGTGAGCCGGTCATTCTTCAGGAGTTCAAGATATCCGATCACAATACCGATGGGGTTGCCGATTTCATGGGCAACGCCGGCTGAGAGCCGTCCCACAGAAGCCAGACTTTCGGCCCGAACAATTTCTTGGTGAGCCCGACTCAATTCACGGTTGGTTGCTTCAAGAGAAGCTACAGAATCACGCAACTTAGTCCGATCGTCGTTGATCCTGTTCAGCATGGTATTCAAAGAACGGTATAGTTTGTTAAATTCACTATCCTTAAGGTCCTGGCGAAAAAAGAAGGCCTGCTCATCGGTAAATTTTTCGGCGGTTGCCACCAAACGATTAATGGGCTTAACCAGAGCCATATATAGACTGTAGAATCCAGCCAGGGTCAGTACCAGGATGTTGACCAAAAAATAAACAAAAAATATCCGTTGGGTGTTCAGGATACTTGTAACGGCATCTTCAAGGCTCATCTCAATCGCCGCAGCCCCGCTTAATTTTCCGTCCCGGATCAGGGGGACGGATACCTGCAGGAGTTGCTTGCCAGAACGTGGCTCCCACCAGCTGAACCCTTTGGCGATTGTCTGTTCGAGGCCCGTCCCCAGAGTCAATTCAGTTAAGGAAGCGAGCCCTTCGAGGTCGCTGCAGGCGCCAACTTTGTTGAGGGTTTCTCCCCCTGAATCAAAAACGAGCAGACAGGTGGCCTTATTTCCCTTCAACAACGAGATCATCCATGGCTCGACTGTCACCGCGCCCACGGTTGAATACTTAGACACCATGCCCAGAATCCCCCGGGCCTTATCCAAATGTTCCTTGATCAATTCCTGGCGAACTGAACCGATCATGACCAAATCGATCATAATCATGGCCGCCGCCAGAAGGAGTAGAAGATTGACGACAATTTTAGTCTTGATACCAATGGAGTTCAACGGGCAACCTAAAGGAATTGAGATATGGGCTTCTGAACCTTATATATAGAATAGATCAACCATATTGTACCAAGGATCCTCCCATTCCGCCCGGAGAATCCTTTAAAGAACCCCTTCAAAAACACCCTTCGGGGCATGACCCTGCAAAGATGATGGTTTAGCAAGGTGCCCCATTCAATGACCTGGTCACCCTGAAGCACACCAACCAAACTCCACCCTCTTTCCGTTTGACTATCAGGGGGGGTGTACTATAATAACGAACCGGCCATACTCAAGGCCAACCTTCTACCTCCGGTGAATATGTAATGCAAAGATATATGATACTCTTTCTCCTGACTCTTCTCCTCACCCTTTCGACCACTCCAATCGGTGCGGTTCAAGAGATGAGTCCGTTGGAAAAAACCGGGACCATTCTCGGGCGCCTCTTTGTGAATGATGCCCCCCTGGACGGCGCCACGGTTGCCTTTTTTCTAACGGCCAAGGGACTGCCGCCCATCGGCAAGGGCATGCGCCGGGTTCCTGAATATCTCAGCAAGACCGACGCATCCGGCCATTTCAACCTCAGGGTTGAAGTCGGGGCCTACTATATCGGGATGCTGGTCCGACCGCCAGGGGCGCCATCAGGCCCTCCTCGCTCCAATGAACCGTATTATTTTGCCGCAGGACCAGATAAACAATTACTCATCGCAACCTTAACTGAAAAAGGTCCACTGGACCTGGGACGCCTGGACGGAGCCCTGCCGAATATGTTCAAGGAAACCGGTGATACCTTCGCCGTTGATGGGCTGCTCGTCGATGCCCAAGGAGCTCCCTATGCCGACACCCTGGTCTTTGCCAAAAAATCACTGGAACAGACCCGTCCCGATTTCATCTCCGAACGAACCCTTGCCGATGGACGCTTTCACCTCCGACTACCCGCCAACGAAAGCTTTTATCTCTTTGCCAGGCGGGAAATCTCCAGCTCCAGGCCGATCCCTGGTGATGTTATGGGAATCTACGGGGTCAAATCGGAAACCGGATTAATCTCGCCAGCCCTGGTAGGATCCGGCGGCCCCCCTCCCGGAGTGGCCAGCACCGGATTACCCTCCTCAGGCCAGTCAGCCTTCAGTATTTCCGGCGGACAGGGTGAAGAGATCTCCGGGATTACCATTACCATGTATAAGATCCCAGATGCCGAAGAAATGAAGAATTCTCTCCAGGGGAGCCAAGGTGAACTGCTGCCGGGCCAGGAGTCAGAGCTCAAGACCATCTATTTTGCCGCAGGAAGTTCTATCTTAACCGATTTAGCAGTCAACGAACTCAACCGTTGGAAGAATTTCCTATCAGGACTCCCCGAGGTCAAAATCGAAATCACCGGCCACACCGATCCTGTTGAAGGTGTGGATAATACCTCCATCCTTGGCGGGCAACGGGCTGAAGTCGTGCTCCGCTATCTGGCCGAAGAGGGGATTGACTTAGCCCGGATGGTGCAAAAAACCGCAGGAAGCAGTCACCCGGTGGGTGACAACACCACCGAATTTGGTCGCGAACGCAACCGCCGGGTGGAAATTCGCTTAATTGGTCAATAATGATTGATCATTAACTGTCACCCTTCATGTTCAACCCCGGACCAATCCGGTGCCCAAGGAAACCGGCAACAACCATGTCCATGAACCTGCAAAAATATTCAGTCCTGATTGCGGTGACTCTCTTATTGGCCCTTGGCCATAATGCCTCTGCAACTGCTGAGACCCGAGTCGTGTTGCTTGGTACCGGCAATCCCCAACCGGATCCCGATCGATCAGGACCGGCGACGGCGGTGGTTGTCGATGGATACGCCTATCTGGTTGATTTCGGCCCAGGGGTTGTCCGCAGAGCAGCCGAGGCGGCCCGGGACCTTCATCTCCCCTCCCTCTCCCCTCCCCGTCTCCGGGTGGCGTTTTCGACCCATCTCCACTCCGACCATACCGCCGGATACCCGGATCTGATTCTAACCCCATGGGTCATGGGCCGCCAAGGTCCCCTTGAAGTTTTCGGCCCCAAAGGCCTCAAAGATATGACCGACCACCTCCTCGCTGCTTACCGGGAGGATATCCGGATCCGGACCGAGGGTATGGAAAAAATCGACGTCCCGTGCCGGGTCGAGGTCCATGAGATCGGCCCGGGGGTTATCTACAAGGATACCAGGGTTACAGTCACCGCCTTTCCTACCCAGCATGGTGATTGGTCCCAAAGCTTTGGCTACCGTTTCGATACCGCAGACCGTCGAGTGGTCATCACCGGGGATACCACTCCGGTCCAGGCGACCATTGATGCCTGCGACGGCTGCGATATCCTGATTCATGAGGCCCTGACCATTAAATTTCTCACTAATCCCATGCGGCCCAACCGGCAAAACTTTGATATTCAGGACTATGCCAAGGCATATCACACCACCACAGCACAACTGGCCGAACTCGCCGACAAGGCTCACCCAAAACTCCTGATCCTGACCCATAATCCCATCACCCTCAGACCGGAGAAAAGGCCGCTGGCTTCAACCCAGGAAGATCTCCTCCGGGAAATCAAGGATGCCGGCTATCTGGGTCAGGTGGTGGTTGGCCATGACCTTGATATCTATTAAGGCCAACCGGATTAACCCTTCTTTCCGATCACAACTTTTTATTAACTTTAAATAGACTTCACGTCGGATACCACCACCCATGAACAGATCCGAAATTCTTCCAGCACACCGGATATTTTCAAAAATATTGCTCCTGTTCCTTTGCCTTACCCTCGGCTTTGATGGTACCCAATCAGCGTCCGCCGAAACCACCCCCATTACCGTTCCCCCACCGCCAAAACCTCGTCACGAGGACACCAATGTTATATTGATCTCGCTGCAGTGCCTGCGCCCAGATCACCTTGGCCTCTATGGTTATCAACGCAAAACCAGCCACAATATTGATGGACTCGCTCCCCGCTCAGTTGTCTTCGACAATGCCATTTCCCAGGCCAACCTGACCCCAGTTGCCCAGATGAGTGTCCTCACCTCACAATACCCAAGAATCAACGGCATGATCTCATTTGAAATCGCAAAAGGCCAGGTAAGCCACCGGACCCTGCCCGAAACCCTGAAACTCTACGGCTACACCACTGCCGCGACCGTGAGTTCCCCCGAATTTTTTCTACGGTACGACGCCGACAACGGCACCATGGTCAATCCGGGCGATATCTTCTCTCGATCCTTCGACTATTTCGGTCGGACCAGAAAAGGCCCCGGCGGCAAAAGTGTCCGGCGCTTGCCCACCGAGGCCTTCCAATGGCTTAACCAAAATAAAGACCAGAAATTCTTTTTGTGGATTGCCAGCGGTCTTATCCATCTCCCTTACGCCGCTACGGTTCCCAGACCCTACCAGACCATGTACGATCCCTCGGGGTACATCCCCTTCTGGAAACGGTTGCCCCTGCCCAACCAACCCTGGCCACCAGATACCCCTGAAGACCCTTCCTACGATGTGCTGTCCCGAGTATTCAACAACACCTTCTATTGGGATTTCAAGCCACTGTATAAACTCACCGAGGAAGACGTCAGTTTTATCAATAGTCGCTATGACGCCGGAGTCTATTACACCGATCTTTTCATCGGAAACCTGTTGAAACTCCTTGATTCTCTTCAGCTGACCGAAAAGACCTTGATTATTCTCCAGTCCATTCACGGCGAAGACTTGGGGGAAAATGGCTCCTACTTCCATTACGATATCACCGATTCAATTATTAAAAACGCCTTGATCATGCGATTTCCCGGTGACGAGTTTGGCGGTCGCCGGATAGAGAGACAGATCCTGGGAATCGATATCATGCCGACCATCCTGAACTATCTTGACATCCCGGTGAACCATGAGGCCCAAGGGAACAGTCTGTTGCCGCTCATTCGAGGCGAAGTCCCGGCAACCGCCCAGACCAAGCCGGCCTTCATCGACCGGTTGCCTTGGTGGGAATACACCCTCGACCAATGGTATCTTGAGTTCAAAAGTTCCCAGGGCGCCCATTTCTCACCACTTGAGCTGCAAAAAATCCCCACATATCAGGCTCTGCTTCGGAGTCGATTTGGAGACCTTGGCTATCCGCCGGGTGACATCGGGATCCGAACCAACGACTGGAAACTGATCCTCCGGAAAAACCGGAATCTCTTGGAACAGGTCTCCTGGGAAAACTTCATCACCGGCAAGAGTCACGAGTTTGCTGAAATCGAACTGTACGACTTAAAAAAAGATCCTGCCGAACAGAGCAACGTTGTCACCCAACACCCCGAGACCTCCGCCGAGCTACTCAAAGAGTTGCAGGCCTGGGATGCTACAGTGATCAAACACCAGGCCAATTTCCAAAAAACGGATGAACGCCTGATCATCCCCTACCCTTGAAAGGCCCTAAACCATTACCGAACCAACCATTCACTAAACAAACTATTTCCCCCTTCATAAACCATCCAACCCCCCGGTATGATTATGCTCAATAGCGAACCAAACCACCAACCAAAGATCCGCATCCGAGAAATGACCATTGACGACCTCCCCCATGTTTATCACATCGGGGAGAACATCTTTACCGCAGAGTACTCCTCAACCCTCTACCGAACCTGGGACGAATATGAGATCACCACCCTGTTCAACAGCGACAATGAACTCTGTCTGGTGGCGGAACTCAATGACCAGATCGCTGGTTTTGCCCTGGGAACCACTGTGGACAAACACCATTCCGCTTGGAAATATGGGTATCTGGTCTGGTTGGGGGTAAGAAAGGATGTCCAGATGCATAACATCGGAGAACGATTGTTCCGAGAGATCAAGCGGCGGATGCGGGAACAGGGCGCACGAATCATCATCATCGATACCGATGCGGAAAATCGCGCTGCCATCAACTTTTTCAAAAAACATGGTTTCGGCAATGTCGAAAAACACGTCTATATGAGCATGAATCTTGATAAAACAAAGAAACCCCCAGGCAAACGCAATGGATGAAAGACTGGAGTGGGTCTGGCAGGCAATTCGCCCCAAACGGTTGCAGAATACCCTGGAGGAGATGATCGATATCTATTCTCCCTTCGGCAAGGAAGAAGATATCCAGCTTTATCTGGAAGCACTGCTCAATGATAAGGGCCTTACGGTCCGGCGCCAGGAAGTGGAAAAAGAACGCTATAACCTGATCGTGACCATGGGTAGAGAACAACCGGATTTTTTCCTGACCGGACATGTGGATACCATCCCAGCCTGGGATTTGAACAGCTATGGCCCCCGAAAAACAGGGGACACCATCTTCGGCCTGGGTAGCGCTGACATGAAGGGAGGTTGCGCCGCCATGGTGGAAACCTTTCTCGCCATGGCCGATGCCCTGCCCAGATCCAGGCAACCCTCGGTGGGACTTCTCTTGGTCGTTGGGGAAGAGGAAACCGGTGATGGCAGCGCTGTCTTCCTCTCGGAATATCACCCATCTCGAGTGGTCATCGGTGAACCCACCAGCCTGGCCGCCTGCCTTTCCCATTATGGCTATCTGGAGGGGAATTTTATCACCCGGGGCCGCCGGATCCATTCATCACTACCGGAACTCGGCCATAACGCCGTAGAATCGATGTTACGGGTCCTGCTCCACCTGGGTCGCGCCCCGCTCTTTGATCGGGGCAGATCGGAAGTCGTCTCGTCGATCAGGGAAATGGTCTCATCACGGGCCGGCTTTGTCGTTCCGGACCGATGCGAAGCCTGGATCGATCTCCATCTTCCTCCGGGGATATCCCCAGCCCTGGTTGAACAGAAGATCAGGGAGCTCGGCACCTCAGCTAGCGGGATGATCGCAGATCTCACTCTGGAGATGAACTTCGGCTTTGCCGCCCTTGGGTACAAACTGACCGGTGAGGCCATCCTACCAAATAATCTGGCCCACCTGTACGAAACCCTTGGTCTCACCCTCCGTTATGATACCTTCCGGTCCCACTCCGACGGCAATCTCTTCTTTGAGGCCGGCGTTCAACCCTTACTCTTAGGCCCTGGTGATCTGGAGGTCGCCCACACTCCAGATGAACAGATCTCCTTCCCGGAGGTGGTTAATGCTGCAAAAATCTATGCGGCCCTTTCTCTCTTTCAGGATCCGACGGAAAACAATCGTTCCTAATACTCTTGGTAAAGGGAAATAAGGTGGTGTCGCTATTATGAATTTCTGTGGGATAAAAAACGGAGAAAACTTAAAGAAAGGACTTTGGTTAGAGCGAGGAAGACAGGTCTCCCAATGGCTTCAATTGATCAGGGCTGACCTTATAAAACATGAAAACTGTTGAAATTGAACAATTTCGATTGTTGTCGCTTCAACTCTGCACCGGTGAACTATTCGCCGATGCAGAGTTGAGATGACATCAATATCGAGGTCTCCGTTTCAAGGCCTTTTTACCACGCAATGGCTGGACCTGATTGACTTTGATCTGATTCCCTTTATAGGTGCTTTTATTCAAGGCCTTGATCGCTTGATCCGCCTGGGAGTTATCCGGCATATCGATAAAACCGAAGTCTTTCGGTCTACCGGAAAAACGATCCATGACCAGGTTCACACTGGCAATATCACCATATTCCGAAAAGAGTTCCTTCAATTCACTTTCGTTAACATTAGCGGGCAATTGCCCAACATAAATATTCATATAATCATTCTCCTCGGAATTGATGTTGTGCCATATTGGGCTGTGGTCTGGTTGTACAATAATTTTTTGAATTCACCCGGCTCGAGGCTTTAACTGCTTAAAAGTCACGAGTGTCTCAATCAGGCAGCCGACTTCAAATCAAAGGGATCCTGAAATTTAAAGCCCGGCATATAAAAACGTTTCGATACCTGCAACAATGCGGTCAACGGATTGATTAAAAACATTCAGCACCAGCTTAAGACTTATGTCCCCGATTACGACGGATATTGCCGGTTCTGGGCCGACTTCCGCCTTGGTTTCCTTGGGCGACTGCGATGGAAACCGTTTTTCCATTAATTTCGGCCCGCTGAAAGGCCTCGAGAATCTGCTGGGTAAACTTGCTATCCGCCTCGAGTGAAGCGTTGTTTCGCATAATTTCTATTTTACCAACCTTGATCCGCCCACCGCCGGGAATACTGTTAATCAATCCGATCAACTCCTGGGGCATCAATCCTTGACGACGACCAACATTGAGGAAGAATCGGGTAAACCTCGACTCTCCGGCGGACTTGCCGGCATATTCTCCTCGTGGATTCTCTCTTTTTCCGGGGAACTTCGTCTCCACCTCACCGACGTTAAGATCGGGGGCATTTTTGTAGTATTCCAGAAAACGATTAAACTCTACGGAAACAAATCTTTTGATGAGTTCTTCACGATCCAGTGCAGCCAGTTTTTCGGCAATTTCAGCATAAAGAGGATCAATCCGGTCATGGTCCACCTCGACATTGGTCACCACATCAATCAATTTAACCAATTGATTTTTACAGATTTCCATTCCCGAGGGGATCCGGCATTGCTTGAATTTTTTATTGAGTTTCTTTTCAATTTCCCTGATCTTAAACCTTTCCTTCAGGTGAATAATGGCGACGGAAATACCGGTTCGCCCAGCCCGACCGGTCCGCCCACTTCGATGGGTATAGCCTGCGATGTCATCGGGAAGATTATAATTGATCACGTGACTCAGATCGGTCACGTCCAAGCCGCGGGCCGCCACATCAGTGGCCACAAGAAGCTGCAGATTCTTATTACGGAATTTCTTCATCACCTGATCACGCTGGACCTGTGATAAATCACCATGCAGGGCATCGGCATTATAGCCATCCTCGATCAGCTTACCGGCAACATCATTGGTTTCTTGTCGGGTCCGGCAAAAAATAATCGAATAAATCGCCGGGGCATTATCGACAATCCGTTTCAAGGCCAGATAGCGGTCCCTCGCATGAACCATGTAGTACTCATGGAGTACATTTTCGGCTCCGGCATTGCGCTTGCCGATGGTGACCTCTACAGGATCAGACATATACCGACCGGCAATAGCGGCAACCCCTTGGGACATGGTCGCTGAAAACAGCAACGTATTTTTCTTTGGTGGAGTCTGGTCCATGATGGCATTCAATTCATCTTGAAAACCCATTTGAAGCATTTCATCGGCTTCATCAAACACCACATAGCGAACCCCGGAGATATCAACCTTACCCCGCCTAATCAAGTCATTGAGACGACCCGGAGTTGCAACGATAATCTGAACTCCCCGCCGCAGAGCATTTATCTGTTGATCAATACTGGCCCCGCCATATACAGCCAGGATATTCATGCCCTCCACATTTAAGGCAAAGGTCTCAAGATCCCGAGTGACCTGCATGCAAAGTTCCCGGGTGGGACAGAGCACCAAGCCTTGGGTTCGTCTGTCTTTACGGTCAGTCAATTGAATCAAGGGTAAACCAAAAGCTGCAGTTTTCCCTGTACCGGTCTGGGCCAGACTGATCAAATCGACGGGCCTTTCCAGCATTAACGGAATGACCCGAGCCTGGACCGGGGTCGGTTCTTCAAAGCCCAATACAGCAAGGCCTTTAAGGATATCGATACGAATACCGAGTTCTGCGAATGTCTTCATAATATGTATACTTTCGTGTTGGTACGTTAGGTGGATAAATGGATGGACTTACTTCAAGAGGGATCGAGGAAAAAGGCTGGCATCAAGCCTGTTCATCTTCCTGAGGCAGTAAGCTCTCGGACTCTTCTGTGGTATTTTCAGAGGAATCATCGCTGGACTCATCAGGCTTCTCAAGCTTGCGCTGCCTTTTTTCATCTTTCTTTTTTTTCTTTGCCAATTCTTTCTGACGCTTCTCAAATGAATAGTTTGATCTTGCCAAGACTCCGTCCTTTATCGTGCATGGTTTCCAAAGAAAGACACCATGATAAATAAAAAAAAAGACCCCGCAAGATGCGGGGCCTTTACAGTAATCGATATCTAAACTTACTGCTGCATAACGTTGGAAGCAGCCGGTCCTTTCGGTCCATCAACAACCTCAAAGGTCACCCGAGCACCTTCTTCCAAAGACTTGAAGCCACTGGCCTGGATTGCGGTATGGTGAACAAAAATATCTGCCCCACCATCCTGCTCAATAAATCCAAAACCCTTAGCATCGTTAAACCATTTTACTGTACCTTCAGCCATCTTGAACTACTCCTTACTGTGCGCGGTTCACATGGGAACCGCTAAATGATAAAAATGCCGGTGTATAACTATAAACCGGCTGGCAGTCTTTTTGTGTTCAAACAACAAACAAAAAAAACCGCACTCCCTCATCATGAGGATTGTGCGGTTAGCTTTTTTCGTAATTCATGAACTACAAAGAGTGACTACACAAGGTTAATTATTATATTAGCCGATTTACTCAGAATAACAAGAACTATTTACGCATTAAGCGAAATATACCGGGAAACCATAACCACGACCGACTTCACTCCGTCACGATGAAATTTTTCACTTTCCTCTTCTTTTCAATTCTGCTAACTTCCGTCTTTTTTTTACGAAATTCCCCCATACCTTTTTACGAGTTCATCAACCATGATCCATATCAACAATGTAACCCGACAACACGGGAGTCAGATTCTTTTCCGCGAGGCCAGCTTCCAGATCCTTGCCAATTCCCGCACCGGGCTGGTCGGGGCGAACGGAGCCGGCAAAACCACAATCTTCCGCCTGATCACCGGCGAAGAACAACCGGATAAAGGGAGCGTCTCGCGCCCAGGCCAAGTTGTGATCGGTTATTTTTCCCAGGAAGTCGGAGAGATGAGTGGACGTTCCGCCCTGGAAGAGGCCATGAGCGCCTCAACTCGCACCATTGAACTGGGTGAAACGATGCGGGAAATGGAAGCAGCCATGGGAGAGCCCCTTGAACCGGAAGAACTGGACAATCTCCTGGCCCGCTATGGCACTGTAGTCGAAGAATTCGAGCATCGAGGGGGCTATGACCTGGAGGCCAGGGTCCAGTCGGTGCTGACTGGACTCGGGATCGGCCCGGATGACTATAACCGACCGGTGGACTCGTTTTCCGGAGGATGGAAAATGCGGATCGGCCTCGCTAAGATCCTGTCCATCAACCCCGACGTCCTGCTACTGGACGAACCCACCAATCACTTGGACCTTGAATCCATTGTCTGGCTGGAAAACTGGTTGGCAACAGACTTTAAGGGCGCACTCCTGATGACCTGCCATGACCGCGACTTCATGAACCGGCTGGTCGGCCGAATCATCGAGGTCGCCAACCAAACTATCACCACCTATAACGGCAATTACGACTTTTACTTGCGCGAAAGGGAGATCCGCCGTGACCAGCTCATTGCCAGTCACCGGCGTCAGCTGGAGATGCTGGCCAAAGAGGAGGAGTTCATCGCCCGTTTCGCCGCCCGCGCCTCACACGCCGCCCAAGTTCAATCCCGAGTCAAGAAGATCGAAAAAATCGAGCGAATTGAAATACCGTCGGAACAACGGGTGACCAAATTCGATTTTACCGAACCGCCCCGCAGCGGCGACGACGTGATCCGCCTGGAAAAACTCGGCAAATCCTGGCCTCGTCCAACGGGTGGTGAGAAATCATTGTTCGGCGGGGTCTCCGGGATGATCCGGCGCCAGGAGAAGATCGCCGTGGTCGGGGTTAACGGCGCAGGCAAATCAAGTTTTCTCAAAGTCCTGGCCGGTCGGACTGAAGCCAGCACAGGCAGCGTCACCTTGGGGACCAACGTTGACGTCGGTTATTTCAGCCAACACGCCATGGATGTTTTAAATCCTCAGTTCACGGTGTTCGACACCGTCCAAGCGGTATTGCCCCTGGCCAATATAGGGGTCATCCGAAATCTGCTGGCCGCCTTCCTCTTTCGGGGCGACGAGGTGGAAAAAAAAATCGCCAATCTCTCCGGCGGTGAGAAGAGCCGACTGGTTTTGGCAACCCTCCTGGCCCGCCCCCTGAACCTGTTAATTCTGGATGAACCCACCAACCACCTTGATATCCAGTCTCGGGAAACCCTGTTGGAAGCCCTGCAAAAATTTGCCGGCACCGTTGTCCTGGTCAGCCATGATCGGCATTTCCTGCGTGCACTGGTCACCAGGGTCTTTGAAATCGACCATGGCGATCTCCGAATCTATGAAGGAAATTACCAGTACTATCTGGAGAAAACAGACCGAGCTTGACCCCAACCTCAAGATGCCACCGGCATTATTATCAATCAGGTAACCGACATAAACGAATCGTCAAAGTTACGAGTATATTTACAGTATTGCATATCCGTGTTGAGGATATGATTGACCAACCAATCTTTGAGAAATTGACCAATTCCAGGCAGAGATTCCTCACCGACACTGCTCCAGTTTTCACAGTGACGGTAAATATCTTCGGTCAACTTTTCATGCTCCCTGACATGGGCCTGAAACTGATCAGCAGGATATTGGACCATCTGAAGGATCTTTTCTTCATCCCGAAAATGTTGCTCAGCATAGCGAACAAGTCGATTCAAAACTTCAAAAGCCATCGTCGCCCTCTCCCCTCCGTCAAGAGCCTGATTAAAAGAATTAACAATTTCTATGAGCTGCTTATGTTGTTTATCTAGATACTTGGACTCGACGCTAAAAGCCTTATTCCAGACGATTTTTCCCATCATGGTCACCTGCCGGATTATTTGACGTCTTTTTTATTATCAAAAAAAGAATTCTCTTAATTGCTCCCGATGAAAGTAATCGATTCATTAGAGCCTCATGCAAAATTAACTTCTGCACCGTTCGGCTAAAAACCGGACGGAGGCTTCATTGTGAAATCCGTCTTCAACGGAGCGTTGCTAGAGCTCCTGACGAGTTCACAACTCATCATTGCCCAGATTATTTTTCTCTCGAGCACGCTACGACGTTCTTTTTGCTCGAGGCTCATTATTTAAAAAAATTGATAGAGCAACCCAGCCAAGATAAGTTCAATAACAAATTGCACCTGGGGCTCTTTATTCAGCAGAGAGCGCCCCAGAAAGAACAGACTTAAACCACCACTGATCATCAAATATCGTTCAAAGTTGCTTCCTAATCGCCAAAAAAGATCAGCCGTCGGAGGAAAGACGTTTACCAGAGTATCGTAAAGCGGATCAGCAATGGCAAGACCGACGAGACAACAGCAAAAAGCCAGCAGCATAGTGCCGGCCCGGAGGCTGAAATGCTGCTTCAACGACCATCTGGTTATCATGTCCCGACCTTATTGCTCATCACTCCGTTTTTTCCCAAGTTTGGGAGTGTAAATCGACCAGAGTGGCACCCCAATCGCCTTCACCCTGACTGGCCAGCCTGAAGGAGGCCACTTCCCCGGCAACCTTGCCAGGATCGAGTGCCCGGTACGCTGGAGCGTAGGTATAAATGCTGATTGGATCATCTCAACAAACCTTCTTCCCTAAGGTTATCAAAGTTGTTATCGAGTAGGTACCATCATCCTCTTGTCGATCCCCGGAGGTATGTCTGAGCAAAGCCTGATAGGCCAATGAACACTGTACCAGAATCCACCGCCAATATAATGGGGTTTTCGCCATAACAGCACCAGAATATATTTCTCAAAATGGTTTATTGCCTTGCAGCGAAAACTGGCTTCCCCCACCCAGAGATGCTATGGTGAAAGACCATTTGCTCTCGTTTGACCAAGAGCAGACCATCCACCCCGTACTGATTATCCAGGGTGTCTCAACCTGAAAACAGATAGTAAAAAATCGATCAAAAATACAGGGGGCACATGAATCTCAACCAAGCAGAACTTGAAATAACCTGCTCTGAGCTCCTGGATGCTTTCAAGGGGCAATTGACCTGGAAATGGGATGAAAGCTTCGAGGCCTTACTGGCCGCGATCAAGACTGTGCAGCAGGATGAAATACAGCAGATTTTGGCAAAATACTTTGCCCACCTCTGGGACGGACGAAGCATCAGGACAGCGCCAAAATCAATCATGAAGGGGGCTGAGAATTTCATTGATCTCCGGGCGGGGCAGTTACTCTTCACCTCAGAACCAGGAACCGGAGCGTTCCTCTATGCTGCCTGGTGGCCTTGGGGAAACGCCAGCAAAATCTCCGTGCGGCTCGCTGCCTCCGCTCGACAATTGACCTAGGATAAACAGGAACAGCCATGGCCCTTGGAGCAACCATCTTTAAAGTAATCCTGCAGATCAGTGACCTGGATCGGCAATATTACGGGAACCACACCCTGACCATTGCCCTGCACCCCTCGGAAACCGAGACCAGGATGATAATCCGACTCCTGGCCTTCGCCCTCCATGCCAACGAATCGCTTCTATTCACCCGGGGCTTGAGTTCAGTGGAGGAACCTGATCTCTGGCAAAAAAGCCTTACTGGTGAACTTGAACTCTGGATCGATCTGGGCCAGCCCGATGGACGCCGTCTCCGCCAGGCCTGTGGCCGGGCTCGCCGGGTAGTAGTGGTTACCTACGGGGATCGAGCGGCAGAAGCCTGGTGGCAAAAAGGCCAGGCGGAACTTGCGCGCCTGAAGAACCTGACCGTCATTAACCTGTCAGTCAAGGACCAGAACGCCCTGGCAGCATTCGTAAACCGCACAATGGAACTACAGATAACCATTGACGATGGCCATATCTGGATGACAGCCAACGACCACACGGTGGAAATCACCCAGAGCAGGTGGCAGGGCTGAAAAGCCCAGCCAAGAAACAAGTACCCCCCGAAAAAACTCCACTCGAATATCAGTAAGGTTCTCTAATCCCTCCCCCCCCCCTCGCCTCACCCTACAGTCTTCCTCTCCCTATCCAATTTGTGCTTTTTGGTGGTGAGATATAAGTGCTCGACTTTCGCTCTGGCCCAAGGAGTCTTGCGCAGGAGCTTGAGACTGGAATTCACGGTGGGATTACTGGTAAAACACCGAATATTGATCCATTTACCCAGTTTTTCCCAACCATAACAGTCAACCAGATAGGTGATGATCTGTTCCAGGGTAACGCCATGTAACGGATCCTTGATTGGTTGTTCACTCATGGGCTTGGCTGACTCCTGTTTTTTGGGACAAGGGATACTTTACGGCCCGCCATTTTTTCAGAGATCGCCGGGCCTCACGATCCACCACCGAAAAAATCAACTGAAGCGAATCCTTAACTGAAACGTTGGAGTGCCCTTTGACTTTAAACACCTCAAAGCCAAGCCGGTCATGGAGTTTGTAAAAATTACGATAGAGGGCCGCATATTGCAAAGGTTGATGTTTCTTTTTGGTGAGAAAATTTTCGGCCTCAAGCCCTGGCCTCCTGGCCAAAAGACCAGTCACCGCCTGGGAATCGGAAACAAGCACGATTTTGGATAGTTCAAGATCGCTCAGTTCATTCTGGATTTCTTCAAGCGCCCATAATACCGACTGAATTTCAAGATGAGTCGAAGATGTATTCATAAATCTCTGGACTCGCACCCTGGCCTGGAGCTCTGTTTTTTTGATACAGGATAGTGGTGTTTCAAGGTAGGTGATTGGAAGAACCAGATAGGCACCCATCCCTATTTGAAACAACGGGTCCACGCTTCCGTCGACAAATAGAACAATGTCGCTCATCGGACTGCTTCACTCGGTAAATTACTCACAAGTATCCCTGCAAAACCCCACCCTCTGTTGCATGCTTCTACTTTAAAGAATACCCTTGCTCAGAACGCGACGTGCCATAGGTAAAATCGCTTTGATATATAACGAGTCTAATATTGATGATAGTTTGGGCAACATGAGCATGAACCATACAGCCCTCCAACAACTGGCTTATTCCAATAAAGTCCTTAACTCAGAAATATTAATCTGGTTTGCGGTGTTTTCTCCGGCAAAAATTGAGGCAAGCCTGCGCGGATGCTGAAAGCTCCCGAATTCGCCACGGTGAATCTTGATCAAATCTGGCCGGGAGGGTCCGGTTGGGATGGCTCCATTGAGTTCACCGGTATATTGGTCATAGTTGATGGTAGTCCACCAATTTTCAGCAGGAAAGGCGGTGGTGGCCCGGTTTTCATAGAACGGCGTCCACTGATCAATAAAACGAAGATTCATTGCTTGATTTGCTCCGCTCATTTCATTGACCACCTTTTGAACCCGGGTAACATAGTAGGATTTCTGGGTCGCCATCCAGGTTGAGATATATGATTCACCATCGTAATCGTCATAAAAACTGGTGTCTCCACCACCGGAAACGTCCAGCATATGGGCGGTGACATATATGAAGGGATGGGTACGGCAGTTCGAACCTTGATCCAGCAATTCAATCAATTCCCGCAAATTCGTTTCAAACTCTTGTTCCGAGAGACCAGAATTCAAGTCATTGCCCCCCCTGGAAGCAAAAGCGATATCATAACAGAATTGTTTGCCGATCAATTCGTCCTGACGATCATTCAACCAGGCCTCGACCGTGGTGCCTGAAATTGAAGAAGTAGATCCAATTGAGCTGTTGGTATACAAGCCGGTGGAACATCCGTCCACTGAAGGGTCATTCCAACAGGTCGAACCGACCCACTCCACCGAAAGGTTTGAATCCCGTAGTTTCAAGCGAGCAGCAAAGGGAACCATCCAACCGAATTCATTCGGGGTGTTGTTGTCCGCACCTCGGTCAAACAGAGTACCGTCAGCATTAAATGGTGGGGTGTTAAAATGATTCCGTTCTTCGACACTCTCCCCAGCCACATAAACCTTAATCGTCACGGCAGTTTGATTTGGGTTGGAGCCTCCACCCGGGACATTCGAAGCAGTCACAGTGACTATATCCGAGGCGCTGTCTGAAGTCCCGTCATTGACGATTAACTGGATTCGATAATCCCCCTCAAGATCAGTGATAAAAGAAGGTGACGAGCTAGTATCTCCAGCCAAAGAGGACTGGCTTCCTGTCGGTACTTCAACCATCGTCCAGACATAAGAAATGGTTTCTCCGTCAGCGTCATAGCTGCCACTGCCATCAAGGGTGACGGTGGAACCGGTGCTGACCAGCTGATTTATCCCCGCATCTGCAACGGGAACATAGGGGCCATTGCCTCCTTGGGCTATGGTTGAAGTGGAAGTAGAGGTCACGGTGGTTGTAGTGGTGGTTGAGGAGTTGCCTCCGCCCCCCCCACAACCGACAAATGTCAGGATACAACCCATCACGACAGTGCTGACAAGAGAGACGATCGACTTATTCATTTTACCCCCTCCGGCTTTTCATTTAGTGCACTTTCCTGGACAAAAAAGCACAAGCAGACAAGCTATTAAGGTGTTTTATATATCATTTAACCGAAGCAAAATACCCTGTCAATGATCAGCAAAGTTTTTAAATCATGGATAAATAAGAGGGTCCATTTTGCTTATTCTGATTGCATGGAGTCAGGTGTTTTAAACAGGGACCTTGATAACCAATTTATAGACCATTTCGGGGGTGCCACCTGCTTGCAATTGCGGCATGTGACCGTCCTGGGGGAAAAAAACAGCAAAACCACCCTGACGGAGAGTGAAGAATTCCAGGTCACCCTGCAACGTCTGAAAATCCTTGGCGTCATTGTACGTAAGTCGGGTACATTGATCGGCCAGACAGATGCCGATCCGTTCTGATCCTTCAAGCATAATATGGATATCAATATACTTGCGGTGGCACTCTATAAAGGTATCTTGCGGCTGGAGCGTTTTATACCTATTGACAATGACATGAATGCCGTCGGCAAGCTCGGATTTCCCCACAGCCAGATCCGCCAAGTTCTGATTGTTCAGGAAAACAAGAACTTTTCCGAAATGACGGTGGGCACCAACATAAGTATGAAGGTTCTTTAAATGATCATGGATCATGAATTATCTCCGGTGCTATAATTTACCGTAAAACCATGGCTTATCAATTTTGATTGTCAGAGCTGGCATATTTTAACTTGATGGTGATGTTTACGAGAGTAAACTGGAGTAATCAGAAATGAATCATCAAGGGTCAGGTGTAGCACTCGACCGCCCGAATCGCGTCTGCGGCGGAACTCGTGATGCCGCCTGTATATCCAGCCCCCTCGCCCAGAGGATAGAGATTTTTTATATTCACCGATTCAAATCGATCATTGCGAGTGATCCGGACCGGTGAAGATGTTCTGGTTTCCGCCCCGAGCAGAATCGCCTCCTCCGATACAAACAGAGGGACCTCACCTTGCCATTTATGAAAGGCGGCCAGCAGTTGCTCGACCACGAACTCCGGGAAGAGCTCCCGCAGGTCAGCAGAAACGGCACCCAACCGGTAGGAGTTTTCATTCAATGAGACCGAGTCCTTCCCCGCCAGAAAATCAGTGAGGTTCTGGGCCGGCACTCCCCAGCAACCGCCACCTGCGGCGAAGGCCTTTTGCTCAATCTCCCTTTGAAATTCGATCCCCGCCAAGGGACTCGTGGATTGATAATCGTCCGTGTGGCAGGTGACCACCAGAGCGGCATTGGAAAAAGGGGAAGCCCGTCGGGAGAAACTCATCCCGTTAACCACCATCATCCCGGGAGCGGAAGAGGCGTTAATCACCTCGCCACCGGGGCACATACAGAAGGTATATACTCCCCGTCCGATGCTCCGATTGGTATAATTCATTGAATAGGTTGCAGCTCCCAACCCCTTATAATTTTTATATTTATCCCCATAACGCATCTGGTTGATCGTTGCCGTCGGATGCTCAATTCGGACCCCGACCGAGATCGGTCGTTGCTCAAGGGCAACACCTCGTTCATGTAACATGGTCACGGTGTCCCGGGCAGAATGACCCAAGGCGAGATAGATCTTAGAGGAGAGATATTCCACGGCGCCATTAATCATAACCCCCGAGGCCACCCCATCGGCGATCAGGATGTCGGTCATCCTGGAACCATAGTGAATTTCACCTCCACGTTCCAAGATATAGGCCCGGATATTGGCGACAATTTTGCACAAGACATCGGTGCCCAGATGGGGCTTACTTATATAGCCGATCTCCGCTGGAGCCCCGAACCGGATAAAGATCTGCAACACGCGATTGACATAGCTTGTATTGTTGTTTCGTCGCGAGAAGAGTTTGCCGTCCGAATATGAACCCGCCCCACCCTCGCCGAACTGGATATTGGACTCGGAGTTAATCTGTCGCTCCCTGATAAAGCGTCGCACGTCAAGCGAACGCTCTTCGATCCTCTTTCCCCTTTCAAAAATCAATGGTTTCAGCCCACGGTCGATGAGCTCAAGAGCGGCAAACATCCCGGCAGGGCCGAAGCCGACGATGATCGGCCGTTCCCTGGAAGCAAATGGTTGACGAATGATCAACGGAGGCTCAGAATAGGCAGGCAGATTGTGGGGGTTGGCAAAGTCATCTGGAACCTTGACCACTAATGAAACCTGGTAATAAAATTGCTCCCAGTCGCGGGCATCCAGTGATTTACTGAGAATCTTTTTAATGTTGATCTGCTCGGCTCCGGTTTCCAACTGCTGTGCCGCAGCGTTGGCATAGGCGGCTATTCCATCGAGCTCAATGGGGATTTGCAGATTACTGACGATGAGATCCACAGCAGAGCCCCTTAATAATTAGTGGTGAAAAAAGATTTGAGAGCAACTCCTTCTCATTGTAGCCGACTCCCAGGTGATATGCTTTTTATAAAAAGGCCTTGACCTCTGGTTGGCAATTATTAAACAGTTCAATATAATAAATACCGGTTAAGACATTGCCCATTCAAAAGATATCTCTTATGATACGTAATTCGGAAGGGGCTTGCCCGAAGTATTGGAAAACGTTAGGGAGTCTGGCCCAAGGACTGGGTTTTCCGGTTTCATATCTGCCCTGGCGTAGTGGTTCAATAACCACCTCCATCCCGACCTCAATCAACCGGATAAACTTTCCTAGATCAGGTTATCACCACTTATTCCACGGTGCCACATGGCCAAGAAAAACTTCGAAGAATCACTTGCCAGACTCGAAGAAATCACCGAGGTACTGGAAAAAGGCGAACTCAGCCTTGAACAGTCGTTGAAGATGTTCAACGAAGGTATCAAACTGGTCGAATTCTGCCACACCAAGCTCGACGAGGCTCAAGGACAGGTTGATCTCCTCTTGAAAAAAAATGGGCGGATGGAACCGGTCCCCTTCGAACCCTCGGTCAAGCAGGACGTTATCCAAGAAGACTCCGACTGAAACAACGCCCCCAGAACCCAAACGAACCAGCACACCGAAAAGACCCATAATACATATGGATTTACCTCACTATCTTGCAGAAAAAAAAGCCCTGGTCGAAGGGGCCATGCAGAACCACTTCCCCCACCCAAAGGGCGATCAACCGGACCATGCCCTTCATCTGGAAGCCATGCATTACAGCCTTTTTGCCGACGGGAAACGGGTCCGCCCCATTCTTTGCCTGGCCGCCTGCGCGGCCGTGGGCGGAGATGAACTACAGGCCTTGTCCACTGCCGTCGCCCTGGAGTGCATCCATACCTACTCCCTGATCCATGACGATCTGCCCGCTATGGATAATGATGATCTCCGGCGCGGCAAACCAACGAACCATGTCCTTTATGGTGAGGCCCAGGCAATCCTGGCCGGTGACGGACTTTTAACTATGGCCTTTGAAATCCTGGCTACCCCGGAGCCCGCAGGGACTCTCCCACCGGCAGATCGACTCAAGATCATCCGGCAAATTGGGCACGGAGCCGGCTCAATGGGTATGGTCGGTGGACAGGCCATCGACGTGGCTGCCGAAGGGCGGGAAATCGATTTTCCCACCTTACGGCAAATCCACAGCCGTAAGACCGGAGCCCTGATTACCGCCTCGGTCCAGGCCGGGGCCCTCATCGGCTGCGCCACCCCTACCCAGTATGAGGCCCTGACCCGATACGGTAATGAGATCGGCCTGGCCTTTCAGATTATTGATGACCTGCTCAATGTGGAAGGGACTGCAGAACAACTGGGCAAGGCCGCCGGCTCGGATGCGGCCCGCAGCAAAGCCACCTACCCCGCCTTTTTCGGGGTTGAATTGACCAGAACTAAGGCAATCGAAGCAACCGACCGGGCCATTGAGGCCCTGGACGGATTTGATCCAACCCTCGCCCTTCCCCTTCGAGAGATCGCGCGATATATTCAGACCAGGAAGAAATAATTCCTCTTGCGTTACAACGGGACGATTATGAAAGCAGATCCATCGCTTCTGGCAACCATCAACTCTCCCCAAGACCTCCGCCGATTATCCACCAGTCAACTTCCCAGATTGGCCGAGGAAATCCGCCGGGAGATCATCGAGACCGTCTCAAAAAACGGGGGGCACCTGGCCCCTTGTCTCGGGGTCGTGGAGTTGACCCTTGCCCTCCACTATGTCTTCAATACTCCTGACGACAAGCTCATCTGGGATGTTGGGCATCAGGCCTATGCCCATAAACTCCTCACCGGCCGCCGGGAGCGGTTCAACACCCTTCGCAAGCACAACGGGATCAGCGGTTTTCCCAAGAGAAGCGAAAGCCCTTATGATGCCTTTGACACCGGCCACAGCAGCACCTCAATCTCGGCGAGCCTCGGTATTTCTCTGGCCAAGAGCCTGAAAGGTGACCACCATCGGGCCATCGCCGTGATTGGTGACGGTTCAATGACCGGAGGGATGGCCTTTGAGGCCTTGAACCAGGCGGGCCACGTCGACAAAAACCTGATCGTGGTTTTAAACGACAACGAGATGTCTATCTCACCCAATGTGGGAGCGCTGTCCAGTTTCCTCAGCCGAAAGATGACCGGGAGGGCAGTATCACGGCTCAAACGGGATATGGAGCAATTTCTCAAATCATTTGCCAATGTGGGAGAAAATATCCTCCAGGTCCTGAAGAAGAGCGAGGAGTCAATCAAAGGATTTTTTACCCCGGGCATGCTGTTCGAGGCCTTAAAATTCGAATACGTTGGACCAATTCCTGGCCACCAGATTGACACCTTGCTGGAAACCCTCCAGAATGTCCGGGACTTCAGCCATGGTCCGGTATTGATCCACGTGATCACCACCAAGGGCAAGGGCTACCGGCCAGCCGAAGAAAATCCAGGGGATTACCACGGGGTCGGTCCCTTTGATATTGCCACCGGTGCCCCCCTGCCCTCAGCGCCATCACCGCCGACCTACACCAAGACCTTTGGTAATACCATTGTTCAGATGGCCGATCTTGATGCGAGGATTATTGCCATTACTGCTGCCATGCCAGCGGGCACCGGGCTGAGCACCTTTGCCCGACGGTTTCCGGACCGTTTTTTTGATGTGGGCATTGCCGAGCAGCATGCAGTTACCTTTGCTGCCGGCCTCGCTACTGAAGGTATGCTGCCGGTGGTAGCGGTTTATTCCACCTTTCTCCAGCGGGCCATGGACCAAGTGATCCATGACGTCTGCCTCCCCAATCTGCCGGTGACCTTTGCCATTGACCGGGGAGGTCTGGTGGGCGATGACGGTCCCACCCACCATGGAGTTTTCGATATCTCCTTCCTTCGCATGATCCCCAATATGGTGATCATGGCCCCCAAGGATGAAGAGGAACTTCAACACATGCTCTATACCGCCATCCACCATCCCGGCCCGGCGGCGGTTCGCTATCCCAGGGGAAATGGCGTCGGGGTCAAACTTTCAACAAAACTTATGACGTTCCCCATCGGCAAGGGGGAGCTGCTCAGGGAGGGTGACGACCTACTGATTCTGCCTGTGGGAAACCGAGTCTATTCAGCCCTGGCCGCCTCAGAGGGATTGGCCAAGATCGGAATCCAGGCGGCGGTAATCAATCCAAGGTTTATTAAACCACTGGATGGTGATCTGATCTGTGAGTGGGCCACAAGAACCGGTCGGGTATTGACCGTCGAAGACAATGTTCGCAACGGTGGATTCGGCAGTAGCGTTCTGGAACTTTTGGCCAAGCGCCTGACCAACCACCCCATCACCACCCGGATCCTGGGAATTCCAGACCGGTTCGTTGAACACGGCAGCCAGGAGATTCTCTACAAAAACTGCGGGATCGACACCCCGGCTATTACCTCCGCCGCCATCGAGTTGATGGCGGTAAAGTAACCCCACAGTTACCTCATTCTAGCTTCCATCCAGAAACAAGGATTTTTGGTCGAGAGCAAGGCGCGAGGACGACGAAAAAGCGGAGCGCACTTTAGGTACATGAGCATTTTTCGGCAACTAAGCAACACAGCCATCGATCAGTAAGCGAGCTTGCGAGACTCCGAAAAGACCGTTTCTGGCCGGGAACTATTCTAACATGACAATAAAAAAACCGTCGAAGCCTAAAGCTCCGACGGTTTTTTTATTACTTCCCACATTTATATGAGATGTAGCTGACTAGCTGAATCCCGGTTCTTTTTACTCTTTATTAGATGCAGCTGAACGCTTATCGAGTTCCTCGGCCAAAAGAGCGCTGATATCCATGACATTATCCTGATAAAGCACCCCGGTTCTGCTGTCGAGAATCAAAGTATATCCACCAGCTTTGCCCAGATCGTCGATGACACTTTCCAGAACCTTCAATATCGGTGATATATTGAGTTTTTCGATCTCCTTCATATCGTTGGTGGCATATTTTGATTCTTGCTCCAAATCCTGAACCCGACGTTTGAACTCCCTCTCCTTGCGGCTCCGGACTTCCTCGCTCCAGATTGAAGATTTCTTTTCGATTTCCTCCTTCAATATAAGAAGTTCATCTTCTTCTTTTTTTAACTTCTCCTGATATTCAGCATATTTTTTTTCCACCACCGCCCTAGCCTCCTGTCCGACCTTAGACAGTTCAACAACTTTCTGCACATTCACGGTGGCAATCTTCTGAGTCTGCTCTCCGGCTTGAACAACCGAGACAACCAGCAACAAACCGATAACAGCTGAAGCAATGAGTAATGAACGTAATTTACGTGACGACATAACTACCTCCAGTGAGTCCGATACTCGTTTCCATCCGGAAATGATCTTTTCCATGAATCTCAGCGAAAAAACGGCACAGATGCTTGTGTGACTACCCATGCAACCCAGCGCAACCGCTTGTTTTTCTTGACCTTTTTCCAAAAGACCTCATTCCAGAGCTGGAAACAACAAGTTTGATCATCCGTTAAATCTGCTACTTTCCGGATGGAAACTATCCTATAAAAAACCGGGATGAGAACTCTCACCCCGGTTCAAAAAATAACACTGCAAATTCAGAACTTATTTCACAACCACAAAATCATCACGTCGATTCTGGGACCAAGACAACTCGTCATGACCAAAGTTGATCGGCTGTTCCTCGCCAAAACTAATGGTCCGGAGTTGATCGGCACCAACCCCCAGGTTAACCAGATACTTCTTGGCACTCATGGCCCGTCGTTCACCTAGAGCCAGGTTGTACTCATTGGTGCCACGTTCGTCACAATTCCCCTCGATCTGAAGGGCCGCCTGGGGATGATCTTTAAAATAAGCCGCATTCAGTTCAATTCGTTCGATCTGATCGGCGCGAATCACCGAGCTGTCAAAATCAAAGTATACCGGGTACAGGCCATTGGTGGTACGCCCTTCGAGAGGTGTGCCCATATCGGCTGAATCTTCAGCAATGGCTGGACTATCCAGGGATTCGGAACTGCCCATATCATTACCCAGATCAGCTGACTCGAACCGATCGGTCACTTCAACCGGTTCAGTCGTTTTGTCGGTCGAAGTTGAGACCGGAGGGGCTGTCATGGTTTCCATGGGGGCTGGAGGAGGTACATTCTTTTTGGCACAACCCACCCCTACTATCAAGAGTGATGTTGCCAGGGTGGTATGTACCAGCAACCTCATCAGATCTCTCTTCATTACAAATTCTCCTTTAATATTTTTCATATCTAAATTTTTTTTACTCCCAAACTTTATCTATCACGATCGAATATGTTACAAGATTACCACTCACCTCAAAGTTGAGTTTTTATCACTTCGACAGCCCCGAGATAAAACTGATCGAGGTTAGTCAATAGATTATCCTATATACTATAGAAAAAAGGCTGTGAAATTCAATGTTTTTTTATGAGGATTTAATAGATGAAAAAAAACGAGACTGAACTGATCGATAAAGATCAGGTACTTCATAACATGATCGCAACCAATAAATGGGGAACTTTTTTTGGAGTATCCCAGAAAGTTCTTGATCAAACCTGGCAAAGTCTGACCGACCCGTCTGGCAATTCCGTCACCTATATCACCATGGAAATTGCCGCCGACCGTGACGCCTTCCACCCCATTAAAAGCCGCTTGCAAGAATTGGGTATCACCGGAAGTACCGACCCCCAGCTCAATGAATTCACCCAAAACTTTCTAACCGGACCAGCGAAGATCCCCAACTACGGTGGCGGCCTCGGGGTCCTGGCCGGGGACAGTCTGAAAAGTTTTGCCGATTGCCGGATACCGGTGGTAGCCATATCACTCCTCTACCGGCGGGGCTACTTTTCTCAGTTGGTCGACTCCAAAATCGGCCAGATCTCCTGGTCGCTGGATTGGGCTCCGGAAAAAACTCCGTCAATCTATCTGCTCCATCAAGCGAACAACCCGGGAATCCCCCTTGAAATTGAAGTCCCCTTCTATGATGACGACGACAACGAGACCATGACCTATGCCCGGGTCTGGATAAAAATGGAAGTCAACAGCCGCCTGGATACATTTGTACCGGAAATCCTCTTGGATTATTCCAGCGATAAGTCTCCGGAATGGATCCGAAATGCAGCTCAGAATCTGTATGACAGTAGCTCTGAACGAATGAAAATCATCCAGCGAAGGATGTTGGGGGCAGGGGTTATCCCGGTTATGAAGGCCCTGGGCTTAACGTCGAGGACAATCCACCTCAACGAGCAACATGGGGTCGCAGTCATTCTGACCCAGATAGTGGAGAGGCTCAAGAGCAATCACGGCAGCAATTATCATCTAAGCACCGATCAGGAAATTCTTCTGGCAGCCCAGGAAGTCGGCAAGGCGGTGGTCTATACGATCCACACCCCGGTCAAGGCAGGCCATGATCGCTTCAGCAAAGACCTCCATCGAGCCGTTGGTCACTCGTTCTGCCAGAGAATCCTCCATCTTATCGCCCAGGACCTTGACAACCCCGCTAACTTCAATTTTACAACCCTGGCCATGCGGGTCAACCGCAGCATCAACAGCGTCAGTCGACTCCACCGGGAGGTAACCAGACAACAATTTCCTGAATGCGGTGACAAGATCACTGCTATCACCAACGGAGTCCATCACCTGACCTGGATCAGTGACGCCAAAGCCGAACTCTATGACAGTTTTAAAGAGCTCACTAATTGGCGGCAAGATCCAGGAGTTTTTGCCAATGCCGAGCCGTTACGGACCAATAAACGTTTTCGTGCGTTTCTGGAACGGGCCTGGCAACACGATAACCACAAACTGATTGAGTATGTCAACGACATGCTGACCAGACATCGTAATCAGATGCAGGAAACCTGGGTCGATCCACCAAATTTCCTTTCCCACGTGGACGGCCCTGGCACCCGACTGGAACCGTGGGCCTTTACCTTGGGGTTTGCCAGGCGATTCTCGACCTATAAAAGGGCGGATCTCATTTTTGAGGATATTGACGAACTGTTACGTCCGGTCCTGGCCAATCGCTGGCCGGTCAATTTCATCTTTGCCGGCAAGGCCCATCCCCATGACGAGCCGGGTAAGGCTCTGATCAAAATGATCCTTGATTGCCAGGAAGAGTTGTTCATCAAAAGCGAAGGACTGGCCAAACTGGTCTTTATTCCCGGTTATGACATGGGGATTGCCAAAATGATGGTCGCTGGGGTACACGCTTGGCTTAACAGCCCCAAACGGCCTCTGGAAGCAAGCGGCACCAGTGGCATGAAATCGGCGATGAACGCCATCCCCAATATCAGTATCATGGACGGTTGGTGGGATGAGGGGTATCATGAAGGGAAAACCGGCTGGAAATTCGGTTATGAGGATCAAGTCAGCGAAGAATCCCTCAGCGAGGACCGGGGAAATCTGCTTTACGAAGAGGACTCCAAGTCATTTTACACACTCTTTCCTGAGATCCTGTCGACCTACTATAACAGGGATCAATTTAACCTTTACATTGACAAATGTATAAATAATATGATCCTGAACTGTCCACGGTTCAACACCCATCGAATGGCGGCTGAATATGTGGAGAGGTATCAACTTGACCTGCCCGGCCCAGTCAAACGGAAGATGGAAAAGTTATTAAAAATTTACGACAGTAATCACTAAAAAATCGTACTGTTTTCATTCCGGCCCAACAGTAAAACGTAGACACCATCCGCCATTACTCTCACCAGAGTCCAGGTAATGAGTCATAGCTGAATGCGTTCTTTACCAGAAAACTCGGGGGACAAGGAGCGGGTGCATCCGCTCCTCATCTTCAATATAATTTAACAAAGATGGCCGCATCAATCGCCTGACCATCTTTATCAAGGGGATCACCATGGCTGAAACAATCGAAGAAATCACCATTAATTTTGAAGAAGAAGGCATCCTGATCGTAAAAGAACTCGCCAAGGAGGTCTTGTCCAGAGGGGCCTGGACCACTATCCTCTTCCGCTATCAGCAGTGGGATAAGGCCAAAGAGGAGTACAGTCCTGATCGTTACACCATCCGTCGATACCGGAAGGTGAAAGGCAATTATTCCCAACAATCAAAGTTCAATATCTCCAACCGAGAACAGGCAGAAAAAATCTCGGCTATACTGACCACATGGATAAAAACCGCTTAAGAGGGAACCAGCCCCAGGACACCTCATGGGTGGTCCATGGTATCAACGGCAATGGTACTTACCGGCTGCCCCGGAAGATTTGATTCTACCCGAAGACCTCGACTTCAAGGTTCGCCACTCTCAGGAGTATCACTTGCAATAAGGCCAACTCCGGGCAAGAAAAATACCAGTAAAGTCAGGTTTTGGTTTACGCACGGCCTGATCCGTTTTAAATATGATATAATTTCATTAATTATTCCATGCTCGAACCGACCGATCCGGATTCCCACGGGCACTTTGTTTTTCTAAAGTGCCTGGAGTTAAATATGAAAGTCACCATTACGTATTGTGCCCAATGAAACTATCTACCAAGGGCCTCCGGTCTGGAGGCGGCAATCAGCAAGAGTCTTACCGTTGATGTCGAACTTATTGCCGGATCAGGTGGAATCTTTGAGGTGACGCGGGACGATCAGTTGATTTTTTCGAAAAAACAGGCGGGACGATTTCCGGAAAGCGACGAGGTTATAGCGTTATTAAAGTAAATCAAACCTATCCTTTGCTGAATGGTCAAGATCTCATCCATTGAAGACGTCAGAAAACACAGGCGGGAAGTGCAACGTCATTTTTTAATTTATCAATGGCCAACCCAGCCAATTTTGACTTTATGTGAAGCCATCATAAGCAACATTACCATTTCTCCTGCGCCGGATTTATGACCGATTCTTCAGAAGAACAGGCCATCCTCTCGGAACTTGATGAAAGCGGAGCCGTGGTCAGCACCTGGAACCTCAAAGGCAAAACAACCTTCCGGTTGGGCCGAGGGCCGGGCAATGACTTCACCTTGCCGTTTTCATGGGTTTCACGGCAGCATTCCATCATTCAGCAGGAGGGGGGGGGGATTTTCCAGATTATTGATCTGGGCAGTGCCAATGGCACCTATATCAACAGCAAACGAATCTTCTCCCCGACGATTTTAAATTCCGGCGACATCATTACCATGGGCAAAACCACGCTCAAGTTTTCCCAATTCCTTGACCAACCAAGGGCCGTGGAGGTGGAACAAGAAGCCACCATGGACATGACCATTGCCTATCTACAGAAACACATCGTCACCATTCTGGTCTGCGATCTCCGTGATTTCACAAGTCTTTCAGAACTAATGGGAAATCAGGTGGTCTCCAAACTGATCCAGTTTTGGACCAAAAAAGTAGGTGGGATTGTCCAGGACAATGACGGAAATGTGGACAAGTTCATCGGTGACGCGGTGATGGCGACTTGGGTCGGTGGCACCATCGAGGAAGGCGTTCGTCACGCCCTGGCCGCTGCCCTGCAGATCAACAACTACACCCGGCGGATGGGTGAAAGTATTCCCGAAGTTCCACGACAACTGGCAGTCGGCGCAGCGATCAACACCGGCGAAGCCATGATGGGCAACATGGGAGTGGACAGTCACCGTGACTCGACGGTCATCGGGGATGTGGTCAATGTGACCTTCAGGCTTGAATCATTGACCAAACAGAATGTCATGGATGTGATCATCGGAGAGGAAACCGCGAAACATATCCAGGACGTTAATTCATTCTTCACCCGCAAATCCTTTATCCTGAGAGGGAAAAAAGGAGAGATTGAAGCCTACGGGTGCACCTACGCTCAACTCCGCTCCTGTCTGGAAAATTTCTAAGCCCCTTGGGGGCGTTTAGCGTCCATCCGTAAAAACATTTATATTTTCGGAGCCGGCAATAGCTTGCTTCCCATTTTACAACTGACCCAATTATCCCCGATTGCCGAACAACGCAGTCCCCACCCGAACCAGCGTCGCCCCCTCTTCAACCGCCACCTCAAAGTCAGAGGACATCCCCATTGATAACTCGATCTGTCCATCCTGACCGAGCAAACCTCGCTCACCCAGCCGCAGAGCAAGCTCTCGAGTAGCCCGAAAATATGGCCGGGCCTCCTCAGGATTGTCGCAATAAGGAGGAATTACCATTAGTCCCATAACTTGAAGATTTTCGCAGGATACCGCACCCTCAACCAAAACATCAACTACACTAGGCAACACCCCTGATTTCTGACTTTCTTTGCCGATATTAACCTGAATCAACACCGGCAGCAAGCGTGACTGGCCTGTCAACTTAGATTGTAAAGCACGAGCAATTTTAATTCGATCCACAGTCTCGATCAGATCAAAAGTTGCCACTGCAGGAGCGGCCTTGTTGGATTGTAGATGCCCTATGCCATGCCAGCAGATCCCCTGATCGAGTATCTTCTTTTTTTCCGTGGCCTCCTGGAGATAATTTTCCCCGAAAAGAATCTGGCCGGCCAAAAAAGCCTCATGAATTATTTCTGGAGCCACCCTCTTGCTCACCGCCACCAATCGTACCCCATCAGGGTCACGTCCAACTCTCCGAGCGGCACGGGCAATTCGGTCATGAATTTTCTCAAGTCGCTCTCTGATTATGGACATGAGCTTCTCCCATCAAAATAACTGGAAAGGGCTAACTCTCCAATCAACGATTTTTTTTATGAAACAGAACCTACAGGTATCGGGGCGACGGCATAGAACAGGCGTTCGGCATTGGCAGTGGTGATTTCGGCAATACTATCCAGGGTGACATCTTTCAGATTGGCCACTCGTTGGGCGGTAAACAAGAGAAGCGCTGGCTCATTACGCCGTCCTCGCCTCGGTTCAGGCGCAAGATACGGACCATCCGTCTCCAAAATAATCCGTTCAAGCGGAACCAGACGCACAACCTCAGCCATCTCCTCTGATTTTTTAAAAGTGATTACCCCTGGAATCGAGATATGAAACCCAAGTGCCAGCACCTCTTCTGCTAGAGCCGGCCCCCCCGAAAAGCAGTGCATGACCCCTCCAGCCGGATAAGGGGAGTGATCGACCAATACATTCATTACCTCTGAATGGGCCTCCCGATCATGGATAACAACGGGCAACTGTAACTCCTTAGCCAAAGCCACCTGCCTAGAAAAATGCTCTCGCTGGAGCTCAACCGGGGCAAAATCATAGTGCAGATCCATGCCGATTTCACCGAAGGCAACCACCTCATGGTGCCCAGCCAATTGGCGCAATTGGATATAATCTTCATCAGTCATAGTTCCAACGTTATGGGGATGCACCCCAACAGTAGCCCTGATTCCAGGATATTTCTCAGCCAGCATGATCGCTTCCCTGGAACTGACTAGATCAATGCCAACCGTAATGATCCTCCCGACCCCATTCCGGGTAGCCCGCTCAATGACTCCGTCGAGATCTTCACTATAGGCTTCCATGTCCAGATGACAATGGGTATCGATCAATCCCTGCCCGGAACCAAGAACTGGATAGACGATTTCTTTTTTCTTTTTACCCATACACTCCCTCAGTGAACCGCGAACCCGATTCATTAGTACATCATCAAAAGGCATGCCCATCATGGCCATTGGTATGCCCCCTTCTCTCCGGCGACACAGTATATCGCCGAAACGGGAAACAAATGTGCTGTTTCAGAAGTCGTGTCAGTTCATTATCGCGAGACCCGAAAATAAATAGACAGGACCAACCAAACAGCACACCAGTACCAGATAGATCGGACCATGACAATCTGCTTTTCCCTTCACCGGATGACCCGACTGTGAAAAATGTCCGCAGGGAGACTCGCATCCCACCGCCCCAGACCGATCCCTCTGCAGAGTAAATCAATTGACAAATTCCAATTTGAATGAATATCTTAATGGAACTTTTTCATAAGTTTCAACAGGAGATCACGGAGTGACAATTATCGAGGCTATCTATCAACGACGGAGCATCAGGGAGTACACTGACCAGAAAGTCTCCCGGGAGGCCCTGCTCGAAATCGTTAAAGCCGGCTCCTGGGCTCCTTCCGGCCTAAACAACCAACCATGGCGTTTTATTCTAATCACCGCCGAAGAGATTCGTAGTAAAATAGCTGAACAAACCCGCTACAGCAAAATCGTGCTGGCGGCACCAGCCCTCGTGGCGGTCTTTCTGGACACCGAGGCCATATACAATGAAGTCAAAGATCACCAGGCTGTCGGGGCCTGCATCCAGAACATGCTGTTAACTGCTGAAGCCCTTGGACTCGGTGCGGTCTGGCTGGGAGAGATCCTCAACCAGAAGAAGGTGGTAAATGAGATCCTCCAATGCCCGGAGCGAAATGACCTGATGGCGGTCATTGCCATCGGCCACCCCCTGCATCATCGCCAACAATCAAAACGAAAAAATCTGTCCGACCTGATTCTTAAAGAACTCTAGGAGACCAAATTATGCAGATCATAAAAGCCGTAATCCCCGGATCACTGAAAAAAAGTTTGCTCATCGGCCTGGTTCCGTTACTCCTTGCAGGAGGGTGCCTACCCATTACCTCAGGCGAAACCCTCCCCCGGGAAGAGGCCATGCCGGCAACCGGTGGTGAATCGGTAATGATCTCGGCAGAACCTTATTACACCCAGGATTTCAAGGATATATTAATCCCTTCGGAATTGGAATGGCGACGGGACAGGAGCGTTTCAATAAACACCGCTTCCTTCACTGGCGGTATTCTTTTCTTCTCCGGCCGGGTCGAAGTAAATTCCCTGACCGAATTCTTCATCAACAGCATGCAACAGAACGGCTGGCAGGTCACCGGCACCGTAAAATCAAAGGATGTTCTGCTCTCCTACATCAAAGAAAGTGGGACCTGCATGATGCGGATCTTTGAAGGAGGCACCCTGGGAAAGACCGATGTGTTCATCTATGTTACCCATACCGGTAATTAAAAACGGAGATCATCGTGCTCCATGACAAACAAATCATCCTCGGCATCAGTGGCGGCATTTCTGCGTACAAGGTAACCGACTGGGTCAGAGAAATCCAACGGGAGGGCGCCGAAGTCCAGGTGGTGATGACTTCAAATGCCAGCCAATTCGTCGCCCCCCTCACTCTGGCCGCCCTTTCCGGCAAACGCGTATACGACACGATGTTCGATCCCGTTGACGCAGAACAAATCCACCATATCAACCTGTTGCGCAACGCCGACCTGATTCTGATCGCCCCGGCCACGGCCCAGACAATTGCTCGCCTGGCCCACGGTATGGCCGATGATCTTCTGGCCGCCATGACCCTGGCCGCCGATCTGCCGGTGATTGTCTGTCCGGCGATGAACAGCAAAATGTTTACCCATCCTGCCACCCAGAACAACCTGGAACAACTTCGTTCTTACGGATACAAAGTGATAGAACCAGACTCCGGGGACCTGGCCTGCCGGGAGGAAGGCCCAGGACGTCTCCCCGAATGGTCCACCGTCCGTGAAGTCGTGCTCCAAACCCTCAGCCGTCAAGACCTTGCCGGCCATACGGTATTGATTACCGCCGGCCCTACCCGCGAGCCCATCGATCCGGTCCGTTACCTGAGCAACCGCTCCAGCGGCAAGATGGGTTATGCTTTGGCCCGGACTGCCCTCCGCCGGGGGGCAAAGGTTATCTTGGTCAGCGGTCCCACCAGCCTGCCGCCTCCGCCTGGGGTTGAATTCATCTCCGTGATCTCGGCCGAACAAATGGCCGAGGCGGTCCTGAGCCGCTCCACCAATGTATCGGTTATCGTCAAGGCGGCCGCTGTTGCTGATTTCAGACCGAGCGAATCTCTAGGCCAAAAAATTAAAAAAGGCCAGACAGACCGGCAGCTCAAGCTGACCGCTACCCGCGATATCCTGAAGATTCTAGGGGAACAGAAAAAAGAATCGGGGAAATTCCCCCTGCTTATTGGTTTTGCGGCAGAAAGTGAGGATCTATTGGCCGAAGGACGACGTAAACTTCATGAAAAGAATCTGGATCTTCTCGCTGCCAATGACATTACGAGCATAGATGCGGGATTTGACGTGGACACCAATCGGGTAGTCCTGCTTGATCGGGATGACGGGGAAGAACATCTCCCCCTGGCCCCCAAAGAGCAGATCGCCGACCTGATCTGGAATCGGGTCAGCAAAATTCTCGATAAATAACCCTGGGACACCCCGTATGGGGCACAAAGAAATTGTTTCATGCACGGTAACTATCCATTCCGGCGGGTTTGCTCGTTACCGGCTTTATGCTTCTAAGTAACAATGCACGAATAGAAAAAGAATAAGAGTCAGCCCACAGTAAAGATTTTCTCAAGGGAGTTACTCCCGACCGGTGGAGAAAGCAACCTTCCCTGCCCCTCATCGCAACCCGCCTCAGCAAGGAACCGGAACTGACTTTCCGTCTCAATCCCTTCGGCAGTTACCTGCATCAAAAGATTATGAGCCAAAGAGATAATAGCCTTACAGATCGCTTCGTCGGGTTTTTCCAGGCCGATATTGGACACAAAAGACCGATCGATCTTCAACCGCTTGATGGGAAAATACTTGAGGCTGCTCAAGGAGGAATGACCGGTCCCAAAATCGTCCAGAGAGAGAGTCATGCCTATTTCCTGCAAACGATGAAAAATTTCTATATTCTCCTGGAAGTGATGCATCAGCGAATCTTCGGTGATCTCGATCTGGATCATTGATGGCTCAATGCCCTGCTCAGCCGAAATGCGGGCCAGCATATCGATCACTCCGGGTTGGCGGAGCTGGCGGGCTGAAAAATTGACCGCCATTCTTAAATCCTTTACTCCGAGCATATTCAACCGCCGAAGTTCTCGGCAGGCTTCACTCATAATCCATTCCCCAACCGAGATAATTAAACCGGTCTCTTCCAATACAGGCAGAAAACTGCCCGGCAACATCACCTGCTCAACATCCTTCCGGTTCCAGCGCAAAAGAGCCTCAAGGCCGACCGGTTTACGGGAACCAATAATGTAAATCGGTTGATATTCCAGAAAAAACTCATCTCGATCCTGGGCTCGGTGAAGCCCCCTGATATTTTCCCGGAGGTTCCCCTCTCTCACATCAGTATCTTGGGAGAAAAAGACATAACGGCTGCCCCCTTCATCTTTGGCGCGATACATGGCAATATCGGCATTCTTCACCAATGATTCCACATCGGCCCCGTCAAACGGGTACATCGCCACCCCGACACTCGTTGTTACCCGAAGCTCCATGCCGTCAAAAAGGATGGGCGGCTTCATATTCTCGACGATCCGACCCGCCACCGCGATAACACTCTTACTGGAATCAACTTCAGGGAGAATCACCACAAATTCGTCCCCACCCAGACGGGCGGCCAGATCATTTTCCCTGATGGATTTAGACAATCTGGCACTGACCCCTTTCAGGATCGCATCTCCGGCCCCGTGACCATAGGTGTCATTGATCGGCTTAAACTTGTCCAGATCAAGAAAAAGCAAGCCCAGCAAGGATGACTGCCGGGAGGCGTGATCTACTGCGCTCTTGATCCGGTCGTGAAACAGATTGCGATTGGGTAACCCAGTGAGTTCATCATACTGGGCCATTTTATGGAGTTCTTCCTTGGCTTTGTACCGTTCCAGGGAATAACGGATGGAACGCTCGAGGATTTGGGAATTGATCTGCCCCTTGATCAGAAAGTCGGCCGCCCCCTTTTCCATGGCCTTCAGATCGATTTCTCGATCCCCTTGGCCGGTCAACAGAATAATCGGGGCCACACAACCGGCAACAAAGGCCTCATGGAGTAAATCCAACCCGGTTTTGGCGCCCAGTCGGTAATCAAACAGATACAGATCATGGCGGTTCTGTTTGATCTCCTCCAGGGCGCTATCGAAATCAGCCCTCCAGGTCAATTGAAAAGATGCTTCGGGAATCTCCTGAATCAAATCGCGAGTCAGGATAAAATCATCCTCATCGTCATCCACCAGGAGTATTGACACAGGCTTTGCGCTCATGTGCCTCTCAAGAATTCTTATTGGGTGGTAGGGTTACAATCTCAAACCAGAATTTCGCCAGGGCCTTCATCACCTCAACCAATCCCACAAAGGAAACAGGTTTCGTCACAAATGAATTCACGCCAAGGTCATAGGAACGAATGATATCTTCCTCGGCCTTGGAAGTGGTCATGACCACCACGGGAATCGAACGAAGATCCGGGTCTCCTTTGATCTCTTCCAAGGCCTCCCGGCCACTTTTCTTAGGCATATTCAAATCCAGCAGAATCAGCCCGGGACGAGGGGATTTTTCAGGATCGGCATATCCTCCCCTTCGCTTAAGGAAATCCATCAGCTCCTCACCGTCTTCAACAAAAAATATCCGATTGGTCAACCGGGCCTCTTCCAAGGCCTCCTTGGTCATCAAGCGATCATCCTCATCATCATCCGCCATGAGGATGGTAAACTTTGTTTTCTGATCATCCATAAGCTTCCTCAACTCTATAAGGGTCTTTATATGTTCATCCATAACCGTTATCTCAATTTCCTTTTATCACTTTAATTAAAGTATGCCCTATCCTGGCGGCGAAAACAAATGAAAGCAAGGCCCCAGCACAGGTTGCGTTATTTTCCCATTAGAGTATACCCACGAAAACCTCGGCAAAACCTTACCCCGCATGCCCCTCTGGTTCTTTCGACTGAACCCGGCGAAGGGTCACGGTAAATTCAGCCCCGGCCCCAAGTGTCCCGGCGGCCGAGATATCTCCACCATGGCGCTTGGCGATCTTCCGACAGATGGAGAGCCCTATGCCTGTACCTTCATATTCTTCACGACCGTGCAGTCTCTGGAACACCCCGAAAATTTTCTCTTGATACTTTTCATCAAAGCCGATCCCGTTATCGGTGAAGGTAAGCCGGTACCAGTTATTCTCAAGGATTTCTCCACGGATGTCAAGTTGGGGTGCAACCCCTGGGCGGTTGAATTTCAGGCCATTCCCAATCAGATTCTGAAAAAGCTGCCGCATCTGCATAGGGTCGGCATCAATCACAAGCAACCCCTGGCAGGTTACCTTCCCCCCGGTCTCTTCAATCCTGGTTTCAAGATCGGACAGCACCTCGGTGTAGATGTTGTTTAGATCGACCGGTTCAAAAGGCCTGGCCTTGGTTTTGACCCTGGAAAAATTCAAAAGATCATCGATGAGTCGCTGCATCCTGGTTGCCGCACTTTCCATACGGGCCAGATAGTCAACGCCCTGTTCACCCAAGAGATCGCCAAACTTCATCTTAAGGCGTTCACCGAATGCGGTCACCTTACGGAGTGGCTCTTTCAGATCATGGGAGGCGATATAGGCAAATTCCTCCAATTCTTGGTTACTCTCCTGGAGCTGTTTGGCAAAATGAGCCAATTTCTGCTCGGCTTCAATCCGGTCTGAGATATCATGAGCGACCAGAACCGCGCCGGTGGGGTTATTTTCAGGATCCCTCAAGACCGATGAGGTCAGCAGTACCGAAATGGTCTCACCATTTCGTTTTCGCAGTTCCTTGTCCAGTCCACCGGCCTGTTCGGTCAATTCCGGCATGGCAAAAAACCAGGGGAGATCACCTTGAGGATACCCCACGATAATATCCCGCAAGTGCATGCCAAGCATCTCCTCGTAGGAATACCCGAGATCAACGGCCACCTTCCGGTTCACTCGAGTCAGCCTTCCCCTGGAGTCAATGACCACCAGGAGGTCATTGATGGTATCGATGATCCGGACCAGATATTCCTTGGATACGGTGGTCTGGGTCAAATCCGCCACCATGGTGTTAAAGGAGTTGACCAGAGTACCGACCTCGTCATCGGAAGTCACATTCAGTCGCTGGGCATGCCCCCCGACCACCCTGACCGCCTGCCGGGAGAGTTCGAGCAGGGGGCCGATAATCCGATTGGCCAGGGTATAGACCATAACGCTGCCCAAAACCCCCATGACAACAAGAATAATGAGATAATAGTTCCGGATTCGATTGGATTCAGCGACGAACCCTGCATAGGGCGTGGACACGACGATGGTCCATGGGTTGATGTCCAAGGGTTGAAGAACACAAAATGAGTCCACCTCAAACAGGCGATCCCGAATCATCAAGTGCCGTTTCTTCCTGGCAGCCTCCAGCAAGGATTTCGTTTTTAAGGGGTCAAAGACCGGTTTCCCGATCAATTTTCCACTGCTGCTGGCCAGGACCTGTCCTTCAAGGTCGACGATCAGATTTAAATCATCCCCCCCGACCCCAGGCATTTTCAAAACTTTTTGCAAACGACTCAAGGGATAATACGCCACTATCGTTCCGACATAAAGACCACCAAAGTAACGCTTGATCCCGAAAAGCAGGCGAAGGGAATACCCATCAGGACCTGAATAAAGCATGGGATCAACTAGGGTGCGACCGGGTAGTTCTCGGCATCGGGCCAACATCACATCGCCTTCATAACGGGTCTCGGTTCCAAGGGCATGACCGTCCTTGACCCGCACCTCTTCATACCCGTCTGCCGCCACAAATCGGATATCAGGAAAAATCTTGCTCTGCTCAACAAAAAACTGGACCAGCACCTGTTCCTGGAACTTGGTCGCATACTGCAACACCACAGGGTTTTCTGCCATTCTGGTCATTTCATTATGGATCATATCCAGTTTGTTGGCGGTCATATCGCTGAGATGATCGGCAACAAACTGGACCCGACCTTCTTCCAATGCTTGTCGAGAGTTCCTGATCATAAAGACGGAAACCAGCCCAACCACAAGGACAGCGCAGAAGATCATGAAATGGGAGAGGAGGAGTTTGGTTCTGATTGAAAGGAACACTATGGTTCTACCCCGAACGCCCTGATTGGAGGATATGGCGTTTTAACATTAATAATTGGTTACATTAACAATAGAGCAGCCATCATCCTCTGCCCAAAACGGTGAAATCAAATGTATCAATTCTAATAAATGTCGGTCATTAGCTGGTCAATGGACCAGAAGAGCCCCGAACCGACGGATCAATTTCCCGGCCTGCTCCGAAAAGAGATACTCCATAAATTTCCCGGCCTCTTCACTCAATTCCCCTTTCCAGACCAGAGCAAACGGCACCATCAACGGGTACCCTTCATCAGCCGTAAGTCCGACACCATCGGCTCCGTTGATTTTCAAAACCCTGACCATATCGGAGGCGGCCATGGAAAGGGCCGTATACCCCACGGTATTTTCATTCAAGGCAATGGACTGAACCAACTCAGGAGTGGTATAGATCGTTTTACCCACAGTTTTTTTAATTGTGCTGAAACCCGGAATATCCTGCTCCAAGGCCGCTCGAGAGGAATCTCCGTTTTCACGATCCACTACATAGATTTTGCCGGGAGAGGCACCCAATTGTCCCCAATCGGTTATCCTCCCGGAATAGATCCCGACCACCTGCTCACTGGTCAGATTATCAATCCCCGAAACACTCTCATTGACAATAAAAACCACCGGTGAACGGGCAAACTCGCGGTAACTCAAGCCGTACCGTTTTTCTTTTTCTTTCAAGGGGCGGGCCACTCGACCCAGTTCACTCAACCCGGCAGCTACGTTTTTGATCCCGCCACCGGAGCCGATACTGTCAGGGATCACCACCTTAAATCCAGGTTGGAGTTTGGCGAAATCATCGGCCAATAGCCGCATCAGTTCCTGAGAGTCCCCGGTCCCTGGGATTTCCAATAGATGCCCCGCAAATGCACCGGTTGGTAAAAAAACAAGCAGCATACAAATAAAAAACAAGCGTCGGATCATGGCCAACTCCTTTTCAGTTGTTATTTCGCCGAAGGTCAATTTTAATTATAACAGCAGCCGGCCAAGACAAGTCAAATGAATACGACAATGTCACACTCCGACAGACCACAATATAACTGGAGACACCTTCATGTGGAAATCTAAAGACATTTATTATATCTCAGATTCGACCGGCATTCTGATTACCAACCTGGGTCAGTCCCTGATCTGCCAGTTCCCGGAAATCAGCTTTCATGAGGAAAAATTTCCCTACGTCAAGACCGTGAAAGATGCAGAGAAAACCCTGCAATATATCCACGACAAATCGCTTGGCCGGCGCCCAATCATCTTCAGTACCATCATGAATCAGGATGTCCGTAACGTCTTTCGGACCCCTGAAATAGAATTCTTTGATGTCTTCGATTTTCTCCTTGAGCCCCTGGAGACCTGCCTTGAAGCCAAGGCCCTAAGAGTTCCGGGATTTTCCCGCCATACCGATGACGTCACCATGAACCGGCGGGTTGAGGCTATTCATTACTGCCTGGACCATGACGATGGGGTCCGGTCTGATGAGTTTGACGATGCGGATGTGATCCTGCTCGGGGTGTCACGGGCCGGCAAGACCCCGGTCAGTGTCTATCTGGCCACCCAGATGGGCCTGAAGTCGGCAAATTTCCCACTGACCTCAGAATACCTCAGCAATTTCCGGTTGCCCGATTCGGTGGTCCGCAACCGTCGCCGGGCCATCGGCCTCACCACCAGTCCGGAGATCTTACGGGGAATGCGGGAAAAACGGTACCCGGACAGCCGGTATGCAAAAATGGCCACCTGTACCACCGAACTCGACCAGGCGGATCAGATCTTCCGGCAGCACCATATTCCCCAGGTTTCCACGGCTGGAAAATCCATCGAGGAGATTGCCACCCAAGTTGCCCAGGAACTGGGCCTCGCCAAAAAACCGGCAAACATCTGAAACATCAAAGTACTTCAACAATCTCCAATGGGGTTCCCCGCCCCAATTCCCCATGGGCGCCGGAGAGATAATCGATCCTTTGCCAGTCCCTTTTGAGGAGTCCGGCCCCATAGACATCAATAGCCACCGGATCGGTTGAGGCAGCCAGTTTCCGATGGGGCGGCTCACAGGTCGGCCCCCAGAGATGGGCTTCCTGCATGCCCACCGTGGCATCAAGAATGGTAAAATCAGGAGTCCGATAGCGGTTGAGATCGAGCACAGCTTCCTGGATATGATCGTGAAACAAGGCCTTTTTCCAATGTCCTCCCTTCTGATAATGGGCGGGAGGAGCACAGCCCATCATATTTTTCATGGTCAGAGTCACGTTAGCCAGACTATGGGCCTTCAAGACCGGAATCGACAAAAGAAAAGCATCATAGACGATCTCCGGCAGGTACATCTCCGGCCACCGCTGGCATTGATCCAGCTTCCGATACCGCAGGGGAGCCGTATTGAGATCGAGCAACGTGATGGATTTCCGCCCAGCCATTTCCTCATACCCCAGTTCTCTAAAACACCTGCCGGTTTCATACTCCCGGGCGCCACTACCCTCTCCAATCACCAGATTGAGCCCGGGACACCGCCCCTGAAGAAAATCCACGACCGCTTCAACCAATCCGACCGGAGTCGTGATTGGAGGGGGCAACGCCTCGACCAGATTCGGCTTAATCAAAACCGTGGTATAATCACCAATGGCTTCGACCAAACCAGCCACTGCCAACAGCTTTTCACAACTATCGTGCCAGTTCACAAACTGGCAGACATGGACAACCCCTTGATTATTCATAGGATGACAGCCCTGCTCCACCTGCTCCAACCTTGCCTTATGACCATGAGGAAATCGCCTCCGAAAGAGTAGGCGATTGAAAGGCGCCCTTCATTCCCTCATCCTTTCCTCCACAGCACCTTCTTTTCCAATGCTTACCAGAGTTATCTATGCTAAGATATGATGTTTAAACCAAAAAAAATGAACTATCCAGCTGCACTCCATCTGTGTCCGATTCGATCTTCCAGCATACCAATGTATAGCTGAAAGACCGAATCGGACACATCTGACGCGCGTCTGAATAGTTCCATCCCGGCGGGTTTGCTTGTTACCGGCATTATGCTGGATAATTACAAAAAATGAATACTGGTTCATACTATAAAATCGGCTAGAGCCTTTCAAACTATTTTCCAATTATGAAAGGGCCTGCAATAATAGTGTAGCCGCTCAATTCCGACCGGCATCCCGCCCAGACAAACAATAGCGATAATTGGAGTTACCCCGCATCTTCAAGGGAATCACCAACGACCTCTACAAATCACCGGCTTCCATGATCAACATAAACAAACTGACCCTCCAATACGGCAAGAAAGACCTGTTTAAGGACGTCTCCGGTCGCATCAACAGCCAGGACCGGATTGGATTGATCGGGGTCAACGGCACCGGCAAGACAACCCTGCTCAAAATGATGGTCGGGATAGTCGAGACTGACTTTGGGGTTATAACCAAATCCCGCCATACTACCATCGGCTATCTCCCCCAGGAGATTGCCGACATGCCACCGGGCCAGAGCATCTACCAGGAGGCAGAATCGGCCTTTGCGGATTTGCTCGAAATTGAAAAAGAGCTGAACGAACTTAACCGTACCCTTTCCGCCTGCGACCCCTCATCTCCGGAAATCGCCGATCTCCTTGAACAACAGGGAGAGCTCCAGCACCAATTGGACCGAGCGGATATCTTCAGCATGCAGGCCCGAATCGAAAAAGTTCTCCACGGCCTTGGTTTTTCAACCGAGGATTTCAAGCGGGATTGCCACCAATTCAGTGGTGGTTGGATAATGCGCTTGATGCTGGCCAAACTCCTCCTGGTGAGTCCCGCCTTCCTCCTGCTCGACGAACCGACCAACCACCTTGACATCGAGTCTTTGACCTGGCTTGAGGATTTTCTTAAGGGTTATGGCGGTGGCCTCATTCTCATCTCCCACGACCGGAGCTTTCTCGATGCCATCTCCACCTCGACCTGGGAACTGAGTCTCGGTCGTCTTACAATTTATAAGGGGAATTACACCAAATATCTGGCGGAGAAGGAGGTTCGCATGGAGGTACAACGGGCCGCCTATGGAAACCAGCAGGCCTTGATTCAGCAGACCAAACGTTTCGTGGAGAAATTTCGGGCCAAATCCACCAAGGCCAGCCAGGTTCAAAGCCGGATCAAGCAACTGGCCAAATTGGATCTCATTGAGCTTGACGAGAGCGACCTGTCCCTCGCCTTCCGATTCCCTCCAGCCGCCCCGAGCGGGCGGTTGGCCATCGCCGGGGAAAATCTGACCAAGTCCTTCGAAAACAAAACGGTTTTTGACGATCTTTCATTTGACCTCCAACGGGGAGACAAGATGGGGATTGTCGGGGTCAACGGGGCTGGAAAATCGACCCTGGTAAAGATGCTGGCCGGTCTCATAAAACCCGACCTGGGCCAGATCCGCTCCGGGCACAATGTCATCCTTTCCTATTTCGGCCAGCACCAAGCCCAGGAGCTGCCTCTTGCCATGACGGTCATGGAGGTCATGATGTCCATCGACTCAGGCAAAACTGTTACCCAACTCCGTTCATTGCTCGGCGCCTTTCTGTTCCGGGGTGATGATGTTGATAAAAAAGTCAGTGTCCTCTCCGGTGGTGAAAAGAGCCGCCTGGCCCTGGCTAGAATGATAGCCACCCCCGCCAATCTGCTGATCATGGATGAACCGACCAACCACCTGGACATGGGCTCCCAGGAGATCCTTCAGGAGGCCATGGCCCAGTATGATGGCTCAATCATTGTGGTTTCCCATAACCGCTATTTTGCCGACAGTTTCATTAATAAGGTTTTGGAGATCAAGTCCGGCAGGGCAACGATATATGACGGCAACATCACCTATTACCTGGAAAAGATTCAAGCGACCCGACAAAAACCAACAGCGGCCACCATCATAACAACTCCCCTGGAAGCTACGCCGGAAACACCTGTCAAGACGCGGGGTAAGGAAGCCCGCCAGGTTCAGGCCCACCAGAGAAAGGAACGGAACAAACTTCTGGGCTCGTTGCAAAAGAAGGTGACCGAGGCGGAAAAAAAGGTCGAAGCACTGGAACGAACCAAGGAAACCCTGGAATCAATCCTGGCTGATCCGAATCTCTACCAAGACCAGGAAGCCTTTGGTGAAAAGAGTCGTGAATACAGCACGGTAACCCGCCATCTCGAGAAGGCTTACAGCCAATGGGAAGAGGCCCAGAGTGAAATTGAACTGCGGGAAAAAGAACTGGAAGATTCCGCTTCTTGACCGATTTTCCGTTTATCGATAGAGTGTTGCCAGCAAAGAAGGTCTTGCCCTTTGCATTCGTGCAAATTCCGACTCAGATCGACTTTTAGATACAATCAGGAACAACCCTATGACCACCTGCATCCGCCATGAGATGGAAGAACGCGAAGCGCAGTTTCTTTCCCCCCATGCCTCCTTGAGTCGCAACAGCCGCGGCCGTCTCCGGGAAGAGCCCGAATGCGACATCCGCATGGCCTATCAGCGAGATCGCGACCGGATTATCCACTCCAAAACATTTCGGAGACTCAAGCATAAAACCCAGGTCTTTCTAGCCCCCACCGGCGACCATTACCGGACCCGCCTCACCCATGTTCTGGAGGTGGCCCAGATTGCCAGGACCGTATCCGCAGCTCTGAGACTCAATGAAAATCTGGCCGAGGCCATCGCCCTGGCCCATGATCTCGGGCACACCCCCTTCGGCCATGCCGGCGAATCAGTCTTAAACGAACTCCACCCCGGAGGCTTTAAACACTACCTCCAAAGCCTGAGGGTGGTGGATGTCTTGGAAAAAAAAGGCCGCGGCCTGAATCTAACCCAAGAGGTCCGCGAAGGCATTGTCAAACACTCCAAGGGACGCAAGGCGATCCTCCCCGATGATCTCCACCAGGTTCCTTCAACTCTTGAGGGCCAACTGGTCCGCCTGTCCGACATCATTGCTTACGTGAATCACGATTTAGATGATGCCATCCGGGCAGAAATCCTCGATGACACCAGTATCCCCACCGACATCACCAATTGCCTGGGACGCCGCCATTCGGAAAGAATCGGGACCATGGTCCGTGATCTCATCATCAACACCGCCAAAACCAACGGTGAACGACTGGCCATGAGCCGTCCGGTTCTCACCGCCATAACCGACCTCCGGGCCTTTCTCTATGAAAAGGTTTACGAGGCAAACCGGGTACATAACGATTTCATTAAAGCCCAGAAGATCCTCCGTGAACTCTACTATCACTTTCTGGAACATGACGACTTCTTTAATCCCGGGGACGATCCCGACAATGACACCCCAAGACATCGCAGGGTCTGTGATTTCGTTGCCGGAATGACCGACCACTATGCCTTGGACCTCTACACCAACATATTCTTACCAAAACCATGGAGTGTTAAATAAAATGACTGATTCACCCTCCGATCGGCCGTCCCGGACGGAATTGGCCAAGGCCTACGAATTCAACGAGGTAGAACAAAAATGGTCCTCCATCTGGCAGGACCAGAATACCTTTGCCGCGACCATGGTTCCCGGCAAAAAATCCTTTGCCATCGTGATCCCGCCTCCCAATGTCACCGGGGTACTTCATGTGGGCCACGCCTTAAACAATACCCTGCAAGACGTCCTGGTGCGTTACCACCGAATGCTCGGTGAAAACACCGTCTGGATCCCCGGGACCGACCACGCCGGCATTGCCACCCAGAACGTGGTTGAGCGACAGCTGGCCACCGAGGGAAAATCCCGCCATGATATTGGTCGTGACGCCTTCATTGATCGGGTCTGGGCCTGGCGGCAGGATAAGGGCGGTACCATTATCAACCAACTGAAAAGATTGGGCTGTTCGTGCGACTGGCAACGGGAACGCTTCACCATGGATGAAGGACTCTCACAGGCGGTGCGCGAGGTCTTTGTTAAACTCTTCCACGAAGGACTGATCTATAAGGGTGACTATATCGTCAACTGGTGCCCCCGGTGTCATACCGCCCTGGCCGACGATGAGGTCGAGCATGAAACGACCGATGGTAAGCTCTACCATCTCCGCTATCCATTTGCCGATGGCAACGGACACCTGGTGGTGGCCACCACCCGCCCGGAAACCATGCTGGGCGATACCGGGGTAGCGGTTCATCCTGAAGATGAACGATTCCATGGCATGAAGGATCGATCGGTCCGCCTACCCCTGACCGATCGGGAAATCCCCCTGGTCTACGATACCCATGTCCAACGAGAATTTGGCACCGGAGCCCTGAAAGTTACTCCCGCCCATGACCGCGATGATTATGAAATCGGCCTGCGCCATGATCTGCCACGGCTTAAGGTCATGGACCAAAACGGGATCATGAACGAGGCAGCTGGCAGTTATGCCGGCCTTGATCGATTCGTCTGTCGTAAAAAGATTGTCGAAGACCTCGAAACCCAGGGCTTTCTGGACAAGATCGAACCATATCAACATGGGGTCGGTCACTGTTACCGCTGCCATACCGTGGTCGAACCCACCACTTCGAAACAGTGGTTCGTCTCGGTTCGTCCCTTGGCCGATCGTGCCACTGAGGCCGTCCGTGAAGGTCGAGTCGTCCTTCATCCCAAAACCTGGTACAACACTTATTATCATTGGATGGACAATATCCGTGACTGGTGTATCTCGCGTCAGATCTGGTGGGGACATCGGATACCGGCCTGGACCTGCAGCGGTTGTGGAGAACTGATTGTCTCCACCGATGAACCAGCCGTCTGCCCAAAATGCAAATCAGGCGAGTTGACCCAGGAAACCGATGTTCTGGATACCTGGTTCTCATCGGCCCTCTGGCCTTTTTCCACACTGGGCTGGCCGGAGAAGACCCTGGAATTAGCCACTTTCTACCCCACCTCGGTGTTGATCACAAGCTTTGACATCCTTTTCTTCTGGGTCGCCCGCATGATGATGATGGGCCTCCATTGCATGGACGAAGTCCCCTTTCGGGACGTCTATCTCCACGCCCTAGTCCGGGATAAACACGGCAAGAAGATGTCAAAATCGACGGGCAACGTCATTGATCCCCTGGAGGTTATGGCCACCTACGGAACCGATGCCATGCGCTTCACCCTCGCTGCCTTTGCCGCCCAGGGCCGGGAAATCCGGCTCGACGAAGACCGGATTGAGGGATACCGTCATTTCATCAATAAGCTGTGGAATGCGGCCCGCTTTGCCATGATGCACCTTACCGATGTTGAAGAGATAAAGGCCGAAACAATCCAGCCCGCCGAGCTCGGTCTGGCCAACCGCTGGATTCTCAGCCGAGCCAACCGGGCGGTAATCGAGTTAAGAAAGGCCCTCGATGAGTACCGGTTCAATGATGCCGCCTCTACCTTGTACCAATTCATCTGGCACGAATTCTGTGACTGGTATCTGGAATGGATTAAACCAGATCTCTATGGTTCCGAAGTTTTGGCCAAGGAGCAGAGCAGGATGGTGCTGGCCGTGGTCCTCGAAACGGTGCTGAAACTGATCCATCCCTTCACCCCCTTTGTGACGGAAGAGATCTGGAGTGTCCTCCCGGGTGAACGGCAATGTCTGATGCTTGAACCCTTCCCAGAAAACACCCCGTCCTGGGATGATCCGGAAATTGAGCGAAAAACGGAACTGCTGATGGGGGTAATCGGCGGAGTTCGTAACATCCGCAGTGAAATGATGGTACATCCCTCGGCGGAAATTGAAATAATCCTGATCTGTCATGATCTGGCGACCATGACCATCCTTGAGGAAGAACAACAAACCCTCACCGGATTGACCAGGGCCGGAAAAATCTACATCCACGAAAATGGAACCCGCCCCCAGGGGTCGGCAGCCAGCATTTTTCAGAATATCGAGATTTATGTTCCCATGAAGGGCCTGGTGGACGTGGCCAAGGAAACTGCCAGACTTGAGCGGGACGGCGCCAAAATCCTCAAGGATCTGGAACGAACCGAAGCAAAACTGAACAACCGTAAATTCCTTGATAACGCCCCGCCTGAGATCATTGACAAAGAGCGGGAAAAACAGGGGGGACTGCAAGTCACCCTCGACAAGATCAAAGAAAGCATGAAGCGGCTTGCCGAACTGGGCTAAAAACCAATTCTGGCTGGGGATGTGCCAATCCTGATTCAACGGGTTGGCACATCCCTTATCCGCTTTGTCCTCATTACCTTCCGGTTTTCCACCGCCCTCCCCCCGACCATCAGCATTCTTTTTTTGACTTTAGCCGAGACCGCAGACTATGATTTGTTAATGATCTTCATTTTCCAGGACATTTTCCTTCCGGGGTAAATTTTGGATAGTCGGCTCCTAAAATTCATACTGTTCCTTGCGGTAATCACAATCCTTGCTCTCGCGGGTCTGATGATCGGCACCCTCCATCCTGCCTATCGTTTTTTTATTGTTCAGGAAGCTGAAAACCAAGCGATCCAAATTGCCCGTCACCTGGTTCCTGAGATTAATCAATCAGGACCTCTCCTCCGCCGGGAAGATCTCCCTAAAAATTTTGATACCCTCATTCAAAAAGCACTCCGTGATTTCAACATCCCGAAGGTCAGTATCTTTGACGCCTCCGGCCTGATTATTTTCAGTTCGGATAACAGAGAACTGGGGACCCGAAACACCAATGAATATTTTCAAAATGTGATTGCCCAAGGCCAGATTACAACCAGGGTGGTTGTAAAAAACTCGACCACGATGGATGGCCTGATAAGTTCGAGAAATGTGGTTGAGACCTACGTGCCTCTCCTGGCAAATAATAATTTTGTCGGTGCCTTTGAGATCTATTACGACATTTCACAACAGCAGCATGAACTATGGAGCATTCTTTATCGCTTTCTCTTAACCATACTGCCCGTGGTTATCCTGATGATCGGCCTCATGGTTTTCTTTTTTATCAGAGCGGAAAAATTAATCCGCAACCATTTCAAAGAAAAAGAAAAAGAACTGGCCATCTCTGAGACCCGCTATCGTGAACTTGTTGAGAACGCAAAATGCATCATGATCAAAAGAGATAGCGACGGGAACATCACTTTTTTTAATGAATTTACCCAGGAGTACTTCGGCTATAAAGAGCAGGAAGTGTTGGGCCGAAACATGGTAGAAACCCTAATGCCCGAGATCGAATCTACCGGACGCAATCTTCGTGACCACTTCTTTACCATAGATCGGAGCGGTGAAGACATCCTCTCGACGGTCTGTGAATGCACCCTTAAAAACGGTGATCTGGTCTGGGTTAACTGGACCAACAAAGTCCTGTTGAACAGCGATGGGACCCCCAACGGGTCACTTTGCATCGGTACCGACATCACCAGCCATCGGTTGGCTGAACAGGCCCTGAGGGAAAGTGAAAGCCGATACAGCAGCATGTTCGAAGACAATAAATCAATCATGCTGTTGATTGATCCTGAATCCGGTGACATCCGTGATGCCAATCCAGCCGCCTGTTCATTTTATGGGTACTCCAACGACAAATTGACTCGGCTGAATCTTCGTGAATTAACGGTAGGGAGTCTGGGGCCACAAAGTGATTCTATCCCGGAGATTATCAACCACGGCAAACATTACAGTTCTCTCACTCACAAGATGGCCAATGGGGAACTGCGATATGTTGAATGCTTCACCAGCCCCATATCCTTTCACCGGGAGACCATGCTGTACTCGATCATCCATGACATCACCGATCGAAGACGAATGGAACAGCAACTCCAGAAGAGCAAAGATGAGTGGGAGAGGACTTTTGATTCGATCTCGGATGCCATCACTATTCTGGATAAAAATCTGAAGGTCATCAGAGCCAACTGGGCCACGGCAAGACTTGACAATAGCGAACCCAGAAAAATTATCGGACGCTCCTGCCATGAAATATTTTATGGGAAAGATACCGCCTGTCAAATTTGTCCTGCGCTGGAGACCCTTAATGACCACAAAGTGCATTCCAATGAACTCACCAATGATCATCTGGACAAAATATTTCTAGTGACAACCTCGCCAATTCTGGACAACACCGGGGGCTTAAAGGGAATAGTCCATGTGGCCAAGGATATTACCGAACAGAAACACATGGAAGCTCGAATCCGGCAATCCCAGAAAATGGATGCCATCGGGACCCTGGCCGGCGGGGTTGCCCATGACTTCAATAATATCCTGGCGGCCATTCTCGGCTTCTCAGGGCTAATCAAGGCCGAAGTCCCCCCCGATAGTTCCGTCGCAGCCAATATTGACAAGGTTTTAACGGCAGGATGGCGGGCCAAGGAGATGGTCAAACAGATCCTCTCTTTCAGCCGTAAAACCGAACATCAGCGGGCCATTGTTCAAATCCATCTCATTGTCAAAGAAGCCCTCAAGTTCCTGCGGGGCTCAATCCCTACAACCATCGAGATCAAACAGGATATCGATGGCAACTGCGGTTGGACTCTGGCCGATCCAACCCAGATTTATCAGTTGATCATCAATCTCTGTACCAATGGTTTTCACGCCATGGAAGATAAAGGGGGGACCCTGACCGTGGCCATGCACCAGATCGTAATATCAGCCAAAAAAACTCCACCGATCAAAAAAATGCCCCCGGGGCCATATATCATGCTCACGGTCTCTGATACCGGCCATGGCATGGATAAAAAAATTCAGGAGAGAATTTTCGATCCCTACTTCACCACCAAGGATAAAGGCAAAGGAACCGGTCTAGGTCTGGCCATTGTTCAGGGGATTGTCCAGAATCATGAGGGCTTTATCATGCTCACAAGTTCCCCGGGGCAGGGCAGCACCTTTGACATTTATTTACCTGCCGAATCATCCTCGGAGCCCCCTCCCCAAGCGACCACCCTCATCAATAAATACCTGCAAGGCCACGGTAGAATTATGTTCGTTGATGATGAAGAACAGTTGACTGAAATGAGCAAAAAGATCCTCAGTCGATACGGCTATACAATCACCACCTTCACTTCAAGCAAGATCGCCCTGGAGGCCTTCCGCAATGCACCCACTGACTTCGATATGATTATTACCGACATGACCATGCCCGAATTAACCGGGGCCGACTTGGTCCGACAGATTCTTGAAATCAGGCCGGAAATCCCGTGCATCATGTGTACCGGCTACAGTGAGTCAATTGATGAACAAAAAGCCAAGGAAATCGGGATCAAGGCCTTCTTTTTAAAACCAATTGACGATATCGCTCTCGCCAAGACCATGAAAGAACTACTCAATGGATAAAATGATCCATAAGAGACAATATATGCTGTTCAAATCAAATACCTTTCAACTCCTGCTTTGCCTGCTGCTGACCCTCTCCGGTTGTGCCGGAATAGGGAGCCAAACCAGCGGGAATCAAGAAATGACTATCTATGGCGCGCCCAAGAATGATGACTCTCTCTATTCCCGTTTCGCTCCACTGGTTCGAGCCATTGGAACCGAGGCAGCCTATAACCGGATCGGCAAGGTCTCAGCCATTATCAATAATGACCAAGATGATTTCAAACTGGTTATAGACCCGAGGTTTCCGGTCTATTATGTTCAAAAACAGGACTTTATTTCAGCGCGTGGCGCCTCCTACACCAATCTCATCTACCGGGTACATTTTTCCGAAGTCCCCTTCTATCACTTGACCAGTGGCGCAAACGTCGGTCTGCTGATTTATCTTACGCTCAATGATCAAAATCAGCCGGTTCTGGTGACAACCCTGCATACCTGTGGATGTTACCTTGCAATCGTCCCGACCTCCTATTTGCCGGCTGATGCCCTTCCGAATAATTGGAACCCAACACTTCAGAACGTTTACGGAGAATCCCTTCCCGGCGTTCTTGATTATGGATTAAGGGAGGATTTAAAGGTATTGGTTGATTTACGGGCTGCGACCCACCGGGTAACCGATATCAGGTTAATTCAAGCAAATGAAACACCTCAAGGATTCCAACAATCGGTTATGCTTGAACCAATGGACTCTCTGAACAGCATTCCTCTGCAGGATCAAAAAATATCATTTTTCGAAACGAGTGGTTTCAGGAAGGGGTATGTCAAAGGAAGTCACAAGCCTTTTGAAATGTTGTTGATGGGTTGGTGGGCGCTCGATCCCCTCATAGGCGAAGACAAAGCGCTGGGACCTTACCAAAATACCGGGACACACATGTATACCAGCCTGAAATTCTGGGCCAGACAAAATAGTGATATCTGGGACTTCCCAACCTTTTTGACGTATTGGGGGTGGCGGCTCTGATGAAGAGATGACTCTCCATTTTGAATTCGGATAACAACTGAACTGACGCACATTTAACAAAACCCGAGAAAAACCCCTGGATTTGAAAAGAGATTAGAAGGCATGATGACGCTTGAAAGAAAAGTCAAACTGAGAATTGGTTGATCAACCGTTCGACCTGGAGGAGTGTTTCCTCCCAGAGGCCGCTGTTATCAATAACATAATCGGCCTGAGCCACCTTATCCTTCAAATCAAACTGGGCCGCCAAGACCTTTTCAGCCTCATTCACCGAAATACCATCTCGCTTGACAAGCCTCATGATCTGGACTTCCTTTTCAACGAAAACCACAACAACCTTGGAAAAATCTCCCTGCCACCTTGCTTCATACAATAGAGGAACCTCAACAACCACCAATCCAGAGGCTGAATCAGACAAAAGGTCGATCTGCTGATGGATCATTCTCCGGACCAGAGGGTGAATAAGTCGATTAACCGTTGCCCTAATTCCGTCGTCATGGAAGATGGCCTTACGTAATCGGGAACGGTTCACTGAACCATCAGAATTAAAAAACCGGGCGCCGAATGCATTCGCAAGTGCACGCCAACCGTCCTGATCCGGTTCCAGTAGTTGCCGGGCAATTTGATCGGCATCGATCACCGGCACACCTGCGGCTCTGAAATGTTCGGCAATAGTGCTTTTACCGGAGGCAATACCACCGGTTAAACCGATTCGCTGCATGGTCTTCATCATTTGACCGAAAGTTCGACTAAAGTTTCTCCCCGAAGTATTGCCAAAATATTGGCTATATCGGGCCAAAGTGAAGCGGTAAATTCAAGCCGTTTGAGACTTCGGGGATGATCGAACGCCAAGGAACTGGAATGGAGACATTGCCTGACAATTCCCAAAGCACCATAACGATCCCCTTTTCGCTTGCCATAGAGTTCATCACCTGCAACCGGATATCCAATTGAGGCCAAATGAACTCGGATCTGGTGAGTCCGGCCGGTTCCAATCCCAATGTCTAGATAACTAAATCCAGAGGCAAAGGCTTCAAGAACCGTCCAGGCGGTGTACGCCGCACGACCACCATCGCAGACCGCCATCTTACGCCGATGGGTCGGATGACGGCCAATAGCCAAAAGAATCTCCCCTGTCTTCCGCTCAGGGCACCCTTCAATAACGGCGCGATATTTTTTCACAATTGTGCGATCCTTGAATTGGGCAGTTAAGCTCTGATGCGCAAAATCGTTCTTCGCTACCACCATGACCCCGGAAGTATCTTTATCGAGACGATGAACAATACCAGGACGTTCCAAACCGTTGATCCCGGAAAGGTCGTCACAATGAAAAAGGAGCCCGTGCACCAGAGTCCCCTCCTGATGACCGCAAGCCGGATGAACCACCAGCCCAGGAGGTTTGGATATTACCAAGAGGTCATCGTCCTCAAAAAGAATTTCAAAATCAACTTTTTCAGGAATGAGGTCGAGGGTTTTGGCCATGGGAACTCGCAACTCGATATGATCATCGGAGCAAATACGGTAGGACGACTTCACTGATCGTCCATTCACTAAAATCAGTCCACTCCGTACCAGCTCATGGATTCGGGTCCGGCTACAACCATGTTCGGTGGGACCATGGACCAAGAACTGATCAAGACGCTGTCCAGAGGATTTAAGGGAAACAACGAACCGGAATAATTGGTCATTATCTCTCTGAGCAACTGAATTTCCATCGATTGAGGGCATTCCGGAATTCCATTCAAAGATCAACGGGAACAAAGAAAAAAAAACCTGCCGTAGTAATACGGCAGGTTTCAATCAAAATCAATTTCATCCTTGGCCTGAAGGGGGGCCCCAAAGAGGAAATGGACGGTTTTGTTCAGAACGTTTGGTGTTTTTATGACGGAAAGATATTATCAAGATCCATTTCGACCTGATCCTCTTTGGTTTTATTGGCAATGGAAATTTCTTTAACCAAAAGGGTCCTGGCGGTATCCATCATCTTTCTCTCACCAAAAGAAAGCGCCTTGTCAGAGCTTAAGATATTTAAATCACGAAGGACAGAGGCAATTTCATACACGGAGCCAGTCTTTATTTTCTGCATATAATCACGATACCGCTGGTTCCAAGGCTGAGTTGTGATGACAACATCCTTTTCCCTTAAGATATCGTAGACTTTTTCAACCTCTTCCGGGGGAATAATGTTTCTAAGACCTGTACTCTTCCCCTTGGTGGGAATCATAACGACCATACCACTATCAACAATCTTCATAACGTAAAAAGCTTGCTCGTCTCCACCAATTTTTTTTTGTTCAATCGCTTCGATTTTGCCGACCCCATGGGCGGGATATACTGCCATATCTCCTGATTTAAACACTTTTCATCCTCTGGTATGCCATATATTAAATCTGTTTATCGCGTGAACCAATTATAGCATAAAAAGAGGTGAACGAATGGAAAAAAACCAAAAAAAATCAACCTCCATCTTGAAAAATCGACTATTACCGAATAAAATCATGGAGATAACAAGCCCAACAAAAACAACTACTACGAGACAAAAAGTTTAAAGACAGTCAGCCGCTCCCGATATAGGCGGTCAACAGTGGAAAACTTAGATCAATTGACTGCTCCGCCTCTATCTGCTCAGATGTAATACCGGCGCAAGAGGCTTTGACGGCTTCAGCCCGACAAAAGACCTATATTTTCATAACAC